>JBASFP010000088.1:0-8464 GCA_049653085.1 Polaromonas sp.
CAAAACGCGCCAGGCAGTCCCAGCCGCGTTGCATGGCGTCTGGCGTCAGGTTGCGGTTGGCATCCAGGCCGTTGCCCTGACGAACTGTTTCTTTGAGGTATTCGGTGCGGTTGATCTGGCCGTGGTCATGACGACCGATTTCAAGGCGAAAACTGTTGGATCCCAGATCCACAGCCGCCAATAGGATTCCGTTTTGCATGACTGAGTTTATCGTGGCAGCGCTGGGTTGCAGCGTCGTCCAAGACAAAAAGCCAATCTATTTGCTCTATCGGCTGCTGGAAACTTATCTTTTACCTAAAAAAAAATACCTTCTTTAGGTTTTATGCGCCATGTATTTAGAAGCTGCTCACACTCGTATTTATTGGCCCAGAAGCTAATATTGTCACTAAATAATTGGGTGATGATGAGGTTATAGGCTTCTACGCACTCAGAGCAGACAAAAAAGTCCCGATTGTCGGGCGCATGCGGCCCGGTTTGTGTTTGGTAACACTTCCAATGGCAACAAAGCAGACAGCTTCTTCATTGACCGTCAAATTGAATAGCGCCCTCAGAGCCCTGGATGTCATCGCACGGCCACTCGATAGACCCGAGCCAAAGCCAAGCGCGTGCGCTGCCAGCAAGACGTTTTGAATTGCACACCCCAGCGAAATGGTTTGCTCAATTGGTCTGATGCCGGTGGGATTGGCGTCTGGGCGAAACACGGCTAATGCTAAAAAGGGCGCGCGCGCAGCTTTGTCACCAGCCGCTTCCAGTTGCTCTTGTGTCGCACCAGGGTCTCGCTCAAGCAAGGCCAATACAAAAGCTTTGGCCAGGGCTGGTCGTTGGTCTGGCCCAATACTGATGAAGCGCCACGGGTTGAGCAGCCCATGGTCTGGTGCAGCAGCCGCGGCAGAAAAGATTTGCTCAAGTTGCTTGGAGTTCGGCGCAGGGGCTTCAAGCCGCCGAGGCGATGTGTTTTGGCGCGACGACAGCATGCCCAGCAGCTTTGGCGTTGCGCCGTCAGTCGCCGGGTGAGCGGGTACGTAGCTTGAATAGGCTTTCAACGCCATGGTGCTAGCAGCGTTGCCTTCAACAGCCGGTAAGAAAGTATCTAAGTTCACGATGTTTCCTTAAAAAAAGGGCGCATCCAGTGCACCCTTTGGTTTGAAGCTCGCCTAGGCGTAGCGACGTTCTTTGAATGACACTTTGGCTTTGTAGTCATCCATCGTGCCTACTAGGCGTATGTCGCCCCATGTACCCTTGTAGTAAGGCACGACGTTGCGGTCTACCCACTCCGTGGTCACGTCGCCGGCTACTGCCTTGGGGTAGCCAAACAGCATGAAGGTCTGGTTGCGCTTGATGGCGGTTGACGGGTACACCATGGCATAGGTGCTGCCGTAGTCGTTGAAGACTTCAACAATGTCACCCGCCTTCGCACCCAGTGCGCCAGAGTCGGCGGGGTTCATTTCTAAAAACGCCATCGGATAGCGCGCCATCACGTGCGGGTCAAACTGGTTGTGATACGCCGTTTGCCACACTTCGTTGGCGCGCCCGTTATTGATCCAGAACTTGTACTTGGCTTTTTGCCCGGCGACAGGGGCGGGCAGGCCATTCCACGGTGCAGGTTTGAACTCGGCCTTGCCGTCTTTGGTGTCAAACTTGTTGTCGGCGTAATGGATTTCGGTGCCAATCAATTTGCCGTCCTTGACTTCCTTGATAGGCAACTGCACACCGTTATTTCCAGCTTTGCGCAGCAGCTCATAGGTTGCCAGATAGCCAGTGTCACCGCCCTGACTGTCAATGGGGCCAACCCCTGGGCGACCTGCACGCCTGAAGCCATCGTTAAAGGCGTCCTCTTCATTTTTCCATTCAAACCCTTCGAACCGTTTGGCCATGTCTGCCTTGCCTTCTTTTGAGTACAGCGCCTTCAAGGTGTTGGCGATGTCCGCAGCAATCAGGCAATCAGCTTTGGCAGTGCCGGGTGCATCCATGAACTTTTCTGACAGTCTTAATCTGCGCTCACCACTCATAGATGTCAGATCGATCTCACCCGGCTGCGCTGCGGGCAACAGAATGTGTGCTGCATCTGCCAATTTGGTTGGATACAAATTAATGGCGACGACAAACATGCCACCCTTGTTCTTGCAGGCGTCATAAATGATGTCCACCATTTGTGCGGTTGTCGCACCTTTGGCTTTGGACATTGCATCGCGCACGATGTTGGCCCGCCGCGTCAGCACCTCACGGTGTTGCTCTGCGTTGTTGGTGGTCTGGAAAGGGTTGGTGCCCCAAATGGTGTACATCAGCCCTTTGCCTTTGATAACTTCCTGGTCGATGTAAATCTTGCTGTCGCCCGGGTAGGGTGGGCGTGTGTAGCCTTCTTGGTGGCCACCCATACGGCAAACACCGGTACCACGGCGGCCCACGTTTTGTGTTGCCAGCACCAGGCTGACCAGCGCGCTTTGAATCACGTAGTTGTCATTGCCCCAAATAATTCCTTTTTCATAGGAATGAAAGGTGCGTGGGGCATGGCCTGATGCCTTTGGCTTGTACGCCCACTCGGCCGCTTGGCGCAGCCTGGCGACTGAAATACCCGTGATTTTTGAGCCGTCTTCCAGCGACATGCGATTGGTTTTAACGGCATCGTCAAATCCTTTCGTGTGTTTGCCAATGAAGTCTTTGTTGTGCCAGCCTTGCGCTACGACATGTGTGAATAAGGTATTGAAAAGCGCTGTGTCAGTACCCGGCTCAATGTCCAGGTGCAATACGTTTTCTTTACCGGCAACCTGCTCACAAATGGCCACTGTGGCGGTTCGGCGTGGGTCAACAATGATGACTTTGGTCGCGCTTTGCGATTCGCCCGGAAACCACTTCTTCTTTTTGTCTACGGTGGAGCCCGACATGTTGGGAATCCAGTGGTTCAGAAAATAATTAGTCTGGTTTTCATACGGGTTGGCACCCGTACACAGCAGGACGTCAGCAACTTGGGCGTCTTCATAGCTGTTGTTTAACTCCCCCACACCCATGTCGCGTGTGGCGTGGCACTCTGAGTTGTATGCCGGGCGATTGTGGATGCGCACCATAGGGGTTTTAAGCGCGCTGAACATCAGCTTGCCCGTTCCCCAAGTGTTTTCAAATCCACCGCCAGCGCCGCCATGGTCAAAGCAGTCGTATAGCAAGCCGTTTGGGCCGTCAGCGTCCAGGATTTTTTTGGTGACGCCAGCGTACAGCGCCAGCGCGTCGTCCCAGTTCGTGTCCAGCCACTCGCCGCCTTTGAACACTTGCGGGTTTTTCAGGCGGTTGCGGCCGATGCCGTCTTCGCTGTACATGTACGAGGCCATCTTGCCGCCGCGCGTGGACGACAGGCCACTGTTCACTACACAGGCCTTGTCTGGCACGATCATGATGTTCCAGCGTTTGCCGGCGCGGTCTGTGATCGTATTGGTCATGGCGCGTGTCATGGTCACGGCCAGCGGCGGCAGTTGCTTGCGAAAGTCCAGGCCTAGAGCGTTTTCTTTGGGCGCACGACCGCCTTCTCGGCTTGCATCCCACTTGTAGGTGTGGTAGCCGCAACCGACGATACAGAAGTGGCAAACCATGTTGGTTTTTTGCGCGTCTGCTGGTGGCAGAGCGATACGGTCATTCATAGTTGTTGACATGGCAGCTATCCTTTAAAGAATGTTGGCCTGGCGGCCGTAAATCAAACCGTCAACACCGACAGCATTGACTGAATCGGTTTTTGCGTCGTAGTCCAGCCGCACTTTGGGCAGGTTCTCAGTGGCTTGGCCGCATACCATTTGCCCCCCCATTTCAGGGTCAAACACCGAAAAATGGCAACCGCACTTAAACGTCTTGGTGCCGCCTTCGTACACCACCGGGCAGCCCATGTGGGTACACAGTGCGCTGTACGCCACGATGTCGCCATTCGGACCAACGCCGCCCGGAACTGCATTGCCCAGGCGGATGGCATAACACGGGGAACTGGTGTCAGGGTAACTAAAGCTGACAGCTTGATTGACAGGCATTGCGCCTGCTTTGCCCACGCCGCGTTTGGGATAGGTCAAGTTGGTAGCAGTGGATACCGCTGGCGTGGCTGCGTCAGCATTTTTGATCGGTATGACCACGCTGCCAACGACCGCCGCTGCCGTACCGCTGCTTTTTAAAAAGAACCGTCTGTTTAGTTTTACGTCTTCCATTGTGTCTCCGTTAGTTGGTTAGTTGATGACGCCACTCACTATGCAAAGCTTATGCCAAAAATATCTTCAATAAATTCAAATACTTACAAACCCTGTTGCACGCGCTGTAACTTATTGGTAACGTCTTTGAATAGATTTGAGTTACCAAATAGAAACATTTTGAACTGACGGATGCTTATGAAACGCAGAACCTGGCTTCATCAAAGCGCTTGGCTGGCGGCAGATACGCTAGGTTTGGCCCAGGCAAAAACTTCCCCGATTGCGGTAGCCAGCCCAGTAGCTGCTGGTCTGCGTATCGGACTTACTGCCGTCATCCTGGCTGACCAGGCTGCTTTTTTGTCGCGTTGGGCGGCCTACCTGTCGGAGCGTATGGGGCAGTCGGTATCGTTTGTTGTGCGCGAGTCTTACCAGTCCATTCTTGACTTGCTATTTGCCGGGCAGCTTGATGCCGCGTGGATATGCGGCTACCCCTATGTCCGCGAACATGCGCGCTTGCAATTGTTGGCTGTACCGCTGTACCAAGGTGTGCCCACTTATCAGTCTTATCTGATACGAAACCTCAAGGGGGCTGAAAAAATACAAGGCTGGGCTGACTTAAAACAGCGCGTGCTGGCTTATTCAGACCCGCTGTCCAATTCAGGCTGGCTGGTGCCGCAAGTACAGTTGCGTTCGGCGGGTGTTCGCAGGCAGGACTTGCGGCGTTCTTTTTTTGCCCATAGTCACCGTAATGTTGCTGAAGCAGTTGCAACGCGACTAGCCGATGCGGGTTGCATTGACGGTTATGTCTGGGAAACCATGCGTCTGCAAAAAATGGCTGTGGTAGTCAACACAGAAGTGATCTGGAAGTCTGAAGCCTATGGGTTTCCTCCTTTGGTTATTCGCGCAGGTGAGGACACTTTGGCCACGCGCCGACTGGGTGATGTACTGCTGGCGATGCGTCGTGATAACGTTGCACAAGCCTTGCTTGAAGCCCTTAATCTGACTGGCTTCATCAACGCATCGCCAGTCATGTTTGATTCGATCAAAAAACTCGCGTTGAGTATTGCACCAGCGTCGCGCTGAAATTGATACAAAGCTGTCACATGCTGCGCCGCCTGCCTTATCGCTTTCAAATTCCGCTAGGGCTGGCGTTAGCTGTCACGTTGGCCGCATTGCTGGTAAGCGTAGTTACAGCTCAATTGTCAGCGCGCTCAGCTAGGCAGGACATCACGTTGACTTTGCAGCGCGCCATGGCTTTACTGGCAGTACAAAGCAAGCCATTGTTATTGGCCGAAGACACATGGGGCACCTTTGCGCTGCTTCGCAACACCGCTGCGCTTTTGCCTGATGTCGACAAAGGCAGCGCACGCGCTGCGATTCTTGACGTGGTCGGTCACTTTATAGCGGCGTCAGACCCAGCACGCTTGCCGACAGGACAAACTGCGCTGGGCATGTCACTTAATGGCCAGCTACTACTCTCCGCAAAAGCCATCAATCAGTCTGTCCAGCTAATGAGTGTCGATGGCGGCATGACCTTGATTGAGACAATTCAAAGCGAAGATGGACAGGTGTTAGGCTATGTATATGTAGAGGTTGATGCGGCTGCGTTTGCGCCAAATTGGGCAGCACTGGCAAAGCCTGCGTTGGGTGGCGCGTTACTGGCGATTGCGCTCTTGGGGCCGCTGGGCTGGTGGTTGGGGCGCCGTATGGCAAGGCCAGTGGCAGAGGTGGCTGATTGCATTGCGCGTATTGGACGTGTTGACCTGGAAACACTTCAATCGCAAATTCCCACAGCCAGTGACCCTGAGCTCGACCGCATCAGTGGCGCGGTACGGCGCTTGCTAGCAGAGATGGCTGTTGCGCAACAGGCAGAGCAGCGCGCGCTGGCAGCGGAACGGCTGGCCGCTGTGGGGCGTATTGCAGCAGTGGTTGCGCACGAAATCAACAACCCACTGGCTGGACTGTTGACCGCCACGCAAACCCTGCGGCTGCATGGCGGCGAAGAGCAAACGCGCTTGCGTACCGTCAGTTTGCTGGATCGGGGTCTACAACAAATACAGGTCACAGCTGCGGCGCTACTACCACACGCCAAGGTAGATGAACGTGCCCTGGAGGCCAGCGATCTTGCGGATGTGATTGAGCTCAGTCAAAGCGCTGCGCAGCGCCAGCAGGTGCAGGTGACAGCTGAGCTGAACATCAGCGCGCCGCTGCTGGCACCATCGTCTGCCTTGCGCCAGGTCATGCTTAATTTACTGCTCAATGCCATCAAGGCGGCAGGCCACGGCGGGCGTGTGGTGGCGCTGCTGACAGGTGATGCGCACAAGGTACGTGTCACGTTTAGCAACAGCGGCATGCCGCTGCTGCAAAGTGAGTTTGACCAGCGCCTGACGGACGAAGGAGGCATTGACCCGCGCGGCTTTGGTCTTTGGATTTGCCGTGAAATGGCCGTACGTTATGGCGGTGGTTTCGGCCTCGGTAAAACCGACAACTTTGCCACCACCCTAGATTTTTGGATTCCAAACCGGGCTTTTAATGACTATCAAGAAACTGTTACTGATTGAAGACGATCCGATTTTGGGTGAATCATTGCAACAGCGCTTTGAGCTCGAAGGGGTGCGCGTGCAGTGGTGCCGCCGCCTTGCTGAAGCGGCCATCCATATCGATCATCCGCATTTGGCTGTGATCAGCGATGTTCGGCTACCCGACGGGTTGGCAACTGACTGGTTTGTCACCCTACCGGACACGACACGCCAGACGCCGTGGTTTTTTCTGACGGGTTATGGCAGTGTGGACGATGCCGTGAGCGCGCTACGTGCAGGGGCTAAGGAGTACCTGACCAAGCCTTTTGACATTGAGCAACTTGTCTCGATGGTGTTGGCTGCACTAACCCCGAAAACTACTGATGCCGAGCAAGGCGTACTGGGTGTTTCACCAGCCATGCGACGTGTTGAAGAGGTGCTCCATAAGGTAGCGCGTCAAAAGTCGCCTTTGCTGCTGACTGGGGAATCTGGCGTTGGCAAAGAAGTTGCCGCACATCTTGTCCATACCTTAGACAGTCGTATCAGTAAAGGTGAATTTATTGCCGTCAACTGCGCTGCAGTGCCCGAGGCCATGATGGAGGCAGAATTCTTTGGTTACGAAAAAGGCGCTTTTACGGGCGCGCTGCGGGCGCACAAAGGCTTTGTGGAGCGCGCCAATAACGGCACTTTATTTCTTGACGAAGTGGGCGAGTTGCCTGCCAGCATGCAGGCCAAGTTGCTGCGGGTTTTGCAAGAACGCTGCTTTTTCAGGCTTGGGGCAGAGCGCACCACAGTCAGTGATTTTCGGGTTGTAGCGGCGACAAACCGCGATTTGTACGCTGCCATGCTGGCTGGTACTTTTCGTGAAGATCTTTTCTACCGCCTGGCTGTCATACGGGTAGAGCTGCCGCCCCTGCGCGAGCGCATTGAAGACATACGCTGGCTCAGTGAACGCCTCTTGCAAAGCATGTCAGCAGAGCAACAACGGCCAATTGCCGTGTCCGAGCCGTTCATGCGCGACTTGATGGCCAGAAACTGGCGAGGCAACGTTAGAGAACTGCGCGGCTACCTGGAGCAGGCCATAGTGATGAGTGATGGCGGTATTCTGGATGTACCTGATATTGCGAATAGTCGCAATGAAGTCAGTCTGCATGCTGACACACAAGCAGACGCTGAAATACTCCCCTTGAAAGCGATGGTGGAATTTACTGAGCGCAAGCACATTGTCGAAGTCTTGACTCACGTTGATGGCAGCATCACGCTGGCAGCTGATGTACTGCGGATCAGCCGCAAATCCCTTTGGGAAAAAATGAAACGGCATGGCGTAGACAAGACGCAATATTGAACAAGTTCACGCTGCCATGTGTAGCTGCTTGCGCAAATTTAAATGCTATTAATTCAGGAGCTGCTTGCGCATATTTCTATTGGTCTAGAAGCCTAAAACATTCTTGAAAATGGCCTAAAAATAGCTTGACAGGCCATCCAGTAGCCCAACACAGCCGCATGAAAGCCGTTAAAAACCAAAAAAGTAGCCTTTTCAAGTGTCAAAAATGGTTTCAAGGCAATGGATATATGCGCAGACAGCTATAAAAATACAGCAAATACAAATGCGAAATTTGCCGGATTCGCATTGCTTTTACCGACTGGCCTCTTTTTGTAGGCCTCCAGTCTTTCACCAAAACGCGCCAGGCAGTCCCAGCCGCGTTGCATGGCGTCTGGCGTCAGGTTGCGGTTGGCATCCAGGCCGTTGCCCTGACGAACTGTTTCTTTGAGGTATTCGGTGCGGTTGAT
>JBASFP010000089.1:0-26145 GCA_049653085.1 Polaromonas sp.
CGTGTAATCTTGCTCATGGGACTTCTCCTTTTAAAGGTTTCAGATTGAATTTAACAACCCGATCTTGGCACTTTGATGCCGTTACCAAAAAGTGGGAAGTCCCTTCGTATTCAAATACGGGCGCAAGTAGCTCCTAAAAACATAGCAATTTTCATTCGCCTGAGCTTTACCTGTCTGGTCTTTTTAGACCATGTACAAACGCCACTACCTTCTGTAAAGTTGCAACTTTCCGTCACTTCAACACAACAGGAGCGCATCATGGCCGGTGGATTTTTAGACAAAAAATCGTTCAAAACCCGCATCCCGTACCAGGGCATCACCAGTTTTTGGCGGGCCGACTACTCGCAAGACCTGGACAACGCTGACTTTGCGGTCTACGGCATACCGTGTGACGCCAGCATTGTTAACCGGCCCGGTACCCGTTATGGGCCGCGCGCCATCCGGGAGCAGTCCTGCTACGTGGCCATACCGGGTGTGCATTGGCCGTTTGACTACGACTTCATGCAAAAGCACAAACTGATTGACTGGGGCGACATTGGTTTTTACCCAGGCCAGGTCGGTGAAATGCTGGCCAACGCGGAAGAAGAAATCACCCGCATCTCTGAAGCGGGCGTGGGCACGCTGGGCCTGGGCGGTGACCATATCGTGGCTTACCCGGCCATCAAGGCGCATGCCAAACGTCATGGCCCGCTGGCGCTGATTCATTTTGACGCCCACACCGACACCCACCCCAGCGAAGTGCTCAACCATGGCAGCATGTTCTGGTTTGGTCAGCAAGAGGGGCTGATTGATGCCAAATCGTCCATCCAGATTGGTATTCGCACGCTGATTCCTGAAGGCCAGGACTTTACCGTGATTGACTCGCACAAGTGCATTGAAATGGGCAGTGCGGCCATCATCGCCAAAATCCGCCAGGTGGTGGGCGACCAACCCTGCTACATCTCGCTCGACGTGGACGGCATGGACCCGGCCCACGCACCGGGTACCGGCACGCCACTGCCAGGCGGCATCACCTCGGCCATGCAGCGCGAAATTATCTGGGGTCTGAGCGGCCTGAACATTGTGGGCGGTGACGTGGTCGAGGTCTCGCCGCCTTATGACCCGTCGCACATCACCGCCATTCTGGGTGCCACCCTGGGCATGGACATTTTGTACGTGATGGCCGAATCGCCGATCTATAAAAATCGCAAAAAAGCATGACCCCCTTTGCCACCATGCCGTTACCCGCCAACCGCACGGTGGTGGCGCCGGATGGCTCGGACGTGCGGGTGCTGCTGCGCCTTCACGGCGGCAGCATGGCGCACTTCTCGCTGCAAGCGGGGCAAACTTCTGCGGCTGTGGCGCACCGTACGGTTGAGGAGGTCTGGTACGTGGTCGAGGGCCGTGGCCAGATGTGGCGCAAGCAGGGCGAGGTTGAAGAAACAGTCACGTTGCTGCCTGGCATCTGTTTGACCATCCCGCTGGGCACGCACTTTCAGTTCAGGGCAGCGCCTGACCAGCCGCTGGGCGCGGTGTGCGTGACCATGCCGCCCTGGCCGACAGAGCCTGACGCTGACGAGGCCGTGCCAGTGGCTGGTCCATGGTCATCGGCTTAGCTGGCATCGGCCCATCAGCCCCAAGACAGGTTTTCTGCCCCTTTTTGAAAGCCCGACCCATGGCACGCCTCCTTTCGATTCACGCTGGTAAAACCAAGACTTACAGCGCAGACAACATCCCTTTCGAAACCGCCATTCGCAAACAAAAACTGGGCGGCACCGTCAAGCTGACCAGCCAGGGCGTGGAAGGCAATGAGGTGGCCAACCACAAGAACGCAGTGTTTGCCTATTGCTCTGAAAACTACGCCCACTGGAACGACACCCTCAAGCTAGAGCAACCCTAGGCGCATGGCATCGTGGGGGAAAACCTGACCCTTGAAGGCATCGACGAAAGTCAGGTGCGCATCGGTGACCTGTTCAAAATTGGCAGTGCCATCTTGCAGATGTCAGGCTGCCGTGAACCCTGCGCCAATTTTTTGTGGCATATGCAACTGCCCACGAGTTTTTTAAGCACCTATCAGGCGTCAGGGCGCACCGGCATGTACCTTGAGGTGACACAGCCCGGCGTGATTCAGGCAGGGGATTCTGTCGAGCACATCAGCTGCGGGATCGAGAGCATCACGGTGCCAGACCTGGCGCGATCTTTCATGAACCCGCAGCCTGACCCGGCCGAGCTGGACAGACTGATTGGCATTCCTGGCATGGGCCTGCAAATGCTCAGTTCGATGATGGCGGCGCGCAACACTGTGATTGAAAAGCGACTTGTTAGAAGCAACCGCTGGACAGGGTGGAAAAAGTTTGTGGTGCAGCGCATCGTGCAGGAAACGCAAAACGTCAAGTCGTTTTATTTGCAGCCTGCTGATGGCGCACCCGTGGCGGGCTACCGTGCAGGTCAGTTTTTAACCGTGCAAGTGGCCTTGGAAGACGGCGAAACCGTCACGCGCTGCTGGAGCATTTCTGGCTACGATGAAACTTTGCAGGGCTACCGCATCAGCATCAAAAAAGAAGCGCAGGGCCAAGCCTCCAGCTGGACGCATGAGTGGCTTGCGGTGGGTGACTTGCTGGACGTGCAGCCGCCTAACGGGCGTTTTACGTTGAATCGTGGTGCGATTGCGCAGCCGGTGGTGTTGATCAGCGGCGGTGTCGGCATCACGCCGATGGTCAGCATGTTGCATGCGCATGTGGCGCGCGCTGACAAGCGCTTGCCCAGCCTGTACTTCGTTCATGCAACGCAAAGCCCAGACACGCATGCGTTTAAAGATGAAGTTGAGGCTGTTGTGGCGCAGTACCCGCACTTTCAAAGCCACACCATCTACAGCAGTTCGCCTGCAAATGTGGTTTCTCCCAATCGATTGGACAAATCAGAGCTAACGCGAATCCTGAGCAACGTGGGCTCCTGGTTTTCAGAAAAATGGGTGACGATGCGGGTGGAACACTGTGCCTACTACCTGTGTGGCCCACCGGGTTTTATGGATCCCATTCGCAACGCGCTGATAGACATGGGGGTACCAGACGGGTCGATTGCGCAAGAGTCATTTGCTGGCGGCCTGGGGTCACTGGACTACTTGCAGATAGCACCCGCACAAGTACAGTTTGCACGCAGCGCAATGACAGCGGGCTGGCGGCAGGAAGACGACATGTCGCTACTCGAACTGGCTGAGCAAAAAGGCCTGCGCCCCGCTTTCAGTTGCCGAAATGGCCAATGCGGTTTGTGCAAAACCACCGTGCTGCAAGGCGAGGTGATGTATTTAAACCAGCCAGATGCCGACGTGCCGCCGGGCGACGTGCTTTTGTGCTGCGCCTTGCCCAAGGGTGACTTGGTACTCGATCTATAAGCTCTTGGGCGGCAGGTTGGTAGCGTCTTGCAGATTGACTTGGCGCTTGAAAAGCCCGCGCAGCTTGTCCCAAAAATCTCCCCCCAGCAGCACGAGGCTGACTAAGAACATCGCGTCCCCCAGTACCAGAGCCCGCAGCCGATGCGTGGCCGCATCATGCAGAAGCGATGGCGCATAGCTAAAGACATAAGCAGGTAAAAACGACACAAAAAATAGCGTGACACCGATCCGGTGCCGCACTGAACCAATGCCCCGCGCCAGCTTGACATGACCCAGCCAGCGGCTCAAAACCTGCTTGACGGGTGCCATGATACGGTCAAAATTCTCCTTGCCCATCACAGCCGCAGCAATCAGCGCCATCACCTCAAAGCCAAAGATCAGCCCGCCACTGACGAGCGACTTGGTCGCGCTGGACCAGCCTGTCTGAGCAACAAACACCGTGCCCAGCGGCATCAACAGGCCAATGACCAACAGCGCCACGCCCAGAGCCATGCGAAAGTTGACCGTGTTCATGAGAGACTTCCTTTGAGGCTTCCTGGTGATTTAAAAAGTGCCTGACGATCACCCAGCAGCTCGACCAGTGCCCGGTGCAAATCACCGGGGGCCAGCGGTTTGTGCAGCAGCGGCACGCCCACGCTCAGGGCTTCGCGCAGGCGTTCGGGCGCTGTGTCACCCGTGATCAAGAGCGCAGGCACAGCCTTGCCCAGCAGGCTGCGCACTTCGGCGATGGCCTGGGCACCCGTGCGCTGGCTGCGCAGGCGGTAGTCGCTGATCAACACCTCGGGCGGTTGCAATTGCGCCAGCACCAGCGCTTGCTCAATCGTGCTGGCCGTGTCTACCTCGCAGCCCCAGTTTTGCAGCAGTTGCGCCATGGCCGACAACACCGCCTCGTCGTCGTCAATCACCAGCACATGCACGCCGTGCATCATGTTCGATTGAAGTGGTACTGCGGCGGTGCTGGCAACGTTGCTCAAAGGCGCATGTGGCATGACCTGCGCAATCGGCAGCGCCAGCCTGAACACGCTGCCGCGTTGCGGTTGTGATTGCAGGCTCAGCTCATGCCCCAAGGTTCTGCACAAGCCTTGGGCAATCGCCAGCCCCAGCCCCAGGCCTTTGCGGCGGTCACGCTCGGGGTTGCCCAACTGGTGAAATTCTTTGAACACTTCTGCCTGCTGCTCTGGCGCAATGCCCATGCCGGTGTCCCACACTTCCAGCACGGCATGCTGGCCCCGCCTGCGGCAGGCCACCAGCAGGCCGCCGTGTTCGGTGTACCGGATGGCGTTGGACACCAGGTTGCGCAATACAAGTTCGATTAAGGCCGAGTCAGACTGCACCAGCAAGTCGGTCTCGCGGCTGCGGTAGGCCAGGCCTTTGGCATCGGCCTGCGGCTCGAATTCGCGTTCAATCTTGTTCAGCAAGGGTTGCAGCAAAAATGGCTGGATATGTGGCTTGACCACCCCTGCTTCAATCCGTGAAAAGTCCAGCAGTGTGTTCAACATGTCGGCTGACGCGGCGCTGGTGGCGCTGATGTTGCTGACCAGTTCACGTTGTTGGGCGTTGAGCGGTGTGCGCGACAGCACATCTAAAAACAAGCCCTGGGCATGAATCGGCTGGCGCAAATCATGGCTGGCTGCGGCCAAAAATTTGGACTTGGCGGTGTTGGCCTGCTCGGCATCACGGCGCGCGGCCTCGGTTTGCTGCATCAGCTCGATGTTTTCAAAACGCAGTTCAATGGCAGCGCGTGTGGCTTTGGAGCTGTTATGGGTTTGCGCGATCAGCGTGAGCAGGTACATCACCGCGATCACGCTGAACGCGCTGTATGCCGGGTCACCGAGCTGCGCCAGCTTGGCCGCCGTTAAGCCAACCAGCGGAATTGAAAAAGCTATAAAAACCGGCAGCAGAGGTGCCAGCAAGCCGACCGTGCCGCCCAGCACGCCCGCCAGCACGCAAATCACAACAATCGTGCCCACTGGTGTGGTCGTGCCCAGTGCGCCAAAAGCCAAAGCGCCCCAGGCTGCACCGTCAATGGCCATAGAGATCACCAGTTTGCGCACCAGAGAGGGTGCTTCGCTGTCCAGAAAACCGCGTTTCAGTCTGCGACGTGCGTTAAAAATCGCATAGGCCGTGGTGAGCGACAAGGTACTGGCCCAGACCACCAGCGCGGCGATATTGTCAGGATTGCTGATCGCCCAGGCTAGCAATAGGATGGCTGGAAACATGGGCAAAAACGATACCGACACGTTGCCGTATATCAGCCGCAGTTGCTCCACCAGAATCCGGTTTTCTGCCAGTTGCAGCGGGTTGGTTTTCAAGTCAAGCCCGTCTCAACTGACGAGTGCCTGCTGGCGCGCCGCAAAAATCGCTTCAGACCGATTCACCGCAGAGAAGTATTCCAGAATGTCCTGCACATGGCGGCGCACGGTGTTGTCGGACAAATCAAGCTTGCGGGCGATCAGTTTGTTCGACAAGCCCTGGTGCAAAAGTTGCAGCACCTCACGCTGGCGCGGGGTCAGGCGGCGCTCATCACCATCGTTTCGCGGCTGGGCAGAGCCAGTCAGCTCACCGCGCAAAACCTGCGCAATCACCTCGATGATTTTTTCAGCCGTTTCAGCTTTGGACACAAACGCCGCTGCACCCCGCGCCAGCGCCAGTCGCGCGGTTTCAGGCTCGTCTTGTGATGACAACATCAACACCGGCACACCTGGCCATTGCTGCTTGAGGCTGGCAATGCCTTCCAGGCCGCTTGAGCCATTGAGCTTGATGTCGAGCAGCACGATTGCTGGCGTTTGAGTGACCTGGCGCAAGGCCTCTTCAACCGATGCGGCCTGCAACACCGCAGCATCAGGCATGGCCATGCTGATGACCATGTTCAGCCCGGAGCGAAACATGGCGTGGTCGTCAATCAGCAGGATGCAAGGAGCAGTCATGTGCCAATTAAACCACTGGCGATTGGGTTTTTCTATGGTCTATTTAGACCAGAGGGTAGGTTGTTTTCAGGCCTATTCGCTGTTCGCAAACAGCGAATATTGAATTAAAATATGAACATGTACCGTTCCAAGTCAAACCCGCAACTTACGCTTCGGCCACAAGACGTGGTGGTGTTGCTGCGTTTGTCTCTGGACCAGGGGCCAGCACCAACCTACGCCGCCTTGGCCACAGAACTCAGACTCACCGCATCAGAAATACATGCCGGCGTAGACCGGGCCGTGGCAGCCCAACTCATTCGTAAAGACGCAGGCGGCAAACCGGTGCTGCTGCTGGAGTCGCTGCGCTTGTTTGTACAGCACGGGCTCAGGTACTGTTTTCCGGCAACCCGTGGCGAAGTCACGCGGGGCGTGCCTACCAGCTACGCCGCACCGCCCATGCTGGCGCTCATTGTGCAACCGGGTGAGATGCCACCCGTTTGGCCTTACAAGGCCGGGACGGCGCGCGGCACTGCTTTTTATCCGCTGTACCCGACAGTGCCCGAGGCAGCCTTGATGAACCCGGCGCTGTATGAGCTGCTGGTACTGGTCGATGCCATACGTGGTGGCAGTCCACGCGAACGCGCGCTGGCCATTGCCGAGCTGGACAAGCGCTGGCAAGCATGATGACTCGCCAACTCAACCCGAACGACCCCAATGTCGTCATGCTGGAGTTGGTGGCACGGAGGTTGGGGGTTGATTTGTGCCATCAATTTGCTTTTGTAGGTGGCTCAGTCGTGGGCTTGCTGGTCACTGACCCGGCCAATCCGCCTATCCGTTCAACCGAAGATGTCGATATCGCGGTCGAAGTGCTGGCGTTGTCTGGCTACCACCGAATTGAAAAAGCGTTGCGTACACGCGGCTTTACACAAGACATGAGCGCCGATGCGCCCATCTGCAGATGGAAAGTTGACGGCGTGACGGTTGACGTGATGCCCACTTTGGAGAAGATTCTAGGATTTGCCAACCACTGGTATCCGCTGTGCGTACAAACCGCCGAGCCGCTGGCGTTGCCCAGTGGCGTCCTGATCCGCGTGATTAAGGCACCGGTATTCATAGGCACCAAGCTGGAGGCGTTCAAAGGTCGTGGCGGTGGCGACTACCTGTTCAGTCACGACCTGGGTGATATTTTGAGTGTGATCGATGGGCGTGACAGCTTGATGGATGAATGCCAACAAATGCCTCAAGAGTTAAAGCAATACATTGCTGATGCGTTTTCGGAACTGCTTGCTGATCGTCGATTTATTGATGCAATACCTGGCCACCTACCAGGGGATGCTGCAAGTCAAAGCCGACTGCCGGATCTGGTGGTCAAACTTCAACAGTTGGCCAACACAACCCAAAAAATTCCACCTGTCAATAACTTGAAACGGATGCCATGAAATACAGATTGCCTGAGCTTATCCAGACCTTTGGGTTGATAACATCGCGCCAACGCACAATGCATCAGCCCCGCTGACATTTGTGCTTTTGCGTCTAAAGGTGTATTTCATGCAACTTCCTCGTTTGTCTCGTTTGTCTCGTTGGGTTGTGCTGTCTGGTCTGCTTGCGCCTTTGTTCGCGCTGGCTCAAGCGTTTAGTTTTATCGACATTGATACCGGTCGCAAGGCGGGGCTGTTCGATAAAGTCCCGGTTTACCAGCGCGCCGTCATGTTGGCCAAGCCAAGTCCGCAAAGCGAGGTGGCGTTGCTGTTTTTCAGGGGCGCACCCGGTATCTGGCGGTTTAATGACAAATCAGATTTTTCAAAGAGCAGCCCACGCGGCAGGCTGGTGCGTGATGTGTACGCCGCTGCTGGCATCACCTTTGTACTTGTCGATTGCCCCACTGACCAGTGGGGTGCCGAGTTGCCAGCCAATCCGTCCAGTATCGTGGCTTGCCTGGACGACTACAGATCATCAACACAGCACGCCGACGATGTGCGAAAAGTCATGCAGGTGCTTCGCGACCAACATGGGCTGAAGCGGTTTTACATTCAGGGGCACAGCATGGGAGCTGTCAGTTCGCGCTGGCTGGCCAAGAATCTGGGCACGGAGATTGAAGGCAGCATCCACAGCGCCGCGTCCACCAATCCGTCAAATTTCAAAACAGCCTACAGTTTGAACGGCTTTGACTACGCGGCTTTGGCAGCGCCGCAACTGCATGTCCATCACGAAGGCGATGCCTGCCCCTACACGCCTTACGCCAAGGTTAAATCCTATGCAGGCCAACAGCTGGTCACGGTGCGCGGCGGCCTGGCACAAGGCGACCCCTGCGGTGCAGGGCATCTGCACAGCTTTGAAGGCCGCGATCAGGAGGTGGCGCAGACAATTGCCAACTGGATACTGACGCGGCAGTTTTCACCTGTGATTGGTGAGTCAATCAAATAAGCTTTGAGTTTGATGTTTCAAAGGCATTTTGGCCTGTACTCCAATAAATGCGGGCGCAAGCAGCTATGTTTTATATAGCATACAAAACTAATTCTGCACCTTAGGTCGCTGCCGCTTGGCAGGGGTGATCGACACTTCACTGGTTTTGCCCGCCCGCTGCACGCTCAAGGGCGCAGCCACACCAGGCTTAAGTGCAGCCACTGCGCCCAGCAGTTCTGTCACGTTGCCCACTGCTTTGCCGTTGACAGCCGTGATCACGTCACCGGGCTTGATGCCGGCTTGTCCCGCCGGGCCGTTTTGCAGCACACCGGTGATGATCACGCCTTCTTTGGTTTTGACATTGAAGGTTTCCATCAGCTCTGCGTTGAGCTCTTGTGGCTCCACACCGATCCAGCCGCGAGTGACCTGGCCGTCTTTGACAATGCTCTCCAGCACCTGCTTGGCGGTGGACACAGGAATAGCAAAACCAATGCCCATCGAACCACCGGAACGTGAATAAATGGCGGTGTTGATGCCCATCAGTGCGCCCGTCGTGTCAACCAGCGCGCCGCCTGAATTGCCGGGGTTGATGGCTGCGTCGGTCTGGATAAAGTTCTCAAACGTGTTGATGCCCAGGCGGTTGCGGCCCAGTGCGCTGACGATGCCGCCCGTGACGGTTTGGCCCACGCCAAACGGGTTGCCAATGGCCATCACCTGGTCGCCGACTTGCAGCGCGTCTGAGTTGCCCAGCACAATCACCGGCAGCTTGTCGAGTTCGATTTTTAGTATCGCCAAATCAGTTTCAGGGTCAGTGCCAATCACTTTGGCTTTGGCCTTGCGGCCATCAAGCAGCACGACTTCAATCTCGTCAGCGCCTTCAATCACATGGTTGTTGGTCAAGATGTAGCCAGATGGGCTGATGATGACGCCGCTGCCCAGGCCGCCCTGCGGCTCTTCACGGCCCTGGTCGCCGTAAAAGAACTTGAACCACGGGTCACCCGCATGCGGGTTTTTGGCGGCGGCTTTGCTGGTATTAATGCTGACGACCGCTGCCGAGGCAATTTTTGCCGCTGCGCTGAAGCCACCGCCAGAACCCGCACTGCGCTGGACTGCAGGCGCTTCAATCACCGAGATGGCGGCCACTGAACTGGAAAAGGGGCGGCGGTCAACCCACTGCGGCTTGAGCGTAGCCACCACAAAAAACGCCGCCACCAACACGGTGACGGTTTGAGAAAACAAAAGCCAGAATTTGCGCATGGTGTGCCGGGTAAGAATGTGAATGATGGGGATATGCGGCCTGGCGCCTCGAATCCAATAGCTTTGCATTTTGTCTCATGAAGCGAAAAACCCCAAATGGCGATAATCAAAATCCAACCGCAGGAGCCTTTCATGACCACCCCACTAGATGTTGCAGCCAAGGCCAGCCGCGCCGACTTGCTGGCTGCATTTGACGCGCTTTTGCAACCCGAGCGCTTTAAAGATTACGGCCCCAACGGCTTGCAGGTTGAAGGCAAAGCCGAGGTGCGCAAAATTGTCTCGGGCGTCACGGCCAGCCTGGCGCTGATTGAGGCGGCTGTGGCCGCCAAGGCCGACGCGATCTTCGTTCACCATGGCCTGTTCTGGCGCGGCCAGTCGGGCACAGTCACGGGCTGGATGAAGCAGCGCCTGGCGCTGCTGCTCAAACACGACATCAACCTGTACGCCTACCATTTGCCGCTGGACGCGCACCCCGAGTTGGGCAACAACGCCCAACTGGGTTTGCAGCTTGGGTTAACCGCCACATCACGCTTTGGCGATCAAAACCTGGGGTTTCTGGGCGCTAAAACCGATGGTGGCAGCTTCAAAGACGGTTTTGAGCTGTCAGAACACATCAAAAATGCATTAAATCGACCTGTAACCCATATAATTCGGGCGCAAGCAGCTATTAAAAATATAGCGTGGTGCAGCGGTGGTGCGCAGGGCTATTTTGAGGCGGCGATTGCCGCCGGAGCGGATGCTTTCATCACCGGCGAGATTTCAGAACCTCAAGCGCACTATGCACGCGAGATGAACGTCAGCTTCATCGCCTGCGGGCATCATGCGTCTGAGCGCTACGGCGCGCCTGCCGTGGCGGCGCATGTGGCGGCGCTGCATGGCTTGGCGCATGAATTTATTGATATTGACAATCCGGCTTAGCGAAGCTTTCAAGCCAGCCGAGCCGGACGTGACTCATCAAGCTGATGAAAGTTGCTGCTGACAACCACACTGTTGCCTGTCCGCTTGCGCGATTTTGATGTTTTGGCTGCCCGCAGGGCGCGCCAGCTGCGGTCAAGGTCTGCACTTTCAACCGGCACGGCCAGCCCGGTGCCCGGTTCCAGCAGCGCTGCGCGTGAGCGCATGCCGCGCGCGGCCACGGCCACCCGCTGCACCTCATGCAGCAACTGGTCCACGTCTTCGGCGCGTGCTGACAAATGCACCATGCCCACGCCAATGTCGGGCGTGATTTTCATACGCTCACCCGCCAGTGATGTCACCTCCACAGGCTGGCGCAGGCCGCTGGCCACGCGCAGGCCCAGCGTGCGCATCCAGCGCGGTGACTGCATCGACTCGATCAGCACCACAAAGCAGCGATCGTAGTAGCGGCCTGCCGGGTTGACCACGCCAGTGTGGCGCTGCATGCGTCTGGCCAGCTGGATGTAAATGTCGTTCATGCCAAACTGGCCCACCTGCTTGAGCAGGCGCTCGGGCTCAAACAGCACCACCGCCATCAGCGCGCCATCGCGGCGGGTGCGCTGGCGGCGCTCTTGCGCGATGATGATTTTGCGGATCAACGCCACGCTGCTGTACAGCCGGGTGATCGGGTCGCGCTGCGACGAATCGTCACCCGAGATTTGCCGCGCATGGTGGTTGCGCAGCCACAGCATGCGGGCTGTGATGACCATGCTCAGCAGCCCCACAAAGGCCACGCCGGCCTGCATGGGCAGCGCCAGGCGGGTGCTGCCCAGCGCCATGGTGTACAGGCCAATCTGGGTCGGCAAAGCCAGGGCACAGCCCAGGGCCAGCCCCCAGGCCAGCTTGTCGCCCGACTGGGCTGCGCGCACCGATATCAGCAGGGCGACAGACACATTGATCATCGTCAGCCCGGCAGACACCAGCAGTGCCCTGTCGGGCGTGAGAAAAAGACACACCACCCCGCCAGCCAGGCTGATGGCCGTCACGCCATGCAAGGTGTTCTTGCCAAATCGGTCTCGCTTGTGCGCCGACAACCACTGGCTGATCCACCAGCTTCCCATCACGGCACAAACCGGTCCGATCAGGATTTGTGCGGCACGTACAGGCGCAGCAGGAACGGACCAGAGCGCAGAAACCACGGTGCCAAACAAGCCACTGAGCAAGGCGAAAAACAAAAAGCAGCCCGTCAGGAAAGCCAATGTTTGAAGCGATGCTCGTGTGCGGCTGTAAGCGCAGTCAGCCAATGCCAGCAGCACCACCAGCGCTGTGGCGCCTACGCTGGCGCTCCACATGATCAATTCGGGGGTTGACATCAGTGCAGGTGCAGCAGGTGGCATGTTGTGCAGTCGGGTTTGCGTCAAAATGGGGCGCAAACCATTTTTAGCACTGAAGTGTGACAAGTGCCTCAGCAGATACCCGTTGTTCCCAACCCATCGAAAGCCACAATGCCCCTTCAACCGCTGCTGATCACCATGGGCGATGCAGCGGGCATTGGGCCCGAGATCATTGCCAAAGCCTTTCAAAACCACCCGGCAGACATGGCTGACTGCGTGGTGGTGGGCGATGTGGCCACACTGCGCCGCGCCGCAGGGCTGGTTGCGCCGTCAGTGTCTTTGCCCGTTGCCGAGCTGGATGAATTGGCCGCGTTTCAGGTGTTACCCAACTGCATTCAAGTGCTACAAAAATGTGAGCTGCTTGCGCCCGTGTTTATTGGTCAAATCAGTGGTTTGGCAGGCCTTGCAGCAGCAGACTGCATTGTTTGGGCGGCCCGGGCGGTGCTAAATGGCCAGGCCAGGGGTATGGTCACAGCGCCAATTCATAAAGAAGCTTTGGCAGCCGCAGGCGGCTGGGCAGCACAGTTCCCCGGCCATACTGAAATGCTGCAAGCTGAAGCAGCCCGGTTTGCAGGTAAATTGGTGCAAGACTTGCCGGTACGCATGATGCTGGCCAATGACGAGCTGAAAACCGTTCTGGTCAGTATTCACTTATCACTTCGTCAAGCGATTGAGGCCGTGACGTTCGACAGCGTTTTGCAAACCCTGCGCATCACGCACAACGCTCTGAGCAAAACCTTGGGTCGTGCCCCGCACATCGGCGTCGCGGGGCTGAACCCGCATGCGGGTGAGGGCGGTTTGTTTGGGTCGGAAGAGCAAACCATCATTGCGCCAGCCATCGCAGCGGCCAGGGCTGAAGGCATTAATGTGAGCGGCCCCTTCGCGCCAGACACGGTGTTCATGCGGGCGCGAAATACGCTGGAAAAATCAGGCGAGTTTGACGTGGTGGTGGCGATGTACCACGACCAGGGGCTGATTCCGGTCAAATACCTGGGGGTGGAGCAGGGCGTCAATGTGACGCTGGGGTTGCCACTGATAAGAACCAGCCCGGATCACGGCACGGCGTTTGACATTGCCGGGACGGGCAGTGCGGATGAGGCCAGTTTGCTGGCAGCAATAAGCATGGCGCGCAAACTGGCAGGTTGAATTGTCATTGCGGGCTCGATTTCCCCTTCAAGTAGGGGCCGCGGATCTGGCTTTGCCAGTCCGCAGGCGCAGCGGCCCCCTCGGGGGGCAGGGAGCTACACGCAGTGAGCGACCGTGGGGGTCTATTTCTTTAGGCTGTCGCGGATTTCCCGCAGCAACACCACATCTTCAGGCGTAGCAGCTGGTGCGGCGGCAGGCGCTTGTGCTTTCATGCGGTTGATCTGCTTGACCATCAGAAAAATGATGAACGCCAAAATCGCAAAATTCACCGCCACGGTGATGAAATTGCCATACGCCAGCACCGGAACGCCGGCTTTTTTCAGCGCTTCCAGATTCATCAGCGTGCCGGCTGGCACATTGCCCAGCACCACAAACAGGCTTGAAAAATCCAGCTTGCCAAAAATCGCGCCAACCACCGGCATGATCAGATCGCCCACGATGGAGTCCACGATCTTGCCAAATGCAGCGCCAATGATCACACCCACAGCCAGGTCAATCACGTTGCCTTTGACCGCAAATTCCTTGAATTCTTTCATCATGCTCATAAGGTTCTCCTGTTATTTTGAAATGTTGCTGACAGCGCAGGTTTGCAGCCATCAGGGGCGCATTATGCGGGTTTGAAGCCATGTGGGGAGCAATAAATGATCTGGTTTGAAACAAAGCATTAAAACTATTGGCCTCAGCCCAGCAATACCTCACAGTCTGGTTGCGTATCGGCACACATCCGCAGTCAGGCATCAGGCGGGGTGCTTGAAAACACACCGCCCGCTCCGCTACAATTCCGGGTTATCCCGACAAACCATTTTTTACAGCCTATTTCAAGCCAGTCTTGAAGGACTCTCATGACCCAAGCAAGTGTGAACGCTGCGCCAACCGGCGCGCCCATGGACAAAGACAAAAGAAACTGGATGATTGGTACTGCCGTTGTGGGCGGTGCAGGCGTAGCCGCAGTTGCCGTGCCTTTTGTGAGCACCTTCACCCCGTCAGAGCGCGCAAAAGCCGCTGGCGCATCGGTTGAAGTTGACATTTCAGGCATCAAACCCGGTGAAAAAATCACCGTTGAGTGGCGCGGCAAACCGGTGTGGATTTTAAAACGCACCCCCGAGCAGGTTGCCGCTCTGCCCAAGCATGACGGGCAATTGGCTGACCCCAAGTCACTGCGCAAACCGGACGAACTCACGCCTGTGTACGCACGCAACGAGAACCGCTCCATCAAGCCGGAAACGCTGGTCGTGGTGGGCATCTGCTCCCATCTGGGCTGCTCACCCTCAGACAAGCTGGCCGCAGGGTCACAACCCTCTTTGCCGGACGACTGGGCGGGTGGCTTTTTGTGCGCTTGCCACGGCTCGACCTTTGATGTGGCTGGCCGCGTTTACAAAAACAAGCCTGCGCCCGACAATTTAGAAGTTCCACCGCATATGTACCTTTCAGACAACCGGCTGCTGATTGGTGAAGATAAAAAGGCCTGAAAACGACAATAAACAAGCGTTTTCAAAAGACCCTGCCGACCGTGCTTGAAGTCCTTGCTGATGCAGACCAACAAACCCCTTGTTGGTTGAAAATCCAGACCTGATTCACGCAATCGCTAAAACCAATCTGATACCAGGACACCTTATGGCTGCCGAATTCAAAGAAATTTCCCCCGATGCACCGATGGGTGCCAAAGCTCTCAACTGGCTGGACAACCGCTTTCCTGCCAGCAAGCTCTACAACGAGCATCTGGGTCAGTACTACGCACCCAAAAACTTCAATTTTTGGTACATCTTCGGTTCGTTGGCTCTGCTGGTGCTGGTGATTCAAATCACCACCGGTATCTTTTTGACAATGCACTACAAGCCGGATGCCGCTTTGGCCTTTGGCTCGGTCGAGTACATCATGCGCGACGTGCCCTGGGGCTGGCTGATCCGTTATATGCACTCCACGGGCGCATCGGCGTTTTTTGTCGTCGTGTACCTGCACATGTTCCGGGGTCTGATTTACGGCAGTTACCGCAAGCCTCGTGAACTGATCTGGGTCTTTGGCTGCGCGATTTTCTTGTGCCTGATGGCCGAGGCCTTCATGGGTTATTTGCTGCCATGGGGCCAGATGAGCTACTGGGGCGCTCAGGTGATCGTCAATCTGTTTGCAGCCATCCCTTTCATTGGCCCAGATTTGGCGTTGCTGATTCGCGGTGATTATGTGGTGGGTGATGCCACGCTGAACCGCTTTTTTGCCTTTCACGTGATCGCTGTGCCGCTGGTGCTGCTGGGTCTGGTGGCCGCGCACATCATTGCGCTGCATGAAGTCGGCTCCAACAATCCGGACGGCGTTGAAATCAAAGGCCCGAACGCACCGAAAGATGCTGACGGTCACCCTGTCGACGGCATTCCGTTTCACCCTTACTACACCGTGCATGACATTTTTGCCGTCAGCATGTTCTTGATGGTGTTCACGGCGGTCATCTTTTTGGCACCCGAGTTTGGTGGTTACTTTCTGGAGTACAACAACTTCATTCCGGCTGATCCGCTGAAGACGCCTGCACACATTGCGCCAGTCTGGTATTTCACGCCGTACTATTCCATGCTGCGTGCCATTACCAGCGAGTTCATGTACGTGCTGATGGCCTGTGCCGTTGCTGGCGCGGCGGTGCTGATTCTCAAGGTCAAGATGTCAGCGTTGTTCAAAGCTGTGATTGCTGTCGGTACTGTGGTGGCTGTGGCTGCCATGTGGGCGATTGATGCTAAGTTCTGGGGTGTCGTCGTCATGGGCGGCTCGGTCATGATCCTGTTTGGTCTGCCTTGGCTGGACTATAGCGAGGTCAAATCGATTCGCTACCGTCCGAGCTGGAACAAGTACCTGTACGGTATTTTTGTTCTCAACTTCCTGATTTTGGGCTACCTCGGCGTGCAGCCACCGTCGGTCATTGGTGAGCGTGTGTCGCAAGTCGGTACGTTGTTTTACTTTGGTTTCTTCCTTTTGATGCCTTGGTGGAGCAGACTGGGTACGTTTGGCAAAGTGCCAGACCGCGTTACTTTTGCAGCCCACTGAAGACGGGGATATCTGACTATGAAAAAATTAATCATTGCTTTGGTGGCTGCTCTGGGTTTGGTGGCGGGTGTACACGCGGCTGGTGGTGGCATTGCGTGGGACAAAGCGCCCAACAAAACCAACGACATGGCTGCGCTGCAAAACGGCGCCAAGATTTTCGTCAACAACTGCCTGAACTGCCATTCGGCCGCGTTCATGCGGTTTAACCGCCTCAAAGACATCGGCTTGACCGAGCAGCAGATCAAAGACAACCTGCTGTTCACCACCGACAAGGTGGGCGAGACGATGAAAACCGCGATGGACCCGAAGAACGCCAAAGACTGGTTTGGTGGCGTGCCGCCCGATTTGACGCTGATCGCACGTTCACGCGCTGACATTGGCAAGGGCTCAGGTTCTGACTATTTGTACACCTACCTGCGCACCTACTACCGTGACGACACCAAGGCCAGTGGCTGGAATAACCTGGCCTTCCCGAACGTCAGCATGCCCCACGTACTGTGGGAAATGCAGGGCGAGCGCAAACCCGTTTATGCTGAAGTCGAGCAACATGGCCACAAGGTATCGGTTTTCAAAGGCTGGGAGCAAGTCAAACCTGGCAGCATGACGCCGCTGCAATTTGACACGGCTATGGGAGACCTGGTGAGTTATTTGCAATGGATGGGCGAACCTGCGCAAAACAACCGAGTGCAGATTGGTGTCTGGGTGTTGTTGTTCCTGCTGCTCTTGACCTTCTTTGCGTGGCGCCTGAACGCCGCTTTCTGGAAAGACGTCAAGTAAGTTTTTTTTCGCCGGAGCCCATGGTTTCGGCATCTTCTGGAGTGGGCGCTTTTATGTGTCCACTCCTTTGTATTTAGGAGTTCCGAATCATGATGGTCCTTTATTCAGGCACAACCTGCCCTTACTCACACCGCTGCCGTTTTGTGCTGTTTGAAAAAGGCATGGACTTTGAAATCCGCGATGTGGATCTGTACAACAAGCCTGAAGACATCAATGTCATGAACCCCTACGGCCAGGTGCCAATCCTGGTCGAGCGGGACTTGATTCTGTATGAATCCAACATCATTAACGAGTACATCGACGAGCGTTTCCCCCACCCGCAACTGATGCCTGGCGACCCGGTTGACCGGGCTCGTGTGCGTTTGTTTTTGCTGAACTTTGAAAAAGAACTGTTCGTACACGTCAGTACGCTGGAGTCACGCGCCTCCAAAGGCAACGACAAGGCGCTGGAAAAAGCCCGCTCACACATCAAAGATCGCCTGACGCAACTCGCGCCGGTATTTTTGAAGAATAAGTTCATGTTGGGTGACAACTTCTCGATGCTCGACGTGGCCATTGCACCATTGTTGTGGCGTCTGGACTACTACGGTATTGACTTGTCGAAAAACGCTGCGCCTTTGCTCAAATACGCAGAGCGTATTTTTTCGCGGCCAGCTTATATCGAAGCGCTCACTCCCTCAGAGAAAGTGATGAGAAAGTAATTTCCATTTTGCCCTCTATCATGAATGCGACTGACACCACCTCCACCCGCCCGTACCTGGTACGGGCGCTGTACGAGTGGTGTACCGACAATGGTTTGACGCCTTACGTCGCCGTGTCGGTAGACGAGACAGTGCAAGTGCCGCGCGAGTATGTGAAGAACAATGAGATTGTGCTGAACATCAGTTTTGATGCGACCTCGTCGCTCAAGCTGAGCAATGATTTCATTGAATTCAAGGCACGTTTTGCTGGCAGCTCGCGCGACATCATGGTGCCGATGGAGCGGGTGATTGCGATTTACGCGCGTGAAAACGGTCAAGGCATGGCCTTTCCAATGAGCGCCGCACCGCAAGCAGACAACACGCCAGCACCGCTGACGGCTGTAAACCCGCCTCAGGGTACGCCTGACAGCAAAGTCGTGCAATTGGTGCCAAGCGATGACCATGAGTCCCCGACGCCTCCCAAACCACAAGGCCCGCGCCCGTCACTCAAGCGCGTCAAGTAAGCAGATCAAGTCTAGACTTCAAGTAAAATAGATTTCCGTGCCGATTTAGCTCAGTTGGTAGAGCAACCGCCTTGTAAGCGGTAGGTCATCAGTTCGATTCCGATAATCGGCACCATTCGTAAACACCTATAAATCCGATGACCGGGCGCAGCACTTCGTTGCGCGGTGCTCGGAATCCTCATGCACACAAGTGCATTCCGGTGTCCTGTGCTCCGGGCGCCTTGTTCTGCATCCCACTCATCGAATTTCTAGGCGCTTACTCAAGGCTATCTTCGCGCTAAGCCTTACAAATTAACGCTTTAGTGCTATTAGTATTTTTAGCCGAATTGAGTTAACCTTCACACCCCTGTTGTTGAGCTTGGACAATATCAGGGGAGACAACTGGCGCAGTTTGGCTGCCGCGGCGTTTGACGTCACCAGCAAACACCAGGCGTCGCCGTCAATCGGACCGGCTTGCACGGCAGCTCGCAGTGCGTCGGGTATCAGGGATTGAATAGTTTTAAGCCGTTCGCTGGACTCTTTGATTTGCCCGGCCAGCATGCCCAAAGTCGGCGAGTTGCTGACGGCTTGTGCGATCGGTATTGCCCGCTGCGTTGGGGCGGCTGTGAGTGGTCGGTAGTTGTGGTTCACAGCGGGTTTGAAAAGGACGACAGATGCATTTGATTATCACGGATGCTTGGCTGGCTAAAAGCCGGGCCATTTACCTGAGCGGAACCCGTCTTGTCTTTGCAGGCTTCGTGGCCGCCCTGGCACTGATGGTGGTGGCTGCCGGAATGTACCACTGGGTGTTTCTCAAAGGTGCACGTGAAGGTTGGCCTGTCATCGGCGCGCTCGTCAAGCTGATGGTCAAGGATGAATTCGAGCAGCGTGACCGCTTCATGCGCGAAAACCTCGATGTCATGGCCAAGAGACTGGGCGAAATGCAAGCCAAGATGGTGCAGCTCGAAGCACTGGGCCAACGCGTTTCCGGACTGGCCGGTGTTAGCCCGTCTGAAATCAAATCCAGCATGGGCAGTGGCGGTGCCTTGGTGGGTAGCCGTTCACTGACGATGGAAGAGCTTCAGGCCACCCTGGCTGACCTTGACAAAATTACTGACCAGCGGGTGGATCTGATGACGCTGATGGAGTCTCGCCTGTTTGACCAGAAAATCAAAAAACTCATGGTGCCGACACAGCAACCTGTGGTGGGTGGCGTGTTGGGCTCGTCGTTTGGCTGGCGCATCGACCCTGTCAATGGCCAGTCGGCATTGCATACCGGGCTTGATTTTCCTGCCGCCAACGGCACACCGATTCTGGCGGCGGCTGGCGGTGTGGTGGTGGTGCAGGAATACCACCCCGCTTACGGCAACATGGTTGAAGTGGACCACGGCAATGATCTGGTGACCCGTTACGGACACGCTTCAAAAGTATTGGTCAAAAAGGGCGACCTGATCAAGCGCGGCCAGAAAATCGCTGAAGTGGGCTCCACAGGCCGCTCGACAGGTTCGCACCTGCATTTTGAGGTGCTGGTGCAAGGTGTGTTTCAGGATCCACAAAAATTCCTTACTGCTGGTCAAAACCTTCCGGTCATCACCGGGCAGGCACAACCCATCAACAGCCTTTCCCGAAGGTAAAATGCAGCGCTTGCGTCCGGATAGGCTCTATTGAGCTTGACCGGGTTGCCCCCAGCTTCTGACAGTACTCATTTAAGGAATTCAAGCCGCGTGGTTCGACTCAGGGGAGTTGAGCGACCGGCTCTGCATCTATGGCCACCACTTTCCTGACCAAAATCTTCGGCAGCCGCAACGACAGGCTGCTCAAAACTTATCGCAAAACCATCACGCAAATCAATGCGCTGGAGCAGCAGTACGAAAAGCTCGACGATGCCGAGCTGCGCGCCAAAACCGAAGAATTCAAAAACCGCATCACCGCCGGTGAAACACTGGACGCCATCCTGCCAGAAGCTTTTGCCGTGGTGCGTGAAGGAAGCAAGCGTGCCATGAAAATGCGCCATTTTGATGTGCAAATGCTGGGCGGCATGTCGTTGCACAACGGCAAAATCTCCGAGATGGGCACCGGCGAAGGCAAAACGCTCACATCCACACTGCCGGTCTACCTGAACGCGCTGACAGGCAAGGGCGTGCATGTGGTGACAGTCAACGACTACCTGGCCAGCCGCGATGCGCGCTGGATGGGCAAGCTGTATGAGTTTTTGGGCATGACGGTCGGCATCAATTTGCCCACCATGTCACGTGAAGAAAAGCAGGCGGCCTACCGCTGCGACATCACCTATGGCACCAACAACGAGTACGGTTTTGACTACCTGCGCGACAACATGGTGTACGAGGTGGCAGACCGCGTGCAGCGCGGCCTGAACTTTGCCATCGTTGACGAAGTTGATTCAATTCTGATCGACGAAGCCCGCACGCCGCTCATCATCAGCGGCCAGGCTGAAGACCACACCGCCATGTACATCGCCATGAACAAAGTGGTGCCCGAGCTGACCAAGCAGGAAGGTGAAGCCGACCCGCGCACCGGTGAGGGCGTGACCAAGCCAGGCGATTTCACGCTGGACGAAAAAACCCATCAGGTCTTTCTGACCGAGCAAGGCCATGAAAACGCTGAACGGATATTGACCAACCTGGGTTTGATACCAGAAGGCTCAACGCTGTACGACCCGGCCAATATCACACTGATGCACCACCTGTACGCCGCGCTGCGTGCCAACCACCTGTACCACCGCGACCAGCACTATGTGGTGCAAGATGGCGAAAGTGGCGGCAAAGAAATCGTGATCGTTGATGAATTCACCGGACGTCTGATGTCTGGCCGTCGCTGGAGCGATGGCTTGCATCAGGCGGTCGAGGCCAAAGAAGGCGTGCAGATTCAGGCTGAAAACCAGACCCTCGCCTCCATCACTTTCCAGAACTACTTTCGCCTGTATGCCAAGCTCGCAGGCATGACCGGCACGGCCGATACCGAGGCGTTTGAGTTTTCTGAAATCTATGGCCTTGAGACCACCATCATCCCGCCGAATCGCGTTAGCAAGCGCGAAGACCAGCTTGATCGCGTCTACAAAACCACGCGCGAGAAATACGAAGCGGCGATCAAGGACATCCGTGAATGTTATGAACGTGGCCAGCCGGTGCTGGTCGGTACCACGTCGATTGAAAACTCTGAAATCATTGACCAGTTGCTGATCAAGGAAAAACTGCCGCACCAGGTGCTCAATGCCAAGCAGCATGCGCGAGAGGCGGATATCGTGGCCCAGGCCGGCAAGCCCGGCATGATCACGATTGCCACCAACATGGCAGGCCGGGGCACAGATATTGTGCTGGGCGGCAATGTTGAAAAAATGGTCGAAGCGGTTGAGCAGCTTGAGGCTGCGCCGCAAGCGGGTCGTGATGCAGAGATTGCCCGGTTGCGCGCGCAGTGGGCGCAAGACCACGAGAAAGTCAAATCCCTTGGCGGCTTGCGCATCATTGCCACCGAGCGCCACGAGTCGCGCCGCATTGACAACCAGCTCCGTGGCCGCTCAGGCCGCCAGGGTGACAACGGCTCGTCACGTTTTTATCTCAGCCTGGATGACCCGCTGATGCGCATTTTTGCTGGCGACCGCGTCAAGTCCATCATGGACAGGCTGAAAATGCCTGATGGCGAAGCCATTGAAGCCGGCATCGTGTCACGCAGCATTGAGTCTGCCCAGCGCAAGGTTGAGTCGCGCAACTTTGACATTCGCAAGCAGTTGCTTGAATACGATGACGTTGCCAACGACCAGCGCAAGGTCATCTACCAGCAGCGCAACGACATCATGGATGCCGCCAGCCTGACAGGCCAGATCGCGTCGCTGCGTGAAGGCTGCTTTACCGACCTGACGCGCCAGTATGTGCCTTCTGAAAGCGTTGAAGAGCAGTGGGACATTGCCGGACTGGAGAAAGTGCTGCGCGATGAATGGCAAATAGATTTGACATTGGCCAAAGACATCGAGGGCGCAGCCGCGATGACCGACGAGGACATTCTGGAAAAAGTCATTGCCGCCGCCAATACCGTATTTGCCGACAAGCTGGCGCAAATCGGTGAAGACAACTTTGTGCAGTTTGAGCGCATGGTTTTGTTGCAGAGCATTGACACCCATTGGCGCGAGCATTTGAGCTCGCTCGACTACTTGCGCCAAGGCATTCACCTGCGTGGCTACGCCCAAAAGCAGCCCAAGCAGGAATACAAGCGCGAAGCCTTTGAGCTGTTTGGTCAGTTGCTTGACAGTGTCAAGAACGATGTGACCAAAACCTTGATGATGGTCAGAATTCAATCCAGTGAAGAGTTGAACCAAGCGGCTGAAGCGATTGAAAGCCGCGGCGAGCGCATTGCCAACGTGACCTACACCGGACCGACGGAGACAGGTGAGGTTGAAGTCAGATCTGACGAAGAAACCCAGCGCGGCTTGCAGCCCTTGACACCAGAGCAAATGCAGCGCACCAGCCGCAATGACCCTTGCCCATGCGGCTCGGGTAAAAAATTCAAGCATTGCCACGGCAAACTGAGCTGAAACTTCTGAAATTTCTGACACTTTTTTGGGAACGACGCGATGCCCGTCAACTTAACCGCCACACCCGCTGCTGACTTGTTCCCCGTGCCTGGCGTGCGCTGGGGCATCACCGAAGCAGGCATACGCAAAGCCAACCGCAAAGACCTGGCCGTGTTGCTGCTGGACGAAGGCGCATCTGTTGGTGCAGTTTTCACGCAGAATAAATTTTGCGCAGCACCCGTGCAAATTTGCCGTGAGCATTTGGCCAAAAACAAGGGTCAAAACTTCGGCATTCGCGCCATGGTCATCAACACTGGCAATGCCAATGCAGGTACCGGCCAGGACGGTTTGACCCGTGCCCAAGCCACCTGCATTGCACTGGCGCGTGAGCTGAATGTGTCGCCAGAGCAAATTTTGCCGTTCTCCACAGGCGTCATCATGGAGCCACTGCCTTATGAGCGGATTGAAGCAGGCTTGCCAGCCGCCATTGCCAACGCTTCAGAATACAACTGGGGCAATGCCGCAGAGGCCATCATGACCACTGATACGGTGGCCAAGGCGTTCTCTACCCGCATCACACTGGGCGGCGTGCCTGTGACCATCACCGGCATCAGCAAAGGCGCAGGCATGATTCGCCCGAATATGGCGACCATGCTGGGCTTTATGGCGACTGATGCCTGCGTGGCTCAAGCCGTCATGGGGCAACTGGCGCACGAGCTGGCTGAGGGCTCTTTCAATCGCGTCACCGTTGATGGCGATACATCGACCAATGACTCTTTCGTCGTGGTCGCCAGCAACCAGGCCAAGCACGCACCCATCACATCGTTGGACAGTGTTGACGGCCAAGCCTTGCGCACAGCCATGATGGGCATTGCCAAACAACTCGCGCAAGCCATCGTGCGCGACGGTGAAGGCGCCACCAAATTCATCACCATCCAGGTAGAGGGTGGCAAGACAAGCGAAGAGTGCCGCAAAGTGGCCTACGCCATCGCCCATTCACCTTTGGTGAAAACCGCTTTTTTCGCCAGTGACCCGAATCTGGGCCGCATATTGGCAGCCGTTGGTTACGCGGGCATTGATGACCTGGATCAAACCAAGATCGACTTGTATTTGGACGATGTGCTGGTCGCCAAAAACGGCGGCAGGCATGTGGACTACGTTGAGGCCGATGGCCAGCGCGTGATGAAGCAAAGTGAAATCACCGTGCGCGTACTGTTGGGTCGGGGTGATGCGGTTGATACGGTCTGGACATGTGATTTGTCTTATGACTATGTGAAGATCAATGCCGACTACAGAAGCTGAAGATGAACGAGCATTTTGAAAGACTGATTGTCCGGGCTGAAGCGTTGATCAGCCGGATTGAATCGGTCTTGCCGCAACCACTCACCGCACCCGACTGGTCTGCCTCTATCGCCTACCGCTACCGCAAGCGCGCATCAGGCCACGGCAGCCTGGAGCCGGTCAAACACATCGGCCACATGGCTTTGAGCGACCTGAAAGAAATCAACGACCAAAAAGAAAAAATCCAGCGCAATACCGAGCAGTTTGTCAACGGCAAGCCCGCCAACAACGTGCTGTTGACTGGCGCGCGCGGTACCGGCAAATCATCACTCATCAAAGCCTGCCTGAACGAATATTCAGCTCGCGGGCTGCGGCTGATTGAAGTCGACAAAGCCGACTTGACTGACTTGCCCGATATTGTGGATGTGGTCAGCGAGCGGCCTGAGAAATTCATCATTTTTTGCGATGATCTGAGCTTTGAAGAAGGCGAGCCCGGCTACAAGGCGCTCAAGTCAATTCTGGACGGCTCGATTGCAGCAGCAACACCCAACGTGCTGATTTACGCCACCAGCAACCGCCGCCATTTGCTGCCCGAGTACATGACAGAAAACCTCACCTACACCCACACCGACGACGGTGAGGTACACCCCGGTGAAGTGGTTGAAGAAAAAATCTCGCTGTCTGAACGCTTTGGCCTGTGGGTCAGTTTTTACCCTTTCAGCCAAGACGAATACTTGACCATCGTGGCGCAGTGGTTGTCGTCGTTTGGGGTGAGTCAAACTGCGATTGAAGCAGCGCGTCCGGCATCGCTGGTGTGGGCGTTGGAGCGCGGTTCGAGAAGCGGTCGTGTCGCCTACCAGTTTGCACGCGACTATGCTGGAAAACACTGAACCAACATGGTTCTTGTAGCCGACAGCGACCGCCCAAGACAAGGCGGCGCAAATCGCAAAACCGTCGATGTCGCAGTCGGTGTGCTGATCAAACCGAACGGAGACTTTCTGCTGACCAGCCGCCCACCCGGCAAGGTGTACGAAGGCTACTGGGAGTTCCCCGGAGGCAAGCTCGAAGCAGGTGAATCGGTTGAACAGGCTCTACGCCGAGAATTACAAGAAGAAATCGGCATCACCATTGGCCCTGCCGTCCCGTGGAAGATCGAGATGGTTGACTACCCCCACGCTTTGGTTTGCCTTAACTTTTGCAAAGTATTTGACTGGACGGGCGAGTTGCACATGCACGAAGGCCAATCGTTTGCCTGGCAAAACCTGCCAGTGACAGTTGCACCTGTTTTACCCGGCACGATACCGGTGTTGGACTGGTTTGCACAAGAGCGCGGGTTTGCTGGGGTAACACAGGCCTCAAGTTAGCCTGGCTGTCATCTGTGCCTGCTGTAATCCAGCCATGAACTGGACAGCCTACATCGACAGCTACTGCGAGCGCTTGCTGCCCGGTTTTTGGGACGAACCACTGAATGCTGTCAGCAACCTGGCTTTCTGGCTGGCGGCAATGGTGGCCCGGCTCTGCTGCAGGTTATCTTTCCGCGTGGACGGTCTTGCTGCTGCTGTGCGCCCACAGCGCCTGGCACAAGCTTGAATCAACCCGCGCACTCACGCTTGCGGCAGCCTGTTTTGCAGTCAGCCTGAGCCTGCGCCAGCTGGACATGCCGCTGTGCAGCGACTGGCGCTGGGGCACGCACTTTGCGTGGCATCTGCTGAACGCCACCACACTGGGGCTGACCACCTGGGCGATGGTCAAGCTGGATTTAGTTGGTATTGAACGCAGGTAGGTTGCTATTTAATCAGTAGCTGCTTGCGCCCGTATTCATTGGTCTGAAGGCACATTTTGCACTTAAAAGTGACGGCGGTCTCAACCTCCAAGTGCAACAGCAGGAAGTTTAAGCTGCTTGGCCCAGTAGGCCTTAAAGTCAAACTCACCCTCCGGCAAGAACAGCTCAGCCGGGCACTTCCAGCCCAGCGACTTGCGCG
>JBASFP010000090.1:0-23305 GCA_049653085.1 Polaromonas sp.
CCTGCTTGGAACTGGATTCGGTTCATTGCCATGGTGATACCTCTGTTAATAACTGTGTATATATACAGTATTAAGCATCTCTCAAGCAATGTCAAGTTTGTCTGAGGCAGGTATCTAATCAGGCAAATCATTCCCCCAAATAAGCCGCCCGAACCCTAGGATCATTCAGCAACTCTTTGGCATCCCCATTCATCGTCACAATGCCAGACTCCATCACATAGCCACGATGCGCAATGCCCAAGGCTCGGCTGGCGTTTTGCTCGACCAGCAAGATCGTCACGCCTTGCGCCGCAACGTCTCGAACCACTTCAAAAATCTTGTCCACCATGATGGGTGACAAACCCATTGACGGTTCATCGAGCAGCAACACTTTGGGGCGGCTCATCAACGCGCGGCCCATGGCCAGCATTTGCTGCTCGCCACCGCTCATCGTGCCAGCCAGCTGGTCTTTGCGTTCACGCAGGCGCGGGAAAATGTTGAACATCTTTTCCATGTCGGCTGCAATCTCGGCTTTATCGTTGCGGATGTACGCACCCATCTGCAAATTTTCAATGATGGTCATGCGGGCAAATACGCCGCGACCTTCGGGCACCATGGCCAGGCCATCCTTGACCAGGTCCCAGGCGCCTTTGCCCTTGATGCTTTTGCCCAGGTATTCAATGTCGCCCGATGCAGGCGGCAGCGTGCCGGTGATGGCTTTCATGGTGGTGGTTTTACCCGCACCGTTGGAGCCAATCAGCGTGACCAGCTCGCCCTCGTTGACGTGCAAGTCAACACCTTTGACGGCTTTGATACCGCCGTAGGCGACTTGCAGGCCTGTGATTTTCAGGAGTGTGGTTGTCATGTTGTTGCTTTTCCTCTTAATGCCCAGAGCCCAAATAGGCCGTGATCACTTTTTCATTTTTCTGCACTTCTGAAGGCAGGCCTTCGGCAATCTGTTTGCCATAGTCCAGCACCGTCACGCGGTCACACAAGCCCATCACCAGTTTCACGTCGTGCTCAATCAGCAAAATGGTGCGGTTGTCCTTGCGAATCTGGTCAATCAGTTCGCGCAGTTGGACTTTCTCAGTCGCATTCATACCGGCGGCAGGTTCGTCCAGGGCAATCAGTTGCGGGTCGGTGGCCAAAGCCCGGGCGATCTCCAGCCGGCGCTGGTCGCCATAGCTCAGGGTGCGAGCCTTGTAGTCGGCATATTTGCCGATGCCCACATAGTCGAGCAGTTCCTGCGAGCGTTTCGCAATCGCAGCTTCTTCATTTTTAAAACCAGCGGTGCGAAAGATCGCACCCAGCAAACCCGACTTGGTGCGGATGTGCCGGCCCACCATCACGTTTTCAAGCGCGGTCATTTCAGCAAACAGCCGGATGTTTTGAAAGGTACGTGCAATACCGGCTTTGGCAACTTCATGGACTGCTGTGGGTTTGTAGGGCTTGCCCGCCAGCTCAAACGTGCCGCTGTCAGGCGTGTAAAGCCCTGTCAGCACATTGAAGAACGTGGTTTTGCCCGCACCGTTGGGGCCAATCAGGCCGTAGACCTGACCACGTTCGATGTGGATGCCGACATCGCTCAGGGCTTGCAAACCGCCAAAGCGTTTGGACACGCCCGAGACTTTAAGTATGGTTTCACTCATGGCCAGCGTCCTTACGGGTTAATGGTGTTGCTCGGCGCGGGGCCGATGGGCTTGTTCAATGACTTGCCGTGTTCGGGTGTGGGCCACAGCCCGCGTGGCCGCATCAGCATGATGACGATCATGGCCACTGCAATCAGCAGTTGCCGCAAGATGGCGGCGTCAAGCCGGCCATCGGTCAGGTCTTGCAGGGGGCCCGCCACATAGCGCAGCACTTCAGGCAATGCTGCCAGCAGTAAGGCACCCAAAATCACACCGGGCAAGTGGCCGATGCCGCCCAGCACCACCATGGCAACAATCATCACCGACTCCATCAGGCTGAAGGACTCGGGCGACACAAAACCCTGGAAGGATGCAAACATGGCACCCGACACACCGCCAAAAGTTGCGCCCATGCCAAAAGCCAGCAGTTTGAGGTTGCGGGTGTTGATGCCCATCGCCTTGGCGGCAATTTCGTCTTCACGAATCGCCATCCAGGCGCGGCCCATGCGTGAGGTCTCCAGTCTGTGGCAAATCACCACAGACACCAGTACCAGCGCCAAAAACAGGTAGTAGTACATCGACACCGAATTGACCATGAAGCCAAAAAAGGTGTGGTCTACGCCCAGGTCAAAACCAAAGAAGGTGATGGAATCAATCTGGTTGATGCCTTTGGGGCCGTTGGTGATATTGACGGGCCGGTCCAGGTTGTTCAAAAACACGCGGATGATTTCGCCAAAACCAAGCGTCACGATGGCCAGATAATCGCCGCGCAGCTTCAATGTGGGCGCACCCAGCATGATGCCAAACAGCCCCGCCAAACCCGCAGACAGCGGAATGACGAGCCAGATAGGCAAGTGCAACCCTTTGGGGAAAGCCTCGGCAATGAACGGGAAAGCCTGCGCCAGATGTGGCGAGCCCAACAACGCTGCCAGGTAAGCGCCGACTGCAAAAAACGCGACATAACCCAAGTCAAGCAGCCCGGCGTAGCCGACGACGATGTTCAGACCCAGCGCCAGCAGCACGTACAGCAGCGCCATGTCCAGAATCCGCACCCAAGCATTGCCGCCTTGTTGCAGCAGCAAGGGCAGGATGATCAGGCCGATGCCTATCAGAATGTATTGAATCAGTTTGTTCGATTTCATCATGTTGTGTCTTTCGATGTGTTCAAGTGGCTGCGAAATAAATCAGCATTTAAGCTCTGTCCGCCACACGTTCACCCAGCAGGCCCGAGGGGCGCAGGGTCAACACAATAATCAGCACCGTGAATGCCAGAATGTCCGAGTATTGGCTACCCAAAACACCACCCGTGAGTGGTGCCAGATAGCCCGCACCAATCGACTCGATCAGACCCAGCAAAATGCCGCCCAGCACTGCGCCACCCAGGTTGCCAATGCCGCCCAACACCGCTGCGGTAAAGGCTTTCAGACCCGGCAGGAAACCCATGGCGTGATGCGCCGTGCCGTAGTTTGATGCGTACATCACACCTGCCAATGCGGCCAGAACAGCACCAATGATGAAGGTGGCAGAAATCACCGTGTCTGGCCGCACGCCCATCAGGGCTGCAACACGGGGGTTCTCAGCCGTGGCACGCATGGCCCGACCCAGACGGGTGTAATGCACCAGCCACATCAGCACCGCCAGAGAAATAGCGGTTGCACCCAGAATAAAAATCTGCGTCACCGTGATCACCGCGCCGGCCATTTGAAAGGGCTCAGACGGCAGCAAAGAAGGATAGGACTTGTAATTGGGCTTCCAGATGATCATGGCCAGTGTTTGCAAGAGCAGCGACATGCCGATGGCGGTGATCAGCGGCGCCAGCTTGGGGGCGTTGCGCAAGGGGCGATAAGCCACTTTTTCAATCACAAAATTAAGCGTGGCGCAGACCACAAAAGAAACCAGCAGGGAGATCAGCAAGATCACCCAGCCTGCTGTTTCAGGCATGGAGGTTTGCATGATGCCGATGATGGTCCAGCTGGTCAGCGCACCGACCATCAGCACCTCGCCGTGGGCAAAGTTGATCAGGTTAATGATGCCGTAGACCATCGTATAACCCAGCGCAATCAGGGCATACATGCTGCCCAAGACCAGACCATTGATGATCTGTTGCAGTAATACTTCCATAAACCATGTCTCCCTAAAACGGAATCAAAAAAAGAAGCGCCAAACAGGTATTTAACAAAAAGCCCGCCTTGAAAACTGAAGGCAGGCTAATCGGCAAATTGTAGTTAAGAAGCCTAGCGAGAATCGCGCCAGGTGGCTCGTTTTCGAGGGGTTTACCCTTAAAAATTCGGCTTGAAATAACTTTTAATATTTCATTAGATGGACTAATAAAGTGCCGCTTTGGAAATGCCGCCTAATGTCTGTTAACTTAGCAGGACTTGGCGTTTTTAGCACGCAAAGTGAGCAGCTTTTCAGCAATCTTGATCTCCAGCCCACGCGCTACAGGCCGATAAAAATGGGGCGCAGCCAGACCTTCAGGAAAGTAGTTTTCACCCGCTGCAAAACCGTCTTCTTCGTCATGCGCGTAGCGGTAGTTTTTGCCGTAGTCCAACTCTTTCATCAGCTTGGTCGGCGCATTGCGCAGGTGCAGGGGCACCGGGCGTGTGCCGTCTTTTTTAATCAAAGCTTTGGCTTCGTTAAAGGCTTTGTAGACAGCATTGGACTTGGGCGCTACCGCCAAATAAATTACGCATTCAGCCAGCGCCAGCTCGCCTTCAGGTGAGCCCAGCCTTTCATACACATCAGCAGCGGCAACGGCCATCGTTAATGCACGCGGGTCGGCCAGGCCAATGTCTTCGCTGGCCATGCGGATCAGGCGGCGCGCCATGTATTTGGGCTCTGCACCACCGTCGAGCATGCGCATAAACCAGTACAGCGCAGCATCCGGGTCTGAGCCGCGCACGGATTTGTGCAGGGCGGAGATGGTGTCGTAAAAAACTTCGCCGCCTTTGTCGTAGCGGCGCATTTTTTCACCCAACACGGTCATCAGCCAGGCGTCAGTGACCTCTGTGATGGCACCGGATTTTTCATTGCCAGCGGCTACCGCCAACGACTCCATTGTGTTGAGCAAGCGCCGCGCGTCGCCATCTGCATACGCCACCAGCCGATCAATGGCCTCTAGCGCTATGCTTTCAATAGCTGCTAGCGCCCGATTTTTAAGGGATTTATCTACTATTTGCTTCAAATCAGACTCTGAAAGCGGTTGCAGCACATACACCGCAGCCCGCGACAGCAAAGCCGAGTTGACTTCAAACGACGGGTTTTCAGTCGTGGCACCAATGAAGGTGAAAAGACCGCTTTCAACATGCGGCAAAAAAGCGTCTTGCTGGCTTTTGTTAAAGCGGTGAACTTCATCGACAAACACAATCGTCCGCTTGCCTTCCCCACCGCCAAAGGCACCACATTGAGCCAGCCAGACATTGGCCTGCTCAACCGCTTCACGAATGTCTTTGACCCCACCCAATACCGCCGACATGGTGATGAAATGCGCATCAAAACTGCTGGCCATCAGCCGGGCGATGGTGGTCTTGCCGACGCCCGGCGGTCCCCACAAAATGCAACTGTGCGGCTGGCCCGATTCAAAGGCGATGCGAAGCGGCATGCCGTCACCGAGCAAATGCTGCTGGCCAATCACCTCACCCAGCGTTTGTGGCCGCAGACGCTCAGCCAGGGGAATATTGATTGTCTTGGCAGCACCCGTGGCCATATTGCAAGACTACTGACGGCTCACATCCGAACCCGCTGGCGGCTTGAACTGAAAGCTGGCCGCTGCAAGGCTTGGGTTGACCTCAAAGGCGCTGAAAGTCATGACGGAAAGCTGACCAAAGCTGTCGAGAATTTCCAGCGCAGCCAGCTCCGTACCTTTGTCGGTAGCTTTTGTGCCAACCGTGATGCTTTGCAGTTGACCGTCTTTGGTTTTGGGAACAGCTTTGACCCATTGCAAGCCCGCTTTTTCAGGCAGCGCGGTCAGAACAAAATCAGCCTGCAAGCCTTTCAAATCAGCAGAAGCGGCAATCACAGCGGCTGGCGTGCCATTGAGTACCTGCGCCAGTTTGCGGGCTGTGACCTGGTTCAAATCCACATCATGCAGCCACAGGGTTTGACCATCTGACACGATGGCTTGCTCGAACGGTTTTTTGTACAAAAACTTGAAGCGGTTGGGTCGCAAAAACTCAAACGCGCCCGTTGATGTTTTGACCTTGGGTGTTTGGCCTTCTTTGGCAGGGCTGGTGACAACCTGCGTGAAGGCTGCACGGCCACTTTTGGTGTTTTTGACGAAATTTTCAAGGTCTTTTAGGGCTGTAGCGCCCTGTTCCTGGGCGCAAGCAGCTACTGAAATAATAGCAAAAAACAGCGCCAAAAAATACTTTGAAATTGAAGAGGTTGTGATTTTGGTCATCCTGAAAGTATCGTAGTGAGGCAGTGTGCAGCGTGTCGTCATTCAGCCCGTGCAGGGACAAGAATTTCCCGCTGACCGCTGCCTGACATGGCACTGATGAGGCCGGCTTTTTCCATCTCTTCGAGCATACGGGCTGAGCGGTTGTAGCCGATTTTCAAATGCCGTTGAACCAGTGAAATGGAGGCTTTGCGGTTCTTTAAAACAATCTCAACAGCCTGGTCGTACATCGGGTCTTTCTCACCACCCGCTTCAGACAAGTCGCCACCCAAATCACCGCCCTCACCATCGGCAACGCCGCCTTCAAGAATGCCGTCAATATAATTCGGCTCGCCCTGTTCTTTTAAGTAGGCGACCACGCGATGCACTTCATCGTCGCTCACAAAAGCGCCATGTACCCGAATCGGGAAGCCCGTGCCGCTGGGCATGTACAGCATGTCGCCCATGCCCAGAAGAGCTTCTGCGCCCATTTGGTCCAGGATGGTGCGACTGTCAATTTTGCTTGAGACCTGAAATGACAGCCGCGTTGGAATGTTGGCTTTGATCAAACCGGTGATCACGTCCACACTGGGGCGCTGGGTGGCCAATATCAGGTGAATGCCTGCAGCACGTGCTTTTTGCGCCAGCCGGGCGATCAACTCTTCAATCTTTTTGCCGACCACCATCATCAAATCGGCCAGCTCGTCAATCACCACCACGATGTAGGGCAGGCGCTCCAGTGGCTCGGGCTGGTCGGGCGTCAGGCTGAAGGGGTTGCCAATCAGCTCGCCTCTGGCCTTGGCGTCATCAATTTTGACATTGTAACCCGCCAAGTTACGCACGCCCATCTTGCTCATCAATTTGTAGCGCTTTTCCATCTCGGCCACGCACCAGTTCAGGCCGTGTGCCGCCTGGCGCATGTCGGTAACGACCGGGCACAGCAGGTGTGGAATGCCTTCGTAAACACTCATTTCCAGCATCTTGGGGTCAATCAACAAGAGCCGCACATCGCGCGCATCGGCCTTGTAGAGCAGGCTCAAAATCATGGCGTTGATACCGACGGATTTGCCCGAACCGGTGGTACCCGCGACCAGGCAGTGCGGCATTTTGGCGAGGTCTGCCACCACCGCGTGTCCCGCTATGTCTTTGCCCAAGCCCATGGTCAACAAACTTTTGGCTTCGTTGTAAACCTGTGAGCCCAAAATTTCACTCAAGCGGATGGACTGGCGCTTGGCATTGGGCAACTCTAACGCCATGTAGTTTTTGCCGGGAATGGTTTCAATCACGCGGATCGACACCAGGCTGAGCGCACGCGCCAGGTCTTTGGCCAGCCCAACAACCTGCGCGCCTTTGACACCCGTGGCGGGCTCAATTTCATAACGGGTGATGACCGGGCCGGGCGCTGCGGCCACCACGCGCACCTCGACGCCGAAGTCTTTGAGTTTTTTCTCAATCAGGCGGGACGTCATTTCCAGCGTTTCTGGCGCAACGCCTTCTTGTTTGGATGGCGCACCGTCAAGCAGATCAACCTGCGGCAGTTTGGAGTCAGGCATGTCTTTGAACAGCGGTTTTTGCCGCTCCTTGATGACACGTTCACTTTTGGGAATATCCACAAACGTGGGCTCAATCAGCACGGGTACAGGGTGGTGTTCTTCAATCTCGATGCGCTCGTCAATCAAGATGTCTTCACGCTCCTTGGCGGCTTTTTTACCGACGGCCAGGTCTTCGGCGATTTCACGTTTTTCGCGGCGCGATTCAATCAGATTGCTGATCCATTCGCCCAGGCGCTGGGCGGTGTTCGCCCATGAAAAACCGAACACGCTTGACGCAGCCATCACGCTGGAGGCAATCAGCACCAGGCCAGAACCCGCAAAACCCAGCCATTTGACACCCGCACCGCCCACAAGGTAGCCCAGAGCCCCGCCCGCATGGTCAGGCAAGCGGGCTTCAAACCGGTACAAACGCGACCATTCAAGCCCGCTGCTGGCGGCCAGTAACAACAGCAGCGCCAGCCAAAACCTGATGCGCTGGCCACGCGCTTGCTCGCCCGGCGACGCATCAGCGCGCAGCCACTGCGCCAACGCCGCAAGCCACACCGACAAACCCGCAGCCAGCAGCCACCAGACAGAAAAGCCAAGCAAAAAATAACTCACATCGGCCAAATAAGCCCCAAGCCTGCCCCCCCAGTTGTGCATACCATTTTGAGCCGCGCCCAAAGCTTGCGCGCTGCCGGAGGTTGACCAGGCCGCGTCATGAGACGAATAACTGATGAGTGCCAGCAGCCAGAAAAGCAGACCCAACATACCAAGAATCAGCCCGACTTCTTGGGTAAAGCGGCGGATGCCACCGGGCGCTGCAACGGATGCGGAGTTTTGTGTGTTCAGGGTGTCGAGTGAGTAAGTCATAGCCTGCGCTAGCTTACCGCAGATCAGGCAAATAACCCGCTATTCAAGGGAATTCAGGCGCTCTTTGACGACCATGGAACCATCGCTGCGGGTCTCGATAAAACCGCGTTCTTCCAGGTCTTTCATCACGCGGCTGACCATTTCACGCGATGCACCGACCATTTTGGCCAAATCCTGGCGAGATACCTTGTCACGAATGACGGCATCGCCGTTGTCGTCAACCACAGCAAACTCCAGAAGTGCCCGGGCAACCCGGCCATACACATCCATCAGCGCAAGGGATTCGATTTTGCGGTCCGCATGACGCAAACGCTGCACCAGGCCTTTCATCACGGCGTAGGCCATAGACGAGTTTTCAGGCAGGCAACGGGCAAACTCAAGCCGCCCCAGTATCAGCACATCGGTTTGCACTTCAGCACGCACCGTGGCCGAGTGGGGTTCATTGTCGATGAGGCTCATTTCGCCAATGTAGTCGCCCGGTTGCATGGTGGCCAAAATGACCTCACGTCCGCGCAAATCTGTGGTGACGACGCGAGCCCTGCCGGTCAAAATAATCGCCAAAGAGTTGGACTTTTTACCCTGCTCAACAATCGCTTCACCACGCTTAAATCTGGATTTGACAACCGCGTCGGCTACCGACTCGGCCTGACTGGCGGTGAGCATTGAAAACAGCGGAACTCTGCGGATCAGCTCCAGGTTGGACACCATCGTTGACATTGCTTTTCTCCTCTAACCTTATTGCACTGGGGGCAAACTCAAATCCCTACAATAAAATTCATTTATAAATTTAGCAGATGAGGCAGTTATTTCATTGAACTGTCAACAACTACTTTAACTTAATTTTTGTACTTCTCCCATTCAAGCTCTTACACATGAAACACTCAAAAGTTCTGATTCTGGGCTCCGGCCCTGCAGGTTACACCGCTGCTGTTTATGCCGCGCGCGCCAACCTCAACCCGGTGCTGATCACCGGCATTGCTCAAGGTGGCCAGCTCATGACCACCACTGACGTTGACAACTGGCCCGCCGATGCACAAGGTGTGCAAGGCCCAGAGTTGATGCAGCGGTTTTTAGAGCACGCCGAGCGCTTTAAAACCGAGATTATTTTTGACCATATTCACACGGTTGATTTTTCAAAACGTCCTTTCACGTTGACAGGCGACAGCGGGGTGTACACCTGTGATTCACTGATTATTTGCACCGGTGCGTCAGCCAAGTATTTGGGACTGGAAAGCGAAACAAAATTCATGGGGCGCGGTGTGTCGGGCTGCGCTACTTGTGACGGTTTCTTCTACCGCGAACAAGAGGTGTGTGTGGTCGGCGGCGGCAATACGGCGGTTGAAGAAGCGCTTTATTTGTCCAATATTGCCAGCAAGGTTTATTTGGTACACCGTCGCGACAAATTCAAAGCCGAGGCGATTCTGGTCGACAAGCTGCATGAAAAAGTCGCTACAGGCAAGATTGTGCTGAAAACTTTCAACACGCTGGACGAAGTACTGGGCGATGCCGGTGGCGTGACGGGTGTGCGATTGAGAAGCACCACCGACGAATCCACACAAGACATCACGCTCAAAGGCTGTTTTATCGCCATTGGCCACCAGCCCAATACAGACATCTTTACCGGGCAACTGGACATGAAAGGTGGCTACATCATCACCAAAACCGGGCTGGACGGTTTTGCCACCATGACCAGCGTGCCGGGCGTGTTTGCTGCGGGCGATGTACAAGACCATATTTACCGCCAGGCGATTACCAGCGCAGGCACAGGCTGCATGGCCGCACTCGATGCACAGCGCTTTCTGGAGCAAAACGCTTAAAAACTCATGCCTCGGCCTGAATTTCAGGCTATAATCTGAGGCTTCGCTGGAAAAAACCAATGTGTTTATTGTTTTTCCGCATCCGATTTTATTTTTTAACGGAGAGTGCTCATGGCACGCGTCTGTCAGGTAACGGGCAAAGGCCCGATGGTAGGAAACAATGTTTCCCATGCCAACAACAAAACCAAGCGCCGGTTCATGCCTAACCTGCAATACCGTCGCTTTTGGGTCGAGACCGAAAATCGTTGGGTGCGCTTGCGTATCACCAGCGCGGGTCTGCGTTTGATTGACAAAAAAGGCATCGACGCGATCCTGGTGGATCTTCGTGCCCGTGGTGAAGTTTAAGGAAAACAATCATGGCTAAAGGCGCACGCGAAAAAATCAAGCTGGAATCAACCGCCGGCACAGGTCACTTTTACACGACCACCAAGAACAAAAAAACCACGCCCGACAAAATGCTGATCATGAAATTTGATCCAAAAGCCCGCAAGCATGTGGAATACAAAGAAATCAAGCTGAAGTAATTCGGCCTGAACAAGAAAACCGCTGGCAGTGATGTGCAGCGGTTTTTTTACGTCTGTTTTTTTGCCGTAAAAAAGCCGCCCCGGCAATACACCGGGGCGGCTTTTCAAAATGTGTTCAGTTTACGCTCTGGCAGCACGCAGCTTCATTGAGAATTCATTGAGTGCCGCGATACCGCTTTGCTCGGCACGGTTGCACCAGCCTTGCAAGTCAGCAGTGAGCTGCTCACGCGATGCAGATGTGGTTAGCCACATCTGGCGCAGCTCTTCACGCATGGTGACCATTTTGTCCAGTACTGGGTGCTCGGCACGGGCTTGCGCCAGTTGCGGCTTGGCCGATGCGGGCACTTTGTCATCGTCGCGATGCAGCCAGCGGTTGGCAGCACGCAAAACAGAGGCATCTGCATTTTTGGATTGAAGGGCAGCGACTTCTGCTTTGCCAGCATCGCGCAAGGCGCGTGCAAAACCAGCCATCACTTCATACCTGTGCGCAATCAGTGCCTCCAGCGTTTTTTCGTCGGCAACAGGCTGGATAGCGCCCAGCTGCAACTTGGGCGGTACTTTCTTGACCTTGGCCAAGCCGACCATTTCAAGCGCCCGAATGTAGCCCCAGCCGATGTCAAACTCGTAGGGCTTGACCGAGAACTTGGCCGAGGTTGGGTAGGTGTGGTGGTTGTTATGCAGCTCTTCGCCGCCGATCATGACGCCCCACGGCGAAATGTTGGTACTGGCATCAGGTGCCTCAAAATTGCGATAACCCCAGTAATGGCCAATGCCGTTGATGATGCCAGCCGCCGTCACGGGGATCCACATCATCTGAACCGCCCAAACCGCCAGACCAGCGATACCAAAGAGCGCCAGGTTAATGATCATCATCAAACCCACGCCCTGCCAACTGTAGCGGGTGTAGAGGTTGCGCTCAATCCAGTCGTTTGGTGTGCCGTGACCGTACTTGGACATGGTTTCCTTGTTCTTGCTTTCGGCGCGGTACAACTCGGCACCTTGCCAAAATACTTTTTTAATGCCGTGCGCCTGCGGGCTGTGTGGGTCGTCCACGGTTTCGCATTTGGCGTGGTGTTTGCGATGAATCGACACCCATTCTTTGGTCACCTGACCCGTGCCCAGCCACAACCAGAGGCGGAAAAAGTGAGCCGGCAACGCATGCAAATCCATGGCGCGGTGCGCCTGGTGGCGGTGCAGGTAAATGGTGACACTGGCAATGGTGATATGGGTGGTCACCAGCGTGTACAAAACAATTTGCCACCAGCTAGCAGCCAGTAAACCATGAGCCAGCCACTCAATGGTGGCGTTTAAAAATATCATAAAAGTCCTTTAGACATTCGGTCATGCACCGCTTTGGCAAATACGCTTTGGCGATACAAATATATTCAAGCTCTATTCTATGCCGATTGGCGTCAAACACCAAATACTTGCCAGCAACCCCAGAGCTGAGGACGAAACGCCAAAAATCATCTATCTGACGCTAAAATTTACCAATTGCTATCTAATTTTCGTTAAAAATATCACGACTTCTGCCAAACAGCAGCAAAGAAGCCGTCGGTCTGGTGCAGGTAAGGCCATAACCGCAGATAGGGGCCGCTGCACAGTTTTGCCGCATTTTCAACGCCCGCATGGCTCAACAAAGGTGCCACTTCGAGGACGTTAAAGTCTTTGTTAGCAGTTGTAAACGCTTCAGCAATCGCCTCGTTTTCTTCACGCAAAACGCTGCAAGTGGCATACACCAGCCGCCCGCCGGGCTTTAACAGGCGTGCCGCGCTCTGCAAAATGGCGGTTTGCTTGGCGACCAGTTCTTCAATCGCTTTTGGAGTCTGCCGCCATTTCAAATCAGGGTTGCGGCGCAACGTACCCAGGCCAGAGCAAGGCGAATCAACCAGCACCCGGTCAATCTTGCCCGCCAGGCGCTTGATGCGGTCGTCGCGCTCATGTGCGATAGCCACGGGGTGTACGTTGGACAAGCCGCTGCGCGCCAGACGCGGCTTGAGCGCCGCCAGCCTATGGCCTGAGGTGTCAAACGCATACAAGCGGCCAGTACTGCGCATCATGGCACCAATCGCCAAGGTTTTGCCGCCAGCACCTGCGCAAAAGTCCACCACCATTTCACCCCGCTTGGCCTCCACCAGCAGCGCCAGCAATTGCGAGCCTTCGTCCTGCACTTCAATCGCACCGCGCGTGAATGCATCGAGCTTGCCCAGTTGGGATTTGTCGGCCAGCCGCAGCCCCCACGGCGAATACGGTGTTGCCTCAGTCTTCAAGCCTGCCTTGCTGAGTTCTTTTTGAATGTCGGCGCGTTTGTCTTTGAGCGTGTTGACACGCAAGTCCAGCCCCGCAGGCGCATTCAAGCTTTCAACCAGTGGCCAAAAATCGTCGCCCAACTGCGTTTTGAGCGGCTCGACCAGCCAGTTGGGCAGGTTGTGGCGGTGCAGTTCCATCAGGTCTTCGGTTTTGACCTGGTCACAGCGCTTGAGCCAGTCGATTTCCTGATCGGTCAGGGCCGCCATTAAAAACTCTCGGTCAGCGGCGAAGCCCAGAATTGCCAGCCTGCGCTCAGGCGCACCATGACCATGTTGAGCCAGATAAGTGAAGAGGTTTTTCTTGCGCAGGACGTTGTAAACCGTTTCTGCCAGCGTCGCACGCTCACGCGGCCCGAGGCGAAACTCGCGGAAATACTTCGACAACATCATGTCGGCGGGTTGGTCAAATTTGAGAACGTGCTTGAGCAGATCAGAGCAACTGTCGAGAAGGGCTTTAGGATGCATAACCCCCATTGTCCCATCACCCCTTGTTTAACCCTTATGTCAGAACAACTTCCACCTTTAATCACCACCCCACCCGGCCTGTACAAGCACTACAAGGGCATGCTTTATGAAGTCATTGGCACAGTACGCCATAGCGAAGATTTAAGCCCGATGACGCTGTACCGCGCCCTGTACGGCGAGCACGGCCTGTGGGTGCGGCCTGCGGCGATGTTCAATGACGAGGTGGTGATTGATGGCGTGCGGCAAGCCAGATTCACCCGGCACCCTGAAAAATAAATCACGTCACCGATAATCATGGGTTATGCCCGAAATTACCGAAATAGAAAAACAGGTCAAACGCCGCCGCACGTTTGCCATCATCTCCCACCCCGACGCGGGTAAAACCACGCTGACTGAAAAGTTGCTGCTGTTCTCGGGCGCGATTCAAATTGCGGGCAGTGTGAAAGCCCGCAAAGCTGCACGTCACGCGACATCCGACTGGATGGAAATTGAAAAGCAACGCGGTATTTCCGTCGCGTCGTCCGTCATGCAGATGGAGTACCGCGACTGCGTGATCAACCTGTTAGACACCCCCGGCCACCAGGATTTTTCGGAAGACACTTACCGCGTTTTAACCGCCGTTGATGCCGCACTGATGGTGATTGACGCGGCCAACGGCGTTGAGCCCCAAACCCGCCGCCTGCTGCAAGTTTGCCGGGCACGCGGCACACCCATTCTGACCTTCGTCAACAAGATGGACCGCGAGGTGCAAGACCCGATGACGGTGATGGACGAGATTGAACGTGAGCTGGGCATGGCTGTCGTGCCGTTTACCTGGCCCGTGGGCATGGGCAAGCTGTTCCACGGTGTGTATGACCGCCGCGAAGACCGGATGCGTGTGTTCAGCCCGGGTGAAGACAAGGCCGGTGGTGACGATGAAATTTTGGCGGGGCTGAACAATGCCGAGGCCGCCAAACGCTTTGGCGCAGAGTACGAACAAGCCAAAGGCGAGATTGAACTGGTGGCCGGTGCCACACCCGAATTTGACCGTGACCTGTTTTTAGCTGGCAAACAAACGCCGATGTTTTTTGGCTCGGCCATCAACAACTTTGGCGTGCAAGAAGTTTTGGACGCGCTGGTTGACCTGGCGCCTGCGCCCGCAGACCGCACCGCCATGCAGCGCGTCGTTCACCCTGAAGAGAAAAAATTCTCTGGCGTGGTTTTCAAAATCCAAGCGAATATGGATCCGGCCCACCGTGACCGCATCGCGTTTTTGCGCGTGGCCAGCGGTGAGTTCACGCGCGGCATGAAGCTCAAAGTGGTGCGCAGCGGCAAAGAGCTGCGCCCCAACACCGTCGTCAGCTTTATGAGCCAGCGGCGCGAGCTGCTGGACACCGCTTTTGCAGGCGACATCATCGGTATCCCCAACCACGGCGTGCTGCAACTGGGCGACACGCTGACTGAAGGCGAAGCACTGCAATTTACCGGCCTGCCGTTTTTTGCACCTGAAATGTTCCGCGCGGTTGAGGTGGCCGACCCGCTGCGCACCAAGCAATTGCGTGCGGGTTTAACGCAGTTGGGCGAAGAAGGCGCGATTCAGGTCTTCAGGCCGATTGCGGGATCACTGCTGCTGCTGGGCGCTGTCGGACAGTTGCAGTTTGAAGTGGTCGCTCACCGTCTTGAACACGAATACGGCGTCAAAGCCCGCATCATGCCCAGCAACTTCAATCTGGCGCGCTGGGTAACGTGTGACGACGCGAACGAGTTGAAAAAATTCATGGATGCCAACGCCCACCGCGTGGCACTGGATGCTGTTGACGCACCGACTTTGCTGGTAGACCACAGCGCAACGCTGCGTGCCGTCGAACAGCAGTGGCCAAAAATCAAGTTTCATGCGCTGCGTGAGCATGCCGGGCTGGTGTTTCAAGCCAAGATGTGATTTTGAGGCTGTTTTGAGTTGTTTTTAATGGTCAAAAGTGACTTTTGGCCAATAAATACGGGCGCAAGCAGCTCCTGAATTAATAGCGATTATTGCATGCACTATCGGGCGCGGCCCGGCAAAAAACTGTGCCTCACAGACACACTGTAGTGGCTGGCCGTGATGTATTGCGCATAACTGCTTGGAATGTGCCCCTGATACGCACAAGCTCACTAGAATGAAAAGATGTGAATTTTCACAAAAAACAAAACGTGAAATATTTCCTCTCAATCATTTTGCTGGTGTTGATGGCTGGTTTGCCTCCTGTGCAGGCACAGGCGTTTGACCGTCTGAACAGTGACAGCCTGCAACCCGCCCTCACCCAGCCCCTGCAATGGGTCAGCGCCCCGGTTGCTTCGGGCGCCAATCTGCCGTATGCTTTTTCGCTGAATCCGCAGGCTTGGGCGTTCGCACCCTACACGGCTGAAACCGTGCTGCCCACCAGCGGCAGCACCGATGTGTGGCTCAAATTTACTTTGGCAGCCACGCCCTTACCGCAAAGCTGGATTGTTCGCATCCCGCGCGTGACGATTCGCAAAGTCAGCCTTTACAGCAGCGACGCCAATGGTTTTGAGCCGGTGCAGTCAGCAGGCACAGCCCTGGCGCACAGCGCATGGAACCGCAGCACCCGAACGCCCAGCTTTGAGCTGATCACCAGCAACATTGAAAAAACCTACTTTCTGCACCTTGAAAACAGCACGCCCGTGACGGAGCGACCCCAGTTGATGAGTCAGGCGGACTTTGCAGAGGGCGCGGCGCGGGTCGGCATTTTGATCGGGTTGATGTTTGGCATGTTGGGGTTGCTGATACTGGCCTGTCTGGCGGCTTTTGCCATGTCGCGCAACGGGGTGTTCATCTCGCTGGCAAGCTTGACGGCGGCAATTTTGCTGCAATACCTGGTGCAGATAGGCTATGGCAACTGGCGCATCTGGCCGCACAACGCACAGCTGAACCAGGCCATGCTGTGGACTGCGCCCATGCTGGTTTTGGCCACAGCCTGCTGGTTTTTTGCACTGGCAAGCTACGCCCGGGACACCAGCAAGTCGGCTTACCGCTTGCTGTACCTGGTGGCAGGTATCAGCCTGGCGCTGGGCTTTCTCAGGCTGGTCAGCGTTGAGTTGGTGCCGCCTCACTATTTCAACGGTTGGGCTGCATTTGTCATCGGCACCATTGTGCTCACATTGCTTTGGCTGACCATGCGCCAGATGCGCAGCAACTGGTGGCTGGCGATGGGCAGTTTGCCGCTGGCTGCGGCTGGGTTTTCTCGCGTGGTCTACAACTATGGCTGGCTGGCGCAGATTGAGCTTGCCATGGCCGCCAGCGTTTTTATGACGCAGGCAGGTCTGGTCTGGCTGTTTTTGTGGCTGGCCTGGCGCGGCCGTGCCGCTTTGCTGTCAAACGAACGGGCTACCGCACTTAACAATTACGACGCGGCCACGGGCCTGATACAGGAGCGGGTTGCACTGTTGCGACTGCCACAAATGCTGCGGCGCGCGGCTCAGCTCAAGTTGGGCTGCGGTGTCATCATGCTGCGCTGGAACAACCATGCGCAAATGATGCGCACCCAGAACCCTGAACAATTCAGGGCCATGCTCAAACACATCGGGCAGGTATTGAACCGGGTCGCGCGTGATGTCGACACTGCCGCTCGCCTGGACGACGGCTACTTTCTGATTCTGGTCGAAGGGCCAATCAGCCGAAGCACGCTGTCGTCGGTGTCCACACAGGTTTTGTCAACCTGCATCCGCGCATCGGATAAATTCAAACTGCCCAACGGTTTTGACTTTCACATTGCCATCTGGCAGGCCACCGACTTGCCAGTTACAGCCGCAGCCGTGCTGGAAACACTGCGAACCCGGCTTTATCAAATGGCGTTTGGCACCAAGCGCCGGGTGCAGTTTGTTGACATGGCGTCAAGTGACCTGACGCCCGAACCCGACACGCCATGGGCGCAACGCCGCGACGATCTGGTGGCGAAAATCGATGCCATTGAGGCTTCTTCCAGCGTGCAGGCGGTGCTGATGCCTGAAGAAGACAAGAAATAATCAAAAACAGGCTTTTTTTAACCTGTTTTATGTATCATTTAGGCCTTTTACCCAATGAATACGTGCGCAAGCAGCTCCTGATTTAATAGCATTTAATAGTATTCAATCATTCACATGAAGACCCTTCGCATAGGCGCAGGCGCTGGTTATTCGGGTGACCGGATACCCCCGGCGCTGGAACTGGCTGAAAACGGCAAGCTGGACTACCTGGTGTTTGAATGCCTGGCCGAGCGCACGATTGCGCTGGCGCAATTGCAGCGCAGCCAGGATGCACGGCTGGGCTTTGACGCGCTGCTGGCTGCACGCATGCGGGCGGTGCTGCCAGCCTGCGCTACGCAAGGCATCAAGATCATCAGCAACATGGGCGCGGCGAATCCTTTGGCGGCTGGGCATGAAGTGATTCGGGTGGCGCGTGAGCTGGGAATTCAAAAACTCAAGGTGGCCGTGGTGCTGGGCGATGATGTGCTGGCTTCGATTCACGCTCAGGACTTGCCGCTGATGGACAGCCTTGACACACTCGCGTCGTTGGGCGAGTCGGTCATTTCAGCCAACGCCTACATCGGCGCGCAGGGCATTGTGGATGCGCTGGCGCAGGGCGCTGATGTCGTCATCACGGGGCGAGTGGCTGACCCGGCGCTTTTTTTAGCGCCTTTGATTCATGAATTTGGCTGGAGCATGGATGACTGGGATCGATTAGGCAAAGGCACTGTTGTCGGGCACTTGCTGGAATGTGCGGGGCAAGTCACAGGCGGCTATTTTGCAGACCCTGGCTACCGCGACGTGCCTGATTTGGCGCGGCTGGGCTTTCCGCTGGCAGAAGTTGCCAGCGACGGCAGCGCCGTCATCACCAAAGTGGCAGGCTCCGGCGGCTGCGTGACATTTCAAACCTGCGCCTCCCAGTTGCTGTACGAAATTGAAAACCCGGCGGCTTATTTGCAGCCCGATGTGGTGGCGGACTTTTCAAACGTCATCTTGAGGCAAATCGGCCCCGACCGGGTTCAGGTGGGTGGTGCAACAGGTCATCAGCGGCCCGACAAGCTGAAAGTGACTGTTGGCCACCGCGATGGCTTTATCGGCGAAGGGCAAATCTCGTATGCAGGCCTGGGTGCGCAGGCCCGTGGGCAACTTGCCTTGGACGTGCTGAAAATTCGGCTGGCTGATGTCAAAGCGCTGGACAGCCGCTTTGAGCTGATTGGCTCGAATGCCATTCACGGTGAGAACCTGGCCAAGGGCCATGAGCCGTATGAAGTCCGCGCTCGCGCCGCCATGCGCGTTACTACCCGCCACGAAGCCGAACTCGTCGCCCACGAAGTCGAAGCCCTGTACCTGAATGGCCCGGCCAGCGGTGGCGGCGTGACGCAATCGGTGCGCGAGGTGATTGCAGCGGCGTCGGTGCTGATCCCGCGCGAGTGGGTGCAAACATCCGTCGTGATGCTGGAGGTTTAATGCTGCTCAGAGACATCGCCTATTCCCGCGCCGGCGACAAAGGCAATCGCTCCACCCTGTCGGTGATTGCCTATGACATCCAACACTTTGCCCTCATCGAAAAGGCGGTGACAGCCGGGCGTGTGAAATTGCATTACACGGGCATCGTCAAAGGCGATGTCGAGCGCTACACCCTGCCGCAGTTGGGGGCTTTAAACTTCGTGTTGCACGATGCGCTGGGCGGCGGCGTGACCCGCTCACTGTGCCTGGACGCGCATGGCAAGTGTTTGGGCTCTGCCATCCTTAGCATGAAGATAGATATGACACTTTTTTGAGCTTAGATTTTCGAATAACTTTTAACTGGAGACAACTCATGAAATTCAAATTACTGCTGATTGCGGCTTTAACCACCGTGTCATTCACGGCTTTTGGCCAGGCTTACCCCAACAAACCCATCAAAGCCATCGTGCCGTTTGCCGCAGGCAGCGCCACCGACCAGATTGGCCGCGCCTTTGCCGCCAAAATGAGCGAAACACTGGGCCAGACCATCGTGGTTGAGAACAAGCCCGGCGTGAACGGCATGCTGGGTGCGGACGCCGTGGCCAAAGCCCCGGCTGACGGCTACACGATTTTGATTGGCACCAACAGCACCAACGCGGCGCTGAAAAGCCTGATGAAAAAGCTGCCGTATGACCAGGACACCGCCTTTGCACCGCTGGGTTACATGGGCTCGGTGCCACTGATCATTGCCGTGAACAACGACGTACCGGCCAAAACCCTGCGCGAGCTGGTCACCCTGGGCAAGTCCAAGTCAGGCCTGATCACCGCCGCCAGCGCCAGCACCTCGCAATTGGTGTCGTCTGAAATGCTGGCCAGCATGGCGGGCATGCAGTTCACCAGCGTGCCCTACAAAAGCGGCCCCGCCGCCATGACTGACCTGATTGGCGGGCAAGTGATGCTGTTTTCTGCTGACTTTGCCGTCATGTTGCCGCAGGTCAAGGGCGGCAAAATTCGCGGCCTGGCTGTCACGTCCACCAAACGCTCACCGGCCATTCCTGAGCTGCCCACCGTCAATGAAGCACTGGGTTTGAAGGACTATGAACTGATTGCCTACTTTGCGATGTTTGCCCCCGCAGGCACGCCGCCAGACGTGGTGACCAAACTCAACCAGGCCATCAACGCCGCCGCGCAAAGCAAGGACATTCAGGAAAAGTTTGCCGTTAACGGCTTTGCAGTTGACCCCGGCACGCCAGAAGCCCTGGCCCAGCGTAGCAAAGCCGAGACCGCCAAGTGGGCCAAAGCGATTGCTGACGCGAAGATTGAGCCGCAATAAGGCAGAACGGCTGCTTGCAGGCCGTTTTTAGGTCATTTTTTTGCTTTTTCAGGTATCTTTTAGGCCTCCAACCCAATAGATACGTGCGTAAGCAGCTACTAATTCGATAGCAAATTCCGGTTACATAGTCGGCAGTGGCAACGCCGTCTTGTACCTCACCTGCTTCAGCGCAAAGCTGGAGCGGATTTTTTCAATGCCGGTAATGGGCGTGAGCTGGTTCAGGATGAATTTCTCCAGCGCGCCAATGTCAGCCACCGCAACGCGAATCAGATAGTCGCTGTCGCCAGTCATCAAATAGCATTCCATCACCTCGTCATGCTCGACGATGCGGCGTTCAAACTCGGCCAATGCGTCCTTGCTTTGGCTACGCAGGCTGATGGAAATGAACACGCTTAAACCCAGGCCAAGCGCCGCTGCGTTGGCAATCGCCACGTAGCGGTCAATCACTTTGGCCGCCTCCAGCGCTTTGACACGCGCCAGGCAGGGCGAGGGGCTTAAATGCACGCGGCGAGCCAGCTCGACGTTGGACAAAGAGCCGTCACGCTGCAATTCGTCAAGAATCTTCAAATCGATGGAGTCTAGCTGCATATTTTTTAAAAATCAATATGCAAAGCATTTTATGCTGCCAGATATACATTTGACACGTTATTAAAGCAGCACCTTTGGCATGTTTTTGCGTAAAGTTCTAGGCTATGAACATTGATCACGCCAATCTGAGCACCGACCCTGACCCACAAGAAACCGCCGAATGGCTAGAAGCGTTTGAAGCACTGGTCGCCACCCAGGGCCCGACCAGAGCCCGGCAACTGCTGGATGAACTCAGCCGCAGCGCACGCACCCAGCGCATTGGCTGGCAGCCCGAGCTGTGTACCCCGTACGTCAATACCATTCATGTGGACGAGCAGCCCGTGTTCCCCGGTGATTTGGCGATTGAAGAACGCATTGCCGCGCTGATGCGCTGGAACGCACTGGCCATGGTGGTGCGAGCTAACCAGGTGGAAACAGGCGGCTCAACAGAGCTGGGCGGCCACATCGCCAGCTACGCCAGTGCGGCCGATTTGTTTGAAACCGGGTTCAACCACTTCTTCAAGGCCCGTGAAGGTTTGCAAGAAGGCCAGCACAGGGGCGACCTGGTATTTTTTCAGCCGCACAGCGCGCCGGGCGTGTACGCACGCGCCTATCTGGAAGGCCGCTTGACAGAAGACGATCTGCGCTTTTACCGGCAAGAATTGACGGCAGGCAATGCCCAAGGCCTGTGCAGCTACCCGCACCCGTATTTGATGCCGGACTTCTGGCAGTTTCCCACCGGGTCGATGGGCATTGGGCCGATCAGCTCGATTTACCACGCGCGGTTTATGCGTTACCTCACGCACCGGCGTTTGCTCGACTGCAACACGCGCAAGGTGTGGGGCGTGTTTGGCGACGGCGAGATGGACGAGCCTGAATCGATGAGCGCCCTGACGCTGGCCGCACGAGAGGGCCTGGACAACCTGGTCTGGGTCGTCAATTGCAATTTGCAGCGGCTGGACGGCCCGGTACGTGGCAATGGCCGCATCATTGACGAGCTAGAAAAGCTGTTTGCAGGTGCAGGCTGGAACGTCATCAAACTGGTATGGGGCAGCGACTGGGACGGCCTGTTTGCGCGCGACACCACAGGCGCACTGGCCAGAGCCTTTGCCAACACGGTTGATGGCCAGATGCAAACCTTTGCCGCGAAAGACGGCCGCTTTAACCGCGACACCTTTTTTGGCCAGAACGATGAGCTGGCACGCTTGGCCCAAGGCATGACCGATGAGCAGATTGATCGCCTCAAACGCGGTGGCCATGACCTGGTGAAAATCTACGCCGCCTACGCTGCCGCTGCCGCGCACAAAGGCCAGCCCACCGTGATTTTGGCGCACACCAAAAAGGGCTACGGCATGGGCAGCGCAGGCCAGGGCAAGATGACCACCCATTCGCAAAAGAAGTTTGACGAAACGGATTTAATTGGTTTCAGAAACCGCTTCAACCTGCCACTCACTGACGAGCAAGCCACGCGGATTGACTTTTACAAGCCCGACGCAGCCAGCCCCGAGATGCAGTACCTGCATGCAAAACGTACAGCGCTGGGCGGCTACCTGCCCAAGCGCGACACAACAGCAGCAACTGTCAACATCCCCGCCCTGCCCTCCTATGCCAGCTTTGCATTGCAGGCAGACGGCAAGGAAATGAGCACCACCATGGCCTTTGTGCGCATGCTGGGCGGGCTGCTGAAAGATGCAGAACTGGGCCCCAAAATCGTGCCGATAGTCGCCGACGAAGCACGCACCTTTGGCATGGCCAACCTGTTCAAGCAGGTCGGCATTTATTCAAGCGTGGGCCAGCGCTATGCACCAGAAGACATTGGCTCGGTACTGAGTTACCGCGAAGCTATGGATGGGCAAATCCTGGAAGAAGGCATCAGCGAGGCAGGCGCGCTGGCCAGCTGGACGGCCGCCGCCACCAGTTACAGCGTACACGGCCTGGCGATGCTGCCTTTCTACATTTACTACTCGATGTTCGGCTTTCAGCGCGTGGGCGACCAGATCTGGGCGGCGGCTGACCAGCGGGCGCGCGGCTTTTTATTGGGTGCAACATCAGGCCGCACTACGCTCAGTGGTGAAGGCCTGCAGCACCAGGACGGCACGAGTCATTTAATCGCCTCCACTATCCCGAACTGCAAGGCCTACGACCCGGCCTTTGCCTGCGAGCTGGCTGTCATCATTGACCACGGCATGCGGGAGATGATGGTTGAGCAAAAAGACGTTTTTTACTACGTCACGATGATGAGCGAGAACTACGCCCAGCCGGATTTAGTGCCCGGCAGTGAGGCAGGCATCATTCGTGGGTGCTATGAGTTCAGTAGCTGCTTGCGCCCGGATTCATTGGTCAAAACCCCTAAAACACCTGATTAGATACCTGCCTCAGACAAACTTGACATTGCTTGAGAGATGTTTAATACTGTATATATACACAGTTATTAACAGAGGTATCACCATGGCAATGAACCGAATCCAGTTCCAAG
>JBASFP010000091.1:0-13683 GCA_049653085.1 Polaromonas sp.
TCAATGCCTAATGTTGTAATCTTCATGTCGGACGCTCCTGTCTGTTGAAGTGGTTGATAAGCACCTCCACTTTGGCACATTGCGATGCCGTTTAGGTGGGAGCGTCCATCCCATTGCTTGCGCCCGCATTCATTGGCCTGGAGGCCAAATAGACACCTAAAAAAGGCCTTTTCAGGCCTTTTTTATAGATTTTTACTGGTTCACAGGCGACTTGGGATCCAGCAACAGCGCCATCACATCTTTGATCTGCTGCTCGGTCAGGATGTTGGCATGGCCAAAGCGCGGCATGCCTGAGCAGGCGTTGTAGGCCTTGGAATTCCACAGCTTGCCCCAGGTGTAGTCAACGATGGGTTTGCTGGCCGCAGCCGTCGGGTCAGTGACGCCGCGCAGCTTGCCGTAGTTGTACAGGCTCGGGCCGATAGAGCCGTAGGACACCTCGGCCTTGCTGAGCTGGTGGCAGTTGTAGCAACTGCCGCCGTTGGCAGCGGTGGCGCTGTCCGTCCAGGTCAGGCCACGGCCGTTTTGGGCGATTTTTTCACCTTCAGCCCAGTTGCCCAGCAGCTTGCCGTCGGCGGGGAATTTCACGGTTTTCAGGTTGGCTTCTTCGATGGCCTTGCCCAGCTTGTCATTCAGCGCATTGCCTTCTGAGTCAGAGCAGGCCTGGTTGGATGCGTCAAGTTGCAACCTGTCGAGTTTGGCAATGCCTTGCTCACGAAACGAGCTTTTCAGCACTTGGCGGGTGGTTTCTTCAACCTGAGCCGATGTTGGCGCCATCGCGCAGCCTGCCAGCAGGGTTGTCGCTGCCAGTGCAGAAACCAAAGCGATTGTTTTTTTGTGATTTGTTTTCATCATGATCAATCCAATCAGCGCTTCAAAGCCGGTGCGGTGGATGCGCCGCCCTTAGCGTTCACACCCATGTACACGCCCAGCGCAACAGTGGCATCCGACGCATAACCTGGGAAAGGAAAGCGCTGCTGGCGGTAGCAGTCGTTCAGGCGGCGCTGCATGCTCCACAGTTCACCCCCTGATACGCGGTAAGCAGGCCAGGCGCCAAAGCCAATGCCCGCACCAGGCTGCTTGGTCAGGTTGGGCAGGTCTTGCAGGCGCACCCGTTTGTTGTCTTCACTGTGGCAAGACGCACATGAAAAGTCCATCGGCCCGCCGCGCAGAAAAAATACTTTTTTACCGACTTCATACATCAGCTTTTCCTGCGCATGGGTTTGCGGCAGGTTGAACTTCATGCCTTTTGATTCGGCCGAGATGTAGGCCACCAGCGATTCCATGTTCTTTTGCTCACCATCGCCAAAGCGGGTTTTGGCAATGTCTGCCGCATTCAAACCCTGCTGCACTTCCATGCAGGTCAGCAAACGCGATTCCAGGTCTTGCACCCGGTTGGTGTCTGCAAAAAAGCGCGGCAGTTCGACAAACGCGCCTTTGACCACGCCTGCACCCTTGCCTAAATCACACTTTTCAAGCGATGCTTTTTTCGGGCCGCGTGCCTGCTTCCACAAGGCTTCGCCCTTGGCCTCAAACAGCTCGGCAGGGTTGCCGTCAGCCAGCATGGCGCGGTATTCGGCTATGCCTTCAGCGGTGGTTTTTTGGGCTATGGCGACAGGGCCAAGCAAGATGGCGGCACAAGCTGCTAGCGCGGTGAAGATGTGTGTTTTCATGGTGTGCTTCTGGCTAATACAAGGTCTGTCAGCTTACATCAGGTAATGGCCACTTCGTCGGTGCGTTTGTCGCCCCGGTTGTCAACCCAGGTCACGGCGATCTTGTCGCCCGCCTTGCCGCCCTTGAAGCTGAACTGCATGTACGGGTTTTTCGACACCGCCGTGCCCCACTGTGCGCTCATCACGGGTTTGCCGTTCCAGGTCGCGCTGATGGACTGAATAAACCAGGCCGGTACAACCTTGCCAGCCGCATCTCTGCGCTGGCCGCTTTCCATCTCGTGGCCCACCAGCACACGCACGGTGGTTTTGTCACCTTGGGCTTGAGCCCGAATTCTCATTGGATCTGACATGTTTTTTCTCCTGATCTTGATGGATTTGCTGGTTTCAACCGCCGCAGCCGCCGAGTGTTACTTTGACTTCTTTGACCGCGTAGTAAAACTTGTCACCCGCTTTGGCCAGCGCATACACGTTGGACGACTGACCCATCTTGATATTGGTCTCGACGTTCGCGTCGGTGCCGGCGGGTACGTCAAACATGGCAGCCAGTGCGCTGGGGTTTTTTTCGACCACAAAGGCGATTTGCGTGGTGCCTGCAATGTTGCTTTGCGCACCAATGCGCACCACGTTGCCGTTTTCGGCAATCTCGGGGGCGCGCAGCATCAAATCCTTGCTTTCGACTGGCGCACCTGTGGCGCCCATCGCCTTGGCCGCGTCAGCCAAGGTTTTGCTGTCAAACGCGGCTTTGTTCCAGCCGGGGGCGTTGACTGCAGCGGTTTGGGCATGCGCTACAGGCAAGCCAGTAGCGGCTGCGATGGCGACTGCGGTGGCACCGGTGCTGCGGGTTAAAAAATCACGACGTTCCATGGCTGACTCCTTCAATACAAAAAACTGACTACACACGATTTGACACGAAAATTTAATCTGCGGAATAGGACAAGTCCTAAGGCGGCATACCGCCCATCAACCACCGGGCGATCTGGCTGGCGTCTTCCCCACTCAAGGCTTGCGCAGGCATGGGTATCGCGCCCCAGACACCTTGCCCGCCGTTTTTGATTTTGCCCGATAGCTGACTGATGCCACCACTCTGGCCTTTGTAGCGCTCTGCCACGTCCTTTAACGATGGGCCGACCAGCTTGGTGGACAAGCCGTGGCAGGCCAGGCAGGCGTTTTTGTCGAGTACGGGCTTGATCTGGGTCAGGGTTGGCACTGCAGTCGCTATGTTTTCAGGAGCTGCTTGCGCCCGATTTGATTGGTCTACAGGCACATTTGATGCATTATTTTGGCTGTTTTGAGCCGTTTTAAGGTCTTTTGAGGCTAAAGTTTGCGCGCCTCGGCTGGCCCCGATGATTCGCGACTGCTCAGCCAGGTTGCCATGTGTGTCCCGGGCGTGGTCTGGCAAGCTGCTGACGATGGCCGTTTGCACGGCACAGTTGGCCATGCAGCCAGAGCCTTGCACGTCAGGCTTGCTGCTGCCGCCCAGTTCATTCCCCGGCCACAGGCTGTGCGCCGTGGTCATGCCGTTGCGATTCGGCAAACGTGCCTGCACGTCGCGAATATTCGTGTCACTGAGCACAAAATCAGCCGGCAGTACATTGCTCAAGTGCAAGATGTAAGCCGTGCTGGCATACACCTCGTCAGCGCTGAGCGACTTGGGCGCCGTCCACGGCATGGCTCGGTTGATGTAGTCCCACAGGGTTGACAGGCTGGACAACTTCATCACCGTGGTGCGCTGCGGTTGGTTAGCGCCCGGCAGCAGGCTTTTGACTCGCCCGGTTTTCATGTCGTCAGGCGTTACGCCGCCTGCAATCGGCGTGAAAACCTCAGACGATTCACCAAAGTGGCCGTGACATGACGCACATTGCGCCTCCCAGATCACCTCGCCCTGTTTGACGCTGCCCTGCCCCTTGGGCAAGCCCTTGAAGTCCGGGCGCACGTCAATGTCCCAGACCTTGATTTCTTGCGGTGTGGCGGTGCGGCCTATGCCTTGGAACTTTTGCACTTGAGCGTGGGAAGTTTCCATCGCAAAGACGCAAAGAACGCAAAGCTTCGCTAAGAAAGCAAGAAAATAATTATTTATCTTCTTTGCGACCTTTGCATCTTTGCGCCTTTGCGTTGGAAGCTTGACTTCACCCCACTTGAACATTTTTCACCTCGCCGTTTTCACCCAGCAGCCAAGACTGAACCGCGTTGTTGTGATAGATGCTGCGCCCGCCACGCACCGCACGTAGCGCCTGCGCAGTGGGCTGAATATGGCCCGTGTCGTCAACCGCCCGGCTTTGCAAAATCACCGGCTTGCCGTCCCACACAAAATCGGTATTAAAACGGGTCAGGCACTTTGACAGCACGGGGCCTTCAAGTCGCGCCGCTTTCCAGTTGCGGCCACCGTCGATGGACACATCAACTTTTTTAACCTTGCCGCGCCCGCTCCATGCCAGGCCGGTGATGCTGTGAAAGCCTTTTTGCAACACCACCTGCCCGCCGCTGGGTGAAGTGATGACGCTTTTGACCTCTTGAATGCCGCTGTACTGGCGGTGCGTGCCACTGGGCAGCAGGTCAACATAATGCAGGGTTTCATCCTTGGCGCCATAGGGCATGTCGCCAACTTCAATCCGCCGCAGGTATTTGACCCAGCTCACCCCCTGAATGCCAGGCACGATCAGGCGCAGCGGGTAGCCGTTTTCAGGCCGCAACATTTCGCCGTTTTGCCCGTAAGCCACCAGCACCTCACCGCTTTGAATCAGGCTCATGGGGATGGTGCGCGTCATGCTTGAGCCATCTGCACCTTCAGCCAATACAAACTTGCCGCGCTTCAAGTCAGCGCCACACATCCCCAGCAAAGTGATGAGCGGCACGCCGGTAAATTCACTGCAGCTGAGCATGCCGTGCGTGTACTGCACGGTGGGCACGGCGGTGTTATTCCATTCCATCGCGGTGTTGGCGCCACATTCAATAAAGCACATGCGGCTGACGCTGGGCAGGCGCATGATCTCATCCATGTCAAACACCATGGGGCGTTTGATCAAACTGTCGTCCGAGCCATTGATCATCAGGCGGTGTTTGGCGGGGTCAATGTCCCACCAGCCCTGGTGGTGGCGCTCAAAGTGCAGGCCACTGGGTGTGATGATGCCGAACAGTGATTGCAGTGGCGCAAAGCTGACGCTGGCAGCGCCGATGCGCGTCAGGCCCGGGCTTTCGCGGCGTTGCAGGTTTTTTTCAAATTCGCTGGGCAAGCCGTAAGGGCGTGAAGCCACCGGCTGCCCCAGGCCTTTGCTGTGGGCGGGCAGGTTCAGGATGTTGGGGTCACCTGCGGGGGTTTGTGCCTGCACACCTGCCACGGCGGCAGCAAATGCACCCGCCAAAAAACCGCGCCTGCCAGCTTTGACATCGTTGATCTGCTGGGCAGACAGAAAGTTTTCTGGCGCACGCTGAATGAATCGGTTGAACATAACCATCACGCCATCAAAGGGGTACGGGGGCTGAGCGCCTGCCCGTCAGGCACTGCATCAGGCTCGTCCATCTCAATGGCAATTTGCGTGCAGACGCTGCGGCACAAAGCCACAGCTTTTTCACTCTGCACACGGTAAATGACTTGTGTGCCCTCTTTGCGCTTGGCCAGCACACCCGTCTTGAACAGCACTGCCAAGTGCTGCGACAAATTCGGCTGGGTGGTGTCGATCTCCAGCAGCAGCTCATTGACTGACTTTTCCTGCTCGCACACTGCGCTCAGGATTTGCAGCCGAATAGGTGTTGAAAGTACCGAAAAAAGCTCTGCCGCCAGCGTAAAAACGCGACTTTCTGCTGTGGCGGTGACATGAGATTCTTTTGTCATGGGTCTTAATATAAGTAATGACTGATATTCTGATTGAAAAGCTGTCAGCATCTATCCCGATTTACCCTGACTGAAATACTTGGACATCAGTTTCAAAAAATTACACAAAAACCAAGATGTTGATGAAGCCTGTGAAAATTAACCTTTAATTTATGTGGGTTGTTCCTTAAAATGCGTGAATGCAACAAAAAGCAACATGTATACAAGCCCCGCTACAAGCCTTTGTTTTCGCTTTGCTGGCAGTTTTAGCTTGCCATGCCAATGCTGAAGTTGATGATCTCGTGCGGCAAGCCAGAACCCTGCTAGAAAAAGGCCAGGCCAAACAGGCCTTTGACCTGCTTGAACCCCAAGAAGCCAAACGCGCTGGTGACCCCGACTTTGACACCACACTGGGCATAGCGGCCAATGACAGCGAGCAACACACCCGCGCTGTGTTTGCGCTTGAAAGGGTGTTGTCGGTACAACCTGAAAATTCACGCGCCCGGGCCGAGCTGGGTCGCGCCCTGTTTTCAGTCGGCGACAACGTGGCCGCACGCAAAGTGCTGCAAGAAACCAAGCGTGACAACATCCCCAGCGAAGCCGCCGCCACGATTGACCAGTTTTTGCAAGCCATTGACCGCAGCGAAGAAGCGGCCAAATCGTCGCTCAGGTTTTACATTGAAACCAGCCTGGGCCATGACAGCAACATCAACGGCGGGCCTGGCAATGCACTGGTCGCCGTGCCAGCTTTTGGCGGACTGGTGTTAACACTGGGCGCAGCCAATGTTTCAACCGCCGATACCTTTGGCACGCTGGGCGCTGGCCTGTCTGCCCGCCGGGTGCTAGACCCGCGCTGGTCAGTGCTGGCCAATGTGTCCGTCAATGCCCGCGATCACGCCAAGTTCAAAACCTTCGACACCTTTCAGCTAGATGGAAACGTCGGCGCCAGCTACCGCTACGACAAACACGAATTTACCGCAGCGATGCAGGCAGGCACTTTTTATGTCGATAGCGCACGGGTACGGGACCAGTCAGGTGTGGTCGGCGAATGGACTTACCGGCCCGATGGTGAAAACCAGTGGAGCAGCTACCTGCAAGTTGGCACGCTGAGCTACCCCACCCAAGCCGCACGCAACGCTGACCGTGTTGTGCTGGGCACATCGTATGCGCACAACTTCCGCAGTGGCTTGCTGCTGTTTGGGGGCGCTTATGCGGGCACTGAAAAACAAAAACTGGGCAGCTTGCCGCACCTGGGACACAAGCTCTGGGGCGTCCGCACGGGGGCGCAAATGTCGCTGTCTGAGTTTGTCTCGGCCTTTGCCGCCTTGAGCTATGAAAACCGCAAGTTCGGCGGCCCTGATCCGCTGTTTTTGGTGACCCGGCAAGACAACCAGGTCAACCTGAATCTGGGTTTGAACTGGGTACCCGCCAAGTCATGGAAAGTCACGCCGCAAGTGTCTTACACGGCTGTCAAATCAAATGTCGCAATTTCCGATTTCAAGCGTTCTGCATTTAGCGTCACGCTGCGCAAAGACTTTTAATTTTTTTGATTTTTACTGGGCATATGACATGACCACCTCAACCCACCTACAACGCACGCTGCTTGTCCTGGCGCTGGCCAGTATTTACCCGCTGCAAGTCCATGCATCAGCGGGTGTTGCCCAGTTCATTGCGGGCGACGTCAATGTGCGCGGCGCTGATGGCAAAACCGATGCCCTGCAAAAAGGCCGGGACATTGAAAGCGGACAGGCCATCGTCACAGGTACGAATGGCCGCGCGCAGGTCAAATTTAGCGATGGTGGCTTGATATCACTCCAGCCCAACACCGAGTTCAAAATCGCCAACTACGTTGACAAGGCAGACCCCAAGGAAGACCGCTTTCTGGTGGACTTGCTGCGCGGCAGCATGCGCGCCATCACCGGGCTGATCGGCAAGCGCAACCGCGCCAACTACAAAGTCACCACCACCACAGCCACCATCGGCATTCGCGGCTCAGGCTTCAGCGCGGGCTATAACCCCGATGGAAGCCTGGGCGTCACCGCTGAAAAAGATGCGATTGAAGTCTGTAGTGGCGGCACTTGCGTCGGCGTCGTGGCGGGCGAGTCCGTCAGGGTCAACAGCAGCAGCGAGGCGCCAGTACGCACGGTCAACCGGGCCAGCGTGCCAACGCCAGAGGCTGCGCAGGAGGTGGTGACAGTGGGTAATCAAACCAGCTCCGATGGCAGCTCGACCCTGAAAAATCCGAGCCCCCCGGTTGTGGTCAAAGTCTCAGAACCGATCAAGCTGCCAGTCGTGCGAACCTTTACCGATATTCAGGTGTCAGCAGTCGGTAGCGACGTGTCGTTCAATACGCCGGTTCTCAGAACTGCGGTTGGCGCGACGACTGTTTTCAGCGATAACAAGCTGACAGCATTTACTGACACCAGTTTTGGAACACCCAAATGGTTTGAGTCTGGCACGTCAGCACCTTTATCGAGCTTTAAATCCATCGGCAATGTGACCGATGCCAATTTCATCGGCTGGGGCATGTGGACCAAAGGCACGCGCGATTACTTTGGCACGCTCTTGCTGGATCATGTGCATTACGTTGCTGGCAGACCTACACCGCAGGCCGACATTAATGCTTTGCTGAATACTGGTTCTTTTACCTACAGTCTTGTAGGTTCTACTTCCCCAACTCGTAACGGTGTGACAGGTACTTTGAGCAGTGCAACATTCAGTGTTACCTTTGCATCTACCAATTATTCGGTCAATGTGGGGGTTAATACATCGTTTGGTAATTTCACAGACTCAGGGACCAGTACCACGTCTTCATTTACGGGTACAAACTTGTTTGTCACCGGCATGTTCATTGGCTCTAACGCTGCTTTTGCGGGAATGACTTATGCCAAAGACCCAGGCGGCGGAAAGATCACAGGTTCTTTGGTATTCCAGAAGCCGTGACGGCATCATCTAGATAGCCGTCAAAAAAGAAATCACACGCTTCTTGACCATATAAACGTTCAGCTTGCTGCATACCGGCCAAGCCCATTGACTTGCGTTCGCTGGCATTGTTGGTCAAGTATGCCAAAGCATCCCAAGCCTCTTCTTGCGATGTAACCAAAAATCCGCACTCACCAGCCATCACGACTTCGGCATAACCGCCGATGTTGCCCGCCACAACAGGCAAGCCAGCTGCCATTGCCTCAACCACCACACGGCCATAAGCTTCAACCGTTGACCCGGTGCGGTAGAAAAAGATGTCCAGTGTCTGATAAAAATCGACCATGCTCACTGCACCAGTTGGTAGCAACTCAACACCCTCAACCCCTGCAAGCTGCGCCGCCAGGCACATGCCGCCCATGATGCGCACCCGCCAGCCTTTGGCCGCTAGCATACGGTAGAGCATGGCATCTTGCGGATGGTGTTTGTCGGGTGCATCACGGCTGGCTCTGCCAATCGTCACAGGCCTGTCAGTCATTTGCCTGTTGCGCCCGGCTTGCAAAAAAGCCTCAATATTCATCGGGCTGTAAACCACCCTACCCGGCAAGCCTGATGTCAGTTGCAAAGCTTTTGACACAAACACCAGTTCAGGCTCAATCTTTGCTGCGTCCCGCATCACTTCAATCAGCGCAAAAAACCGTTCAAAACTGGCCAGATTGCACTGCAAAACAATGCGCTCAAAGCGCGTGTACTTCAGCCATACCGCCGGCGGCACATGCGCCCCGCCCCACACCAGCACACCCGCATGCGGGAACTGGCGCGCAAAGGGTTGAATCTGTTTGATGCCCCGGTGCGCAAAGTTGCTGTGGGGCGCAACCACTGACCACACTTCAACCCGGCGATGCTTGACCAGTAGATCGGCAATAGCCAGCAGTTCCAGTTCTGCGCCTGCAAACGGGTCGTCAAAGTAGCCGACCATGTGCCACACGGCTGAATCATTGGCGGTCGTCATGAGGCTTTCGTGAATATATTTTGAGTGATGAGCGAGGCTGTAGTCTGTCACATAATTAAAGCCATGCCCTTCGATTCACATCAAGCCAACAACCCAACCCAAGCGTTTAACGACTTGATGGCAAGGGGAACTGCTGCACACGCGGCAGGCGATCCTATCAAAGCGCTCACGGCTTTTGAGGCTGCGCTGTCGCTCAATCCACAAAACACACATGCCACCTCAGCATATGCCGCCCTGCTTTTTGAACAGGCAAGGCCACGCGCGGCATTTACTCTGCTTCAAGGCATTGAAAGCCAACTGCTGCTGGATGCTGACGGATGCGCCAATCTCGGGCTCGCAGCCCTGAGCTGCAACCAGGAGCTGCAAGCCTCAGCGTATTTTGAAAAAGCACTGCAGTTGCAACCAACCCATGCCGCCGCCCTGACGCATTTGGGCATGCTTGCAGCACGCGAGCAGCGCTGGCTTGACGCAATTGACCTGGCCCGCCAATGCGTAGCAAGCTTGCCAAACGATGTCACAGGCCACTCCAATTTAATGGATTATTTGCTGGGGGCTCGCTGTTCAGTTGAAGCATTGGCGCAATTTGAAACGCTTTCAGAGGCGCTAAAAGATCATCCGCAGATTGCCATTCGCCGCGTTGTTGCACTGGCTTTGAATGCCGAGTTTGACGCGGCCAATCAAGCCATGTCCCGGCTTAACCCGCTAGCAATGACAGAGTTGGCCAACTTTTTGCAACGCGGTGGCGCAACCGATCTGCAAAGTCTTTTTTACCGTCGGGCGCTAGACGCGATGCAGACGTGCGACTGGCGAGACTACGACAGGTTGTGTGCTGTCGTTGGCAAAGACCGTATACACCAGGGTCTACCTGGTAGCCCCATCGTTGTTGCCACTGACAAAACGAAAACAGTGCCGCCATTTACAGCCATGCGTAGTGCAGTCACACACGCAGACAAAATCCGCATTGGCATTGCAGCCACCAGCCTGCGCGATGCAGCAGCCACCCAGGCACTTGCTGCTGAACTATCGCTATATGACGCCAGCCAATTCACCTTTCACATTTACTCACCAACGCCCCAGCCTCACGCGATTCTGTCTGCACCCCTGGCCGCGCATTCGGTGGTTGAAATCGCCCACTTTAGCGACGAAGAAGCGGTCTGGCGGATTCGGCTGGACAGACTGGACATCTGGTTTGATTTGACCGTTGACACGCCTTGGCACAGGCCAGGTATTGCGCAGCACCGCGTTGCGCCGCTGCAGGTATTACCTCTGTCAGGCCAGCAATCATTGTCTGATGGCAGCTATGACTACGCCCTGTCAGACCGATATCTTCAAGAAGAGTCAAGCGCCAAGCCCAGCAGCGTTGCGTTGGCACACTTACCATACGCCTGCTGGACAACTGCGCCTGCGGCTGTGGTAGCCAACCCGTCGCGGCAGACCGTCGGACTTGCTGACGAGGCTTTTGTGGTCTGTGTTTTCGGGCCGTGCGCGCATATCTCACCGCAAATTTTTTCAGACTGGATGCAACTGCTGAGCGCTGTGCCAAACACCGTGCTGTGGTTATCTCACGCTTCACCCAATACACAAGCGAACTTGCGACGCGAGGCATTGCAGGCAGGTATAGCGCCCGAGCGAATCATTTTTTTAGCAGCGGCTGCCGACATGCAAAACATGCTGCCGCTGGCTGATCTTTTTCTGGGTACGCCCGGCAGCCATCATGCGCTAACGCTGGTTGCGACTTTACGTTCTGGTGTACCTGCCATCGCAGCAGCGTCCCCCATGGCCAACAGCGTGTTAAGTGCCGCAGGGCTTGAGGATTGCTATTTCAATAGCACTGAGGTATGTCTGGCCAAGGCTCTTGAACTGGCTCAAAATCCTAATGCATTGAAAGCATTGCGCGAACGCATGCACCTGACTGTTGCACTATCGCCGCTTTTTGGTGCGGCAAACCGTGCCAATGAGAGAGCCAAGGCCTGGACACTGATGGTTCAACGCTCACGCGCCGGCTTCCCCCCAACTACGTTTGATGTGCCGATGGCCAGCACATCAGGCTGATCATCAGCTTGCGATGCGATCCCTTATCTGCTGCAACGCCGCCGGGTCGTCCATCGTCGTCAAGTCGCCCGCGTCCCGCCCTTCACACACCGCCTGAATCGCCCGCCGCAGCATTTTGCCGCTGCGGGTTTTGGGCAGCGCTGACACAAACCGAACCCGCGATGGCCGGGCTACCGCACCCAAGTCACCATCTACCCGCTTCATGATTTCGCCTTCCAGCTTCAAGGCTGCCGAGTCGTCGGTCAGCACGGCTGAATCCCTGGGCACAGCAAAGGCCATCGCCACCTGACCTTTGAGCGTGTCTGCCACGCCGACTACCGCAACTTCAGCCACACCCGTGTGGCCCGAAATGCTTTCTTCAATCTCGCGCGTGCCCAGGCGGTGCCCTGCGACATTGATCACGTCATCGGTTCGGCCCAAAATAAAGTAATAGCCGTCTTCGTCGCGGATGCCCCAATCAAAGGTGCTGTACACCATCTTGCCGGGTACGCTCTTCCAGTAGGTATTGACGAAACGCGCGTCGTCTTGCCAGATGGTTTGCATAAAACCGGGTGGCGTTGGGCCCTCAATCACCACCACGCCTTTTTCATTCGGCTGGGTCAGCTCTTCACCCGTGGTTTCGTGCAATATCTTCACGCGGTAGCCATACATCGGGATGCCGGGGCTGCCAAATTTGCTGGCCTTTTTTTCGACGCCGTTGGCAATTGTTATCAGTGGCCAGCCTGTCTCAGTCTGCCAGTAGTTGTCGATGATCGGCACATTCAAGCCTTCGCTGATCCAGCGGGCTGTAGGCTCATCCAGCGGCTCACCTGCCAGGTACAAAGCGCGCAAGCTGCTTAAATCATATTTTTTAAGCAGCGCAGGATCCTGCTTTTTCAACACCCGCACCGCCGTGGGTGCGCTGAACATGGCCGTGACTTTGTACTTTTCAACCAGACTCCACCAAATGCCGCCATTGGGCTGGCCGTCCATGCCCTGGGTGGGCAAGCCTTCATACATGATGGTGGCCATGCCAGCTATCAGCGGGCCGTAAATGATGTAACTGTGGCCCACCACCCAGCCAATGTCGCTGGTCGAAAAATAGGTTTCACCCGCCCGGCCATCAAAAATATGCGACATGCTGGCCGCCAGCGCTACGGCGTAGCCACCGGTGTCGCGCTGTACGCCTTTGGGCTTGCCCGTGGTCCCGCTGGTGTAGATGGTGTAGCTGATGGCGGTTGACTCCAGCGCCTCACACTGCACCTGGGCATGCATGTACTTGGCACGCAGGTCAGCCCAGCGCAGGTCGCGGCCAGGCGTCATGTCCATCGCCGCAAGCGCCCGGTCTACCAGCAGCACGGCTTCAGGTTTGTGGGTTGACAGGCGAATGGCCTCATCGAGCAGCGGCTTGTAAGCCACCACTTTGCCACCACGCGACCCGGCATCGGCACTGACGATGACTTTTGGCGTGGCGTCGTCAATCCGCGACGCCAGCGAGCCACTGGCAAAGCCGCCAAACACCACACAATGAATCGCGCCAATCCGCGCGCAGGCCAGCATGGCAAATGCAGCCTCGGCAATCATGGGCATGTATATCAGCACCCTGTCGCCCTGCACCACGCCCATCGCCTTCAGGCTGGCCGCCATGCGCTGCACTTCCAGGTGCAGTTCTTTAAAACTGTAGGTTTTTTCGACGCCCGTTTCGCTAGACACATAAATCAGCGCCGCCTGGTCGCCGCGCGTGGCGAGGTGTCGGTCAACCGCGTTGTGGCACAAATTGGTTGTGCCGCCTTCAAACCATTTTGCAAACGGCGGGTTGTCGTTGTTGCAGACACGGGTAAAGGGCGTGAACCAGTCAATCAGCCTGGCCTGTTCTGTCCAGAATTCATCGGGCTGGTCGATGGACTGCTTGTAGAAATTGGCGTAACTGGTGGCTTGAGTTGGCATGGTTTGTATCTCAATGTTGTCTACATGAATTTGAAACTGAATTCATAATTATGAACAAAGGGCTTGCAATTGTCTGACGCAGCCTGTTTGGCGGCATTAACGTGATCAGATTGCTATCATATCAGGAGCTTCTTACGCCCGTTTGCATTGGCGTAGAGGCCTAATACGCCTGATTAGATACCTGCCTCAGACAAACTTGACATTGCTTGAGAGATGCTTAATACTGTATATATACACAGTTATTAACAGAGGTATCACCATGGCAATGAACCGAATCCAGTTCCAAGCAGGTC
>JBASFP010000092.1:0-18468 GCA_049653085.1 Polaromonas sp.
CTTGGAACTGGATTCGGTTCATTGCCATGGTGATACCTCTGTTAATAACTGTGTATATATACAGTATTAAACATCTCTCAAGCAATGTCAAGTTTGTCTGAGGCAGGTATCTAATCAGGTGTTTTAGTGCTTTATCTCAATGAATACGGGCGCAAGCAGCTACTTTATCAATAGCAGCTAGTAACTCACCCCAGCACCGCGACACCCTTGACCTGCGCAAAAACGGGGCTGCCAATCTTCAGTTGCAGGGCATCCAGCGACTTTTGCGTGATGCGTGCCAGCAAGGTTGCGCCGCCCGCATCCAGTGCCACCATGACTTGGCCAGGGCTGTCGTTTGATATGGCCAAGACGGTGGCGGCAAAAACGTTCAGCACGCTGGTGCCTTGCTGGCGCGCCAGCGTCAGGCTGACGTCGCGGGCTTGCACACGCAGGCGCACACGCTGGCCAACTTGCAATGAAGGATTCAACACACTGATCTGACCACCCGCAAATTCGGCATGGCTCAGGTGATAGTCAGCCTCAATCCGCGTGACCACCGCTTCAATAATGGCGGCAGCCGCATCGCCGTGGGCCAGTGGCAAATCGAGCCGGGTCATCAACTCGCGCGTCGCGCCACTGGCAGTGACACGGCCAGCATCCAGCAGCACCAGATGGTCGGCCAGCCGGGCGACCTCGTCAGGCGCGTGGCTGACGTAAATGATGGGGATGGCCAGCTCGGTGTGCAGCCGCTCCAGGTACGGCAATACCTCGGCCTTGCGCTGGACGTCAAGCGCGGCCAGTGGCTCGTCCATCAGCAGCAGTTGCGGGCTGGTGGCCAGGGCTCTGGCGATGGCCACGCGCTGTGCTTCACCACCTGAAAGCGTGCTGGGTTGTCTTGCTAAAAGTTTGTCAATGCCCAGCAAATCTACGACCTGGTCCAGCGACACCTTGCGCTCGGCGTGCGGGATGCGGCTTAGCCCGTAGTCCAGATTGCCCTGCACGCGCAGGTGGGCAAACAGATTGGCGGCTTGCGACACGTAGCCCAACGACCTTTTGTAGACGGGCGTGAACACCTGCCTGGCATCGTCTTGCCAAACCGCACCATTGACGGATAAAAATCCACCGGGTACACGATCCAGCCCAGCCATGCAGCGCAGCAACGTGGTTTTGCCCGAACCCGAGGGCCCAAAAATAGCACTGACGCCACGCCCCGGGAGCAGCACATCAACATCGAGTGAAAAGTCACCGACAGTGCGCTTGAAAGTGGCCTTGATGCCGTTCATGCGGTCTTCTTCGGTTGCAACCAGTGCAGTGCCAACAGCACCACAAAAGCAAACACCATCAACCCACCCGCAAGCCAGTGCGCTTGGGCATATTCAAGCGCCTCGACATGGTCGTAAATTTGCACGGACAGCGTTCGCGTCTGGCCAGGTATGTTGCCGCCCAGCATCAGCACAATGCCAAACTCGCCGACGGTATGCGCAAACCCCATGACCGCCGCGGTGATGTAAGCCGGTTTGCTAAGAGGCAGCACCACACTGAAAAACGTGTCAAGCGGCGAAGCTCGCAGTGTTGCTGCGGCCTCAAGTGGGGCGCGACCCAGGGCCGCAAACGCATTGGCCAGCGGCTGCACCACAAACGGCAATGAATAAAAAATCGACCCCACCACCAGTCCGGCAAAAGTAAAAGGCAGCAGCCCCAAACCCAGCAATTGGGTGAGTTGCCCCACCGGGCCGTTGGGTCCCATCAGCACCAGCAGATAAAAGCCAATCACCACGGGCGGTAGCACCAGCGGCAGCGCCACCACGGCACTGACTGGGCCTTTGAGCATTGAGCGCGTAGTGGCCAGCCACCAGGCCAGCGGTGTGCCTAGCAAAAGCAGAATCAGGGTGGTGATGCTCGCCAGTTGGATCGTCAGCCAGAAGGCTTGCCAGATGGATTCCATCATTCGTAACCAAACGAATTCATGATAGCCCGGGCTTGACCTGACCTTAAAAATACCAGCAGTTGCTGCGCCGCTTGGTTGTTTTTGCCGCGTACAAGCAAAATCGCATCCTGTTTGAGCGGGCTGTGCAAATTGGCGGGTACGACCCAAGCCGAGCCACTTTTAAGCTTGCCATTTTCAAACACCTGCGACATCGCCACAAAACCCAGCTCAGCATTGCCTGTAGCCACCATGCTGTAAGCCTGTCCAATGCTGTCACCCGTCACCAGCTTGGGTTGCAGCATGGGCAGCATGCCGATTTTGGTCAATGTCTCCAGAGCCGCCGCACCATAGGGTGCCAATTTGGGCGCGGCAATGGCCAGCCGTTTGAAGTCATTGCGCATCAGCACTGCCGCCTTGTCATCAACCAGGCCTGGTTTGGCCGACCACAGCACCAGCCGCCCGGTGGCATAGGTCATCCGGCTGCCTGATACGGAGATGCCTTCTTTTTCAAGCCTGGCTGGCGTTTCGTCATCAGCCGACAAAAAAACGTCGAAAGGCGCACCGTTGGTAATCTGCGCGTAAAACTTTCCTGTCGCGCCGTAGGACAACACCACTTGATGACCCGTGTCTTTTTCAAACTCCTCAGCGATCCGCTTCATCGGCGCGGTGAAGTTGGCGGCAACCGCGGCATGGACAACAGCTGCCTGCACCCCAGATGTGAATAGCACCACTGCGCACAGAGCACACCACCCCGCCATGGCGCGGTACAGGTGGTGTGGGAGACGGTGCATCAACGCATTGTATTTTCGATCACCCAGTATGGCTGACCAGGACATCTGGCAATGTTTCAACATCATTGGCTAATAGCAATTTAGTTTTTATCAATGAGTGACTAGACCTTGATATTGCTCGTTTACCCTAAGATACTCACATGTGATTTAAATCAGCGCATCCAGCGCCTGGGATGAATTTCAAACCCGTTCAACAACCTTAAAGAGATCTATATGTCACTTATCAACACCAGCATCGTCCCCTTTAAAACCACCGCGTTTCTCAATGGCAAGTTCATTGACGTGTCCGACGAATCCATGAAGGGCAAATGGTCTGTGCTGATTTTCATGCCAGCGGCGTTCACCTTCAATTGCCCGACTGAAGTCGAAGACGCAGCCGACAACTATGCAGAATTCCAGAGGGCTGGTGCTGAGGTCTACATCGTCACGACCGACACGCATTTTTCACACAAGGTCTGGCACGAGACATCGCCTGCTGTTGGCAAGGCCAAGTTCCCGCTGGTGGGTGACCCAACCCATGTACTGACCAAAGCATTTGACGTGTACATCCCTGAAGAAGGCCTGGCTCTGCGCGGCACGTTCATCGTCAACCCTGAAGGCAAGATCAAAACCGCTGAAGTGCATTCCAACGAAATCGCACGTGATGTGAAAGAAACCCTGCGCAAGCTCAAAGCTGCCCAGTACACCGCTGCCCACCCTGGCCAGGTTTGCCCTGCCAAGTGGAATGAAGGTGCCAAAACGATTGCCCCGTCAATTGACCTTGTTGGCAAGATCTAAACACTGAAGTTTCTTTTGTCTGTCATCCCGGACTCGATCCGGGATCCACGACCCCTGCCCGGCTAGCCCGAATACGGGTGCATGGATTGCGGGTCACGCCCGCAATGACAGTTTCATTTCTATTTACAAAGTGAATCAACCATGCTCGACGACGCCACCAAAGCCCAACTGAAAAGCTACCTCGAACGCGCCACGATGCCGATTGAAATTGTTGCGTCGCTGGACGATGGCCCGACGTCCGTCGAGATGCTGGCCATGCTCAATGACGTGGCAGACGCCTCGCCACTGGTCAAACTGACGGTCAGCCGGGACGACAACCAGCGCAAGCCGTCTTTCTCAGTGAACCGCCCGAGTGAAAACCACGGCCCGCGCTTTGCTGGTTTGCCAATGGGGCATGAATTCACGTCACTCATTTTGGCATTGCTGCAAATTGGCGGCTACCCGCCCAAGGTGGACCAGGAAATTCTGAAACAGATTCGCGCACTCGAAGGCGACTTTAACTTCGAGGTCTATGTCTCGCTGACTTGCCATAACTGCCCCGATGTCGTACAGGCACTCAACGTGATGGCAGTACAAAACCCTAACATCAAAGCCACCATGATTGAAGGCGGCTCGTTTCAAGACGAGGTGAAAGAGCGTGAAATCATGTCGGTGCCCACCATCTTTTTGAACGGCACACAATTTGGCCAGGGTCGCATGAGTCTGGAAGAAATTTTGGCCAAAATCGACACCAAAGGCATTGAGCGCGAAGCCAAAAAAATCGACGCCAAGGACGCCTTTGACATGTTGATGGTTGGCGGTGGCCCTGCCGGTGCGGCAGCGGCGGTGTATGCAGCGCGCAAGGGCATTCGCACAGGCGTGGTGAGCGAAAACTTTGGCGGCCAAACACTGGACACGCTAGGCATTGAAAACTACATCTCGGTCAAAGAAACCGACGGCCCCAAGTTTGCGCTGGCACTTGAGCAACACGTGCGCGGCTATGACGTGGATATCATGAACATGCGGCGCGCCAAAGCGTTGGTATTGAACACCGGCCTCGATAAAAACCTGATTGAAGTGCAGCTTGAAAGCGGCGCCACATTGCGCAGCAAGTCGGTGGTGATTTCAACTGGCGCACGCTGGAAAAACATCAACGTACCCGGTGAAAAGGAATTTAAAAACAAGGGCGTGGCCTACTGCCCGCATTGCGATGGCCCGCTGTTCAAGGGCAAACACGTGGCGGTGATTGGTGGTGGCAATTCGGGTGTTGAGGCGGCGATTGACCTGGCCGGCGTGGTGGGCCACGTCACGCTCATTGAGTTTGACAAAGCCCTGCGCGCCGATGCGGTGCTGGTGCGCAAGCTGCACAGCCTGGCCAACGTCACGGTCATCACCCATGCGCAAACCACCGAGATCACAGGCGAGCAAAAGGTGAACGGGCTGGTTTACAAAGACCGCGCCACTGAGCAATTGCACACCGTCGCACTCGAAGGCGTGTTCATTCAAATCGGCCTGATGCCCAACACCGATTGGCTCAAAGGTGTGGTGGACTTGTCAAAGCACGGCGAAATCATCGTCGATGCCAAAGGCCAAACCTCTGTGCCGGGCGTGTTTGCGGCGGGTGACGCGACAACAGTGCCTTTCAAGCAAATCATCATTGCCGCAGGCGATGGCGCCAAGGCGGCGTTGGGCGCGTTTGACCACTTGATGCGGCAAGCATGAGGGTTACTCGATAAAAACCTGGAAAACCGCTAAAAAGCCCCTTTTTTAGCGGTTTTTTTATGCCATATTAGCGTTTTAACCAATGAATACGGGCGCAAGCAGCTATCAATTTAGCATCAACCAGCCGTTTGCCCGATCTCAAAATTAGCCATTTTTTCTAGCGCGCGAACCATGGCCGAGTGGTCCCAGGCCTTGCCATCCATGGCAGAACAGGCATTAAACAATTCCTGTGTCACGGCTGTGTTGGGAAGCGAGACACCCAAGGCACGCGCGCTTGACAAAGCCAGGTTCAAATCTTTTTGATGCAGCTCAATGCGAAAGCCGGGGTTAAACGTGCGTTTGATCATGCGCTCGCCATGCACCTCTAAAATTTTGGACGACGCAAAGCCACCCATCAGCGCCTGGCGCACGCGCGCTGGGTCAGCCCCGGCTTTGGCAGCAAACACCAGCGCCTCGGCCACCGCCTCAATGTTCAGCGCCACAATGATCTGATTGGCGACTTTGGCGGTTTGACCGTCGCCGTTGCCACCCACCAGCGTGATGTTTTTACCCATCAGTTCAAACAGGGGTTTGACGCGCTCAAACACCGCGTCTGGCCCGCCCACCATGATCGACAGCGTGGCGTTTTTCGCGCCTACCTCACCACCCGACACGGGGGCATCAAGATAGTCGCAGCCCAGTGCGTTGATTTTTGCCGCAAACACCTTGGTGTCAATGGGCAAAATGGAGCTCATGTCGACCACTGTTTTGCCAGCGCTCAAACCCGCAGCCACGCCCTGGGCGCTGAACAGCACATCAGCAACATGCGGTGTGTCGGGCACCATGATGAAAATGATGTCTGCTTTCTGAGCCAGCTCCTGCCCACTGGCGCAAGCCACAGCCCCGGCTTGAACCAGGTCTTCAGGCACTTTAGAGCGCGAATAGATGAACAGCGAGTGACCCGCTTTGAGCAGGTGGCCAGCCATGGGTGTGCCCATGATGCCCAGGCCAATAAAACCGAGCTTGAGAGATTGTGCAGACATGCTGATGTTCCTTGATGGGGTTAGGTGATTTACTCGCGCCAGCCGAGTCCGGCTGTTGTTGTGGTGGCCGGCTTGTACTCGCAGCCAATCCAGCCGGTGTAGCCAATCGCGTCGATGTGTTTGAACAGCCAGTGATAGTTGATCTCGCCCGTGCCCGGCTCGTTGCGCCCGGGGTTGTCGGCCAACTGGATATGGCCAATGCGCGCCAGATGTTTTTTAAGGGTGGCGCCCAGTTCACCTTCCATGCGTTGCGCGTGGTAGACGTCGTATTGAACAAACGCGTTGTCTGCACCGACCTCGTTCAAAATTTCCAGCGCTTGCTGGGTGCGGTTCAAGTAAAAACCGGGAATGTCGTAGGTGTTGATCGGCTCGATCAATAATTTCAGACCCGCCGCATTGAGCTCTTTGGCCGCGTAGCGCAGGTTGCTGACCAGCGTTTGGCGCAGCACATCGGCATCAACTCCTGCCGGTGTTTTACCCGCCAAACAATTGAGCTGATCCACGCCCAAGCCTTTGGCATATTGAATGGCAGTAGCAACACCCAAGCGAAATTCGTCGATACGGTCAGGCAAGCAGGCTATGCCGCGCTCACCTGCGTCCCAGTGACCTGCGGGCAGGTTGTGCAGCACCAGTTTGAGGTTGTTGGCGTCCAGCCGCTGCTTGATGTCTTCCATTGGAAAAGCGTATGGAAACAGGAATTCGACAGCTTTGAAGTCCGCTTTGGCAGCGGCCTCAAAGCGCTCCAGAAATGGCAGCTCGGTGAACAGCATGGTCAGGTTGGCAGCAAAGTTGGGCATGGGTTTTTAGATCAATTTTTTTGGATTTGAGATGTGTTTGATAGCTACTGTTGCAGGCAGCATCCAGACAGCAGGGCATATGCGAAATGTTGCTGATTTGGTCATGCCGCAGGCGAGCGGCATGACAGCGCTTAAGTGCCGTTAATCAGGCTTGAGGTTTTGCTGGCGCACAACGCCTTGGTAAATTGCAAACTCGTCTCTGACCTGCTTTTGGTAGTCGGCGGCTGAGTTGCCAACAACGATAGCGCCGGTGGCTTCAATGCGCTCTTTCACATTGGCGTCCGCCAGGGCAGACTTGACCGCTGCATTGAGCTTGTCAACGACTGCCTGTGGTGTGCCCTTGGGGGCAGACACACCCAAAAAGGACATGCGATTGACGTTGGGCAAACCCACTTCAGCAAACGTCGGGACATTAGGCAGTTTTGCGAGACGCGCTGGCGCAGCCACCACAATGGGAATCAGGCGCTTGTCATTGATAAAGGGCAGCGCTGTTGGCAGGTTGTCAACAACAATGCCCACCTGCCCAGCCACCGTGTCGTTCAAAGCCGGGCCAGAACCGCGGTACGGAATGTGCGTCACGTAAACTTTGGAAGTGCTTTTATAGGTCTCAGCGACCAGATGGCCGATTGAGCCCGCACCACTGGTAGCAAAGCTGTGCCTGCCCGGCTCTTTGCGCAGCAGCTCAACAAAGCTTTTGTAGTCTTTGGCAGGAAATGACGGGTTGACGGCAATCACCATCGGCGTTGCCGCCACATTAATGATGTGCGCAAAATCTGTGTTCGGGTCATAGGGTGTTTTGGGGTTGATGGCCGGGTTAGCAGCCATGGTCGATACCGACGACATCAGCAGCGTGTAACCATCGGCAGGCGACTTGGCCACCTCTGACGCACCAATAGCACCACCCGCGCCGCCCTTGTTGTCCACCACAACGGTTTGCCCCAATGCCGTGCCCATCTTCACAGAAATAAGCCGGGCGATCAGGTCAGTGGTGCCGCCCGGTGCAAACGGCACCACCAAGCGCACTGGCTTGCTGGGGTAAGCCTGGGCAGTCGCCATGCCGGGCAACACGGCGGCAAAAATGCTCAATGCAATGAGTTTGATTTGAAAGTGCGTCATGGTTTGTCTCCTGGTTGTTGTTGAGTTGTGATGAATCGACGGCGTCATCATGTTCTCGTTCAGTGACTTTGCGGAAGTACCGCCGCTAGCATTATGTTTATTCCCAAAAGGAATATTGCAATTGCACGGCTGTCGTGGTTTACTTTGCGCATGGATCGTTTCCAAGCCACCAAACTTTTTGTCCGCGTTGTTGATTTGGGCTCTTTCAGCAAGGCTGCGGCTGATCTTGGCATGGGACAACCGTCGGCCACCAAGCTTGTGGCTCAGCTGGAAAAGCAATTGGGCTCGCGGCTCTTGCACCGCAGCACCCACGGCGTGTCACCCACAGAAATAGGCATGCTTTACTATGAAAAATGCAAGCTGATTGCGCACCACATTGAAGAAGCCGAGACAGTCGCGGCATTGATGCAATCGCAATTGCAAGGCGGCTTGCGCATCAGTACCACGATGGATTTTGGCCGCCGTATTCTGGCGCCACTGGTGTTGCGCTTTCTTCAACTCAACCCCAAGCTGCAGGTTGAACTGCTGTTTGACGACCACCTGGTGAACATGGTGGAACAAGGCATTGATGTCGCCATCCGGATGGGACGCCTGGCGGACTCAACGCTGGGCGCACGCTATTTGGGGTTGAACCCCTGGGCGGTGGTTGCCGCACCTGGCTATTTGGCCCGCCGTGGTCACCCGGTAGCGCCGGGTGATTTGACATCACACGATGCGCTGATCGTCAGCACCATCCAGCATGATGCACGTTGGCATTTCAGCGATGCAAATGGCCAGGCCATAACGGTGCATGTCAAGGGGTCACTGCGCTCTAACAACAAGTCAGCACTGGCAGAGGCTGCCTGCGCCGGCTTTGGCATCGCCGCGCTGCCAGAGTATGTGGTGCATGAGTGCGTCAGGCGTGGCGACCTGGTCAAGCTGCTGAACGATTGGGCATTGCCAACGCAAGAGATACATGCGGTTTACCCTTCTCCACGCATGGTGCCTGCAAAAGTAACGGGCTTCATTGAATGGCTGCATGAGCAAATGGGGCCGACCTGGTGGACCACGCATTTTTCAGTCGCCGCACCTGTTGTTCCTGTACCCACCACACATCAAGCAACGCCAATAAGCTCTAACCTGGCGACCGTATTTTGAGTTTTAGGAGACTACAAAATGAATACCAGCAAACTTCTCATACGCGGCGCAGCGGTAGCCGCTCTTGTGCTTGCATCGCAGCTGTCCAATTCGGCTCAGCTCTTCGTTGCCCAGGTCACGGCACTCTCAGGGCTTGAGGCAGTACAAGGGCGAGCGTATTCAGCAGGTCTGCAAATGGCATTGACCAACGCCAACAAGGCTGGCGGTGTTGCTGGCCACACCTTCACACTGGTACGCAAAGATGATGGCGGACGGCCTGAAGACACGCTGACTGCCACCACACAGTTGCTGGTTGAAAGCAAGCCCATTGCACTGGCTGGCTACGCTGGCAACCGAAGCATCACTGAACTGCTGAAGTCGGGCGTTCTGGCCAAAGAAAAGATCGCCTTGGTCGGCTACAGAACCATCGACATCCAGCCCGACACACCTTACCTGTACAACGTGCGCGCCGGACTGCGTGATGAGATCAATAAAATCGCCGATCATTTTGTGACTGTCGGCATCAAACGCCTGGGTTTGTTGCATGAAGACAGCGTCAATGCTGCTGCACTGAATGCAGCCGTAGAAGACATCACCAAGCGCACGGGCGCAACCATCGTTGCGCGTGCCACCTACCCCGCAGGCACGACGCGCGTGTCTCCTGCGATTGAATCCTTTTTAAAAACACCGCCGCAAGCCATCATCATGCTGGCAACGGGTTCGGCCGCCGCTGGCTTTATTGAGCAATACCGCATCGCGGGCGGTGCGGCACAGCTGTTTGCCCAGTCAAATGCCGACATTGAGCAGTTGGCCCAGCGCCTGGGTGAGGAAACTATGAAGGGCACATCGATTGCGCAGGTCACGCCCAGCCCGTACAAGGTTTCTGGCCTGTTGAGCCGGGAGTTTGCAGACGCTGTGGCCAAGGCGGGCAAACTGGAAGTACCACCCAGCTACGCCATGATGGAGGGCTACATCGCAGGCAAAGTCATTGTGGAGGCAGCACGCCGCATGGGTGCCAAAGCCAGTCGCGAAGGCTTTGTGGCCGCACTCGACACTATCGACAATTACGACATGGGCGGCTACCGCGTCGGCTACAAGCCCGGCCAGCGCGGCGGCTCGAAGTTTGTCGAAATGTCCATCGTGACGGGTGCTGGCAAGATTCGTCAGTAAGGGGGCTTAGACCTGCGGCGACAACCCAAGCGCCAGCGGCCTTGACAAGCTGCTGTATAAACACGGCCATGAACCGACCTTACCTGACCATTGTGCTGGCCGTGGCCTTGCTGCACTTGGGGTTGATTTGGGCGATGCAACGTGGCTTTTCTGCGCCGCGCTCTCCTGCCTTGGCGCAAGTTATGGTGGTGTCGCAAATCGTTAAACCGGCTCAGCCTGCCGAGGCCATGTCGCAGCCGGCACCCCAGCAAATCGAAAAGATACACAGCGGCAAAGCGCATGAACCTGTTGTGCTGCAGTCCAAGCCAGCTTCGGATCGCCAGGAAACGGTGAAAGAGTCGCCCATTGATGCACCGGGACAGCCCGCAACTTCATCGGCCATAGTTCCTTCAGCCGCACCAAGTGGCGCGCCAGTGACTGCGGCGCTGGTCGTAGCGTCCGCTCAAATGTCGGTGCAATTGCCTGTCAGTGATGCAGATTACCTGCAAAACTCGCCCCCGCCCTACCCTGTCGCCAGCGTGCGATTTAACGAACAAGGACGCACGACGGTGCGCGTTTTGATCGGTGCGAACGGCCAGGCTGAGCGCGCTGAGGTTGCCAAGTCCAGTGGCTACAAGCGGCTTGATGACGCCGCTGTCAGCAGCGTATTGCGCTGGCGCTACGTACCTGGCAAACGCGGTGGCGTGGCAGAGCCGATGTGGTTTGAAGTGCCCATCAATTGGACACTGAACTAGAAGCCTGGGCGTCTAACGAAGCTCACAGCCCAATCGCGGCCATACCCGCCCGCGCAATTTGCGCGTCTTCGTTCGACTTGACACCGCTCACGCCAACAGCGCCTATGCACTGGCCGTCTTTCATGATCGGCACGCCGCCTTCGAGCATGCCCTGGATGGTGGGTGCGCTTAAAAACGACATCCGGCCACCGTTGATGACGTCCTCATAAACCTTGCTTTCACGACGGCCCAGGGCTGCGGTGTTGGCCTTGGCGGGGGCGATGTGGCAGGACACGGGTGGCGCGCCGTCCAGGCGATGCAAATGCAGCAAATGGCCGCCGTCGTCAACGATGGCAATCGTCACGGCCCAGTTGTTTTTCAGGGCTTCGGCTTCAGCCGCTGCAGCGATGGCTTTGATGTCTGAAGATTCGAGGGTATGTTTTGTTTTCATGGTGATGCTCGGGTTAAAGAAGTTTTAAGCATACGCAATAAATGGCCGCAACCGGGCGACACCCCTGTATTTTCCTGACAAACCCTCAAATAAATCCTTACTAAAAATAGGAGGTAGCGGCCTGAAAACCATTGAAATTAGGCCACCGCACCTTAAAATGATCCTTGTCAGCATTTGCTGGCTTTATGGAGATCACTCTCATGACTGAAAACGTTCAAAACATTGGCTACGGCGTATCACCGCCAGCCGAGCGCAACAAGGTTTTGCGCAACACTTACTGGCTGCTGGCCTTGAGCCTGCTGCCAACTGTTCTGGGTGCCTACATCGGCGTGGCCACGGGCATCACCGCCGGGCTGACGGGTTTCATGGGGTTGATCGTCTTCATGGCCGGTGCCTTCGGCTTTATTTTCGCGATTGAAAAAACCAAAAACTCGGCCATGGGCGTGCCTGTGCTGCTGGGCTTTACCTTCTTCATGGGCTTGATGCTGTCGCGCATGATTGGCATGATTTTGGGTATGAGCAACGGCGCATCATTGGTGATGACAGCTTTTGCTGGCACGGCGGGTGTGATGGTGGTCATGGCGACTTTGGCCAGCGTCATCAAGCGTGACCTGAGCGGCATGAGCAAATGGCTGTTTGCCGGTGCGCTGGTCATCATGGTGGCCGCCGTCATCAATGTGTTCATTGGCTCGACCGTCATGATGGCTGTGATCAGCACGCTGGCGATTGCAGTGTTCAGCGCCTTCTTGCTGTACGACCTGAAGCAGGTGATGGACGGCGGCGAGACCAATTACATCAGCGCGACGCTGGCGATTTATATGGACCTGTTCAACATCTTCCAAAGCTTGCTGGCACTGCTGGGCATCTTTGGTGGCGACCGCGAATAAGCGATCTCTTGATCAACAAAAAAAGAGCCTTCGGGCTCTTTTTTTATGCCCGGTCGAAAACCGCGATGCTCTCCACATGCGCCGTGTGCGGGAACATGTTGACCACCCCGGCTGACGTGCAGCGGTAGGCCCCGCTTTGCAGCAGCACGCCCGCATCACGCGCCAGTGTGGCGGGGTTGCAGCTGACGTAAACGATTCTTTTGGGCTGCACCCAGTCGCCCAACTGCAGGCTTTGCTGGTGAATGCCGTCATCACAGGGCACGCCGGTGACGATTTGCTGATGCAGCGCTGCCAGCGATTTGAAAAGTTCAAACGCGCCTTCACGCGGCGGGTCGACCAGCCATTTGTCGGCCATGCCGTCTTTGGCCAGCATCGCAGGCGTCATTTCAAACAGATTACGCGCTACAAAAGTAGTAGCTGCTTGCGCCCGTATTTGTTGGGCTGCAGGCTTATTTGATACATAATTTTCACGTGCGCGGGCCACCAGTACCTCGCTACCCTCAATGCCCAGCACCTCGCACGCACGGGTCGCCAGCGGCAGCGTGAAGTTGCCCAGCCCGCAAAACCAGTCAATCACCCGCTCATGCGGCTGCACGTCCAGCAGGCGCAGCGCACGCGACACCAGCACTTGGTTGATGTGGGGGTTGACCTGGGTGAAGTCGGTGGGTTTGAACGGCATCACCACGCCAAACTCGGGCAGTGCATAGCTGAGCTGCGGCACATCGTTGTCAAGCAAAGCCACTGTCTCCAGCCCGCCGGGCTGCAGCCACCATTGCAGGCCGGGGTTGATGGCGGCAAAGGCGCGCAGCCTGGTTTTGTCTGCCTCGCCCAAGTCCTCCATATGCCTGAGCACCAGCGCCGTGATGCTGTCACCACAAGCCAATTCAATCTGAGGCACGGTTTCTTTCGCGTCCAGGCTGGCAATCAGCGCGCGCAGCGGCAGCAGCATGTTGCTGACATGCGGCGGTAAAACCGGGCAGCTCTGCATGTCGGTCACAAAGCTGCTTTTGCGCTCATGAAAACCAACCAGAACCTCGCCCTTTTTACGCACATAGCGCACCGACAAACGCGCCCGGTAGCGGTAGCCCCAGGCCGGGCCTTCAATCGGCCGCATCAGGTGGTCAGGTTTGACTTTGCCAATGTGCTGCAGGTTGTCTTCCAGCACCCGCTGCTTGACAGCAACTTGCGCGCCAATGTGCAAGTGCTGCATCTTGCAGCCGCCGCAAGCCCCGGTGTGCAGGCCAAAGTACGGGCAACCGGGCGTGACGCGCTGCGACGATTCACGGTGAATCTGCATCGCGATGGCTTTTTCAAACGACGGTTTTTTGCGGTACACATTGGCCGTGACGACCTCATACGGCAACGCGCCTTCAATGAAGACAACCTTGCCGTCAGCGCGGTGGGCAATGCCCTGCGCCTCGATGTCGAGTGACTCGACGGTCAGCAGGTCAGGCGGGTAATCTTTGGCCGCAGGCGTCAGTGAGTTATTGGACACCGGGACTTATCTGGCAGGCAAATAGCGAGCCGGGTCCACCGGTTTGCCCTGACGGCGGATCTCAAAATGCAGCTTGACGCGGTCGGCATCGCTGTTGCCCATCTCGGCAATTTTTTGGCCTTTTTTCACCGACTGGTCTTCTTTGACCAGCAGCGTCTGGTTGTGGGCGTAGGCGGTTAAAAACGTGTTGTTGTGCTTCAAGATAATCAGGTTGCCATAACCCCGCAAGCCCGCCCCGGCATACACCACGCGGCCATCACCTGCGGCAATGATCGGGTCGCCGGCCTTGCCGTCAATGTCAAAGCCCTTGTTTTTGACCTCATCAAAGCCTGCAATCAGCTTGCCCTGCGCAGGCCATATCCAGGCGATATCGTCTTCAGTCGCTGCGGGTTGTGGGCTGCTGGCGGGAGCAGATGCCGCACTGGCAGGCCGACCTGGTGCAGCGGCTGTTGTTGTGTTGGCGACGCCAGATGTCACGGGGCGTGTCACAACCTGCGTGTTGTCACTGCCGGGCGGCACTATGCGCAGCACCTGGCCGACTTCAATCAGGTTGGGGTTCTCCAGACTGTTCCAGCGCACGATGTCGCGAAAGTTTTGGCCCGTTTCAAGCCCAATGCGGATCAGGGTGTCGCCAGGTTTGACGGTGTAGTAGCCGGGTTTGCCAGCGTTTTCAAAACCAGGCAGTGGTTTGACGTCTGCACTGATGACCGGTGCAGGCGCTGTTGGCCGTGAGGTCGCTGTGCCCCGGTCTTCAACAGGTGCAGGGCCCAGCGGGCGTGAGCCGCAGCCCACCACGACCAGTGCCGCAGCCGTCAGTGCGGCGCACCGCAAAGCCAATGAAATTGAAGAACGCATTTTTTCCTGCCTTTTTAACTTGAGCTTTGGTCATGAACCTCTGGCTTTTAACTTGTGCCCGATTTTAAAGGCACAAAGTACACCGCTTCCAGCAAGGTCTGGGTCAGGCCGCGTTCTGTTTTGTCCACCACCACCAAGGCTTGTGTACCATTGGCAGCCTGCACCGGGGCAACCAGCCGGCCACCCACGGCCAGCTGGTCGAGCCAGGCCTGCGGCAACGCCTCACCCCCGGCAGCGGCAATGATGGCCGCATACGGCGCGCCCTTGGCGTAGCCCACCATGCCGTCACCAAACAGCAGGTGCAAATTGGCCACCCGCAAGGGGCGCAGGTTGTCGCGGGCCCTGTCGTGCAGGCCGCGCAGGCGCTCAATGCTGTAGACCTCAGTGGCCAGGTGCGCCAGCAGCGCCGCCTGGTAGCCGCAACCGGTGCCAATTTCAAGCACGCGGCCCAGTTTGCCGTCACAATTTTTTACCAAAAGCTCCAGCATCCGGGCCACCACATTGGGCTTGCTGATGGTTTGGCCCAGGCCAATCGGCAGGCTGGTGTCTTCATAGGCCTGGTTCACCAGCGCTGAATCAACAAAACGATGCCGTTCAACCTGCCCCAAAGCAGCCAGCACACGGCTGTCTAGCACGCCCTGCGCCGCCAGCTTGTGTACCATGCGGGCGCGTACGGCTTGCGAGTCAAGTCCCAAACCCGCTGAAACTGGCTTTTGAAGCTCTTTTGATGGGTGTTTTAGGCCTGTAGCCCCCATTTCACGGGCGCGACCAGCTACTATTTTGGTAGCGCCTGTCTGACTGGCGGCCGTTGGCATGCGCAGCGGAAAGCCAGGCCTCTTAGGCGCGTCAGTCGCCTTCATGCGCCGCTGGACTCCAGCTTGGCCATACGCTCGGCCCAATGCGGCAGTTGCGCGTGTTCGGTCAGGTCCACATGCAGCGGCGTGATGCAGACATGGCCTTGAAGTGCCGCATGAAAGTCTGTGCCGTCGCTGTCGTCTTTGGCAGCGCCTGCACCGCCTATCCAGTACATGGTTTCGCCACGCGGGCTGGTCTGGGTGATAACTTTTTCAGCTGAGTGGCGGCGGCCCAGGCGCACGACCTTGCTTGCTTTAAGTTCAGCATCCGGCAAATTGGGGATGTTCACGTTCAGCAACCACGGGTGGCCCGGTTTGGCAATCGACGGCATCAGTTGCTGCACCAGCGCCCGCGCGCGCCTGCCAGCCGTATCAATGTGCGCCCAGCCTTTTTCAGTCTGGGAAAACGCAATCGCCGGAATGCCAAACAAGTACCCCTCCATCGCCGCGCCCACTGTGCCTGAATAAATGGTGTCGTCACCCATGTTGGCGCCATTGTTGATGCCAGACACCACCAGGTCGGGCTTGTAGCCCAGCAAACCCGTCAGCGCGATGTGAACACAGTCAGCCGGCGTGCCATTGATGTACCTGAAGCCGTTGGCCGCCGTCTGCACATACATGGGCGTGTGCAACGTCAGCGCGTTGGACTTGGCGCTGTTGTTTTGCTCGGGTGCCACCACCTCCACGTCGGCAATGTCTTTAAGTGCTTCATACAAAGCCACAATGCCTGTGGCCTGATAACCGTCGTCGTTGGAGATAAGAATTTTCATGTTTTGATTCTAGGTGACGGGCAAGACAAAGGTGACACCCGTGGGCAATGGCTGCGCTGTAATTTACCTATGATGACGCATCAAAAACTCTCAAAGGAGAACACCATGCATGCCTGGCTTTGCGAAAACCCCACCGGCGTAGATGCCCTGACGTGGCAAGAGCTGCCCACCCCCAGCCCCAAAGCGGGCGAGGTGCTGATCGAGATCAAGGCCGCGTCGCTGAATTTCCCTGACCTGCTGATTGTGCAGAACAAGTACCAGATGAAGCCGCCCCTGCCCTTTGTGCCCGGCTCTGAATACGCTGGCGTGGTGCAAGCTGTGGGCGAAGGCGTCAAGCATTTGCAGGTTGGCCAGCATGTGGCATGCCTGTCAGGCACAGGCGGTTTTGCCACCCACACCATCGCACCGGCTGCGCTGTGCATGCCGTTACCAGCGGGATTCCCGTTTGTGGATGCAGCGGCCTTCATCATGATTTACGCCACGTCGCACCACGCGCTGGTGGACCGCGCGCAGCTCAAAGCCGGTGAAACCGTGCTGGTGCTGGGCGCAGCGGGCGGCGTGGGCACATCGGCGATTCAAATTGCCAAAGCCGTTGGCGCGCGCGTGATTGCCGCCGCATCCACCGACGAGAAATGCGCGCTGTGCAAGTCCATCGGTGCCGACGAAACCATCAACTATGCTACCTGCGACTTGCGCGAACAGATCAAGGCGCTAACTGGCGGCAAAGGCCCGGATGTGGTGTACGACCCGGTCGGCGGCGACTACACCGAGCCCGCCTTTCGCTCGATTGCCTGGCGCGGCCGCTACCTGGTGGTGGGTTTTGCGTCAGGCCCCACGCCGTCATTGCCGCTGAATTTGCCGCTGCTCAAAGGCGCATCCATCGTCGGCGTGTTCTGGGGCGGCTTTGCCAAGGCAGAACCCAAAGCCAACGCCGCCATGATGGCCGAGCTTGCCACCTGGTATGCCCAGGGCAAGATCAAACCCGTGATCGACAGCACCATGCCGATGAGCGAGTTGAAGGCCGCCTATGCGCACATGGGCTCGCGCGGGGTGAAGGGCAAGTTGGTGATGGTGAACTAGAAGCCATACCCCGCAGGTCGAGGCGGTGAATGCGCGCTGCGCCTGCACGCCCTTGGCAGCTCTGGCAACATCGTTTCATGCCTGAATTAATCCAAGACAGTTGCCCCACCCTCACCGTGCTTTACGACGGTGCCTGCCCCTTGTGCCGCCGTGAAATTGGCGTGTACCAGGGTTTGCAGCCCGTCCATGCCGGTCAAACGCTGGCATTTGCAGACGTCAGCCTGCTTGACACCGTGCTGCTGCCCGGCGGCGTGCGCAGCGACTATCTGGCCCGCCTTCATGTGCAGCGGGCTGATGGTCAGGTTATCAGTGGTGCAGCGGCTTTTGTGGCGCTGTGGGCCACGCTGCCAGGCTGGCGCTACCTGGCCATGGCCGCCCGCTTACCGGGTGCTACGCCGCTGCTTGAAATTGTTTACCGCGCGTTTTTGCGCATCAGGCCGCAAATGCAGGGCATTGCCAAAGCGTTTGAAGCACCCCGCGTGTCCAAAGCCCTGGCGGGCGACTTGCGGTCAGACCAGGCGGGTGAAACCGGCGCGGTGTGGATCTACCGGGGTTTGCTGGCCGTGTCTCGGGACGCTGGCGTCCGCGAATTTGCCCAGCGCCACCTGGTAACCGAGCAAGGTCATTTAGACAAGATCAACGCCGTGCTGCCCTGGCCGCAGCGCAGCCGCCTGCTGCCGGGCTGGCGCATGGCCGGTTTTGCCACCGGCGCCCTGCCCGCCCTGTTTGGCCCGCGAGCCGTGTACGCCACGATTGCAGCGGTAGAAACCTTTGTTGACCAGCACTACCAGCACCAGATCGACAAGCTGGAAAACCAGCCCGAACACGCCAACTTATTCCATTTCCAAAACATTAGCACAATAATATAAGCCATCAAAACTGATGGAGAAAGTCATGGCGCGACCGTTCACTGGGAATAACGAGACGATTGAGACTGCGCAGATAGCGATCTCGCAAGCCACAACGC
>JBASFP010000093.1:0-19883 GCA_049653085.1 Polaromonas sp.
CGTGTAATCTTGCTCATGGGACTTCTCCTTTTAAAGGTTTCAGATTGAATTTAACAACCCGATCTTGGCACTTTGATGCCGTTACCAAAAAGTGGGAAGTCCCTTCGTATTCAAATACGGGCGCAAGCAGCTACTGAATATATAGCAAAATTTCAGGTTTTCCAGTTCATTGCCACACACCAATTACACATGACCACATCCCTTATCCCTGAAATCCTCACGAACCTTGATGCAGGCGTGATGACGATGACCATCCATCGTGTTGACAAAAAGAACTCGATCACCGCCGCCATGTACGCAGCCATGGCCGACGCGCTGGCTGCGGCTGAAAGCGACCCCGCTGTGCGTGTGGTGGTTATTCAGGGGCACGAAACCATTTTTTCAGCAGGCAACGACATCGGGGACTTTCTGAACAAGCCGCCTTCAACACAAGACTCCCCGGTTTTTCGGTTTTTACGCGGCATCAGCACCTTCCCCAAACCTGTTGTGGCCGCCGTCTGCGGGCCAGCGGTTGGCATTGGCACCACGCTGTTGCTTCACTGTGATTTGATTTACGCAGGTGACAATGCCGCGTTCTCGATGCCGTTTGTCAATCTTGGGTTGTGCCCCGAGGCAGCGTCAAGTCTTCTGGTGCCACAACTCATGGGTTACCCAAGAGCCGCTGAGGCATTGCTTCTCGGGGAGCCCTTCACGGCTGAAACAGCGCTGGAGATAGGGCTCATCAACCGCATCGTGCCACCCGCTGAAGCCAGTGCCCTGGCTCAGCAGCAGGCGCGCAAGCTGGCCACCAAACCTCTGTCGTCCGTCATCGAGACCAAGCGGCTGATGAAAAAGGGCATGAGCCGTGGAGTGACTGAACGCATGGCCGAAGAGGCCACAAGTTTTGGCCGGATGCTCGGCGAGCCTGCTGCGCGTGAGGCTTTCACGGCTTTCATGCAAAAACGCAAGCCTGACTTCACAAACGTGTGATTTGGCTTAAAACTGGTTTTTGAACTGTTTTCAAGAGCGTTTTAGCCATTTAGACCAATAAATACGGGCGCAAGCAGCTCCTGTAAAGATAGCGCCCTGAATTTAACGAAGTGACGGCAAACCTATCCCCGCTGCGTCAAACCCGCCATCCACTGCCAGCACCTGGCCATTGATATAGCTGGCCGCCGGGCTGCATAAGAAGCCCACCCCTTCGGCAATTTCTTCAGGTGTGCCGTAGCGTGCCAGCGGAATCGCATCCGCATAGTCCGCGCGAATCGCTGCGCTGTGGACTTTTTTGGCCATGTCGGTATCGACCGGGCCGGGTGCTATTGCGTTGACGCGAATACCCATGTTGCCCAGTTCTACTGCCTGCTGTTTGGTCAAATGAATGATGGCGGCTTTGCTGGTGCCGTAGGCCACCCGCAGTGCGCTGGCTCGTAGGCCTGAGATGGAGGCGATGTTGACGATTGCGCCGCAGCCACCTGCGGTTTTGGCATTTTTCAGCATCACAGGTGCAGCGGCCTGGGTGCATAAAAAAGCCCCATCCAGATTCACCGACATCACATGCCTCCATTCGTCAAAAGTGTGCTCCAGCAAGGGTTTAAAAACCGCCACACCCGCGTTGTTGACCAGTGCGTCAATGCGGCCAAAAACGCTGCAGATTTTGTCAACAGCAGCGACCACCTGAGCTGGACTGGACACGTCGCAGTGCAGGGCCAGCACGCGGGCAGGCTCGCCCAATCCTGCGCTGGCTTTGAGCAACTCCTCTTTGTCAACATCAAGCATCGCCACCCGGTAGTCATGCGCCAAAAACCATTGCGCGCAAGCCAGGCCGATGCCGCGTGCGGCACCAGTAATGATGGCGACTTTTTGTTCTGAAGAGTTTGTTGTCATGGGGTGGTCGGGTTGGTTTAATCGTGATTGTCTGCCAGCCGCTTGGCGCGGTTACGGGGTGCTTTGGTCAGTTTGCCATCCAGCGTCTGTACATGCGCCTGCAAAAACACCTCGCTGTTTGTCAGCAACTGACCATAAAGCGATTCACACATCTGGCGTGCGCGCAGTCCTGGCCAGTCTGTCGGTAGCAAGGCTTGCGGCAGATTCGGGTCGCGCAGCAGTACCTTGCGGTATTCGTGGATGAGCAAGGTGCGCACAAAAAAGGCTTCAATCGGACTCAACGAGGTGGCGTTTTGCAGCATGGGTTCAAACCGCGCCACAAACTGTTTGAATGCGGCTTCCACCTGGTCGAGTTTGAAGACGCTTTGCATCACGGTTTGCAGCGGTTTGCCTGAATAGCCAGCAATGCTTTGCGCGCTGAGCACCACGATTTTTTCTTCGGCACTTGAAGCGTGGATGATGTCTTTAAGCGATGGGTGGCTGGCATGCGGGTGGGCAAACACGTTGGGCGACAACTCGCCAAAGCCTTCCCAGCGCAGCTCGCGCTTCAAGTGCAGACGCGCGCTGGCGGGTATGCCAGCGCCCAAAATGGCCAGCGTCCAGAGTCCGTTCCACTGGCGCAGTTTGAAGTCATAAATACGCCGCTCAGCATGCTGTACCCGCTGCAAACCGGCTGCTGTCAAAGCATAAAAACTACGCCTGCCCAGCCGGGTGCAAGCCAGCCAGTCGTCGGCACTTAATCGAAACGCGCTGGTGCGCACCAGCCGTGCTGACAGGCCAAACAGGTCGGCCAGTTGAATCAGACTGCCCAGCCACACAGATTGGCCGCGCTGCGCCATCACGTCACCAAAAATTGTGATCAGCACCGAGTTGGCGCGCAGCACCAGGCCGCGTTGCAGTCGGGCAACTTGGGGGGAAATTTTGATGTTGGTCACAATGCTGGGTATGTCAAAGCGATACACATGATTTGATTGTACGAATCTTTATGTATCAGTATTATCGGTTCTTCAACTGGAGTTCGGTATGTACGCACAACTGGTAGAAACGGGCACAAAAGGCGTGAAGACGCTGGACGATATGTCGCCCCAAGAGCGCGCCTGGCAAGAAAAAATCAACGCGGGCATCAAGAACGAACCCAAAGACTGGATGCCCGATGCGTACCGCAAAACGCTGGTTCGGCAAATCTCGCAGCACGCACATTCTGAATACGTGGGCATGTTGCCTGAAGCGAACTGGATTGGCCGTGCGCCAACGCTCAAACGCAAAGCGATTTTGATGGCCAAGGTACAAGACGAGGCGGGCCACGGCCTGTATCTTTACAGCGCCGTTGAAACGCTGGGCGTGACGCGCGATGCGGTGTACCGAGACTTACTGTCAGGCAAAGCCAAGTACTCCAGCATCTTCAATTACCCCACGCTGAGCTGGGCCGACATTGGCGCGATAGGCTGGCTCGTTGATGGCTCGGCCATCGTCAACCAGGTGCCGATTTGCCGCTGCTCGTACGGGCCCTATGCGCGCGCCATGGTGCGGGTGTGCAAGGAGGAGTCGTTTCACCAGCGCCAGGGTTTTGACATCATGGTGGCGCTTTGCAATGGCACGCCAGCGCAAAAAGCCATGGCGCAAGACGCGCTGAATCGCTGGTGGTGGCCGTCGATTGCCATGCATGGCCCGGCTGATGAAGCGTCAGTCAACAGCGCGCAGTCGATGGCGTGGAAGATCAAGCTGAACAGCAACGACGAGCTGCGCCAAAAGTTCATCGACCAGACCGTGCCGCAAATTGAGTTCTTGGAGCTTGAGTTGCCCGACAAGGATTTGAAGTGGAACGATGCGCGGAGCCATTACGACTACGGGCCCATTGACTGGGTTGATTTTTTCAACGTGGTCAAAGGCAAAGGCCCGTGCAATGAAGAGCGACTGGCCGCCCGCAACAAAGCCTGGGACGATGGTGCCTGGTTTCGTGAGGCGTTGACGGCGCACGCTGACAAACAGGATGCTGATTTTTTAAAACAGGCCGCATGACATGAGTGACGTAACAACACGCGAATGGCCAATGTGGGAAGTGTTCATTCGCAGCCAGCATGGCCTGGCGCATAAGCATGTGGGCAGCTTGCATGCGGCTAATTCTGAAAGCGCGCTGCAGCATGCCCGCGATGTGTACACCCGGCGCAACGAGGGTGTGAGCATTTGGGTCGTGCGTGCCGGCGACGTGGTGGCGAGCAGCCCGGATGACAAAGCAGCGCTGTTTGACCCGGCGCAAAGCAAGGTTTTTCGCCATCCCACGTTCTTCCCAACGCCTGACGGCGTGAAGCATATTTAGTCCGAATGAACGCGAAATTTGAATACCTGCTGAGGCTAGGTGACAACTGCCTGGTGCTGTCGCAGCAGTTGTCTGCCTGGTGCGGCCACGGCCCGGCGCTGGAAGAAGATTTGGCGCTGACCAATACCGCGCTGGACTTGCTGGGCCAAGCGCGTTTGTGGCTGTCGTATGCGGGTGAAGTGGAGGGTGCGGGACGGGACGAAGACGCGCTGGCCTACCACCGCGATGCGCCTGAGTTTCGCAACCTGCTGATCGTGGAGCAGCCCAATGGCCACTATGGCAACACGATGGCACGGCAGTTTTTATTTGATGTGTGGCATCAAGCATTGCTGACCGGTCTGTGCCAATCGGGCGATACGCGGATTGCAGACATTGCGCAAAAGTCAGTCAAGGAAGTGCGTTACCACGTCGAGCGGTCTGCGGGCCTGATGGTGGCGCTGGGCGACGGCACGGCGCTGAGCCGTGAGCGCATGCAAAGTGCCATCAACAAACTGTGGCCGTATGCGCATGAATGGTTTGAGTCAGATGCTGTGGATGAGCAATGTGCTCAAAACGGCTTGTGCCCCGCAGCCAGCAGCCTGACAGAGGGCTGGCACGCCAGTGTCAAGGCTGTGCATGAGCGAGCCACGCTCACTGTGCCTGATTTCGTCGGTCACCAAAAAGGCGGCAAGCGCGGTTTGCATACCGAGCACCTGAGCCATCTGCTCGCACCCATGCAGGTGCTGCAGCGTACGCACCCGGGAGCGCAATGGTGACGGTTGCTAACGCCGCAAGTCGTGAAGCGTTGCTGGGCTGGCTGGGCCAGGTGATGGACCCTGAAGTACCCGTGGTGTCAATCGTTGACCTGGGCATTTTGCGGGATGTGCAGTGGGTGGACGATGCAGTCGTCGTTACCGTCACCCCCACCTATTCGGGCTGCCCGGCGACTGAAGTCATTGCTCAGTCGATTCGTGAAGCGTTGTATGCGCGCGGTGTTGAACAGGTTGAAGTGCGCACCCAGCTCGCGCCCGCCTGGACAACGGACTGGATGACCCCGCAAGGCCGTGATGCCTTGCGCGCCTACGGTATTGCGCCGCCTGCAACTCGCGCTGCTACTGCTGACGGCAACCTGGTGATTGACATTGCAGCCCTGTCGTCGAGCAAAACGGTGGTGCCGTGCCCACAGTGCGATTCCCGCAAAACGCGGCTTTTGTCGCAGTACGGCTCAACCGCCTGCAAGGCGCTGTACCAATGCAACAGTTGCCTGGAGCCCTTTGACTATTTCAAGCCGCATTGACGGCAGAGAATAATTTTGAGTACCCATTCATTTCACAGCCTCACTGTTGCTAGCGTTCAGGCTCTGACACGCGACAGCATGGCCATCACGTTGGCCGTGCCTGAAGCGTTGCAAGACACTTTTGCATTTGTGGCAGGCCAGTACCTCACCTTGCGCGCTTTGATTGACGGCCAGGAGGTGCGGCGCTCGTATTCCATCTGTTCGGCTGTACAAGACGGACGCTTGCGCATAGCTATTAAAAAAGTAGCTGGAGGTGCATTCAGTCATTGGGCTGCAAGTCATTTATTGCCCGGTGCAGTGATAGAGGCGATGCCACCGCAGGGCCATTTTCATATTCCACTTCAGCCTGAAGCGGCTCGTCACGTCGTCGCTTTTGCAGCCGGCAGCGGTATCACGCCCATGCTGGCCATCATCAAAACCATGCTGATCGCCGAGCAACTAACGCGCATCACGCTGGTGTATGGCAACCGCGCGTCTGGCAACGTGATGTTCAAGGAAGAGCTGGAAGACCTGAAAGACACCTATCTGAGCCGCCTGAATCTGGTGTGGGTCATGAGCCGAGAAACGCAAGACATTGAGCTCTTCAACGGACGCATTGACTACGATAAAACCACTGAACTGCTCAGTCGCTGGATTGACCCAGCCAGCATTGACGCCGCCTTTATTTGCGGGCCCCACGAGATGATGCTGGCTGTGACCCAGGCACTCGAAGACAAGGGCGTTGACAAATCGCACATCAAGGCAGAGTTGTTTGGCGCGCCGCTGCCTGCCAGGCCGCGTGCGGCATCAGCCGCGGTACAAGGCGGTGAAGACTGCGAAGTAGAAGTCATGCTGGACGGCGCACGCCGAACCTTCATGATGTCGAAAAACCAAAGTCTTGTCGATGGTGGCCTGAAAGCTGGCCTGGACATGCCCTACGCCTGCAAGGGCGGTGTGTGCTCCACCTGCCGGGCTCAGGTGCTGACGGGTGAGGTGGACATGGACAACAACTTTGCGCTGGAAGACTATGAAGTGGCACGCGGCTTTGTGCTGTGTTGCCAGAGCTTTCCAGTGTCCAATAAACTGGTGATTGATTTTGATCAGGAACACACCCATGTCTAAATTTGAATTCATCACTTACAGCACCACAGATGGCGTTGCCACATTGACGCTCAACCGCCCCGACAAGCTCAACAGCCTGATGGGCGCAATGATGCTGGAGATGTTCAGCGTACTTGGCATGGCAGCGCAAGACAAAGCGGTGCGCGCTGTGGTGCTCACAGGCGCTGGTCGGGCCTTTTGCGCCGGGCAGGATCTGGCTGACCCTGCCATGTCGCCCAAACCCGGCTCAGACGCGCCGGCCGATGTTGGCGATGTGGTCGATACGTTTTACAGCCCGCTGGTGCGCCGCCTGCGTGCCATGCCCAAACCCGTCATTTGCGCGGTTAACGGCGTGGCAGCCGGCGCGGGTGCCAATATTGCGCTGGCTTGCGACATCGTCATTGCCGTGCAAACCGCCAGCTTTATTCAACCGTTTTGCAAGCTCGGTTTGGTGCCTGATGCTGGCGGCACATGGTTGCTACCGCAGCTTGTAGGCCGCGCGCGAGCGGTCGGCTTGGCGCTACTTGGCGACAAACTCAGCGCTGATCAAGCCGCGCAATGGGGCTTGATCTGGAAGTGCGTGGCTGCTACTGATTTTGAAGCAGAAGTCACTACCGTTGCAAGAACTTTGGCTGCCGGGCCAACACTGGGCTACGTGCGTACCCGCGAAGCGATTGACCAAGCTGCGACCAACACGCTGGACTCGCAACTCGATGTAGAGGCAGTCATGCAGCGCGAGCTGGGCAACAGCCTGGACTACGCCGAGGGTGTGAAAGCTTTTATCGGCAAGCGTCCCCCCGTGTTTGTCGGTCAGTAGGTCATGTTGTTGGTTTCGTTCCTCTGCTGTCATTGCGGACTTGATCCGGGATCCATGTCTTTTGCGGTGTTGGCAAGGTGCGGAGTCATGGATTGCGGATCAAGTCCGCAATGACAGCCGAGGCGCAGTATTAAAGGAATTTGGCGAACAGGAAGTCAAAAAATATGCCATCACATACCACACCATTTGATCTGCTGGATCCAATAGAAAAGGCCAGTCGTGACGAAATCACGGCGTTGCAAACCCAGCGCCTGAAAGCCAAGTTGGCCAATGTTTACCAAAACGTGCCGCACTACCGCCAGGCATTTGATGCGGCAGGCGTTCATCCCAGAGATTTCAAAACGCTGGCTGACCTGGCCAAATTCCCTTTCACCACCAAAAAAGACCTGCGTGCCAACTACCCGTTTGGCATGTTTGCCGTGCCGCAGTCGCAAGTCATGCGCATTCATGCATCGTCTGGCACCACCGGTAAACCAACGGTTGTGGGCTACACAGCCAATGACATCAGCAACTGGGCTGACCTGGTGGCCAGGTCGATTCGAGCTGCTGGTGGGCGAGCCGGTGACATGGTGCATATTTCTTACGGTTACGGCCTGTTCACGGGTGGCTTGGGTGCGCACTACGGTGCTGAGCGTCTGGGTTGCACGGTCATCCCCATGTCGGGTGGGCAGACTGAAAAGCAGGTGCAGCTCATTGAAGACTTCAAGCCGCGCATCATCATGGTCACGCCGTCGTACATGCAGGTGATCATTGAAGAATATGCACGACTAGGGTTGGACGTTAAAAAATCGTCGCTAGAGATCGGCATTTTTGGCGCAGAGCCCTGGACCAATGCCATGCGCCATGACATTGAAGCTGCGACTGGCATGGACGCTGTGGATATATATGGCCTGTCTGAAGTCATGGGCCCCGGTGTGGCCAGTGAATGTGTCGAATCAAAAGACGGCCCGGTGATCTGGGAAGACCACTTTTACCCTGAAGTCATCAACCCCGACACGGGTGAGCTGGTCGCTGACGGTGAAGAGGGCGAATTGGTTTTCACATCCCTGACCAAAGAGGCTTTCCCCATCATTCGCTACCGCACACGCGACCTGACGCGACTCTTGCCACCGACCTCACGCGCCTTCAGGCGCATGGGCAAAATTGTGGGTCGGTCGGACGACATGCTGATCATTCGCGGGGTTAACGTCTTCCCCACACAGATTGAGGAGCTGGTGTTGGCTCACCCAGAATTGACAGCGCTGTACCAGTTGATCGTTACCCGTGATGGGCACTTGGATGAGGTGGAAGTGTTGACCGAGTTGCAAAGCAATACCACCACCAACGCAGCCGTCATCAAAACAGCGCTGGAATCGCGCATTAAAAATCTTATTGGTATCAGCGCCAAAGTCAGCGTGCTGCAGCCAGGCGCGATAGAGCGAACACAAACCGGCAAGTCACGCCGCGTGATTGACAAGCGGGCCAAAACATGACACCTCAAGAACTTGCAAATGCGGTTGGCATCGGCATGATGGCTAACGACAAGGCATCCAGCGGCCTGGGTATGCGGCTAACCCACATCAGCCCCGGCGCGGCGCATATGGATATGACGGTAGCGCCTAACATGCTCAATGGTCACGCGACTTGCCACGGCGGCTACATCACCACGCTGGCTGATTCAGCCTTTGCCTTTGCCTGCAACTCGTACAACGAGCTCACGGTTGCATCAGGCCTGAGTGTTGACTTTATAGCGCCTGCTTTTGAGGGCGATGTGCTGACAGCACGGGCCATTGAAGTGTCTTTGAGTGGCCGCACCGGGGTGTATGACGTGATGGTGTTCAACCAGAAGGCCGATTGCATCGCCGTGTTTCGCGGGCGCTCGCACCGCATCAAGGGCAAACAAGCTGTGGCCTTGGGTGACAATCAAACGAATGTCTAAATCCATCCCTGTTGAATTTAACGCCGAGCTGATTGGCCAACTTAAAAACCTGTTTGAAGAACAAATTGTTTTTAACAAACTGCTGGGCTTGAGGTTAAAAGGGGTAACGGCCACCCATGCGCATGTCAGCCTGGCCATGCGGCCCGATTTGGTCGGCAACTTCAGTGAAGGGCGCTTGCATGGCGGTGTCATCAGCGCCGCTCTGGACACTGTGGGCGGCATAGCCGTGACCGCCGCCCTGTGCGCGCGCTATTCAGAAGAGGGCTTTGAGCAACACGAAGCCCGTTTTTCAAAGCTGGGCACGATTGATTTGCGCATCGACTACCTGCGCCCCGGTATCAGCCAGCATTTTGAGATGCACGCAGAAGTCATACGCCTCGGCTCGCGCATAGCCAACACGCGCATGACCTTTTTGGGCAGTGACGGCAAATTGCTGGCAACAGGTAACGGGGTTTACATCGTTTCCTGAGTTCGTTCAATTTTGCGCGGCTTGCCTGAATCGTCTATCGCCACATACGTCAAGCTGGCCTCTGTCACCTTGACATAACTTTTCTGACTCCGAAAGCGCTCGGCATAGACCTCCACCTGGACTGTGATGGAGGTGTTGCCAATCCGCGTGACCTCGGCAAAAAAACTCAAAATATCGCCCACCCGCACGGGCTGTTTGAAAATAAACTGGTTCACCGCCACTGTTGCCATGCGCCCATTCACATGGCGGGCTGGCACCACAGAGCCTGCCAGGTCAACCTGGGCCATGACCCAGCCACCAAAAATATCGCCGTTGGCGTTGCAGTCCGCCGGCATCGGGATGACTTTGAGCACCAGTTCCTTGTCAGTCGGCAAGGGCGCGGTGGGCGCATTCAAAGGGGTTGTGGTGTGCGAGCCTGCGTGAGAACTTGAGTGGCGGCTTGATTCGGTGTTCATAGGCACAATCTGTAGTAAAACTAACAAAGATTGTGATTGTCCTCTATGCGTTTCATGGCTCCCGGCGCCTCCATCTCTTCAGATTCGCCTTCTAAAACAACCGACCCCCAAGCGCCTGCCCGCTCTGACTGGGACACGCTCAAGCGCCTTTTCCCCTACCTGTGGGACTACAAATGGCGCGTGCTCGCCGCCTTGAGCTTCATGCTGTTTGCCAAGCTGGGCAATGTGGGTGTGCCGCTGCTTCTGAAGAATCTGGTTGACACCATGAACATCAAGCCCGGTGACACGCAGGCGCTGCTGGTCGTCCCCGCCGCTTTGCTATTGGGCTATGGATTGCTGCGCTTGTCGACATCGCTCTTTACCGAGCTGCGGGAACTGGTATTTTCAAAAGCTACTGAGGGCGCGTCACGCAAAATTTCACTTGAAGTGTTCAGGCATTTGCATGCACTGAGTTTGCGCTTTCATTTAGAGCGCCAAACCGGCGGGATGACGCGCGACATCGAGCGCGGCACACGCGGTGTGCATTCACTCATCTCCTATTCGCTGTACAGCATCATCCCAACGTTGATTGAAGTGGCGCTGGTACTCAGTATCCTGGCCGTCAAGTTTGACATGTGGTTTGCCTGGATCACGCTCGTAGCGCTGGCCTGCTACATCACCTTTACCGTCACCGTCACAGAGTGGCGCACCAAGTTCAGAAAAGAAATGAACGAGCTCGACTCGTCCGCCCACAGCCGTGCGATTGACTCGCTGCTCAATTACGAAACCGTCAAATACTTCAACAATGAGAATTTTGAAGCCAATCGCTACAACGAAAACCTGGAGCGCTACCGCAAGGCTGCCGTAAAAAGCCAGACGACATTAAGCTTGCTCAACACTGGCCAGCAACTCATCATCGCCATCGGTCTGGTGGCGATGTTGTGGCGCGCCACGCAGGGCGTGGTCGATGGCCGCATGACGTTGGGTGATTTGGTCATGGTCAACGCTTTCATGATCCAGCTTTACATTCCGCTCGGTTTTCTGGGCGTGATTTACCGCGAAATCAAGCAAAGCCTGACGGATTTGGACAAGATGTTCACCCTGATGGAAAAAGAGCGTGAAATAGCGGATGAGCCCGGTGCAAAGCCGATACACATCGCATCGTCCCCAGCAGTCAAATTCCAAAACGTCAGCTTCGCCTACGACCCTGCCCGCCCCATCCTCAAAGACGTGAGCTTTGAAATTCCCTCCGGCAAAACCGTCGCGGTCGTCGGTTCATCAGGCGCAGGCAAGTCTACGCTGGCGCGGCTACTCTTCAGGTTTTATGACGTGCAGCAAGGTCACATCACCATCGCTGGTCAAGACATCAAACACGTTACCCAGGCCAGCGTGAGGCGCGCCATTGGCATCGTGCCGCAAGACACGGTGCTGTTCAACGACACGGTGGAATACAACATCGCCTATGGCCAAACCGGCGCCACCCGAGCGCAGGTAGAAGAGGCAGCGAAGTCCGCCCGCATTCACGACTTCATCACCAGCACGCCACTGGGCTACGCCACGATGGTGGGCGAGCGCGGCTTGAAATTGTCAGGCGGTGAAAAGCAGCGCGTGGCCATAGCCCGCACCCTGCTGAAAAACCCGCCTGTGGTGATTTTTGACGAAGCCACCTCAGCCCTGGACTCCGCCAACGAGCGCGCCATTCAGGCCGAGCTACGCGCCGCAGCCCAAAACAAAACCACCCTCGTCATCGCCCACCGCCTGTCAACGGTAGTGGATGCGCATGAGATTCTGGTGATGGAAGACGGCCGCATCGTCGAGCGCGGCACGCATGGGGAACTTCTGGCGCTGGATCAGAAATACGCAAAAATGTGGAATTTGCAGCAAAATAGCGAATAAATCGGCATCATATTGGCCTTTAGCCCAATCAATACGGGCGCGAGCAGCTCCTGAAATAATAGCAATTGAATGCTGACTATGGGAATTCCCGTAGTTGCCAGCCACTTGCACGCTCGCATAATCGCCAGATGGAAACCAAATGGCTTGAAGATTTTGTCAGCCTGGCTGAAACCCGCAGTTTCAGCCGCTCGGCAACATTGCGGCATGTGACACAGCCAGCGTTTTCACGCCGCATACAGGCGCTTGAGGCTTGGGCGGGCACGGATCTGGTAGACCGCAGCTCGTACCCCACACGCCTGACGCCTGCGGGTGAAACGCTGTACAGCCAGTCGCTGGAAATGCTGCAAGGCTTGCAGTCCACCCGCGCCATGCTGCGCGGCCACACGTCGGCGGGGCAAGACGTGATTGAATTTGCCGTGCCGCACACCCTGGCGTTCACGTTCTTCCCGGCCTGGGTCAGCAGCTTACGTGAAAAGTTTGGTCCCATCAAAAGCCGTTTGATTGCGCTGAATGTGCATGACGCCGTTTTGCGGCTGGTCGAAGGCAGTTGTGATTTGCTGATTGCTTACCACCACGATTCACAGCCGTTTCAGCTTGACCCGAACCGTTATGAAATGGTCACGCTGGGTCAAGAGGTGCTGTCGCCTTTCGTCAAACCCAACCTTGAAGGCGAGCCTTTGTACAAGCTACCGGGCAGGGCAGGCCAGCCGCTGCCGTATCTGGGTTACGCACCGGGTGCTTACCTGGGTCGGGTGGTTGATTTGATTTTGAAGCAGTCAAGCACGGCTATTCATCTAGACCGGGTGTATGAAACTGACATGGCCGAAGGCTTGAAAGCGATGGCGCTTGAAGGTCACGGCATTGCGTTTTTGCCTTTCAGCGCGGTTAAAAAGGAACTGCGCGCCAAAAAGCTGGTGAGTGCGGGTGACAAGCTGGAGATGACGATGGACATTCGCGTCTACCGTGAGCGGCCGGCGATGAATGCGGCGGCCAAGAGCTCTGCGCAAGCGCTGTGGACTTATCTGGAAGCGCTGGCGCGCCCCAAACCGCTCGCCAGCGTTGGTAAATTGGCGGCTAAGTAGCAACCCTAATGGGTTATAAGTAAAACGCATAATGCGTTTTGGAACTGGCATTTGCGTTTTTGTGACACTGAAATTACAGTTCAACACGTTTTGATTTTGAGACAGGCAAAGGTTGACAATTTTCAATCGACCAACTGCACCGCAACCGTGGCACGAAGACTGCTAACACCTGTTGTGCAAACGTTGGTCAGATGACCGTACAGAAAAGTTCGCACCAAATAGGGGCAATCAAAGGCAACTTTTTGGTGGTCAACCGCTGCAAAAACTCAACGTTATGGACTAACGGGCTGCATGGCAAGGGTGCCAGTGGTTCGGGGTGATCTTCTTTTGCCTCGGGTAAACCTCGGGGGTCAATGCAGGTCAGGCTCTTTAGAATGCAGCAAAACTTCTTTAATTTATTGATAGGAACTCTCATGAAACTCCAACTCGCAGCGCTAACCCTTGCCATGTTCGCCACCAGCGGCGTCTTTGCGCAAGCCAACGACACACTGGCCAAGGTCAAAGCCTCAGGCGTGATCACCATGGGCGTGCGTGATTCATCAGGCGCGTTGTCATACACCCTGGGTGACGGCAAGTACACCGGTTTTCACGTTGAAGTTTGCAACAAGGTCATCGCCAATGTTGAGAAAGCTGCTGGCCGCAAGCTTGAAGTGAAATACCAGGCTGTCACCTCACAAAACCGTATTCCACTGGTGCAAAACGGCACGGTTGACATCGAGTGCGGCTCCACCACCAACAACGCCACCCGCCTGAAAGATGTGGCCTTTTTACCAACCACTTTCGTTGAAGAAGTGCGCTTTGCTGTCAAGGCCAACTCAGGCATCACTGGCATTGCCCAACTGAATGGCAAAAACGTGGCCACCACCACCGGTACAACGTCAGTGCAAACACTGCGCAAAAACGAGCGCGCCACTGGCGTTGATTTCAAGGAAGTGTTTGGCAAAGACCATGCTGACAGCTTCTTGCTACTGGAGTCCGGCCGTGCAGATGCTTTTGTGATGGACGGTGCGATTTTGGCTGGCAACATTGCCACATCCAAAGCACCTGCTGATTTCAAAATCGTCGGTGAAGTGCTGAGCGTGGAGCCTATTGCCATCATGATCCGCAAGGACGACGCCGCCTTCAAGAAAATCGGCGACGACACCGTCAAAGAAATGATGAAGTCTGGCGAAATTGCCAAGCTGTGGGACAAGTGGTTCTTGCAGCCAATCCCGCCAAAAAACACCCGTGTAGGTTACGCCGCCAGCGAGAGCACCAAAGCCGCATGGGCTACGCCTAACGAAAAGCCAATGGAAGACTACGCCAAGAAGTAATTCAGGCGATTTGTTTTCTCAGTAAAGCCTCAAACCTCGCAATTGGTATCAATTCGCGAGGTTTGTCTTTTTACAAAGCGTTTTTTAGCCATTGAATAACAACAAGCTGGAGTCTTCATGAACTGGGACTGGAAAGTATTTTTAAACGACGACGGCAGTGGTCGTACCTACCTGCAATGGATGTTTGATGCCTGGGGCTGGACGCTGGCCGTGGCGGGTGCATCCTGGGTGGTGGCCATGGTCGTGGGGCTGATGTTTGGCACGCTGCGCACGCTGCCCAACAGCCCGGTGCTAACGCGCATTGCCAATGCCTGGGTTGAACTGTTTCGCAACATTCCCTTGCTGGTTCAGATTTTCATCTGGTACTTTGTGATCCCCAAAATCTTCCCGCCCATGAAGGACGTGCCTGGTTTTGTGCTGGTCGTTTTCGCGCTTGGCTTTTTTACCTCAGCGCGTATTGCCGAACAGGTCAGGGCTGGTGTGCAGGCTTTGCCGCGCGGCCAGCGCTATGCCGGCATGGCGATGGGTTTTACCACCGCGCAAACCTACCGTTATGTAATTTTGCCGATGGCGCTGCGCATCATCATTCCGCCACTGACCAGCGAATCCATGAACCTGCTGAAAAACTCGTCGGTTGCATTTGCCGTGTCCATTGCCGAGCTGACCATGTTTGCCATGCAAGCGCAAGAAGAAACCTCGCGCGGTATTGAAATTTATCTGGCGGTCACGGTGTTGTATGCGGTGTCAGCGTTTGCTGTTAACCGGGTTTTTGCGTTGATCGAAAAGAAGGCGCAAATCCCTGGCTATGTCATGGCTGGCGCATCAGGCGGGGGGCATTGATATGTTGGGTTTAGACATGAGTTTTCTGAACTGGGAGATCATCTCCAAGTTCGTGATCAAAGGCTTCTGGTTCAGTATTCAGCTCACCATCATCGCCACCATTGGCGGTATTATTTTGGGCACCATTTTGGCGCTGATGCGCTTGTCGGGTAAAAAATGGCTGGCCACGCCTGCGACGATTTACGTCAACGGCATGCGGTCAGTGCCGTTGGTGATGGTGATTTTGTGGTTCTTTTTGCTGGTACCGGCTGCGTTTTATGCGCTGATACCGGGTGGTGCCAACAACCGGGCTGAAATTTCAGCCATCATCACCTTTGTGGCGTTTGAGGCCGCGTATTTCAGCGAGATCATGCGGGCAGGTATTCAGTCGATTTCGCGCGGGCAGGTCAATGCCGGGCGCGCACTGGGCATGACCTATGCACAAAACATGAAGCTGATTGTGTTGCCACAGGCCTTCAGAAACATGGTGCCGATTTTGCTCACGCAGACCATCATTTTGTTTCAGGACACCTCACTGGTTTATGCGATTGGCGCCTACGACTTGCTCAAGGGCTTTACCACTGCGGGCAAGATTTATGGCCGCACGGAAGAGGCCTACCTGCTGGCTGCCGTGGTGTATTTTGTGATGTGCTTTGGCTTGTCGTATCTGGTCAAACGCCTGCAAACCAAAATCGCCATCATCCGGTAAGTGGATGGGCTGAACAGTCAAGATTTAACGAAAAGTATTGGAGAAGAAAATGGCCATGATTGAAATGAAAGAAGTGTCCAAGTGGTACGGCACGGTGCAGGTGCTGAACAACTGCACCACCAGCATCAACAAGGACGAAGTGGTGGTGGTGTGCGGGCCCTCTGGCTCAGGCAAATCAACGCTGATCAAAACCATCAATGCGTTGGAGCCGTTCCAAAAAGGCCAGATCTTTGTTGACGGCCAAGCGGTACATGACCCAAAAACAGACCTGCCCAAGCTGCGCAGCCGGGTCGGCATGGTGTTTCAGAACTTTGAGCTGTTCCCGCACCTGAGCGTGACCGAAAACCTGACGCTGGCACAAATGAAGGTACTGGGCCGCAAGCCTGACGAAGCCAAAGCACACGGCCTGAAGTACCTTGACCGCGTGGGCTTGATGCTGCACAAAGACAAGTTTCCTGGTCAGCTCTCAGGTGGCCAGCAGCAGCGTGTGGCAATTGCCCGGGCGCTCAGCATGGACCCGATTGCCATGCTGTTTGATGAGCCCACCTCAGCACTTGACCCTGAAATGGTTGGCGAAGTGCTCGACTGCATGATGGACTTGGCCAAAGAAGGCATGACCATGATGGTGGTCACGCATGAGATGGGCTTTGCCAAAAAAGTTGGCAGCCGCGTGATTTTTATGGACGTAGGCGGCAAAATTCTGGAAGACTGCTCAACCGATGAGTTTTTCAAGCACCCCGAAAATCGCCAGGCGCGTACCAAGGATTTCCTGAACAAGATTCTGGCGCACTGATTGACGTTGTCATCCCGGACTTGATCCGGGATCCATGCGTCCGAATTGTTTGTCTTCGGTGCGCTCATGGATTGCGGGTCAAGCCCGCAATGACACGACATGTAAATGCCCGCTCTAGGCGGGTTTTTTTACGTCTTTGAAATCTTTATCAAGTGCGACAATTCAGACCATGACGCCTCAACCGACCCTATTAACCATCACCCGCCCCGACGACTGGCACCTTCATGTGCGTGACGGCGACGCATTGCACACCGTTGTGCCTCACACCGCAGCCCAGTTCGCCAGAGCCATCATCATGCCGAATTTGCGACCGCCCGTCACCACGGCTGCGCAGGCGCTGGCTTATAAAAGCCGTATTCAGGCTGCAGTGCCTGACGGCGTGAAATTTGAACCGTTGATGACGCTGTACTTGACAGACAACCTGCCGCCAGACGAGATCAAACGCGCCAAGGATGCAGGCGTGGTCGCCGCCAAGCTGTACCCGGCGGGTGCCACCACCAACAGCGATGCAGGGGTGACAGACCTGCGCAAAACCTACAAAACGCTGGAAGCCATGCAGCGCGAAGGCCTGCTGCTGTTGGTGCATGGTGAAGTCACCTCGCCCGATATTGATCTGTTTGACCGTGAGGCGGTGTTCATTGACACGCAGCTCATCCCGCTTCGGCGCGATTTTCCTGAACTAAAAATCGTGTTTGAGCACATCACGACCCAAGAGGCGGCGCACTATGTACGCGATGCAGATCAGTTCCTAGGGGCCACCATCACCGCGCACCACCTGCTGTACAACCGCAACGCTATATTTACGGGTGGCATCAGGCCGCATTATTACTGCCTGCCCGTATTGAAACGCGAAACGCATCGCCTGGCGTTGGTTGAAGCGGCCACCAGCAGCAACAACACACGGTTCTTTTTGGGCACCGACAGCGCGCCTCACCCCGCGCACCTGAAAGAGCATGCCAGCGGCTGCGCAGGCTGCTACACAGCCCACGCCGCGATGGAGCTGTATGCCGAGGCGTTTGAGACGGCGGGTGCGCTGCATAAGCTCGAAGCGTTTGCGAGTTTTAATGGCGCTGACTTTTATGGCTTGCCGCGCAACACCGGGACTGTGACGCTAAAGAAAGAAAGCTGGACGCCGCCCGAGAGTTTTGCATTCGGTGAAGGCCAGCTCAAGCCACTGCGCAGCGGGGAAAGCCTGGCTTGGCGCTTCATCTGACACGTGATGTGATCGACTGGACTGCGCCGTGGCTTGCACCTTATGCGGCTACTGCTCTTGAGTTCTCCGGCAACGATATAGCTCAAACATTGAACAAGGTGTCACATTCACCCGTCCGATTTGTCAGCCAATCCGCCCTGCCCGATGGCCAAGCCTACGAACAATTCATCTTCGACACCCAAACCGTCCCCACCCGCGACAACCTGCACGACTTTTTCAATGGCATGTGCTGGCTGACTTTTCCGCAAACCAAGAAAAAGCTCAACCAGCTTCAAGCTGAGCAACTCGCCATTGGCGGCGTACAGAAAACGCGGGGTGCGGTACGCGATGCGCTCACGCTGTTTGACGAAAACGCCGCTTTTTTTATCGCGCCGCAGCCGCTGTGGGACGCATTGATCGCCAAAGACTGGCAGCGGCTGTTTGTAAAGCTGCGCCCGATGTGGGCTGACGCGCAACTGGTGTTGTTTGGCCATGCGCTGCTGGAAAAGCTGGTTACCCCAAGAAAACCGATCACAGCCCATATATACCGGGCGCAAGCAGCTACTGATTCAATAGCAAATCTGGATGCCTGGATAGCAGCGGATTTGAGCGCCGAAAAGCTTGCCGGTAAACCCTTTGCGCCGCTGCCGGTGCTGGGTGTGCCTGGCTGGTGGGCGGAGAATGAGAAACTTTCCTTTTATGAGGACATTCTTGTTTTCAGGCCAGAAAACAAGAAAATAGCTGAAAAATCAATCGCGTAACTGCCAGCAGCTCTTGAGCTTGCCAGCCCGCACCCCATTTGGGGAACTGTTGAGCTAACTTCCACTCGGAGATTCCATGAAACGTATTTTTCTATTCGTCATGACCAACCTGGCCGTCGTCGTCGTGCTGGGCATCATTGTCAATGTCCTGGGCCTGAACGGCTTCATCAACGCGCAGGGTTTAAATCTCACGTCGCTGCTGGGTTTTGCCCTCATCATGGGTTTTGGCGGCGCGTTTATTTCGCTGCTGATCAGCAAGCCGGTGGCCAAGTGGAGCTCGGGTGTGCGCGTTATCAACGAGCCGCAAAACGCAGACGAGGCCTGGATTGTCGATACCGTCAAAAAGTTTGCAGACAAAGCGCAAATCGGCATGCCGGAAGTCGGTATTTTTGAAGGCGCACCGAATGCGTTTGCTACGGGCGCCTTTAAGAACTCAGCACTGGTGGCGGTGTCAACGGGCTTGCTGCAAGGCATGACCAAAGAAGAAATTGAAGCCGTGATTGGCCACGAAGTCGCGCACATTGCCAATGGCGACATGGTGACCATGACGCTGATTCAGGGTGTGATGAACACTTTTGTGGTGTTTATCAGCCGTGTGGTGGGGTACTTTGTCGACAAAGTTATTCTGAAAAACACCAACGATGGCCCCGGCATAGGCTACTACGTCATCACGGTCGTGATGGACATCGTCCTGGGTGTGGCCGCTCACATGGTGGTGGCCTGGTTCTCGCGCCACCGCGAGTTCCGCGCCGACGCGGGTGCTGCGCAACTGATGGGAAGAACGCAACCGATGATGAACGCCCTAGCCCGCTTGGGTGGCATGGTGCCTGGCGAGTTGCCCAAGTCAGTGGCGGCCATGGGCATTGCAGGCGGTATGGGCAAGCTGTTTTCAACCCACCCACCGATTGAAGAACGAATTGCTGCCTTGAAGAACGCGCAGCCCGGCAAGGTTTAAGCAGATATGATTGCTATTTAATCAGTAGCTGCTTGCGCCCGTATTTATTGGTTAAAAGCCCTATTTGACCTGATTAGATACCTGCCTCAGACAGGCGTAGGATGCTCAGAGGAAGAGGTTTTGTAGTCACAGCAGCGCGAAGCAGTCGAGGCACCATGGCTGCCAAGTCAAATCGCCTGTTAAACCGAT
>JBASFP010000094.1:0-56049 GCA_049653085.1 Polaromonas sp.
GTCGATGCTTGGCAGCAAGCACGAAACACCGACCACAGAACCATCGAGTGGAAGTTCACGCGGCAAGATGCAGACCGAAAAATGAGCCGCCATTATGTTTCTAAACTTGCATGTTGACGCACTAGTCGCATCACCGAATATTAAATTTCATGCCATCTGGGATGACCACGATTTTGCATGGAATGATGCTCAGGGCGCACAAATGCTTTCAGACCCCAGTCAAGCTGAGAAAGTGAAGATAACTACCAGCTATATGCGCGAATTCCGCAAAGCATTAGCCGCAAACGATTTAAGTACATTCCCTTCGACATCATCTGCACCGCAACTGTGGGCGGACTATATGGCTCCTGATTTTGTACCGCTAGGAGCTGCATCCATCAAGCTCGAACAGGATGGTAGCTCTTGGCTTCATCTGACTGATGGACGCACACAACGCAAAAAGCACCAGATGCTAGGCGTTAAACAACACGCGATGTTAAACACTGCAATCAATGCAGCGCCAGATGCTCTTCACATCATTGCCAGTGGCGTAACCTTCAGCCAAGGTGATGGTTGGCACAAATACCCAGATGATCGAAAATGGCTAACTCAAGCAGCGGGCGATCATTCATGGTTGATGCTCAGTGGAGATGTACATTCAAACGGCCTACTAGAACACAAGCTGTCTGCAAAAGGAAGATTGGTTGAAGCCACTGCATCTGGTGCTGCCATTAATGCATACCTTAACGAAGTGATGAAAGGGCCTGAACTGCGGAATTTTGGGCTACTAGAAATAGAAAAAAGTCACATTTTGATCCGTTTGTTAGCCTTTAACAAAGTGATAACTGAGGCTCACTACGATCGCTCAAATAGCGGTGATCTAGTCGTCAAATAATTCACTTATTTGCGCGCGAAACCCCACGAAAAATCAGTTTTAATCGGGAAGTTGCCAAACGCACGTACAGCCAAGTACATAGCCTGAGCAACCCCTGAAATACAGCCATCGTTGAGCAAGTCACGCCTGAACTGTTCATCTGCGAGCAACCGCTCGCTTTTGTTGTCTGGTTCACCGTAGGCATACTTCAGGTCGTGCCGTAGCGCGATTTCAATGAGGTTGGGAACACTAAAAATCTTTGCGAAAATTTCATCCGGCAGTATCGAAGCACCATCGAATGTCCATTCCTTGAAAGCATCTTGGTTATTTGATAGCCGCTCAACCAAATACGTAAACTCGTAATTGCGACAAATTTCTAAGGCAAGAGCTACAGAGATAACGTTGCCAATGGAAGGTATCATTTTTTATTCTCCTGCATTGTTAGGCTTGAAAAAGTTCGTACATTGAGCATACGTTACTTGCAACTAGAAACCGTTTATCATGCGGCAACTGCGTCCTGTCACAGAGCGTTATCAATCAGGTGTCGAAGAATGGGCGCAAGCATGACTCATGCGTTGCACGAATCAGCCCTAGAAACTAGGCCAGCGATACGCCGATAATGCGGCCATCGGCCAAGCTCTCCCCCATGCTGTCATCGTCAAAATAGATGGATTAGGAGAGGGTTCATTTCATATGCTTTCAATTTGCGTTTAGCTAGGCTCACCTTTTTACCCAATCCCCAAACTCAATCACGCCACAACCAACCGTACGCACCTCAGCCACCTCATAAACCAGACAAAGCAACGCCTCCCCTGCACACTGCACCAGCACTTCCCGCCGCGCATACTCCCCCGTCTGCTGCGGCAAGACTTCTTCTATATCGTCCAGTTGTCGTTCAAGCTCGGCGCTGATGTGGTAAACCTCGCCGTGTACCCACTGCGTACCACCCAGCCGCACGCCGGGGTAGCTGCCCAGGTTGTACAGCGTGCCTTTGATTTGCGCATGGCCTATGAATAGTGGGGTGGGCTGCAGGCGATTGATGTCGCGCTCTTGCCCCCTGCGCAGGGTGCCGTAAACGAATACGTGTCGCGTGAAGTCGGTTAAGGTATCGGCCATGAACCGAATTGTGGCGTATGCCTGTCTTGCCTTGAGCATGTCTTTGGTGGGCAGCTATGTTGCCTTGTCAAAACCGCTGGTCGCTGCATTGCCTGTGTTTTTGCTGGCGTGGCTGCGCTTTGGGATTGGCGGGGCAGCCATGCTGCATTGGCTGAAAAAGCCTGCGAATGAAGCGCCGATGACTGGCCAGACCAAACGCCTGCTTTTTCTAGAGTCGTTTCTGGGCAATTTTTTGTTTTCCATCTGTATGCTGTTTGGCGTGAGCATGACGGGCGCAGTGACTGCGGGCATTGTGATGGCGACGATTCCAGCGGCGGTGGCTTTGATGAGCTGGGCGTTTCTGGGCGAGCGCATTGGTGCCAGAACCTGGGCGGCGGTGGTGTGCGCCGTGGTAGGCGTCACGCTGGTTTCACTATCAAAGCAGGAGCTGCTTGCGCCCGTATCTGTTGGTCTGGAGGCCAATTTGACATCTAAAAACAGCATTTTTGGCACATTTTTACTGCTGTGCGCGGTGCTGTGTGAAGCGGCTTATGCCGTGATTGGCAAAAAGCTGGTTGGCGCACTCAGCCCCAAGCGCATCACGGCGCTGATCAACCTGTGGGGCTTTGCATTGGTCACGCCACTTGGGCTGTGGGCAATGTGGCAGTTTGATTTTTCAACAGTTGCTGCGCCTAGCTGGCTGTTGCTGGTTTTCTATTCACTGGCCGCCAGCGTGTGGACGGTATGGCTGTGGATGACGGGACTGAAAACCATCCCCGCAGGCCAGGCTGGCGTGTTCACCGTGTTTTTGCCAGTCAGCGCAGCAGCGGTGGGCGTGGTGTTTTTGGGCGAAAGCCTGAGTGGCCTGCAGGCGCTGGCTTTTGGCGTGGCGCTGCTTGGCGTGGTGCTGGCTACGCTGCCTTCGAGGAAATGACAGCGCGCTTTTGTTGCCGCAGCGTATACAAGCTGTAGGCAATGATGCCCAGTGACACGGTAGCAATCAGCAGCGTCGCGGCTGCATAAATCGACGGGTTCACGCCGCGCCGGGCGTAGCTGAAGATCACTTGCGGCAGCGTGGTGACACCGGGGCCCGATAAAAACTCTGACAGCACAACATCGTCAAATGACAAGGTAAACGTCAGCAGCCAGCTGGACACCAGCGCAGGCGCAATGCTGGGCAGCGTGACCAAAAAGAACACCTGCATGGGTTTGCATCCCAAGTCCATGGCGGCTTCTTCAATCGAGCGGTCAGCCTCCAGCAAACGCGATTGAATCACCGTGGTGGCATACGCCATGCCAAGCAAGGTATGCCCCAAAACCAGGGTCACAAACCCACGCTCGGGGAAGCCAAACAACCTCTGGCTGGCCACCATCAGCAGCAGCAGCGACAAGCCAATGATGACCTCGGGCATCACCAGCGGTGCATTGACCATGCCGTAGAACAGCGTACGGCCCGAAAACCGTTTGTAACGCACCAATACAAACGCGGCAAAGCAGCCCAGCACCACCGACAGCGTGCCCGTGAGCAGTGCAACCTTTAAAGACAGCCAGAAACCTTCAACCAGACGCGAGTCAGTGAGCAGTGCCTCATACCAGCGCAGTGAAAAGCCGGTAAATACGCCGTCTTGCCGGGTGCTGTTGAATGAAAATACGATTAAAAAAAGCAGCGGGATATACAGAAAAACAAATACTGAGATCAGCCAGAAGCGACCTGTGTTTTTTTCAAGGAAACGGGCAAGCATCATTTTCCGCAATGCCTGACAATTTTCCCGGTTGTCATCCCGGCCTTGAGCCGGGATCCATGACCCCACGGTGCTGCGCACAAATACGGGTTCATGGATTGCGGATCAAGTCCGCAATGACAACCAGTTCGGGGATGCTTATCCATCATTTCTCCACAGCGTCTTTTGACCGGTAGTACAGCGCCAGTGGGACCAGGATCAGCACGATCATCACCACTGACAGGCTACTTGCGCGCGGCCAGTTGTTGCTGCTGAACATTTCGTCCCACACCACGCGGCCAATCATGATGTTTTCAGCGCCGCCCAGCAGCGACGGAATCACAAACTCGCCGACCGCCGGGATAAAGACCAGCATGCAACCGGAAATGATGCCGGCTTTGCTGAGCGGCACGGTAATCAGCCAAAACGCTTTGAAGCGGCTGGCACCCAGGTCATGGGCAGCCTCCAGCAGGCGCAAGTCCATCTTCACCAGGTTGGCATACAGCGGCAAAATCATGAACGGCAAATACACATAGGTCATGCCCACCAGCATCGACACGTCGGTGTACAGCATCACCATCGGCTCTTTGATCACGCCCAGCCACAGCAGCAAATTATTCAGCACCCCCTGGTCAGCCAAAATGCCCTTCCACGCCGCAATACGCAGTAAAAACGATGTCCAGAAAGGCAGCATGACCAGCATCAAAAGCGCCGGGCGAATGGATGGTTTGCTGCGTGCCAAAAAGTAGGCAAACGGGTAGCCAATCAGCAGGCACAGCAGCGTCGTCAATGCAGCGTATTTAAGCGAAGTTTTATAAGCCTCCACATAGATGGTCGGGCCATCCGCACCGTCACTGAATATGCCGATGTAGTTTTTAAACTCCAGCATCAGCCGCCAGGCATCGCCGGATGTGTCAATCAGCGGTGCAAACGGGTCAACGCCGCTGCCCATATCTGTCACGCTGATGCGCAGCAGAATGAAAAATGGCAAGGCAAAGAACAAAAACAGCCAGATGAATGGCACGCCAATCACAAAGCGCCGGCCAGGACTGAACAAGGCTTTCATGGCTATTGCGTCAACACCACGGGCGCGGTTTCATCAAACCAGAAAAACACCGCATCGTCCCAGGTGATCTCGCCGCCGTCATAGCGCGATGTGTTGGCCTCAAGTATTTTGACGGTTGCACCGCCTGGTATTTCAACGATAAAGGTGTTGTAACTGCCGAAGTAGGCAATCTCTTTGACCGTGCCAGAAAACAAATTGACGGCTTGTGCGGGCCGGAGTTTTGAAATCGTGATTTTTTCAGGCCTGATCGCCACCGCGCAGGCCATGTCTTGTGTGCCACTAATGCCGTGGCCAACCTTGACAACGCCGTGTGCAGTTTTGACCTCGCAGCGGTCGGCTGCGTCGAGCGCCAGCGTACCTTCCCACAAATTGACGTTGCCAATAAAGTCGGCGACAAAGCGGCAATTCGGGTATTCGTAAATCTCTTTGGGCGTGCCCACCTGCAGCACGCGGCCCTGGCTCATCACCGCAATGCGGCTGGCCATGGCCATGGCTTCTTCCTGGTCGTGCGTCACCATCACGCAGGTCACGCCAACGGATTCGAGAATATTGACCAGCTCAAACTGGGTACGCTCGCGCAGTTTTTTGTCCAACGCGCCCAGCGGCTCATCCAGCAGCAGCAACTGCGGCTTTTTGGCCAGGCTACGCGCCAGCGCCACGCGCTGCTGCTGCCCGCCTGACAACTGATGCGGCTTGCGTTGCGCAAAGTCCTGCAGTTGCACCAGGCGCAGCATGTCTTCAACGCGCTGGGTGATTTGCGCCTTGGGCATGCCTTCGCGCTTCAGGCCAAACGCAATGTTGTCCCACACCGTCAAATGCGGGAACAGCGCATACGACTGAAACATCATGTTGATGGGCCGCTCATACGGCGGCATGGCGGCAATGTCGCCGCCTGCCAGCATAATGCGGCCCGATGTGGGCGTTTCAAACCCGGCCAGCATGCGCAGCAGGGTGGACTTGCCGCAGCCTGAGCTGCCCAACAGCGCAAATATCTCGCCTTTGTTGATGGTCAGCGACACGTTGTCAACGGCGGCCACGCCGTCAAAACGCTTGACCAGCACCTCAGTTTGCAAGTAGCCAGACAAGGTTCAACTGCCTTTTTTAAACAGCGTGAACACCTGGCTCAGGGACTGGCGAGCCTCATTGCTAAAACTGCTGGGTGGCACCATTTTTTGCAGATTGGCAGCATCGGGGAAGACCGCCTGGTCTTTGGCAATGTCTGGTTTGACATTGGCCAGGCTGGCCTTGTTGGCCGTGGCGTAGCCCAGCTCGTTGGTGAGCGCGGCAGAGACTTCGGGTTTTAAAAAGTAATTGATAAAAGCATGCGCGTTGTTCGGGCGTTTGGCGTCTTTGGGAATGGCCAGGTTGTCAAAAAAGATCAGCCCACCTGTTGATGGCAAAAGCGTCTGAATGTCATTGCCGTTTTTGTTTTCAATCGCGCGGGCGCGTGCAATGTTGATGTCGCCGGCCCATCCCAGCGCCACGCAGGCTTTTCCGCTGGCCAGATCGTCAATCATGGTGCTCGAAAATAGCCGAATTTCTGGTCTGACTTTGGCCAGCATCTCTCCTGCGGCTTTGTGGTCAGCCGCGTCGTTTGAATAAGCGTTTTTGCCCAGGTAGTGCATGGCAGGCGGCATGATTTCAGTGGGTGAGTCCAGATAAGCGATGCCGCAAGATTTAAGCTTGGCGGTGTACTCGGGGTTGAACACCAAGTCCCAGGCATTGGCTGGCAGGGGCGTGCTGCCCAGCGCTTGCGTTACCTTGGCCTTATTGATTCCGACGGTGGTAAAGCTCCAGGCCCATGGCACCAGATAAGCATTGCCAGGATCCACAGTCACGAGCTTGCCCATCAGCGACGCATCAAGATTGGCAAGGTTGCCCAGTTTGGTCTTGTCCAGCTTTTGCAGCAGGCCGGCTTCAATTTGCGCTTTGGCAAACACCGCACCGGGCACCACGATGTCGTAGCCCGTGTTTCCCGCCACCAGCTTGGCCTGCAGACCTTCGTTGTTTTCAAAGGTCTGGTAGTTGACCTTGATGCCGGTTTCTTTTTCAAAACTGGCCACCATGTCTTTGGCAATGTAGTCGGGCCAGTTGTAAATGTTGAGAATTTTTTCTTCGGCGCCTGCCACAGGGGTGGCGGGTGCTGCAGCGGTAGTGGGCGTATCGGGCTTTTTACCGCAAGCCACCAACACCAAAGCCGACAGGGCAACCAGGCAGAACCGCTTTTTGAACATGTCTTGTATCCATGAAATCCGGAGCACCACACCCCGAAAAAACGAATTGTAAGAGCTATTTCAGCCCGGATTCAAGGGAAATCAAGGACTCAGGCACCAGGGTGCCGTGTTGTTGACCAGCCCCATCCACAGCGCCCAAACCGAGCTGGCCAGCAACGCCAGGCCTGCAATACGTATCGCCCACTGGCCTGAACCCTGCCCACGCAAACGCAGCCAAAGCCAGGGCCCGGCCATCAGCGACACACCGCTGCCAACTGCAAACAAGGCCATCACGCCCGCGCCCTGGGCGGTGCTGCCTGTCATAGCCGCCACCAGCAAGGCTGAATACAGCAAGCCGCAAGGCAGCAACGCCCATAAAAAGCCCAGCACGCCAATCGGCGCGAGGCCTGCATGACCCTTTGTGTTGCCAGTGACTGAACGCACGCTTTGCCAAACCTTGCGGGCTGAGTTTTCAAGCCAGACCGGCTGGCGCGCCTGCCACAGCAACATCAAACCCAGCATGGCGGCGGCGACATGAACCAGCGTCCAGACCGGGCGCAACGCGGCTGAATGAACACTGAGCCAGCCCAAACCCTGCATTGACGCGGCAGCCAGTGCGCCCAAGGCCGAGTAGCCCAGCAATCGCCCCGCCTGAAAAACCCACAAGGCACGCGCACTCTGACCTGCCTGGGTGCGGCTAAGTCCTGCACAGGCAGCCCCGCACATGGCCACGCAGTGCGGGCCACCTGCCAGACCCATCAGCAAGGCGGTGGCGGCTAGGGTGGCTTGCATGTGTCACGGTGTTGCGTGTTGTCCTGCAAGCCAAAGGCGTGCAGGCCTACACGGATAGCAGGCTTAAAAGGTCGCATTGATAGAACTCTTCGTATTTACTAGCATCATGCGCGCTCAAATCCGGATATGTCTTGCGCCAAGTCAAGTCTTGCTCAGTTCTTCCGGCAAACACCAAACCACAGCAGGAAAACACCATGTCAGTCAGCGCTACTTTTTTTGTTCCAATTCATCCTCTTGGCGCTGTAACATCGCAGCCACAAGCCTCAGGAGTCAAATTGGACACGCACTTCATCAAAATCGCCTGCTCCAACTGCAATATGCGCGAGTTGTGCATGCCCATCGGCCTGGATGCGGACGAGCTCAAGCGTGTTGACGAGCTGGTGACCAAACGGCCTTTTGTCAAACGCGGCAGCGCGCTTTTTCGGGCAGGCGATGCTTTTACGTCGCTGTACGCCATACGCAGTGGTTTTTTTAAAACCTCGGTCACGTCTGAAGACGGGCAGACCCAGGTCACAGGCTTTCAAATGGCCGGCGAAATCGTTGGGCTGGACGGCATTGCCACAGACCTGCATACCTGTGATGCGATAGCACTGGAAGACACCGAAGTTTGCGCCCTGCCGTTTGACAGGATTGAAGAGATTGCACGCGAAGTCAAGGCACTGCAACACCATGTTCACAAAATCATGAGCCGCGAAATTGTGCGCGAAAACGGCGTGATGCTGCTGCTGGGCAATATGCGAGCTGAAGAGCGACTCGCGGCATTTTTGCTGAACCTGGTGCAACGCCTTCATGCCAGGGGGTTCTCAAGTTCTGACCTGGTGCTGCGCATGACACGTGAAGAAATCGGCAGCTACCTGGGGCTTACTCTGGAGACAGTTAGCCGGACTTTCTCCAAATTTTCGGAAGAAGGCTTGATAACCGTCAACCAGCGGCATATCCACATTCAAAATGCCGAGGCACTCAAACGGATTGTGAATCACGAGCCGTGTCGTTAACGTCACGCGGCGGCTTGCTCAACCACAACACCAGACTGCTGCTGGCCATCACGATCAACCAAAAACTGAAAAACGCAGCGGTGTAAATCGCCTGGCGAGACGGCTGCACGGTCTGGCCCGGCCAATGCACTTCACTCGGGTCGATAGCTGAAAACACCAGCGCCTCCAGCAGGCAGGCCGCCAGAAAAGATGGCCAGGTGATCAGCACCCAGCGCTTGATGCGGCGCGACTTTTCCAGGTCAAGGTTTGGCATTAATACCTCCTCCTGTGGCGCTGTGGTTGCGGCCTGTTTTGGCAGGCTGCATGGCAGGCTGCGCCACTTTGACTTCTTTGGCCAGTGCCAGGCCTTCCTTGTAGTAATTCTCTGAAACCACAGCATCCGGTCCCTGCAAGATGTACACCGCTGTCACGGCACAGGCCAGGATCACTGACACGGGCCCGGCAATCACCATCCAGACATAAAACTCTTTGTACCAGGGACGAATGGTGGGTAGGGTTTGGGGAAATTTTTTCATGATTGAAGACCCAGGTTGGCTTGCTAGCGGGGGACTAAAAATACGGATTTTTCAACCACTTCATCAGATGCGTTCGCCCGAGAAGCAATCACAAATGTGATGGGGTGAGAACCCGCAGTCATACCGGGCGATGCCTGCACCCGCACAGGCACCCATCGTGAACTGGCTGCATCAACCATCACTTGCGCGTCTGGAAGGATTAATCCACCTTCGAGGCCTTCAACCCGAATGGCGTAAGCCTGCATTTGTTCTGTTGCGTTCATGATCTGCAAACGGTAGACGTTTTCAATCATGCCCTGACCCACCATGCGCGCAACAGAGCCGCGATCACGTTGCACATCAACCTTGAAATCAGATCGCGTCAGCAGACTCCACAACATACCAATGGTGATGACACTCAGCACAGTCGCATAGACCAGCACACGCGGCCTGAAGACCCGCTTGAACATTTGCGTCTGGCTCAATTTTTGCGTCACACCGTTTTCAGTGCTGTTGCGGATCAGCCCGCGTGGGTAACTCATCTTGTCCATCACGCCGTCACATACGTCAATGCAGGCAGAGCAACTGATGCACTCATATTGCAAGCCATTGCGGATGTCAATTCCGGTGGGGCACACCTGCACACACAGGCCACAGTCAATACAGTCGCCCAGGCCTTTGGTGTGGTACTGCGCTGGCGTGTCGCTGCGTGGGCGTGAGCCTCTGCCCTCGCCGCGCTCCACGTCATAGGTCACGGTGAGCGTATCGCGGTCAAACATGGCGCTTTGAAAACGAGCATAGGGGCACATGTACTTGCACACCTGCTCACGCATCCAGCCTGCATTGCCGTAAGTTGCAAAGCCGTAGAACAGAATCCAGAACAGCTCCCACGGCCCCAAGCCAAAACTGAGCACTTCCGCCCCTAGTTGCCGGATGGGCGTGAAGTACCCGACAAAGGTAAAACCTGTCCACAGGCCAATCGCAATCCACACGGCCTGCTTGGCGCTTTTGCGGGCAATCTTGTTCAAGCCCCAGGGCGACTTGTCCAGCCGCATGCGGGCAATGCGGTCGCCTTCAATCTTGCGCTCAACCCACATGAAAATTTCGGTATAAACCGTTTGCGGGCAGGTGTAGCCGCACCACAACCGCCCAGCCACTGCCGTGAATAAAAACAACGACAGTGCGCTGATGACCAGCAGACCCGTGAGGTAAATCAGGTCTTGCGGATACAACACCAGGTTGAAGATATAAAAGCGCCGCGATGCCAGGTCAAACAGCATGGCCTGGCGGTCATTGATGGAGAGCCACGGCAAGCCGTAAAACACCAGCTGCGTGGAAAACACCATGGCCCAGCGCCAGTAGTTGAACCAGCCAGACACGCTGCGCGCGTAAATTTTGGCATCTGACTGGTACAACGACGCCACGCTTGAAGAGTCATCAACCGCTATGGGAATGACTCTTCTCGCGGTTGGCGTGGTGCGGTCACTGTTGGACAAAATTTGGCTTAAGGTGTTTTAAGGGGCGTTGTCGCTGTGCTTGCAATCGTGCTTTGCGACAGGCTCAATACGTAAGCTGCAACCACATGAATCTGCTCTGCCGACAGCATGGGGGATTGCGCAGGCATGACATTGTTTTTGCCGTTTTTGATGGCACTGACAATCGCCGCTTCACCCCAGCCGTGCAGCCAGTAGTCATCGGTCAGGTTGGGCGCGCCCAAGGCTTTGTTGCCTTTGCCATCCACACCATGACAGGCGGCACAGGTAGAAAATTTGGACTTGCCACTGAACGCCTTGATCTCGTTATGTGGGCTGCCAGACAGCGACAGCACATAGTGGGCAACATCGCTTATCTCGGGGTCACCACCGACAGCCGCGCCCATGGGTGGCATCAGTCCGTTACGCCCTTTGGTGACGGTTTGCACGATGTGCGCTGCGCCACGCTCACCCAGCCAAGCCGCATTGGCGTTGGTCAGATTGGGAAAGCCCTTGCTGCCCGCACCATCGGAGCCGTGACATTGCGAGCAGTTGTTCATGAACAGCCTCTCGCCCACTGCCAGGGCGCGCTTGTCTTTGACCAGTGCTTCAACCGGCTGCGCCGCAAACGCTGCATATAAAGGCACAATTTGTTCGCGAAGCTGCGTCACGTCCTGCTGGTGCTCGCCTTCAGTTGACCACTTGAGCAGCCCTTTGTAGCTGCCCAGGCCGGGGAAGACTGCGAGGTAAACCAGCGCAAACACAATCGTCAGAATAAACAGCCACAACCACCAGCGCGGCAAGGGGTTGTTGAGTTCACGCAGGTTTTCGTCCCACACATGCCCCGTGGTGTTGTCATCTGTCTTGCCATCATGCGCAACCACCGTGGCTTTGCCCGCCAGGTACAGCAGCAAGCCACAAGCCAGCACCGACACCAGGCTGATGGCCGCGACGTACCAGGGCCAGAATCCGTTGACGAAATCGCTCATGGCTGTGACTCCTGATCGGTGATGAAGGGCAACCGCGCTGCTTCGTCAAAACCGGTTTTGCGCGCAGGCCGATAAGCCCATACAAAAATGCCGATGAAAAGCACAAAGCTGAACGCTGTGACCAGGCTGCGAAGTATGTTGATGTCCATATTGATCATGCTTTGTCTCCTCCTTATTTCAACGCCAGGCCCAAGCCCTGCAAGTACGCTACCAAAGCATCCAGTTCGGTTTTGCCCTTGACCTCAGCAGGTGCAGCAGCAATTTGGGCATCGGTGTAAGGCACACCCACGCGCCGCAGTGCTGTCATGTGTGCAGCAATCGTTGTATGGTCAGCAGGCGCTTTCTCCAGCCACGGGTAGGCGGGCATGATGGACTCGGGCACCAAGTCGCGGGGTGCAATCAGGTGCAGGCGCTGCCATTCGTCGCTGTATTTGCCGCCCACCCGGTGCAGGTCGGGCCCGGTGCGTTTGCTGCCCCATTGATGCGGGTGGTCATATACAAATTCGCCAGCCACAGAGTAATGGCCATAACGCAGCGTTTCAGCCACCAGCGGGCGAATCATTTGCGAGTGGCAGTTGTAGCAGCCTTCACGCACATAAATGTCTCGGCCTACCACCTTCAGGGCTGAATCAGGCGTGATGCCTTTGATTGGCTCTGTGGTCGATTTTTGAAAAAACAACGGGACAATTTCAACCATGCCGCCAACTGCCAGCACAATCAGAATCAGCACAATCATCAGCGTGTTGCTGGTTTCAACTTTTTCGTGGGTAAATGCCATGACGATTTTCCTTATGCGTGGGTGGCAACTGACGGAATCGGTGCATCAAACGGCTTGCCCGCCCGCGCTGTCATCAGGACATTCCAGGCCATGACCAGCATGCCCGTCATGTACAAAATGCCGCCTAAAAATCGCACCACATAAAACGGATAAGTGGCTTTGACACTTTCGATAAAGGTATAGGTCAGCGAGCCATCGGGGTTGATGGCGCGCCACATCAGCCCCTGCATCACGCCGGCTATCCACATGGCAGCGATGTACAGCACGATGCCCACGGTGGCCACCCAAAAGTGCAGCTCGATGGCGGGGACACTGTGCATCTTTTTCTGACCAAACATGCGCGGCACCAGAAAGTACAGAGCACCCATCGATATAAAACCAACCCAGCCCAGCGTGCCGCCATGAACGTGCGCAACATTCCAGTCGGTGTAGTGCGACAGCGCGTTGACGGTCTTGATCGACAGCATCGGCCCCTCGAAAGTCGCGATGCCGTAGAACGACAAGGCCACAATCATGAAGCGGATGATCGGGTCATCACGCAGCTTGTGCCACGCACCCGACAGCGTCATCACGCCATTGATCATGCCGCCCCAGCTGGGTGCCAGCAAAATCAATGAAAACACGACGCCAAGAGACTGTGCCCAATCTGGCAAAGCGGTGTAATGCAAGTGATGCGGGCCTGCCCACATGTAGGTAAAGATCAGCGCCCAAAAGTGAACGATGGACAGGCGATAGGAATAAACCGGCCGCTCAGCCTGCTTGGGGATGAAGTAATACACGATGCCCAAAAAACCAGCCGTGAGCAAAAAGCCCACCGCGTTGTGCCCGTACCACCACTGGATCATGGCGTCCTGCACACCCGCATAAGCTGAGTAAGATTTCATCCAGCCTGCTGGAACTACTGCCGCATTAACGATGTGCAACATGGCCACCGCAATGATGAACGCGCCATAAAACCAGTTGGCCACATAAATGTGCCGCACTTTGCGGATGCCAATCGTGCCAAAAAATACAATCGCGTAGGCCACCCAAACAACAGTAATTAACAAGGCAATTGGCCACTCCAGTTCGGCGTATTCTTTGCCCCGCGTAAAACCCATAGGCAGGGATATGGCCGCCGCCACAATCACGAGTTGCCAGCCCCAAAAGTGAAAAGCTGCCAGCTTGTCTGAAATGATCCGCGTCTGGCAGGTGCGCTGCACCACGTAGTAACTGGTGGCAAACAGCGCGCATCCACCAAACGCAAAAATGCCGGCGTTGGTGTGCAGCGGGCGCAGTCTGCCGAATGAGAGCCATGAGATGCCAAAGTTAAGCTCGGGCCAGGCCATTTGCGCGGCAATGAACACGCCCACAATCATGGTCACCACTCCCCACACCACAGCCATGATGCTGAACTGACGCACCACCTTGTCGTTGTAAACCGTGGCTTTTGAAGCTGACCAGACTCTGGGAGAGCTGGGGTTTGTTGTACCCGTCAGGACTGCACTCATGGAAAAACCCTCTTTTGCGGAAGTGATGCCTGAGTGTGCTCAGGTCTGGCATCGGGCGTATTGATATGGATCAAGCTCGCATCGGGTACGTCCAAAATGTCATCAGCACTTGTCGCCAAAATACGCTGGCCTTCGCTGTCCAGCTCTTCAAACTGACCCGACCAGACAGCCCAGGCCAACACACCCATGACAGCCAGGGCAAGAATCACGGACAGCGGTATCAGTAAAAACAAAATATCCATCGAATACCCGCTTTAAACCGCGACAGCCGCGCCGCGTTGGCAACCACCAGCAATGAGCTGAGCGCCATGCCCAGCCCGGCCAGCCAGGCAGGCAGCAAGCCCGCAATAGCCAGTGGCACACAAGTGGCGTTGTAAACAGCAGCCCATGCCAGGTTTTGCTTGACGATGTGCAGTGTGCTTTTGGCCTGACTGATCATGGCGAGCAGCATTGACAGTTGCGCGCCAGGCATCACAAAATCGCTTTGTGACTGGGCCAACGGAACGGCTGAGCCAATGGCAACAGACACAGCTGCCGCAGCCAGCGTCGGCCCGTCGTTCAGGCCATCGCCGACCATCAACACTTGATGGCCTTTGGCTTGCAGTGCTTTCATCAGTGCCAGCTTGGCTTCAGGTGTGCAGTTGCCAGTTGCTTGACGGATGCCCAATTGCTCTGCGATACCCTGAACAGCAGCATTTGCATCACCTGACAGCATGTAAACGCTCAAGCCACTTTTAAGCAAATCACTGACAGCCTTGTGTGCATCAGGTCGCAAGGCTTCAGTCAATTCAAAAGTGGCCACCCACCCATGGCGATCAGCCAGAAACACACAACTGCCCGCATCGCAAGTTGTCTCCACCTGGCAAAAAAGCCCAGAGCCCAAGCGCAAAGGGCCCCAAATGTCTTCTGGCGTGCTGACAAGCCAGCCCTGAAGACCCAGACCTGCAAACTCTTTGACATCTCTCATGTTTTCAGTAGCCAAAGAACCCGCAGCAGCTACCAGTGTGCGGGACACCGGGTGCAGGGACTGTTCAGCCAGTCCCGCTGCCCATTGCAGCGCCTCTTGGCTAGAAACGCCTGATCGCGTTTGCACTGACTTCAAGTGCATGGCCTCATCGGTCAGTGTGCCGGTCTTGTCAAAAATCACCGTGTCAATGTCACTGAGCGATTCAATCGCCTGCAACCGCCGCACCAGCACACCATGGCGCGCCAGCCAACCCGCAGTCGTCAGCATTGCTGTGGGCGTGGCCAGCGACAGCGCACACGGGCAAGTCACCACCAGCACGGCAACCGCAGCCATTAGCGCCATGGCCGGGTCGGTGCGCCACCAAAATGCCGCAGCGCCCGCCGCTGCAAACAGCACAAACACCAAAAACGGTTTGGCGACCTTGTCAGCCAGTACAGCAATGCGAGGCTTGTCCAGAGCCGCCCGCTCCATCAGTGAGACAATTTGCGCATACCGGGTAGCAACACCCAGCCTGTCAACGCGCACCAGGCTGACGTGACCCACGTTATAGCTGCCAGCCAAAACCGAATCACCCGCATCGCGTGCCACAGGTCGGGACTCACCGGTCAGCAGTGCTTCGTCAGCAAAAGTATTGCCTGCTAGCACAATGCCATCAGCCGGAAATGCTTCACCCACCAGCACGCGAACAATGTCACCAAGCCGCAATCGGCGTGGTGCCACCCGCTCAAAATCGCCACCCGCCAACTGCCGTTCAACGCTTGCAGGCAGTCGCTGCATTAGCACACCCAGCGCGCCAGCGGTGCGGGTGCGCAGGCGCTGCTCCAGCCAGCGCCCGGTCAGCAGGAAAAAAACAAACATGGTCAGCGAGTCGAAATACACCTCGCGCCCCCACCAGCTTTGCGGCTCAAAAGTGGCCAGGGTACTGACTGCAAACGTCACCACAATGCCAATGGCCACCGGCAAGTCCATGCTGATACTGCGCCGCTTCAGGTCACGCCAGGCATTGCTGAAAAACGGCTGGCACGAAAACAGCAGCACGGGCAAGCTGAGCACCCAGGCTGCCCAGCGGAGCAGCTTTTCAATGTCAGGTGACACATCGCCTGGCTGCGTGAAGTAGGTGGGCGCTGCGTACATCATCACCTGCATCATGCAAAAGCCGGCCACCAGCCAGCGCCACAAAGCCAGGCGCGACTGCTGGCAGTCGCCTTTAACAGACAACGCATCATCGACAGGCAGTAGCTGGTAGCCCTGTGCCAGACCCGCGCCCAACCAGCTAGACGGCTTTGTCTGGGCTGTTGACCAGGTCACGCTGGCGCGAGCGCTGGCGGCACTCACCTGTACGGCCTGCACACCCTTGACATTCAATAAGGCGGCTTCAAGCGTCAGCGCGCAGGCTGCGCAATGCATGCCCTTGACCACCATAAAAGACTGAAAAACCTGCGGTGGCGACAGCTTGTCAACAGCATGGCTAAAAACAGCCCAATCCTCAGGTTCGTCATACACGGCATGACCGCCACTGTTCAGTTTTTCATGAATAGCAGATTGCCCAAAGCCAGAAAAAGATGTTGTACCCGCTGCCTGCATGGTGCAAGCCTAAGGCCAGTTACCCGAACAAGTCTTGATATGGATCAAGTCCCGCTGCATTGATTTGTCTTACGCTGGCGTTCCAAACTACTGGAGATCCACCATGTATCAAAAAATCCTGATTGCCACCGACGGTTCTGCCCTTTCAAAAAAAGCCGTGACCAGTGGCCTGGCGCTTGCCGCATTGACGGGTGCCAGCATTGTGGCCCTCAAAGTCGTGCCGCGTTACCCGGTCAGCTACTTTGAAGGCGGCATGTCCATCCCGGCAGACAACGTCGCGCAGGTTGAAAAACAATGGGCAGACGCGGCCATGGCCGTGGCTGAAAAAGTCAAAGACGCCGCTGAGGCAGAAGGCATCAAAGCCAAGGCCGTGACTGTGTCGTCAGACTTCACGGCAGAGGCCATCATCAACGCCGCCAAAAAACACAAGTGCGACCTGATCGTGATGGCGTCCCACGGCAGGCGCGGCATGAAGCGCCTGCTGATGGGCAGCGAGACAATGCATGTGCTGACGCATTCGCACATACCGGTATTGGTACTGCGATGAAAGCCGCTGTTGTTGAAGCATTTGGTAAACCGCTGGTACTGCGTGAATGGGAGACACCCACACCGGGCGCAGGCCAGATTCTGGTCAAGACCGAAGCTTGTGGTGTCTGCCACACCGACTTGCATGCCGCGCGCGGCGACTGGCCCGTCAAACCCACACCGCCATTCATCCCCGGCCATGAAGGCATAGGACTTGTCGCAGCAATAGGTGCTGGCGTCACAAATGTTAAAGAAGGCGACAGAGTCGGTGTGCCGTGGCTTTACTCCGCCTGCGGCCATTGTGAGTATTGCCTGTCGGCCTGGGAAACCGTTTGCGGTAGCGCGCAGTTTGGTGGCTACACCGTCAACGGCGGTTTTGCCGATTACATTCTGGCTGACCCGCGTTACGTGGCGCGCATTCCCAAAGGCTTGTCTGCGGTTGATGCAGCACCCATCATTTGTGCCGGGGTCACCACTTACAAGGGCATCAAGGAAGCCGCCACCAAGCCTGGTGACTGGGTGGTCGTGTCAGGCGCAGGCGGTTTGGGACATTTGGCGATTCAATATGCCAAAGCGATGGGTTTGCATGTTTGCGCAGTTGATATTGACGACACCAAGCTGACCCATGCCAGGCTGATGGGTGCAGATGCCACAGTAAATGCCAAGTTGCCGGATGCGGTTGAGCAGGTCAAAAAAATCACCGATGGCGGCGCACATGGCGTGCTGATCACCGCACCCTCATTGGCGGCCTTCAAACAAGGTGTGGCGATGACCCGCAAGCGCGGAACCTGCGTACTGACAGGCCTGCCGCCTGGCGAATTCCCGTTCCCGCTGTTTGACGTTGTCTTGAATTGCATCACGGTGCGAGGATCTCTGGTGGGCACGCGGCAAGACATGGCCGAGGCACTGGCATTTGCGGCGGAGGGCAAGGTCAAAGTCGACATTGAACGGCAGCCCCTGTCAGCCATCAACCAGGTGCTTGACAGACTGGAGCGCGGTGAGGTGGCAGCGCGTGTGGTGCTTGATTTTTCGATTCAGTAACTGTTAAAAAATTAAAAGCAAAAGGGCAAATATGAAAATACTACTGGCTGCAGACGGTAGCGAATACACGAAAAAGGCTCTGGTTTATCTGGCTGAACACAGGCAGTTTTCAGGAGCTCGAGTCGAGCTTGTGGTTGTGCATGTTCAAGCGCTTTTGCCAACGGTACTGACTGCTGCAATCAGCGTTGAAAAAGCGCTTGAGTTGCAAGAAGCAGAGGCCGAAAAGGTGTTTATGCCAGTCAGAAAGTTTTTAGACAAACATTTGTTCAAGTACCGCTGTGTCGGCGTTCTAGGCTCAATTGCCAAGGAAATCAACGATCTTGCCGAAAGTGAGCATGTTCATCTGATTCTGATGGGAACGCATGGGCGCGATCTGATTGGTCGGGCGGTGATGGGCAGCGTTGCTCAGAAGGTGGTTGCACACAGCACTGTTCCCGTATTGCTGGTGAAGTAACAACGAAACGCCAGTGTGCAATTGAACGTCCCGTGCATAACGACACCAGAGTTGAACCTACGTCGGCTGGAAAATTCACACCGCCCTCGCCGCACACCTTAAGTGCAGAAAATATTGCAGCAAACCTCAATTTGCAGCCTGTCACCGGTTTGCCAGCGCACGAGGTGCTGACAAGGAGAACACGCTACGGCATCAACCAACTACCCAGCCCACCACAGCGGCAAGCCTGGCAAGTGTTTGTTGCCCAGTTCAAAAGCGTTTTAATCCTGATCCTGGCAGGCGCATCAGGTCTATCGGCATTGATTGGCAATGTCAAAGACGCTGCTGTCATTCTGGCAGTGATGCTGATCAACGCCACACTCGGGTTCTACCAGGAGTGGCGGGCTGAGCAAAGCCTGTTGGCACTCAAAGAAATGCTGCCACAGCGTGCGCGGGTACGCCGCGATGGTCAAAAAATAGAGATTGCCGCAACAGAGCTTGTACCCGGAGATCTCGTGCTGGTTGAAGCGGGCGACCTGATACCTGCAGACGGTCGACTCTGGTTTGCGGCAGGCCTTGAGGTTGACGAATCAGCACTCACGGGCGAGTCTCAACCTGCCAGCAAGCAAAGCGACACACTACACGTTTTAGATACCGTTCTGGCCGACCGCAGCAACATGGTTTACCTGAACACACTCGTGACACGCGGGCGAGCGGAAATCATCGTGACGACGACAGGCGAGCATACCGAAATCGGCCAGTTGTCTTTGGTGTTGGCCGCTACGGTTGAAGAGCCAACCCCCTTGCAAATTCAACTCGACCAACTGGGCAAGCGACTCGGTTGTATCGCCTTGACACTGGTGGGACTGCTGGCGGTGATGGAGTATTTTCGCGGCACCGCTTTGGCGAATATTGCCGTTGATGCTATCGCGCTGGGCGTAGCCGCGATGCCCGAAGGGCTGCCTGTGGTGGTCACCGTCACGTTGGCACTTGGCATGCGCAACATGGCGCGCCAGCACGCCATCGTCAAGCGCCTGGCAAGCGTTGAAACATTAGGTTGCACAACTGTTATCTGTTCGGACAAAACCGGCACGTTGACACTTAACCAGATGACCGTTTCTGCATTTTGGTATCAGGGTCAGCACCTGGCAGTTGCAGGCGAAGGGTACGGGCTGACAGGAGCAGTTTCTGCTGTGACAAGCAGTGCTGGCAACATTGACCAAACAGTTGCCCTGGCAGCAAATTTAAATCTGGAGCCGCTCATGACGGCGGCCGTCAATTGCAATGACAGTCGCCTGACCGACGGCAAAGTTATCGGCGACCCGATGGAGGCCGCGTTACTGGTATTGGCGCACAAAGCCAGCGTGACCATGGGGCACGCTGCGCAAGTGCGGCCTCGCGTGGCTGAAATTCCGTTTGATGCCCTGCACAAATTTATGGCTACTTTCCATCAGAAAAACGCTCAGGCTGCGGTGCAAGTATTCATCAAAGGTGCGCCTGATGTTTTGCTAAGTATGTGCAACCGAGAACTGACCTCTAGCGGGGAATCGGCATTGTGTACAGCAACACGCCAGGAACTGCATACACAGTACGAGGCCTTCGGCGCAAAAGGATTGCGTGGCCTGCTGATCGCCTCGCGAACAATTCCAGCAAGTGACTTTGACCCCGCTGCAGACCTGATGGTGTGGATGAATGATCTGACTTTTACGGGTTTGGTCGGGCTGATGGATCCGCCTAGAGCTGAGGCAAGGATAGCCATTGCCCAATGCGCAGACGCGGGTATTGCCGTAAAAATGATCACGGGTGACCACCAGGTAACGGCATTGGCGATTGCGCAGGACTTGGGGTTAAAAGGCCTTGGCATGACGGGTGCAGAGCTTGATCTTGTAAAGCCTGATGATTTGCCTGTAGTCATTGAGAAGGTGTCGGTGTTTGCCCGTGTCACCCCTGGCCACAAGGTTGCCATCGTGCGCGCACTTCAAAAAAATGGCCACGTGGTTGCCATGACGGGCGACGGTGTCAACGACGCGCCAGCCTTGAAGGTTGCCGACATTGGAGTCGCCATGGGCAGCGGCACGTCAGTGGCCAAAGCAGCCGCCACCATGGTGCTCACCGATGACAACTTTGCAACGCTGGTTCACGCTGTCAAGCATGGGCGAACGCTATACGACAACATTGTCAAATTTGTACGGTTTCAGCTCGCCACCACCATTGGCGCAATTCTGACCCTGCTGCTTGCACCCTTTTTAGGGCTGGCAGACCCATTTACTGCGGTCCAGATTTTGTGGATTGCCATCATCATGGATGGGCCACCCGCTGTGTCACTTGCGCTGGATGCCGCACGCCCGGGCATCATGCATGAGCCGCCACGCCCCAAATCCCAACAATTACTAACGCTGCCCCGCATCGCCAAAGTAGCTGTTTATGGCATAACCATGGCCACTGGAACGCTGGCAGTGATGGTCTACGCTGTTAGCCAGGACATGGCTACAAAGGCACCTACGCTGGCGTTCACGACTTTTGTCTTGTTCCAGTTTTTTAATGTTTTTAACTCCAGAGTGGAACGCGGCACCGCGTTCAATCGTTATTTCTTCAACAACACCATGCTCTGGACGGCACTGGGCGGCGTGATTGTCTTGCAAATCGTTGCCGTCGAGTGGCTGCCAGCACAGTCGATTTTCGGAACGCAACCGCTGAATTTGATGGACTGGGCTTTGGCAGTCGCGGTTGCATCTTCTGTTTTACTTCTGGAAGAAAGCAGAAAACTTTTTGTGACTGGATTGGGCGTTGCCATGAAATACCTGAAGCAGCCAAGCAAGCTGGGCAGATGAATTTATCAGGCAATGGCGCATTCCTTGATCAATATCAACACATATTGCACGTATCAGGTACATACTGTGCGCGCTGGCTTTTGTTTGCCAGTCGTAGATCGCCGTTATTAAAAGGAAATGTATGAAAGTTTTACTGGCAGCTGATGGCAGCAAATACACCAAAAAAGCACTGGCTTTCTTGGTCAATCATGAAAGCCTGGTCAACAGCAATGACGAATTGTTTGTACTTAACGTGCAGATACAAGTGCCTGCAAGAGTCAGATCCATGCTTGGATCATCCGAGGTCGCAGCCTACCACCGCGAAGAAGGCGACAAGGTTCTTGACCCCATCAAAAAATTTCTGGATAAGCATGCACTGACCTATCGCTGCGCGTCAGTTGTAGGGCATCCGGTTGAGGAAATTCTTAAGGCAGCAGCAAAGGAAAAATCACACCTGATCGTGATGGGCACACGCGGCCACGGCATTATCGGACGCGCATTGATTGGCAGCATTGCTCAGCGGGTGGTTTCCGATTGCGATATACCTGTGCTGCTGGTGAAATAACTCAACCAAACGCCTGAAACGAAAGATGTCATGAAAATATTGTTTGCTGCTGACGGAAGCTCATTTACCCAGAAGGCTTTGAAATTTTTGGTGGGTAATAAAAACATGCTGGGACCAGCAGATGAACTGATCGTGCTGCACGTACAAGATGCCATTTCAGCGCAGATAGAGCGCAAATTGGGCTCAGTTGAAGTCACTGCCTATCAGGCAAAGCAGGCGGACGCGGTACTCAAGCCCATCAAGAAATTCCTGGACAAGTACGCTGTCAAATACCGTTGCTTGTGGGTGGCTGGCGCAGCAGCTACGCAAATCATTGAAGCCAGCAAACGCGAACGTGTGCAAATGATTGTGATGGGAGCGCACGGGCACGGGGTGCTAAGCCGGATGTTCATGGGCAGTGTTGCGCAGAAAGTATTGGCTGAAAGCGAGATTCCGACATTGCTGGTGAAGTAGACGTCTGATTCACTTGGTGATGCCCGCCAGCAAGGCCATCTCATTCAACTATGAAGCTGATGCGTCTGCTTAGCATCGTTTACTTGTAGGTCAAAGTCCAAAGATGATTTGGTGGCTCTGTATACGATGCACACTGAAAATTCATCGCAATAAACTTGGTCAATCTTTTGGATACGACACCTCCATCCGCAATTATTTCTGCAAAGCCTGAGTTACCGCATGTAGCTGTACCAGATCAAGCCGCCGGGAATCAGCCTGCTGTCAAGCCAGAAAATCACCAGACGGGCATCCGCAAAAAACTGGAAAAAATAAAATCCATCACGCCGCGCACCTGGATCAAGATTGGCGTGGCCGTCGTGGTGGTCATTGCGCTGGCACTGTACCTCCTGCGCAACGTAATCCTCGGCACGCCCACCAAGGCTCATGCGGCCACCAGCGGTGAGCTGGTGCAAAGTGTGGTGGCCAGTGGCCGGGTGATCTCGCCGCAGCGGGTAACGGTGGCCTTGCAGGGGTCAGGCCGGGTGCAGCGGGTTGCCGTTGCTGAAGGCCAAGTCGTTGAAGCGGGGCAACTGCTGATTGAGCTTGACAACAGCGACAGCCGCGCCAGTCTGGCTCAGGCCAACGCCGCCACAGCGCAAGCTGAGGCCAAGCTCCGGCAACTGGGCGAGCTGGCACAGCCGCAAGCTAGCCAAGCGCTGGCGCAGGCACAAGCCACGGCCTTGCAAGCCCGCAAAACACTGGATCGCAACCGCGACCTGGTCGCCCGCGGCTTTGTCAGCCAAGCAGCCGTTGACGACGCCCAGCGCGCAGTGGATGTGGCGGCCAGTCAGGTCGCCAGCGCCCAGGCGCAAGTCAAAACCAATACCGTTGGCGGCAGTGATAGCTTGGCGCTGCAGGCCGCTCTGCGTCAAGCGCAGGCGGGGCAACAATTGGCCAGAGCCAGGCTGGATCAGGGTCTGGTTTACGCGCCCACCAGTGGTGTGCTGATCTCGCGCAGCGTTGAAGTGGGCGACATCGTGCAACCGGGCAAGGCACTGATGGTGCTGGCTGCCAGCGGGCAGTCGCAAATTTTGATTCAGATTGATGAAAAAAACCTGTCAAAAATTGCCCTGGGGCAAACGGCTTACGCCTCAGCTGACGCTTTTCCCAAAGAGCGATTTGACGCTGTGGTGGCCTACATCAACCCTGGTGTGGACGCGACGCGCGGCTCGGTCGAGGTCAAACTCAACATCGCCAAGCCGCCAGCCTATTTGCGGCAAGACATGACGGTGTCTGTTGACATTGAAACCGCCCGGCGCACAGCCACGGTGGTCATTCCCGCCAGTACCCTGGAAGACGCTACGACCGACAAGCCCTGGGTGCTGGTGGTGCGGGGCAAACACGCCGTCAAGCAGTTCGTCACGCTCGGTCTTTTGGGTGATACACGGGTTGAAGTCTTGCGGGGTATTGCCAAGGGCGAAAGCGTTATCCCCAAGTCAAAACTCGGCGTCAAGACGGGCCAGCGTGTTCGTGCAGCGGTGCAAGCCGAGCCAACGCAAGGGCCTGAGCAAGGGGCTGGAAAAAACCCGATGTCACCATGAACCCGCTGCTTCCTTTCGAGTGGGTGCTGGCCACGCGGTTCTTGCGCGAAGGCTTGTTGCAAACCCTGTTCATCATTTCTGGTGTGGCACTCGGCGTGTCGGTGATCGTGTTCATGTCGGCATTGCTGACGGGTCTGCAGGCGAGTATTTTTAAAACCCTGCTGGACTACCAGCCGCAAATCGTCATCAAGGCCCCCGATGAAGCGCCGCGTGTCTTGCGGCACGACCCCAACACCGAATTCGCCACACGCATACAGCCTCACGCGCAACGCCTGCGCTCGCTGGATCAGTGGCAAAAGGTGCGTGACACCACGCTGGCCATACCCGGCGTGTTGGTGGTGGCGCCGGTGCTGGAAGATTCCGCCTTCATTGTTCGCGGCGATGCCAACACCGGTGTGGGCGTGCGGGGAATAGAAACAGAAAGCTATTTGCAACTGATTGCGTTAAGAGAAAAAATCACTTTTGGCACCGCCAACTTGAACAGCACCGATGTGCTGATTGGCCGCAAGCTGGCCAAGGACTTGGGGCTGGCAGTGGGCGACAAGCTCACTTTAAAAGCGGTTCAGGGCACATCTGTCGTGCTGTTTGTGTCTGGCATTTTTGACTTTGGCAACGATGGCGTGGACACCGGCAGCGTTTACGTGGCGCTGCGCACCGCACAAAGCCTTGTGGGCTTGCCCGGCGGCGTGACTGGCCTGTGGGTCAAGGTGGCAGCACCTTTTGACGCAGAAACCACCGCCCAGCAAATTGCTGCGCAACCTGGCATCAAGGTCGATAGCTGGATCAAAACCAATGCCGAGTTCTTCAAGGCCCTGTCAGGGCAAACCATGTCGTTTTTCATCATCCGCCTGTTTGTCGGTTTGACAGCCGCACTGGGCATTGCCAGCGTGCTGGTGGTGTCGGTGGTGCAAAAGTCCAAAGAGATTGGCATCTTGCGCGCCACTGGCACGACACGTGGCCAGATACTTGGCGTATTTTTATTGCAAGGTGCCATGTTGGGTTTGCTGGGCTCGTTGTTTGGCTCGGTCATGGGCTGGCTTTTTCTGATTGCCTGGCGCGGCTTTGCAGTCAATGATGAAGGTGTGCCATTTTTCACACTGGAAGCTGGCTCCAGTTTGTACCTGATCGTGGCTGCGGGCGCTACTGTGGTCGGCACGCTGTCGGCCTTGTTCCCGGCTCAGCGCGCGGCGCGGCTTGACCCTGCGGTGGCCATACGTGGCTGACTTGCAAAACCCGCAGGAAGTCGAGCCAACACTGCGGCTGGAGGGGATTCGCAAGTCTTACGCTAAAGGCACAACGCATGAGACCGAGGTGCTGCACGGCATTGACCTGACTTTGGCACGCAGTGAATTCGCCGCACTGATTGGCCCATCGGGTTCAGGCAAAAGCACCCTGCTCAATATCATTGGCCTGTTAGACAAACCCAGCGCAGGCAAGCTTTTTTTAACCGGGCAAGAGGCTGAAAACCTGCACGACAAGGCGTTAACCCGTCTGCGAGGCGATGCGATTGGTTTTGTCTTTCAGTTTCATAACCTGCTCCCCGCGTTTACGGCGGTAGAAAACGTCATGTTGCCTCTTCTGGCTGCGCGCGGCAGGCCTGACACTGCCATGCGCGCCCGGGCTGAAGAGCTGATCGACAAGGTGGGTTTAACGCCTTGGGGACATCACCTGGCCAACGACTTGTCGGGTGGCCAGCAACAAAGGGTAGCCATTGCCAGAGCGCTGGTGATGCAGCCTGCCCTGGTATTGGCTGATGAGCCAACGGGCAACTTGGACACGCAATCTGCTGACAACATATTTGACCTGATGCGAGAAGTGAGCCAGACCAGCGGCACTACTTTTTTAATCGTCACCCACGACCTACGTCTGGCCAAACGCTGCGACCGCATCATTGAACTGGTGGATGGACGGATTGATTCTGACAAACCGAACGCGGCTACCTGATTGGCCCATTGAAATGTACGCATGACTGGCACCACTCTTTTGCTTTACATCAGTACTGCAATTATTTTGCAAGTCCTTTTGCTTGCCTTGATGGGTTTTAGGCAGTATCGCCAGACAGCCAGGCATGCAACGGCAAACAGCCAGCCATTGGCACCTCAAGCTTCAGTTGCTGCCTGGTCAGGCTGGCGGGACTTTCGGGTGATTCGTCGAGTTTATGAAGACCTGCAGCACAGTCAGTGCTCTTTTTATCTGGCGCCAGCTGATGGCATTCAGTTGCCCGCCTTCAAGCCAGGTCAGTTTTTGACCTTTCAACTTGACACGCCGAGCCAAACGCTGACCCGCTGCTATTCGCTGTCAGACAAGCCTTCCCCGCAAAGTTACCGTGTCACCATCAAACGTCAAAGCCCGCCAAGCGGCGCGTCTGGCGTTGTGCCTGTTTCTGCTTCATGTTATTTACACGACGCAGTCAACGCAGGTGACATTGTTCACGTACGGGCACCTTCAGGCGCCTTTTATCTTGACCCCGACCCGACCCATGACATCGTTCTGATTGCGGGAGGAATCGGGATCACGCCCATGCTCAGCATGCTTAACTGGTGTATGGACAAGCAGCCCCTGCGAAACATACACATGTACTACGGCATGCGAAACAGTGACGAGCATGTTTTCAAGCAGCAACTTGCACAGCTTGCAGCAACCCACCCCAGCTTTCACCTGACTGTGGCCTACAGCCAGCCCAAAACAAACGACGCGCTGGGTCGCGATTTTCAACACCAAGGACATGTGGATCTGAACCTCATCAAAGCCACCCTGCCCCATGGACACCACCAGTTTTACATCTGCGGCCCCCCGCCCATGATGCAAAGCTTGGTTCCTGCGCTGGCCGCTTGGGGCGTAGCGCTGGCAGACATTCATTTTGAAGCGTTTGGTCCCGCCTCAATCCGAACGGTCAACAACGCAGATACTTTGCAGCCCAAGACCATGAAGGCCGACGGCCAGTTGTTTGACGTTCAGTTTCTGAAATCAGCGCGCACACTTGCGTGGACTGCAACCGAGGGGTCGCTTTTGGACTTTGCAGATAAAAACGGGATCGCATTGGAGTCTGGTTGCCGGGCAGGCAGTTGCGGCACATGTGAGACAAAACTCATTTCCGGCAGCGTTCGCTACGCTGACAAGCCCGACTACGACGTTGCGGCTGGTTACTGCCTGCCCTGTGTCGGTATTCCGACAACCGACGTGGTACTGGCTGCATGACTTCAATGAAAGCACAACTGATGCTGCGCGAGGTGCTGCCTTTTGCGCTGTCGCTGGCCACACTGGGTGCGCTGGCTTTGCTGCTTGATGCGCTATTGCATGTCTATGACGCTGTCTGGGTAGGGCGCTATCTGGGTATTTTGGGTACGCTGCTCATCCTCTGCTCCTTTTGGTATTCGCTTCGCAAACGCAAGCTGGTCAAAATTGGGAACATGTCGAAACTGATGCATCTGCACGAGCGCATGGCGTGGCTAGGGTCACTGCTGATACTTGTGCATGCGGGCATCCATTTCAACTCCATTCTGGGATGGCTCGCCGTCTGGGCCATGCTTGTCAACGTGGTCAGCGGACTGACGGGGAAATTCCTGCTTGAACGCTCACGCAAAAGAATGGCCTTGTCGCGCGAAAAAATGCAGCAAGAAGGCCTGAGCGCTGAAAAACTTGAGGAGCAACTTTACTGGGACAGCCTCACCTTTGATATTGTCAAAAAGTGGCGTGTGGTGCATATCCCCATCACACTGGCGTTTGCTGTGCTGGCACTTGGCCACATCTTTTCCGTCTTTTTGTTTTGGGGCTGGAAATGAAGCGCAGCTGGATTCTCTCCATCATTGCCGCCAACCTTGTGGCCCTGGCAATATTGGCGTTTGTTTATCCCCATCTGATGGTCTCACCTGGGCCAGTGGTCAAAGCACACGCGGCGATAGCAACCGACTGCTTCGCCTGTCATGCGCCTCTGCGCGGTGCATCTGCCAATTTGTGTGTGAGCTGCCATGCTGTCAATGAGATTGGCCTTCGCACCAGTCTGGGTCAGAAGATTGTCAAAGCCAAGGAAAAAGTGACTTTTCACCAAGAGCTGCAAGAAACAAACTGCATGGCCTGCCATACCGATCACACCGGCCCAAGGCTTGTTCATCAGAATCGCAAGGCTTTTTCACATGCATTGCTGCTGCCTGCAACCCAGCAGCGCTGCGAAAGCTGCCACAAGCCACCCACTGACGCCATGCACCGCCAGATTTCAGGCAACTGCGCGCAATGCCACAGCTCAGCCAAATGGAAGCCAGCAAAGTTTGACCATGCAAAACTGTTTGTACTGGACGGTGACCACAATGCCAGTTGCGTGACCTGCCATACCACTAACGACTACAGCAAATACACCTGCTACGGCTGTCATGAGCACCAGCCAGCCAAGATCAGGGCAAAACACCTTGAAGAAGGTATCCGGGATTTTGAGAACTGCGTGGCCTGCCACCGTAGCGCTGACGGCGAGCCAGAAGAGCGAGGCACACGTCAGGAGAAAAAGCGTGATTAGACGGCAGATTCGCCTCAAATCCCCGGGTGGCTCGAGAAGATGAAGCGCTTGGGCAAAAGGGCTGGGAAAGAGTGACCAAAATTTGGAACTTGCCAGTCTTCTTCTTTCTGGCGTTTGCCTGTTTCTGGCGAATTTCCTTTTGGTTTTTATGGTGGGTGACCCATTGGGTGAAGAGCTGGGCTGGCGCGGTTTTGCGCTTCCCGCTATGCAAGCGCGACTCGGCTGGCGTGCCGCAAGTCTTGTTTTGGGCGCTGTCTGGGGCGTGTGGTACTTGCCGCTGTTTTTCATTGCTTAATCGGTGCAGAGCAATGGTTCGATGGTTGCGTTTTTTGTGTTGATCGTTTCCACGTCTGTTTTTTACGCCTGGCTGTACCAGCGAAGCAGTGGCAGCGTGCCGCCTGCACTGGCGCTGCACACCGCATCCAATAGCTGGCCATCACTTGTTCCCGTGTTGCCATCTGATGCAGACCAGCGCGCTTACCTGTTTGTGGTCGGACTGGTAGTCATTGCTGCAATTTGGCTGCTTGCTCGCCGTGATGACCGTCTTTCATCCAGGAGCCTGCCAACATGGGCAGAGGCACTGTTGATGCGGCTGATTGGCTCAGACTTTCTGTTTTGGGCTGGGCTGCACGCGGCGCGTGACCAAGTCATCCAATACGTGCTGGCCACGCCACCCGAGCAAGTCAAAGCAGCCAGCGCACCAGAGCAGGCGCGCATCCACGGCGTTCGGCAAGACGTGCCGCCGCGCATGGAATCCATCAGCTACACGATTGAAGTGGACACCGAAGAGCCAGAGCACAGGCTGGCGCTGCTGCATGAAAACGTCAAGAAATACGGAACAGTGTTCAATACCGTCGCACCGGGTACGGATTTGTCGGGGCAGTTGATACGAAAAACGGCGCTTTGATGGATCTATAAACGCTATTAATTCAGGAGCTGATTGCGCCCGTATTGATTGGGCTACAGCACTAAAACATGCCTGAAAATCGCTAAAAAACAGTCAGGATGCCCGTTTATAGCGCTTTCGCACCCAAAGCATTCAGTGGCACCTTCAGGTAGCGGATACCGTTGGCCTCAGGCGCAGGCATCTCGCCAGCGCGCACATTGACCTGAATGGCAGGAATGATCAGCGAGGGCATCTCAAGCGTGGCGTCGCGCGCGGCGCGCATGGCTACAAATTGCTCTTCGGTCACGCCGTCATGCACGTGAATGTTTTTGGCGCGCTGTTCAGCTACCGTGGTTTGCCACTGCGCTTGCCGCGATGCAGGCGGGTAATCGTGGCAAACGAATATTTTTGTCTCAGGCGGCAAAGCCAGCACCTTCTGAATCGAGCGGTACAGCGCATGTGCATCGCCGCCCGGGAAGTCTGCACGCGCCGTGCCTACATCCGGCATAAATAATGTGTCGCCTACAAAAATGACGTCTTCAATCCGGTAAGCCATGTCTGCCGGGGTGTGGCCTGGTACCAGCATCGCGACAGCATCCACATCGCCAATTTTGAAGACATCCCCATCTTTGAACAAATGGTCAAACTGCCTACCGTCGGTTGGAAAGTCGGTACCCAGGTTAAACACCGCCTTGAAGGTGGACTGCACAGCGCGGATGTTTTCACCGATCGCGATGCGCCCGCCCACCTGCTCTTTGAGGTAATGCGCGCCTGACAAGTGGTCAGCATGAGCGTGAGTTTCAAGAATCCAGTCCACCGTCAAATCTTGCGCCTTGAGGTAGGCCAACACCTGATCCGTCGATGTCGTGCTGGTGCGACCTGACTTGAAGTCATAGTCCAGCACCGGGTCAATGATGGCAGCCTTGCCAGTGGCATTGCATGACACCACGTAAGTCACCGTCCAGGTGGTGGAATCAAAAAAAGCCTGGGTTGAAATGCGGTTGTTCATGAAAATCAATTCAATAAGTATGTTGACATATATTATATTGTTTGATATATTAATGTCAAATTTAAATTCAAATCAAACATCATGCATGTATCCCACCTCGTCATTGACCCACAACTGCTGCGCAGCGGCGCAACACAGGCCGTGAGCGTCTTAAAGACGCTGGCCAATGAAGATCGGCTGATGCTGCTGTGCCAGCTCTCCCAAGGCGAGCATTGCGTGGGTGAGCTGCAAGCCGAACTCAGCATTGGCCAGCCCACCCTGTCGCAACAATTGGGCGTACTGCGCAACGAAGGCGTGGTCACCACCCGCCGCGAAGGCAAAAACATTTACTACAGCGTGGCAGACCCGCGCACGCTTGAGATTCTGGTGCTGCTGCACCGCCTGTATTGCCCTGATGGAGAACACTGATGTCTATTGACTGGAATGCATTTACCCCATGGTCGTCACTGTTTGGCGGCATGTTAATTGGCCTGGCTGCTGCTCTGTTTGTGCTGCTCAATGGCCGCATTGCGGGCATCAGTGGCGTGCTGGGTGGGCTGTTAACGCCAGTGCGGGGTGACGTGCTGTGGCGAGTGGCTTTTGTAGGCGGCATTGTGGTTGCACCGCTGGCTTATTCAATTTTTCAAGCGCTGCCGCCCGTGCAAATTGATGCGGACTACGCCGCGCTCGTAGTTGCCGGTCTGCTGGTGGGCGTGGGCACGCGCTATGGCGCGGGGTGTACCAGTGGGCATGGTGTGTGCGGCTTGTCGCGGCTGTCACTGCGGTCATTGGCGGCTACGGCGACCTTCATGGGTGCAGGCTTTGCCACCGTGTTTGTGCTGCGCCGCGTTTTTAATTTTTAAAGGACATCCTCATGTTTGCAGTATCCGCACTGTTGTCAGGTCTGGTTTTTGGCTTAGGGTTGATCGTGTCCGGCATGGCGAATCCAGCCAAAGTGCTCGGCTTTTTAGATCTGGCAGGCGCGTGGGATCCATCCCTAGCCTTTGTCATGGGCGGCGCTATTCTGGTCGGTTTTTTTGCTTTTCTAATTGCCAAGAAACGCACGCTCTCTTTTATTGGCGCAGAAATGAAGCTGCCCACTGCATCAGCCATAGACAGCCGCTTGCTGACAGGCAGCGCGCTGTTTGGTGCAGGCTGGGGTGTTGCGGGCTTTTGCCCCGGCCCGGGTCTGGTAGCACTGGGCATGGGCGAGAGTAAAGCACTTGTATTTGTAGCCGCCATGCTGGTGGGCATGGTGATTTTTTCGTGGCTTGAAAAACGCCAGAGCACTGCCGCAAGCGCTGCATAAGACCCAAGTCATGACAAACAACACGTCATGGGCAGCGGCTGGCATCACAGTTGCCATACTGGTTGCGTACGAGCTGACAATGTTGTGGAAGCAGCGTCGCAGTCCTGAAACCCTTGCTCGCTCAGCACACGCCAACCTGCGTGAGGAATGGTTTGCCGCATTGTCAAAACAAAAAGGCTCTGAAATTCTGGCGGTGCAAACGCTGCGTAACTCCCTGATGTCGGCCACCATGACCGCATCTACCGCCGCGCTGGGTTTGATTGGCGCAGCCACACTGCTAGCGCCATCCATCAATTCTTCATTTGGCACGCTCGACAATCTGGCACGCCATTTCACTGCCCGCCTGGTGATGGAACTGGTATTGATGGGAGTCCTGTTTGCGTCGCTGGTTTGTTCGGCCATGGCAGTGCGTTATTACAACCACGCCGGGTTTATTTTGTCGATGCCTGTGGACTCCGTTGAGCGCAGGCAATGGGGGCCGACGGCTGTGGCTTACTTGCGCCGCGCGGGGCTGCTGTACAGCTGGGGCTTGCGCCATCTGCTGATGGTGGCACCCCTGTTGGTGTTTATTGTCTACCCCTTGGCAGGACCTGTGGCGGCTGCGCTGGTGGTGGCTGCGCTGTTTGGGTTTGACCGATTTCAGGCTTAGCGCACAAAAGACTACAAACAATATGCTGCAACTGGCGTTTTTGTCTGACAGCGTCAAGGCGTTGCGTGACCTAACCTGACTCTTGCTGCGAGTTTCGCAAAAGGACGTTCATGGAATTCAAAGACTACTACCTGGTCATGGGTGTAGACAAAGGCGCAACGCCTGAGGACATCAAGCGCGCGCACCGCAAGCTGGCGCGCAAATACCACCCCGACGTCAGCAAAGAAAAAGACGCTGAGGCCAGGTTCAAAGAGCTGGCCGAAGCCTATGACGTACTAAAAGACCCTGAAAAACGCGCAGCCTACGACCGACTTGGCGCCAACTACAAAGCCGGGCAAGATTTTCAGCCACCGCCCGACTGGGCAGGTCAACAGTCTGGGCGAAGCGCATATTCACAAAGTTTTGAAGGTGATGACGGGCAAGACCACAGTGCGTTTTTTGATGCGCTGTTTCGGGGCATGGGTCGGGGGCAAGGTGCAGGTCAGCGTAGCCACGAAGCGTTTGACATGCATGGGCAAGACCAGCACGCCAAAATCCAGATCGAGATTGAAGACTCCTACAACGGCGCAACGCGCACGCTGCAACTGCGGGTGCAGGTGGAGGGCAGCGATGGCCGTCCGCAGCTCAATGACCGCACGATTGAATTTGTCATTCCCAAAGGCATACGCGCTGGCCAACACATCCGCCTGGCGGCACAAGGCGGGCCAGGAATGGGCAAAGGCAGCCCGGGTGACTTGTACCTTGATGTTGAAATGCTGCCGCATGTGCTGTACCGTGCCGACGGCGCAGACGTGCTGATGGACTTGCCGATTGCGCCATGGGAGGCAGCACTGGGCGCTGAGGTGGTGGCCCCCACACCTGCTGGCCAGGTTGAAGTCAAAATCCCGGCGGGCTCGATCAACGGTCGCAAGCTGCGCGTCAAGGGACGTGGGCTGCCCAGTAAAACACCGGGTGATTTTTATTTTGTGCTGAAGGTTGTGCAGCCCGAAGCCAGCAGCAACGACGATAAAAAAGCCTATGCAAACTTGCATGCTGCGTTTGCCACATTCAACCCTCGCGGACAGTTTGAGGAGCACAGCACATGACGCCCAATTTCATCATCACCGCCCCGATGACCGCCACCAGCCATCTGATGGAGGACATCACCGAGCTGACCCTTAGCGACTTATGCCGCGCCTGCGCCGCACAAATTGACATCATCATTGAGCTGGTCAGCGAGGGCGTGATTGACATCGCCGATGCGCCTTCGAATCAGCCACCCGAACAGTGGCGATTTACCGGCCTGCATCTTCAGCGCGCCAAAGTCGCAATGCGCCTGCACCGGGACTTGGGGGTGAACTTTGCAGGCGCTGCATTGGCTCTGGAGTTGATGGATGAGCTACAGGCAGTCAAAGCCAAGCTGCGTGTATCTGCCATGTCATCTTGAGTTACTTGAACGTGTTTGTACACAGCACATTTCTGATTGGCAGCAAGACTTCTCATGAATCAAAACAAGCTGCAACTGAATAAAATCGTGCGTAATAAGCTATGACTTTTATAGCGTTTGGTGGGCTGGTAGTTGATATTCTGAAATTGACGCTTTACATCGCCTGTGCCTACCTGGCTATCGCAGCGTTGACAAGCCATGTCAAAACACCCTGGCTCCTGGAGCTGGCGGGCAGACGTTTTGCAGTTTTATCGCTGCTAACGCTGCTTGTCGCTGGCGTCAAAGTATTTGAAGATGTGCTGTCAAAAGAGTCTGGCCCGATCGACACAACTGCGCTCTGGTTCATCAAACAATACGCCTCGCCCGCGTGGCTCGGTTTTTTTAGCGCAGTCACCTGGAGCGGCGCTGCGATTTTTTTGGTGCCCGCCACATCTTTACTGTGTACCCTGCTTTTATGGGCACAGCACCCCCGTGAGGCGATTCTGCTGGTCGCCTCCATGACCAGCGGGTGGGCGCTGACCTACACACTCAAGACCATGATTGACCGCCCACGGCCCGAACTGTGGAGCACCACCTGGTACTGGGGGTCGAGCTTTCCCAGTGGTCACACGTTGAGCACAGCAGCATTTGCAACGGCACTGACTTTGATCGCTGCCCGTATCTGGCCGTTGTCCAGACGCATGGCACTGCCACTGGCCGTGCTGTGGATCAGCCTGATGGGGATGTCGCGCCTGGTGTTGGGCGTACATTGGCCTACGGATGTGCTGGCAGCAATTTGTATTGGCGTTTTTATACCGCTGGCTATCAACATGGTTCTTGATCTGCATCAGTCCCATTCGGCCATAATCAGGTAACTTCAAATCATGAGCCGACTCCACATCAAACCGCACCTTGAAGCACACCGCACACAGCGCATTGGTTGGCTGCGCGCCGCTGTGCTGGGTGCCAACGACGGCATTGTGTCGACTGCCAGCCTGCTGGTGGGCGTGGCAGCGGCCAGCGCCAGCCAGGCAACGCTACTGATGACGGGCGTTGCGGCGCTGGTGGCGGGTGCGATGTCGATGGCTGCGGGCGAATATGTGTCGGTCTATTCACAGGCTGACACTGAAAAAGCCGACCTGGCGCGTGAGCAGGCTGAGTTGTTGAAAAGCCCGGAGGCCGAGCTGCGTGAACTGACCGCCATCTATGAGGGACGCGGCTTGAGCCCCGAGCTGGCAATTCAGGTGGCCACCCAGTTATCAAAGCATGATGCGCTGGGCGCACACGCACGCGACGAGCTGGGTATTTCAAACGCATTCAGCGCCAAGCCTTTGCAGGCTGCCCTTGCATCAGCTGCCAGCTTTGCGGTAGGTGCGGCATTGCCGCTGGGTGTGGCGGCGCTGGTGCCATTGCAAGGCGTGTTGTTGTGGGTTGCCTGCGCATCATTGCTCAGCCTGGCCTTGCTGGGCGTGGTGGCCGCACGGGCAGGCGGCTCAGCCGTGTTGCCCAGTGTTTGGCGGGTGACGTTTTGGGGCGTGCTGGCCATGGCGGCCACGGCCGGTGTGGGCAAGCTGTTTGGGGCAGTGGTTTAGTTTTTTATGTAACTACTCAATTCGCCAGAAAAATCGGACAGCCGAACGCAGAGGGCGCAAAGGCTTCGCAAAAAACAGCCAAACATACCTTTTGATGATATTTTTTGCGTTTTTTGCATTATTTTTGCGATTTCTGCGTTCGGCTGTCCGGCTTTAAATAGCCGTGCTGAGCAGTTACTTTCAGGTATCAAATATCCCTACATCCCAATCAATACGAGCGCAAGCAGCTACTGATTAAATAGCAACGAATTAACGTGTTGCGCCTAACTCCAGAACGGCTTGATGTCTGCAAAGGCTTTGATCTCTTTCAGGCAGCGTTTGGCATTCGGCAGTTTGCGCGCTGTCAGCCAGCCAATGCCAAACCAGGCATTGGGCTCGTCCGGCAGCATGGCGCACCAGGCGTGCAGAGCCATCAATTCGTCGTTGTACAGGCCCAGTGCTTCTTGCACCGGTTTTAGAGCTGTCGCCATGCGTTTGCGCTTGTCAGCACCAAACAGCGGCGCAGTCAATTCGATCAGGTAGCGCAGCCGCTTCAGGCGTTTGCGCACGCCGTGCTGATCGGCTTCGCTCAAGGCCAAAAACTTTTTACCGTCGCGCAGCGCGCGCCTGTGGAGTTTGTCCAGGCGCACGGCAACCGCTTTTTTTAACGCTCCGGGCGTATCTGGCACATCGGTCGCTTCACGCCTTACAAAACCCAACAAGCCGAGCAATGCCGCCTGAAAATCCGGCGCGCGCACCGTTTCGCCAGCATCCGGCGGCTTGCCGTGCGTGTCGTTAAAGTCAATCGCAGGGCCACCCGCTGCCAGCAACTGGGGTTGAAACACCAGCGCCAGATGGCTCTGGTCACGGTGCGCGCCCAGCGCCCTGAAGGCTTGTACCAGCGCGTCTTCCCATGCCGGGTCGATGGCATCCGTCAAGCTTGCAAGTTCTCGCAAAGCCGTGCGCAGCCTGCGTACGCCAATCCGCAATTGGTGAACATGGTCGGGGTTTTGGCTGCCACTGGCCAGCTCGCTGGCGTTGGGCAGAATCTGGCCAAGACAGGCCTGCACAACTGCGCTCATCATGTCATGCGCCGTTACTTGCGGCGCGTATTGTGGCCGGGCAGCCGACGTGGCTGCGCCAAACGGCACGGCCTGGCGCAGGCGCTGGCCTTTCATCGACTTGGCAATCGTGCTTATCCACAAGCCATGCGCGGCGCACCACTGACGCGCCAGATCCACCGCATCCCGTGGCGTGCCTTCTTTCAATTCAACTTCAAGCTCGCAAATGGATTGCGAATGGCCATTGGCGACAACACGCCCCTGATCCAGCGCAATTTCTACCACCGAAGTGCCATGCGCAATTTGCCGAGATATCCGTTGCACGTCAGTCCCATACAGCAGTTCCAGGCTAGGGTAGTTGTCATTGCCTTTAAGTCCCAACGCTTTGCCAATGGCCTTGCCAACCGATGTTCCATGGTGGCGCGACAAGTCAAGGGCTGGCACAACACCCGCTCCCTGCGGCGCAACGGTCACGTTGTGTTCCAGCCGCTCAAGCACATCGGCTGTTGACCCCTTGGCCGTTTGTACCCAGCGCCGCCCCTCCTTGCGCAGGCGCACCACCATGCCGTGCGCAGCCAGTACACCGTCTGGCGTGTCAAAGTAGCTGGCCTGCAGGCGCTGGCGGGTAGCCTTGCCTTCAAGCACAGCAACAGCCACGCTTTTCAGATGAGTGGGCGGGATTTCAAACTTCAATTCAAATTCAGTCATGCGAGTAGTTTAGACATGGCACAGTGGTTTGAGTGTGTTGCTACGGCCTTTGAAGCATCTTGATGCGCGCTATCCGACGGGTTCTTGATCTATATCAGTGTCTTGTATAGGCACTGCGGATAACTTCGAGCCATGATCGGTTTGGACTCATGACCTTAAAAAATGTGTCGCTGTGCTTGGCTGCACTGGTTGTTGCGTGCCTGGTGCTGGCGGGCTACGGCAAGGCGCGCTGGAACGCGGGCACAACACAACTTTTGTATCGGCTGGATGCAGCGCAGGTCAAGTCAGCGCCGCAGTTTTATAACGCCAAGGAACTCGAAGGTCTGCCTGCGCCGGTCAAGCGTTACTTTCAAACCGTACTCAAAGACGGCCAGCCCATCATCACCGCAGCAACGGTGCAGCATATGGGCACTTTCAACATGAGTGAGACGGGCCAAAGCTGGAAGCCTTTTACGTCTACCCAGCGCGTTACAACCAACCGCCCTGGTTTTGACTGGGATGCACGGGTCATGATGTTCCCCGTGGGACTCGGAATAGCAGTACACATTCACGATGCCTATGTTGGCGGTTCGGGCCTGCTCAAGGCAGCTGTTTTAGGGCTGATACCGATAGCCAATTTACCTGAAACGGCTGACCTGTCCAAGGGCGAATTGATGCGCTTTTACATGGAGGCTGCCTGGTATCCAACCGCTTTGTTGCCGTCGCAAGGCGTGGTGTGGAAAGCGGTTGATGCAACGTCAGCCGACGCTACGTTTACCGATGCGGGTATCACCATTAACTTGCGCTTTGGTTTTGGTGCTGACGGCTTGATCCATACCGTGTTGGCGGCTGAGCGAGGGCGCCTGGTGGGCAACCAGACAACGCAGGCGCCATGGCAGGGGCGATTTTCAAACTACGCAGACAGAGGCGGCATGCTTGTGCCTCTGCAAAGTGAAGTTGCCTGGATATTGCCTGTAGGCGTCAAAACCTATTACCGCAGCTTGATGACGACAGTCAGTTATGAGTTTTCCGCACCGCCCGACAGGAAACCCAAGTCATGACCACCCTGCTGTCAGACCACAAGCGGCGCACGCAGGCGTCTGATCCGAGCAAGCGTTATTTGCGAGTGGCGCCAAGTTGCGGGCAGGATGCCGCATAGGCATGAATTTAATAGCTGCTTGCGCCCGTATTTATTGGGCTACAGCCACTTTTTACTCTTGAAAATGATGAAAAATGACCACCTCAAGCGCTATATCACTGCTGCCTGAACCTGCACCACCTGCCCAAGCGCCAGAGCCCAAGGCGGATCTGGTCAAACGCTTTGGCCTGGTTGTTGCGGCGGTGACGCTGATCGTCATCACGTTGCTGCCTGCCACCACTGGCCTGCCCAGATCCGGGCAGGTCATGCTGGCGATTCTTGCCTTTGCCGTGATTGTGTGGATGACCGAGGCGCTGGACTATGCGGTAAGTGCTGTGGTGATTGGTGCGTTGATGGTTTTTTTGCTGGCCTACTCGCCGGATGCAGCCAAACCGCTCGGGCCAGACATGGGCACAGGTGCAGCTTTGAGCCTGGCGCTGTCGGGCTTTTCAAACAGCGCGGTGGCGCTGGTGGCAGCGGCCTGCTTTATTGCAGCGGCCATGACGGCCACCGGGCTGGACCGCCGCATTGCACTGATGGTGCTGTCAAAGGTCGATGCCAAAACCAACCACATCGTGATTGGTGCGATGGGTGTCGGCTTTTTGCTGTCGTTTATTGTGCCCAGCACCACAGCGCGGGTGGCGTGCCTGGTGCCGATCATGATGGGTTTCATCTTGGCCTTCAAGGTGGACAAGCGCAGCCGATTTGCGGGCCTGCTGGTGATTACCGCCGCGCAAACTGCCAGCGTGTGGAATGTCGGCATCAAAACCGCCGCCGCACAAAACATGGTGGCAATTGGTTTTATTGAAAAACAGTTTCAAACCTCGATTTCATGGCTGGAATGGTTCATTGCCGGTGCGCCATTTTCAGCGCTGCTCAGCGTGGCGGTGTACTTCATCATGACGCGCATGATGCGGCCTGAGATGAAGGAGATTGCGGGCGGCCAAGCGGCCATACGTGAGCAGGTGGAGCAACTTGGCGTGATGACCCCGAAAGAATGGAAACTGCTGGCGATTGTGCTGACGCTGCTGGGCTTTTGGGCAACTGAAAAGGTGCTGCATAACTTTGACACCTCGTCCACCACCATTGCCGCCATTGCACTCATGCTGCTGCCGCGCATTGGTGTGATGGACTGGAAGCAGTCGCAAAAAGGCTTTCCGTGGGGCACGGTGGTGCTGTTTGTCGTGGGCATCAGCATTGGCACAGCATTGCTCAAAACCAATGCCGCTGGGTGGCTGGCGAATGTGATTGTGCTGAACCTGGGTTTGCAGCAGGCCAGCGCGTTTGTGATTTTGATGCTGTTGTCGCTGTTTTTAATCATCATTCACCTCGGCTTTGCCAGCGCCACCGCACTGGCATCAACCATGATCCCGATCATCATCAGTGTGCTGCTGGCGGTGCAAGCGGGCGGTGCATCCCTGAATGTGGTCGGTATGACCATGCTGCTGCAATTTGTGGTGAGCTTCGGATTCATACTGCCCGTTAATGCGCCGCAAAACATGATTGCCTACGGTACAGGTACTTTTGATTCGCGTGACTTTGTGCGTACCGGGCTGGTGATCACGCTGGCGGCGTTTGTGCTGCTGGTGGTTTTCTCGCTCACCTACTGGCCGTGGATGGGGTACATGACAGTTTAGCCACATACCCAGATCGTGTCATTGCGGGCTCGACCCGCAATCCATGAACCCGAACCCTAGCTGGCATCGCTGGGGCATGGATCCCGGCTCAAGGCCGGGATGACAGACTACTGTGCAAAAAGGGTTTTGTACTGCTCCCGCAGCAGATTTTTTTGCACCTTGCCCATGGTGTTGCGTGGCAGCTCGGCCACCACAAAGCACTGCTTGGGGATTTTGAAGTTGGCGAGTTTTGACTTCAAACTCGCAATGATCGCTTCGGGCTTTAACGAAGCACCAGGCTTGGCAATCACCACCGCCACACCCACCTCGCCAAAGTCCGGGTGCGGCACGCCAACCAATGCGCTTTCGGCCACGCCGGGCAGGTCGTTGATGTAGCCTTCAATCTCGGCCGGGTAGACGTTGTAGCCGCCGCTGATGATCAGGTCTTTGTTGCGGCCCACGATGGTGATGTAGCCGCGTGCGTCAATCTTGCCAACGTCGCCTGTTTTGAAGAAGCCGTCAGCGGTGAACTCTTCCAATGTTTTCTCGGGCATGCGCCAGTAGCCTTTGAAGACATTTGGCCCTTTGACCTGGATGCCGCCAATCTCGTCTTTGCCCAGCGCCTTTGCGTCGTCGCCCTGCACACGCAACGTGACACCCGGCAACGCAAAACCCACTGTGCCGCCACGTCGCTCACCCTTGTAGGGGTTAGATGTCAGCATGGCGGTCTCGCTCATGCCGTAACGCTCCAGAATCGTGTGGCCGGTTTTTTGTTGCCATTCGTTGAAGGTTTCAATCAGCAGCGGCGCAGACCCCGCCACAAACAGCCGCATGTTTTTCACAGCGGTTTTGTCAAGCCCCGGCTCATTGAGCAGACGCACATACAAAGTCGGCACGCCCATGAAAACGGTCGCTTCAGGCATTTTGGCAACGACAAATTTCGGGTCAAACTTGGCACACCAGATCATCTTGCTGCCGTTGATCAGCGCGCCATGCAGCGCCACAAACAGGCCATGCACGTGGAAAATCGGCAGCGCGTGAATCAGCACGTCGCCAGGCTGCCATGCCCAATAGTCTTTCAGCACCAGCGCATTGCTCAGCATGTTGCCGTGCGAAAGCATCGCGCCCTTGCTGCGGCCCGTTGTGCCGCTGGTGTACAAGATGGCGGCCAGGTCGTCTGCGCCTTTAACCGCCACCGTGTGCTGGTCACTGCAATGCGCGGCGCGGGTCAAGAGTGAACCTGTACGGTCATCGTCGAGCGTGAAGACGTTAAGCGTTCCGGCTTTAAAAGCTATCTTGCTGACCCAGCCAAAGTTTTTGCTGCTGCACACCACCACCGCTGGCTCGGCGTTGCCTATGAAATATTCAATCTCGGCGCTTTGGTAAGCCGTGTTGAGTGGCAAAAACACATAACCCGCCCGCAGCGTTGCCAGGTACAGCAACATGGCCTCGACTGACTTTTCAACCTGCACCGCAATGCGCGCGCCCGCAGGCAACTTGAGTGACGCCAGCAAGTTGGCCAGCATGGCGGTGGCGCGTTCGATGTCGCGCCACGAGTAGTTCAAACCGTTGTCGGTTTCAACGGCTGTGGCGTTTAAATCAGATGGGAAGGCGGAACGCAGAGAGGCGAAAAGATTGTTATTTTTCATGATTCAAATACAGCAATAACTGCCTTACTCCTTCCCCTCCTGGGGGAAGGTGGGGATGGGGGCACAGGACGATACTCAATCCAGCTTGGCACCAGAGGTTTTCACCACCGCCGCCCAGCGCTTGATTTCACTGTTCACGAAAGCGCCGAACTGCACGGGCGTCAAATTGCCAAAATCCGCTCCATTGCTGGCCCAGATGGCTTTGAGCTCATCCGACTTGGCAGCTTTACCCAGCTCTTCAACAATGCGCGCCTGCACATCGGCAGGCGTGCCTTTGGGTGCCCACAGGCCATACCAGGTGGTCACGGTGTAGTCAGGCAAGCCCAATTCACCTGCACAGGGCACGTCGGGGAAAGCCGGGTTGCGTTTGGGGCCAGACACCATCAGCGCCTTGACGCGGCCACCTTTGATGTGCGCACTGGATGAACCCAGGCCGTCAAACATCATGTCAACCTGCCCGCCCACCAGGTCACGCAGCGACGGACCTGCGCCGGTGTACGGGATGTGGGTGATGAAAGTTTTGGTTTGCTGCTTGAACAGCTCGCCTGCCAGATGGTGCGACGTGCCCGCACCGGCCGAGCCGTAGTTGTACTTGCCCGGCGCTTTGCGAACGCCGTCCAGAAACGCCTTGAAGTCTGCAAACGGCATGTTTTTGGGGTTGACCACCAGCACCTGCGGCACGTTGGCCATCAGCGCCAGAGGCACAAAGTCCTTTTCAATGTCGTAGTCCAGCCTGGGGTACATCGACGGGGCTATCGAGTGATGAACCGCGCCCATAAAGAGTGTGTAGCCGTCTGGTGCAGCCTTGGCCGCAATGCCCGCCCCCAGCGTGCCGCCCGCGCCGCCCCGGTTGTCAATCACCATGGTTTTGCCCGCCGTTTTGGCGAACACTGCAGACAGGGGACGTGCAAACGCATCTGTGCCGCCGCCTGCGGGGAAAGGCACGACCACGCTGACAGGCTTGGCAGGCCAGGTGCTTTGGGCGTGGCTGCCTAAAGAAAATGTAGCCAGTCCCGCAGCGGCGGCCTGCAAAATGTCGCGCCTGCTGGCGTGTCTTGAAAATTTCAATGTCATGCTTGTCTCCGGTTGTTGTTAAATCAAATATCCAAACTCAAATATACAAATCTTCAATCGCCTTTGCTACGGGGATTTTCCCCTGCGCCAGCAAAGCGCGGTGTTTGTCCAGCCGCTTCAGGTCATACAGGTAATTGACCATCAAGCCGTACGACTGTTTGATGCCTTTACCCGATGGGTCGCCAGCCCAGTTCAGCCGCTCGACACGCGCGCCGTTGCCCAGGTGAAATCTGGCCACCGCGTCGAATGGTTTGCCGTCTGATGTCGCACGCCCCAGGTAGTGCGCAGCTTGCTGCAACAGTAACAGCTTGAGCGGCGATTTGTCGCTCAGACTCAAAACGTCGGTGTCTTGCAACTGGCTGGCCAGCTCGGGGGCATTTTTACCCAGCCAAGCCCGCAAGCCAGGAATCGGCGACAGCGTGACAAAGGTTTTTAGCTTCGGGAATTCCGCTTTCAGTGTTTCAACGACGCGCTTGATCAGCGAGTCGCCAAAACTCACGCCACGCAAACCGGCCTGGGTGTTGCTGATGGAATAAAAAACAGCGGTGGTTGCGCGGTTTAAATCTTCAGCGTCGGCGGATTCATCCAGCAGCGGGGTGATGCAACCCGCCACCTCGTGCGTCAGCGCCACTTCAACAAAAATCAGCGGATCCTCTGGCAGGCGTGGGTGAAAAAACCCGTAGCAGCGGCGGTCAGAATCCAGCCGGTTCTTCACGTCCGACCAGCTCTTGATGTCGTGTACCGCTTCGTACTTGATGAGCTTTTCAATCAGCGACGCAGGCGAGTCCCAGCTGATGCGGCGCAAGTCCAAAAAGCCCACATCAAACCAGGTGGAGTACATGTATTCCATCTCCACATCCAGTGCCTGCAGGCGCTTGTCGGCTCGCAGATGTGGCAGCATGTCGGCTCGCAAATCCACCAGGAAGCGAATGCCCTCGGGGAAGGCGCTGAAGCGCTGGAGCAAGCGCCTGCGTGGCGACACGGTGGCGCGGCGGTAACGCACCTCGGCCACCGCCTCGTCAGCTGTGCCAACCAGCGCGGCAAATTGGGCTTGCGCAGCTTTGGTTTTTTGTGCGTCGGCCACAAACTGCTCGCTCATCAGCAGCCACATATCGCGCCTCTCATTGGGTGCGGCCTGTGCGTACCAGAGCGCCACACCTTTGGCGCGCAAGCCGCCTTCGACTTCGCTGACCTGCGGGTCGATGATGGCGCGCAACTCCTCAAGTGTGCGGCGCAGCACACGCGGCGACAGGGCTTCTTCTTTTTGCCGCAGTGTGGCTTTCAGGCGGTCTCGCGTGCTGCGACCAGTCGGGTTCGGTTCTTCGGTTACTACTTTTTTAGGAGCTGCTTGCGCCCGTATTTGCTGGCCTGCAGGCACATTTGATGTCTTTTTTTCGCTGTTTTCAGTGGTTTTGCGGCCTGCAAGGCGCGAAACACCGCGATTGAGCCAGTCGGGCGGGCTCATGCGGCATTCGCAGCCACTTTGGCCGCCTCAGCTTCTTGCAGTGCCCGCCACATGACTTTGCCTGCACCACTTTTGGGCAGCGCATCCACAAACTGCACAACGCGCGGGTACTTGTAGGCGGCCATATTGTCTTTGCACCAGGCAATGATTTCATCCTCGCTCACCTGGCCCTTGAAGGCGGCGCGCAGCACGACCACCGCCTTGACCGACTCACCCCGGTACGCATCCACGGTTGAAATAATGCAGGCTTCTTGTATCGCCGGGTGCTTGAACATCAGCGCCTCCACCTCGGCTGGCCAGACTTTAAAGCCCGAGGCATTGATCATGCGTTTGAGGCGGTCGGTGATGAAAAAGTAGCCTTCTTCATCGACATGACCCAAGTCGCCAGAGCGGAAAAACCGTTTGCCATCGAGCTCGAAAAAAGCCTCGGCTGTGGCGTCAGGCCGCTTCCAGTAGCCACTAAAAATCATGGGCCCGTTCATGATGATTTCGCCCTGCTCACCTTGGGGCACTTCTTTCAAAGTGGTGGGGTCGATCACCCGCGCATCGCAGCTGATGAACGGCACGCCCAGGCACTGCTGTTTGGTGCGGTCATGCGGGTTGCTGTGCGACGGTGCGGCGGTTTCTGTCAGGCCGTAGCCTTCAGCGTAGTGCAGGCCGTAGCTGTCAAACAAGCGCTGGGCGACTGCCTGCGGCATGGCTGCGCCGCCGCCACCGATGTACACAAGACTGCTGACATCGAATTTATCGAAGTTGGGGCTGGCGAGCAGGTCAATCACCATGGTCGGGATGTTCGTCCAGTGCGTCACGCGCCAACGTGAAATCAAATGTCCGGCCAGCTCGCGGTCCCAGCGCGGCATGATGACCAGCGTGGTGCCGCCGTACATCGACGCATGCATGACCGACACCATGCCAGTGATGTGAAACATCGGCACAACCGACAAGATCACGTTTTCAAAATTGGTGCTGCCCCACAGCGCTGTGCCCACTGCGTTGTGCATGATGCTGGCATGGGTGTGCATGCAGCCCTTGGGCAAACCGGTGGTGCCGCTGGTGTAGGGCAGCACTGCCAGGTCTTGGCGGGTGGCGGTATGGGCAGGCAAATCTGCCGTGCCGCCAAGCAAGGCATCCGTCCATGCCATAACGCCAACGCCTGGCATGACTGGCAAGTCATGCTGCGACCCCAGCCAGTCACGCCACACTTCAGGCATGGCCGCGTCGGGCGAAGCAAGGTCAAACGCATCGCTGTAATGGGTCACGATGATGTGGCTCAATTGATCGGCAGGCGCGAGTTGCGCGTTGGCCTTCGCCAGCTCGGCGGCCAGGTCGCCTGATGTGATGGCGACTTTGGCATCCGGGTCCAAAATGTAGTGCTTCAGCTCTTCAGCCCGGTTCATCGGGTTGACGGGCACGACCACCGCGTTGGCCCGCAAAATCGCAAAGTGTGCAATCACCCACTGCGGACAGTTTTGCAGGTTCAGCACCACACGGTCGCCTTTTTTAACCCCCATGCGCGCCAGCGTCGCGGCCAGCGCCTCGGCCTGGGTCAACACATCACGATAAGTGAAGCTGCGGTCAAAAAACACCAGTGCTGGCTTGTCAGGAAAACGCAGGGCATTGGTGGCCAGGTTGTGCCACAGCGATGTGGCGGGAGGCGTGATGTTGCGCGGGATGCGCCTGGGCCAGATGGCGTAATGGCGTTGGTGTGATGGGAAAGTAGTCACAGATGCTCCGAAAGTTATTGTTAGCCTAACCGGACTTGCCTGGTAGTGCATCGGGGTAGCTCCTGATAAGAATTACAAACATTGCGTTGTGCTTCTTAACCCGCAGCGGCTACGGCGCATCCCCCTGCGCTCATGTCCCCCGGCCTGCGGCCTCCTCCTTGACTTCGCTTCGGGAGACGCGCCATACCCGTTGCTAGACAGGGTGTTGTATTGAGTCTTTTTAATTCACAGCAGAGTTAAGAAGTGGGCTGCCTGGGTATTTTGCGTAGGTCAAGGAGGAGGCCCGCAGGGCCGGGGAACACGAAGCAAATGCCCGGGCAGCCCACTTCAGCTTCGGCAAGCCCAACGCGCTGAATGGACAAGCTCCTCGGCAAGACTGATACACATTGACAAGCCCAATAACGCACAGCGCGCCATTACACTAGAGGATTGCCCTGAAAAGAGCCTTTTTTAAGTGAGTCCCGTGAATTTTTTTGCTTCCAGCCAGCTCAATTTATCCAGGCGCGCAACCATCGCTCTTGGCCTTGGTTTGTTTTCAGGCTTGCCCACCTTGGCTCAAAACGCTGCGACGTCGATCACCTCCCCCATCTTCGTGCTCAATTCGCTCGATGCCAGCGTCAGCGTGATCAACCCCGCCACCTGGACAGAGACCAAACGCATTGCCACCGGCAAAGAGCCGCATCACCTGTACCTGACGCCTGACGAAAAGTCGATCATTGTGGCCAATGCATTGTCTGACACGCTGACCTTTATCGACCCCAAAACGGCTGAAGTACAACGCACCATTCGCGGCATCATTGACCCCTACCACCTGCGCTTTTCACCCGACATGAAGTGGTTTGTGACCGCTGCCAACCGGCTGAACCACATCGACATTTACCGCTGGGACGGCAAAGACATTGCCCTGGTCAAACGCATTGCCACCAGCAAAACGCCCAGCCATTTGTGGATAGACAGCAAGAGCACCACGGTTTATTCGACCATGCAGGACAGCAATGAACTGGTGGCCATTGACCTGGCCACGCAAACCATCAAGTGGCGCACACCGACGGGCGCTGTGCCGGCTGATGTGTATGGCACGGCAGATGACAAGTTTGTGTTGGTCGCGTTGACGGGCGGCGATGCGGTGGAGGTGTACGACGTGAGTGGCAGCCAGCCCAAGCGCACCAAAAGCATCAAAACCGCGCTCGGTGCGCACGCCTTTCGCGCCATGGGTGACAAGCGGCACTTGCTGGCCAGCAACCGGGTGGCCAACACCATCAGCAAGATAGACCTGCAAACCATGGAAGTGGTGGACACCTTCACCGCACCGGGCGGGCCCGACTGCATGGATGTCAGCCGTGATGGCAAGCAAATATTGGTCACGTCACGTTGGGCCAAAAAGCTCACAGTGATTGACGTGGCCACCCGCAAAGTGGTCAAGCAGGTCAACGTGGGCAAGAGCCCGCACGGCGTGTGGACGCTAGACCACGCGCCGAGGTAGTCAGCGTGACGGCTCAGCGCAGCTTTTTAATCGCTATACTTTTAGTAGCTGTTTGCGCCCGTATTTGTTGGGCTACAGGCATAAATTCTGCTAAAAAAGAACCGAAAACAGCAGTTTCAGCTGCCTGCAAGCCAATTTACCTGACGCTGGACACCGGCCATATGGACGTTGCGCCGCTGATGGCCGACATCCTGAAAAAGCACAACGTCAAAGTCACTTTTTTTGCCGCCAACGAGCGTAGCAAAACCGGCGATGGCTCGCTTGGCAACACCTGGGCACCCTGGTGGAAAGCCCGTGCTAATGAAGGCCACGAGTTCGCGTCCCACACCTTTGACCACACCTACTGGCGTGGTGATGTGCCAAACCCAGCGGGCAGCACGCAGTTCAAGGTACGGCCCTCTGCTGGCCCGCAAGAAGGTAAAGAATCCGTCTGGTCAGCCGCGCAATATTGCGAAGAGCTGGGCAAGGCCAGCGCCAGACTCCAAGCCATCACAGGTGTCAAGCCACTGCCGTTGTTCAGAGCGCCCGGCGGCAAAACGTCGTCAGCCTTGCTTACAGCTGCCAAAGCTTGCGGCTATGCGCATGTGGGCTGGGCTGCGGCAGGCTTTTTGGGTGATGAATTGGCCAGCGACAAATTTCCCAACGAAGCGCTGCTGAAAAAAGCCCTGCGTGATGTCAAAAGCGGCGACATTCTGGTGGCGCACCTGGGTATCTGGTCACGCAAAGACCCTTGGGCTCCTGCCGTGCTGGAACCGTTGGTCACAGGGCTGCAGTCGCGCGGTTTTTGCTTTAAAACCCTGCGCGAACACCCTGACTACACCGGGTGGATTCAGGCGCAAACCAGCACCGCAGCACCCAAGCCTGCAAAATAAACACATGGACTGGTTCAGCAACACCTTTAACAACTGGCAGCAAGCGCTGTTTGAATCTGTGGTGCAGCCCGTGATGCTGGCCACGGGTCAGGCGGGCTTGCTTGAAATCGGCTATGAGGCCACCGCCTGGCTGCTGGTCGGTTTGCTGCAAATTGCGGTACTGGTGCTGGTGATTGGCCCGCTACAGCGCTGGCGGCCGGTGGATGTGGTGACTGACCGAGCCACCATTCGCACCGATATTTTGTACACCCTGATTCATCGTCTGGGTATTTTCAGGGTCGCGCTGTTTTTAACGATTGACCGGCTGTTTGACGAACTGTTTGGCGCGGTGCGAGCTGCGGGCCATGGCACATTTCACCTGGACCAGCTCTGGCCGGGCGTGACAGACATCGCCATCGTCAGCCTGCTGATTTACATCGTGGTGTTTGACTTTGTGGGTTACTGGGTACACCGTGGCCAGCACCAGGTGGAATGGTGGTGGCGGTTGCACAGTCTGCACCATGCCCAGCGACAGATGACGATGTGGAGCGACAACCGCAACCACCTGCTGGACGATGTGCTGGTGGATATTTCAGTCGTATTGGTGGCGCAACTGATCGGCGTGGCACCTGGCCAGTTCATTGCGATTGTGGCGATTACACAGCTCAGTGAAAGCTTTCAGCATGCCAATTTGAAGCTGTGGTTTGGCGCTGTGGGGGAAAGGCTGTGGGTCAGCCCGCGCTTTCACAGGTTGCACCACAGCATTGGGCTGGGGCATGAATCGGCCGATAAAAACACGCTGGGTGGGTATAACTTCGGCGTTCTTTTGCCCTGGTGGGACATGCTGTTTGGCACCGCCAATTTTGAGCAGCGCTATGACCCGACGGGCATCCGCGACCAGGTCGAGAAGAACCGAGACTACGGGCGCGGCTTTTGGTCGCAGCAGTGGCTGGGGTTAAAGCGGCTGGCGGGCAGAGCTTAAAACGTCAAACTTTTCAATGCCCCGCATCCTGTATTTCTTCGCCCTGTGCAACCTCGTCATTGGCAGTGGTGCTTTTGTGCTCAGCGGTATTTTGCAGCCGCTGGCCAAAGAGCTGGGCGTCAGCGTGGCGGCTGCAGGGCAGGTGATGACGGCTTATGCGATTGCCACCGCCATCTTCGCCCCAGTGCTGATTTTGCTGACGGCCAGGTGGCCGCGCAAGCAGGCGATTCAGCTCGCCTTAACGCTGTTCACTCTCGGCAATCTGGTGTCTGCCCTGGCCACTGACTTGGCCGTCTTGCTGCTGGGCCGCATCCTGATGGGCGCTGGCGCGATGTTTACCGCAGCCGTGTCAGCCTATGCCGTGACACTGGTCGCACCTGAACTGCGTGGCCGGGCGCTGTCAACTGTTTTTCTGGGCATGAGCATCAGCTATGCCGTAGCTTTGCCGATTGGTGCCTGGCTGGGTTTTACCTACGGCTGGCACATGCCGGTGTGGCTGTGCTTTGCCGCCAGCCTGGCCGCGCTGCTGGCAGCCACGGTTTTGCTGCCCAAAGGCGTGGTCACCCAAAGCGCCAGTTTTGCAGGCTTTAAAACTGCCGCCAAACAAAGCGCGGTGCTGCGCGTGTGGCTGCGCACGCTGCTGTTTTTTATCGCCATCTTCAGTGTGTTTGCCTACGTGGGCCCGGTGCTGCTGGCGCTCAACGCAATGAGCCCGGTCACGCTGTCGGTGGTGCTGGCGCTGTTTGGCCTGGCCGGTATTGCAGGCACACTGCTGGGCGGTTGGGCCAATGACCGGTTTGGCTCGCTGCGTACCATTAGCGTGCAACTGGCGGTGTTGGTCAGCATGATGTGCCTGCTGCCGTTGACGCAAGGCAGCCTGGTGGCCACGGTCATCATCATGGTGGTGTGGGGCACAGCGGGTTTTGGCCTGACAGCGCCGCAGCAAAGCCGCCTGGTCAGCCTGTCGCCCACGCAAGCGCCGCTGCTGCTCAGCCTGAACAGCTCCATGCTGTACCTGGGCACAGCACTGGGAGCGGTGGTCAGCGGCGCGGTGATCCAGTCGGTTGGCCTGGCCAATTTGAGCTGGGTGGGTGCGCCGTTTGGCTTGGCTGCTTTGGTCACGCTTTGGTTTGATCGCGCCCCCAGCGCAAAGACAGCTCAAGCGTTTTAAACATGGCGTTTGCCTGCCTTTGCAGGCTGTGGTTTTTTCGGTAGCGCATCGGCTCGCTCGTGCAGCGCCTCAATGATGTGGCAGGTGGTGTCCAGCCCATCACAACGGCCGCGCAGGGCTTTCAGGTCTTTTTCTAGCAGCTTCAATTCACCAAGCCGTTCGCGCACGTGCGCCAGATGCTCATCCAGCGCACCGCGTGCGGTGTCGCAATCCCACTTGTTGTTCAAATCCAGTCCCAAAAGCGTTCGCACCTCAACAAGCGACATGTCCAGTGCCCGGCAGGCACGTATAAACCGCATGAGATGGATATCGCTATCGCTATACATTCTGTAGCTGTTGTCGCTTCTCCCCTGAGCCCCAAGCAAGTGAGTTTTTTCATAAAACCGGATGTTGGCAGCAGATACGCCGCTTTGTTTGGCGGCTTCGCCTATCTTGTACCCAGAAGTTTTGTAGGGGTATTGAACAGCCATGCTTGACCTTAAAGTGAGTTGAAGGTTTCCAATCATGCCATCTACTCAAAGGAGCATTTCGTGATTGACAACAAAACAAACTTTTTAGTCGCAACGGCGTTACTGGATTACAACAATCCGGAAATACAGGCACTTATTAAAAAGAAGGAATGGATGACTCTGAGCCAGTACCAGCGCATTGAACAGATTTATGACTTTGTACGGGATGACATTCAGTTTGGCTACAACGAAGATGACACATTACCGGCGTCGCAGGTTTTGGCCGACGGAATCGGACAATGCAATACAAAGGCCACTTTATTTATGGCCCTGTTGCGCGCAAGTGGCATTACCTGCCGCTTTCACGGCTTCACAATCGACAAGTCACTGCAAAAAGGAGTTGTGACAGGTTTGGCCTATGCCCTTGCACCGCGCAGCATCATTCATAGCTGGGTGGAGGTGCAATTTGAAGGACGCTGGATCAACCTGGAGGGCTTCATACTAGATGCAGACTATTTGCGCAGCTTGCAAAATATGTTTCCCACTGCGACGGTGTTTTGCGGGTTTGGTGCGGGCACACTTAACTTGCAATCACCCTCAGTGCAATGGCAAGGCACTGACACCTATATCCAGAAAGAAGGTATCAACAAAGACTTGGGTGTTTTCGCCAGCCCTGATGTTTTCTATTCACAGCACGGCGCTAACCTGAGTGGCCTCAAGCGCTGGCTGTATCGCCACTTTGTACGTCATTGGATGAATAAAAAAGTCCAAAAAATTCGGAATGGGGGTTTGAATAGCCCTTCCGTTAGCGTCACTGGCCAAGGAGAACACTGATGTCAGCTCAATGCGGAAACTCGCACAACAGCAACCCAACCAATAGTCCTCGCTATCGCAAAATATTATGGATAGCACTGTTTGTCAATCTGGCCATGTTCGCAACTGAAATTGGCGCAGGCTTCAAGTCAGGCTCAACATCCCTGCTGGCTGATGCGATTGACTTTTTTGGTGATGCGGCCAACTACGGCGTTTCACTGGCCGTTCTGTCGGCTGGTGTGGTTTTACGAGCCCGCGCGGCGCTGCTCAAAGGCTTTTGCATGATGGCGTTTGGGCTGTTTGTATTGAGCCGGGCAGCCTGGATGTACCACCTGGGCGGCACGCCCGAGGCTTTGACGATGGGCAGCATTGGCCTACTCGCACTAATCGCCAACGTGGCCGTGGCAGCCATGCTGTATGCCTATCGTGAGGGAGATGCCAATATGCGCAGCGTGTGGCTGTGCTCGCGCAACGACGCCATTGGCAACATCGCCGTGATGCTGGCGGCGCTGGGCGTGCTGGGTACAGCCAGCGCCTGGCCTGACCTGCTGGTCGCCTGCGGCATGGCGGTTTTGGCGCTGGTGGGTGGAGGGTCGGTTGTCAAACAGGCGCTGGGGGAGATAAAGCATGCGCATTGAACTTTTTGAATAGCCTACTATCATTACCCTATGCGCCACCTAGTCCTCGCCCTCATGATTGTCCTGCTGCCCCTGCGCGGCTGGGCGGGCGATGTGATGGCTGTCGAAATGGCGAGCACGGCAATTGCTATCAAATCAGAAGCTGTTGGCGCACATAAAATAGCGGCTACAGCCTCTTTTGACCATCAAAATCAGGCTTCTGCGGCAACTCAAGCCCTACCAGATTGCCACGAGCAGCTTGCCAGTCAACCAGCAATTGACAACACAACCAACAACGACCACTGCGGCACTTGCCAAGCCTGTCAGGCTTGCCATACGGTGGCCTTGACCCACTCGCCCATTGAAGTAGCGGGCTCTTTCACTTCACCCCAACTGCGCCCAACGCAAGCGGCAGTATTCACCAGCGCAACCACTGCGCTTGGCCAAAAACCACCAATCTCCTGAACCCCAGGCCCAAACTGGGTCTGTACTTTGCCGTTTGGCGAATACCTGCAAGGGTTTTAGCCGGACATCGCGACTTTTGAAGTCGTCCGCAACTGATTCAGGAGATTTTCATGGTTTTACCCAGTCGTTTCGCACCACGCCTGCTGGCGGTATTGGCATCAAGCATCGTGCTGGGCTCCCCGCTGTTTGCACAACCTGCACCCGCCCCAGGCAATACAAGTACGCCAGTAGTTGCGCCCTATCCGTCTGCGTTTGATGGCTACCGCGCGTATACAGAAGAGCCTCCGGCCAACTGGAAGGCGGCCAATGACACCACCGCGCGCATCGGTGGCTGGCGCGAATACGCCCGGCAAGCACAGCAGCCAGACAACACGCCCACGCCACCCATCAAAGCGGGCGCGACCGCGCCACAGGCCAAACCATGAAGACCATCATGACGAAAATGCCCCCCAAACCAGCCACCCTCATGGCGGCAATCACTGCGCTGCTTTTGACCGGCTGCACCTCGGTCGATTTTGATCAGGCGGTCAGCGACACCAACCAAACCGCAGGCGCTTACACCGGCGGCAAGCTGGCGCTGAGCCGCAGCGCCGAGCAAAACGCCGCCAGAAGCAAACTGTCCGCCGAGCTTTTGTCAAAGCCTTTGAGTTCTGACGATGCCGTGCAATTGGCCCTGGCCAACAGCCCGGCGGTACAAACCCTGCTGGCGCAAAGCTGGGCGGACATGCTTCAGGCCGACCAGGCGGGGCGCATGACCAATCCCATTTTCAAGTTTGAACGCGTTACTTTCAAAGACGAACTGGAACTGGGGCGCATTCTGTCGTTCGGGCTGTTGGATCTGCTCACATTGCCGCGACGCCAGGTCATTGCGCAAAGCCGCATGGCGCAGTCGCAAGTCCAGCTTTCAGCCAGTGTGGTTGACCAGGTCACGCAGGTCCGCCAGGCTTGGGTACGGGCTGTAGCAGCCAGCCAGACGCTGCAATATGCAGAGCAAATCAACACCGCCGCCGAGGCCAGTGCCGAGCTCGCCCGGCGCATGCAGCAGGTCGGCAACTTCAACAAACTGCAGCGGGCACGCCAGCAGGTTTTTTATGCCGACAGTGTTGCCCAGCTTGCATCGGCACAACACGCGGCCTTGGCCGCGCGGGAAGAACTGGTACGCCAGCTGGGTTTGACGGATGCGCAAGCCATGCAACTCAAGCTGCCCGAGCGCTTGCCCGACTTACCGAAAGAAGCGCGTGCGCCAGCGCTGGTCAGCAGCACTGCCACAGACCAGCGCCTTGATGTACAGCTGGCACGCGGCCAGCTGGATGCTGCGGGTAAAAGCCAGGGTTTGAACCTGCTGACCAGCCTGCTGGATGTTGAACTGGGCATCATCCGCAGCACCACCTTTGACAATGGCGGCGGTGTGGGCAGAGCCTTTGCCAAACGCGGCTACGAAATAGGCATCAGGCTGCCTGTTTTTGACTGGGGTACCACCCAACGCGATGCGATGAACGCCCAATCACTAGCAGCAGCGAACCGCTATGAAAGCACAGTCCGCAGCGCCACATCCCAACTGCGCGAAAGCTATTCAGCCTACCGCACGGCCTACGGCGTGGCGCGCCACTACCGCGACGAGGTGGTGCCTCTACGCAAAACCATGGCTGAAGAAAACGTGCTGCGCTACAACGGCATGCTGATTGGTGTGTTTGAACTGCTGGCTGATACCCGTGACCAGATCAGCAGCGTGGTCACCGCCATCAATGCCTACCAGCAGTTCTGGCTGGCAGATGCGGCACTCAGCGCATCCATGACGGGCAAACCCACCAGCATGATGATGGCAGCGCCTGTTGCTGCTGGCAGTGCCGCCAAGCCCCACTAAACCAAATAAACAAGCATCAATATGAACAACAGACGCAATTTTTTAGCTGGGGCAGGCGTGATCACCGCCGCCGTCAGCGCTGCCGCCGTCAGCCGTGTCGCCATGGCCGCCCTGCCAGAGCCGGTGATGCAAACCAAGCCCGACACCATGGCACCGCTCATCCCCAACACGGGCAGGCCGTACAACCCGGTCGTCACCCTGAACGGCTGGACGCTGCCCTGGCGCATGAACAACGGCGTGAAAGAATTTCACCTGGTGGCCGAGCCGGTGGTGCGTGAATTCGCACCCGGCTTCAAAGGCCATTTGTGGGGTTACAACGGCCAGTCTCCGGGCCCGACGATTGAGGTCGTTGAAGGCGACCGTGTGCGCATCTTTGTCACCAACAAGTTGCCCGAGCACACCAGCGTGCATTGGCACGGCCAGCGCCTGCCCAACGGCATGGACGGTGTGTCGGGTTTGAACCAACCCGCCATCCCGGTCGGCAAAACCTTTGTCTACGAATTCGTCGCGCGTCGCCCCGGTACCTTCATGTACCACCCGCACGCCGATGAGATGACGCAAATGGCCATGGGCATGATGGGTTTCTGGATCACCCACCCCAAAGCCAAACACCCGCTGATCGACGAGGTGGATCGCGACTTTGTGTTTTTACTCAATGCCTATGACATTGACCCCGGTGCCTACACACCCAAAATCATGACCATGCTGAACTTCAACATCTGGAGCTGGAACAGCCGCGTGTTCCCCGGCATTGACCCGCTGATCGTGCGTAAAAATGACAAGGTGCGCATCCGCTTTGGCAACCTGACGATGACGAATCACCCGATTCACCTGCATGGGCATGAGTTTTTGGTCACGGGTACAGACGGCGGGCCAACGCCAAAATCAGCCCGTCAATATGAAGTGACCACCGACGTCGCCGTAGGCCAAATGCGCCAGATTGACTTCCTGGCTGACGAAGAAGGCGACTGGGCCTTTCATTGCCACAAGAGCCACCACACCATGAATGCCATGGGCCACGACGTGCCCACACTGATTGGCGTTGACCACCGCGAGATTGTCAAAAAAATCACCAATGTGATTCCCGATTACATGGTGATGGGTGAGCGAGGCATGGCCGACATGGCCGAAATGGACATGCCCCTGCCCGACAACACCGCCAAAATGATGACCGGCGAAGGCCCGGTTGGCAGCGTCGAGATGGGCGGCATGTTCAGCATGCTCAAGGTGCGCAAAGACCAAAAACCCGGTGACTACAAAGACCCGGGCTGGTACAAACACCCGCCGGGCACGGTGGCCTATGAATGGACAGGCGCCTTAACCGGGGAATTAGCCAACCCGGCACGTTTCGCCTCAGAAGGCGGCCAAAGCATGAAGGCGCAAAACATGCCTGCCAAAGAAGTTGAAGTACAAATCCGCAAGCCGGTGATGAACAAAGGCGCTGGCGGCGGCCACGAAGGCATGAAGCATTGAATTTTTAACCACTTCCATCAAGACTCATCATGAAAAACATCACTCTTAAATTAATAGCTGCTTGCGCCCTTATTCATTGGTCTACAGTCTCTTTTGCACATGAAAAATCACGGCGCTCTCAAATCTCAAGTGCAACAGTATCCTAAACCCATAAAAGGAGTGTTGTATGCCAAAGAGTTACTGTCATTTAAGCGATCTTGAACGAGCCCAAATCCAGGCTCATCTTGAGTTGGGCA
>JBASFP010000095.1:0-77498 GCA_049653085.1 Polaromonas sp.
TTGCTCATGGGACTTCTCCTTTTAAAGGTTTCAGATTGAATTTAACAACCCGATCTTGGCACTTTGATGCCGTTACCAAAAAGTGGGAAGTCCCTTCGTATTCGAATACGGGCGCAAGCAGCTCCTGTATCAGTAGCGCTCAAAATTAATGAGAGTCTGATCCCGAATATTTCCGGAGTTGAGTAACTTCGTTTAACATGCGTTAAACATCGAGTTCAGCGGCGCGCGCTGCCAGCGCCCGCTCGCTGGAATGGCAAATTCGAAGCGGTCGCTTCCAGCCGCTCTGCCAGCCAAACTTTAATCACAGACTGCCGCGTCACGCCCAGTTTGCTGGCTTCACGGTCCAGGGAGTCAACCATCCAGGTTGGAAAATCGACGTTCACGCGCTTTTGAGTCTGCAAGACACGCCTGGCTTTGGACACATCCAGCGATGCGCTAAGGTCTACGCCTTCGTCAAACTGCTGCTCGAAATTTTTAGCTTTCATAAAGTGCCACCTCTTCTACGCGCGCGCGGCGCACGGATATTAATCGGATATTGCTGCCTCGGTAGGTCATAACGGCTGACCAATGTTTCCCGCCGATAAGCCCAATCACCAGATACCGCGGCTCATCTTCAGTTTTTGCCGGAATCTCCAAGAGCATCGGGTCATTCCACAGACCTTGAGCTTCGACAAAGTCGATGCCGTGTTTTATGCGGTTGGATTCGCTTTTTGTGGCGTCAAATTCAAAGGCACTCATGGTATAGAAAATATACCTTATTTGGCATCAAAATGCCAGCTAATCAAGTCACGCGAAACAATATCAACCCGAAATCAACCCCAAATCCCCAGCCGTCAACCACCGCCATTGCCCAGCCTTCAAATCCGCTGGCAAATCGAGCGAGCCAATCCGCGAACGGTGCAAGCCGCCCACCCCACCCTCACCCTCCACCCGATTCCCCACCGCTGCAATCATGCGTTTGACCTGGTGGTATTTGCCTTCTGTCAGGGTCAGACTTAGTTGATTTGGCCCAGTTTGCATGCAAGCGGCGGCTTTGACGGGTTTGGGGTCGTCGTCCAGCACCACGCCGCTCAATAGCTTTTGCACCTGTTTGTCGTCTACCGCGTGCTTGGCCGTGACTTCATACACCTTGGGCACATGGTGTTTGGGCGAGCTCATGCGGTGAATGAACTTGCCGTCGTCTGACAGCAACAAGAGGCCTGTCGTGTCCTGGTCCAGCCGCCCCACGGCTTGCACACCTGCCGCTGCGCCGCCGCCGCGCTGGCGAATCGGTGCGGGCAGCAGGGTGTAAATGCTGGGGTAGGTGCTGGGCTTTTGTGAGCACTCGTACCCTGCCGGTTTGTGCAGCATCAGGTAGGCTTTTTCGTGATACAGCCAGTCCACACCCTGCACCGTGAAGTGCAGGCCATGCGCTACAAATTCAGTAGCTGGTTGCGCACATATCTGCTGGTCTACAGCCACAAAACCTTGTTGAATCAGCCCTGCGCAGACGCGGCGGGTGCCAAAACCTTGAGAGAACAGGATGTCTTGAAGTTGCATGTTTGCCATGCACTGATTGTCGCTGCACACAGCTTGCCATCAGCAGGTGAAAATACCCGTTGTTCCCGCTGCCCATCACATCACCCCGACCCATGTCAGACACCGCAACCTTTCAAGGCAAATTCGTCACGGGCTTCACCCTTCAACACGTCTTGAACATGACAAGGGCGGGTTCGGTCGGTTTGATGTTCAACACACCCTAAAATCGCGGCAACTTAACATGAACACCATGGCATCCATCAATTTCATCGGCGGCGAAAAAGGCGGCGTTGGCAAGTCCGTCACCGCGCGCGCTTTGGCCCAGTATTTCATCGACAAGGGCACGCCGTTTATAGGCTTTGACACCGACCGCTCGCACAACTCGTTCAACCGGTTTTATGCCGACTACGCCTCACCCGTGGTGGTTGACAGCTACGAGGGCATGGACCTGATTGCCGCTGCTTTTGAAGACAACCCTGATCAAAGCGTGATTGTTGATCTGGCCGCGCAAACCTCTGCCCCGCTTGCCAAGTGGATTGCCGATGCCAGCCTGATGGAGCTGTTTGCCGAAATGGGTGTGACGGTGAATTTGTGGCACGTGATGGACGATGGCCGCGACGCTGTGGACTTGCTGGGCCGACTGGTGGACACCTACGGACAAGGTCCCAATTACGTGGTGGTGCAAAACCACGGGCGCGGGTCTGATTTTGTGCTTCTGCGCGACTCTTATGCGCTGCAAAAGGCCCAGGCACATGGCGCGCATGTGATTGAGCTGCCGCGCCTGCACGACGCCTGCATGCGCAAGATTGACCAGAACAACACCAGCTTCTGGAAAGCCATCCACGACAAGGACAGCAGCGAGGCGCTGGGCATGCTGGAGCGCCAGCGCGTCAAAACCTGGCTGAAAAACTGCTACGCGGTTTTTGACAAATTGCCGGTTTAAGGCTCAAGCCCGCAGCGCGTCCCTGAGTTGCTGGCCAATCTCCGGCTTGCCCTCAAACGGGTCGGTCGGGTTGCGGATTTGCACAATGTCTTCCAGCCGCGTTTGCACCGACTTGATGGCCTTGGGGTGGCTGTAGATGTAAAACTGGTTGGCGGCGACGGCATCAAACACCAGTTGCGCCACATCAGCCGCGCTGACTTTGCCTGAACTCACCGCCTTTTCACTCATGGCCTGACCGATGAGCTGGCTTTGTGTGGGCCTGCTGCCGCGCAGCTCGGATGGCCGGTTGCGATGGCTTTGGCTGATGCCGGTTGACACAAAAAACGGGCACAACACCGAGGCGCTGATCTGGTCAGTGACCAGCGACAAGTCCTGGTACAGCGTCTCGCTCAGTGACACCACGGCATGTTTGCTGACGTTGTACACGCCCATGTTGGGTGCGTTGAGCAAACCCGCCATGCTGGCGGTGTTGACAATGTGGCCCTGCCAGGCGGCGTCTTTTTTAGCCGCCTCGAGCATCATCGGCGTGAAGATGCGAACGCCGTGCGCCACGCCCATCACGTTAACGCCCAGCACCCATTCCCAGTCTTTAACCGAGTTTTCCCAGATCAAACCGCCAGAGCCCACACCCGCGTTGTTAAACACCAAGTGAGGTGCGCCAAAGCGTGCCAGAACGGCTGCGCCCATGGCATCCATTTGGCTGGCGCTGGACACGTCGAGTTTGAACGGCAGTACCTGCGCGCCTGCCGATTGCATTTCTTGGGTGGCGGCATCCAGCGCGTCTTGCTGAATGTCAACCAGCACCAGATTCATGCCGAGTTTTGCGCCAATGCGGGCACATTCCAGGCCAAAGCCTGAGCCAGCGCCAGTGAGTACGGCGGTTTTGCCTTTGAAGTCGGTGATCATGCGTCAGCTTTCTTGAGGATGTACCCAATACGGGGGAAATGAACATGCACGGTGCCCGCCCGTTCGTCGATGCGGCGCAGGGTGTAGTGCATGCGGGTGGCGGCGATCAGCTCGCCCTGCGTTGGCTCAAGTCCGAAGTTTTCACTTCGGATCGTGACCTGGCTGCCCAGCGCAATACCGTGCTCGTCCTGAAACACATCGCTTTGCAATGCCGCTGGCGTTGCGTGCGAGGCGATGGCAATCGCGTCCGCCGCGCTGCACTTTTCAAACGACGCATGGCCGATTGCTGCCATGCGGTCCATCCACACCAGCACGGCGGGCGTGGCATTCAATATCTCGGCCATCGCAGGCGTGCGGGTGCGGGTGAACCACAGCGGGTGGTAGGCGGCAAAGTCAGCAATGCTGGGCAGCGCCCCCAGCAAAAACGGCCAGTCGTCGAGCATGTCAGACATGCGTCGCAAATAGGACTTGTAGGCCGCAGTGGCGTCAGCCGCTGGCATGCGGGGTGCGCCGCTGCGCATGGCCTGGCGGTCTTCAGCAAAGGCTTTGGCGGCCTCGGGCGGCGCACCTGCAAACACTTGGGCAACGCCCGGCGGCTGAAAGTTATACGCCATCGCTGTCCAGAACAGCGTGGTGTCGGCCCATTGCGCCAGTGTGCGGCCCATGCCCTTGCTGGGCTCAGGGTACAGGCTGGGTTCTGGCTGCAAGTGCTCCAACACGTCGGCGATCAAGGCGGTGTCGCAATAAATATCAGCGCCTATTTGCAGCACAGGCGTTTTGCGGTAGCCGCCCGTCAGCGCCACCACATCGGGCTTGGGCATGATCATCGGGATCATGACTGACTTCCAGGCGAGCTTTTTATAGCCCAGAATCAACCGGATTTTTTCAGCAAACGGTGAGGTTGGGTAGTGATGGAGGATCAGATCAGCCATGATGCGTGTCCTTAAAAGATTCAGATCAGCTTGACGATCTGTTTGCCAAAGTTTTTGCCTTTCAGCAATCCCAAAAATGCTTCTGGGGCAGCTGCCAGCCCCACTGCCACTGATTCGCGCGGCTTGAGTTTGCCTGTGCCCACCAGCATGCCCAATTCCTTGAGTGCTTCAGGCCAGACCTCCATGTGCTCGCTGACGATGAAACCCTGTATCCGCAGACGGCTCATCAGGATCAAGGCAGGATACGTCATCGGCAGTGGCTTGCCGTCGTACCCGGCAATCATGCCGCACAGGGCGATTCGGCCAAAGGCGTTCATCAGTGGCATCACGGCGTCAAGCACCATGCCGCCCACGTTCTCAAAGTAACCGTCAATGCCATTCGGGCATTCGGCCTTGATGGCCTTGGCCAGTGAGCCAGCGTTGTCGTGCAGTTTGTAGTCAATGCAGGCGTCAAAGCCCAGTTCATCCACTGCATACTTGCATTTGTCTGGCCCGCCTGCAATGCCCACCACCCGGCAGCCCCGCGCTTTGGCCAGCGCAGCAAATGCACTGCCCACAGCGCCCGTTGCGGCACTGACAACCACCGTTTGCCCGGCTTTGGCTTCAATGATTTTGACCAGCCCGTAGTACGCGGTGACGCCGGGCATGCCGACGGCCCCCAGGTAGTGCGACAGCGGTACATGAGTGGTGTCAACTTTGCGCAGCGCGCCGACCTGTTCACCATCCACCACGCTGAACTGTTGCCAGCCGCCCATGCCAACGACCTTGTCGCCCACGGCAAATTTGGCGCTGCGGCTTTCAACCACCTCGCCCACCGTGCCGCCACCCATCACCTGGCCAAGCGCCTGGGGCACAGCGTAACTTTTGCTGTCGTTCATGCGGCCACGCATGTAGGGGTCCAGGCTTAAAAAGTGGTGACGCACCAAAACCTGGCCGTAGGCTAATGTCGGTGTTTCTGCGGTGGTGAGTTTGAAGTTGGTGGCAACGGCCTCGCCTGTTGGGCGGTTGTCTAAAAGGATTTTCTGGTTGCTTGGCATGATGGATTCCATTGAATGTGGTTAAAAGTTACTATGAATTTAATAGCTGCTTGCGCCCGTATTTATTGGTCTAGAGCACGATTTGAAACCTAAAAAAGGGCAAGAATAGTCTCTAATCGGTCGAAATAGCGCCCGCAGACGGCTTGGTGAGCGAATTGACACTCTTAGTCCCGGTTACCAGGCGTTTGACGTACTTGAAAGTCCCGGTGGCATGCGCGCAAGCCCTGCCTTGCGCATCAAACAGCGTCGCCTCGGTAAAGGCCAATGTCACCGTGCGGTGCATCAAGCGCCCTTTGGCCGTCAGCCGGCTGCCATCGCCCGGTGCGGGCTGCATGAAGCTGGTTTTCATCTCAATCGTGACCACACCCATGTCCGCCTGCACACTGCGCGCAGCGGTGGCCAGCGTCACATCCAGCAGCGTCATGATGGCGCCGCCGTGCGTGACGGCAAACGAATTGAGGTGCTCTGGCTTGGGGGAGTAGCCAATCGCTGACTCACCGTTTTCAAACTTTTCAAGCTCAAAACCCAGGTGATTAACGAAAGGGATTTCAACGCCGAAACCGATGGACACCTTTAGCCGCCCGTCACGATACTGACGCCACCATCGACAGCCAGGTATTGCCCAGTGATGTGCTTTCCTGCATCAGATGCGTAGAGAACGCAAAGGCCCTTCAGGTCTTCGTCATCGCCCAGCCGTTTGAGCGGTGCATGGGCAGCGAGCTTTTCCTCACCCATCGCCTTGAGTGTGCCCATGGTCATTTTGCTGGGGAAAAAGCCTGGGCAAATCGCATTGACTGTAATGCCATGCACGCCCCACTCGCCTGCCAAGGCTCGGGTGAAGTTGATCGCTGCGCCTTTGGACGTGTTGTAGGCAATGGTTTGCATGCCGCTGGGGTTGCCGCCCAGCCCGGCAATCGACGCGATGTTGATGATGCGGCCATGTTTGCGCGCAATCATCGAGTGCTTGGCAATGTGCTGCGACAAAATAAAGTAACCGCGAATGTTCAGGTTCATCACCTTGTCCCAGGCTTCAACCGGGTGGTCTTCAGCCGGTGCGCCCCAAGCTGCGCCTGCGTTGTTGACCAAAATATCAACATGGCCCATGCGTTTGATGGTCTCGTCGGCCAGCATGCGAATGTCGGCTTCTTTGGCGCAGTCAGCGGCGATCCAGTCGGCGTCAATGCCTGCAGCTTTCAACTCTGCTGCGGCTTCCGCCAAATCGGCAGCCTTGCGGGAACTGAGCATGATTTTTGCACCCGCCTCACCCAGGGCATGCGCCATTTGCAGGCCCAGGCCGCGTGAGCCGCCTGTGACGAGGGCGGTCTTGCCGCATAAGTCAAACAGTTTTTGAATGGTTCTGGGGGTCATGTGAATCTCCGTTATATAAAAGTGATTATTTCGTTTCGTTGGTCATCGTCGAACGCACGTAAATTAAAACCACGCCAATTGCAGTCAACACGCCGCCTGCGGCAACCATCATCCAGCCCATGGCGTCGCCTGCTCTTTCAACAAAGATACCAAGAATGACAGTGAGCAGGCCGCCAAAAATCAGCGTCCAGATGATTTTGTGAAGCCGCGCCATTTTTGGATCAGCGGGGTGGTTGGCACCTGGTTTGTAAAAGCCCATTAAAAAGCCTCCTCGGGTAAGTTAGCGCACAGCAGGTTGCGGCTTTCAACCACAGCCAGCCAGGCCGTTATTTTAGGCAGTTCGTAAGCATAAAAATAGGCTGAAGCGCCCTGAATACCGGCGCAAGCAGCTACTGAATTTGTAGCGTTTGGTTGAATAGCGACGGTAGCCACATCCAGCCATATCCAGGCCAGCACGGTGTGACCAAAGGCCTGCATGTAGGGCACGGCATTGGCCAGTGCCTCTTGCGGGTTGCCTGTGGCCCATGCGGCTTTTGTGGCTTGGTCGATTTGCAGCAAAGCCGTAGTCAAAGCTTTGGCATGATTCTTTAATTCGGCATGGCCATAAGCCTTGTGAATGGTGGCCTGTACACGGTCTGCCAGCAGCTTCAAACCTTTACCGTCTTCCATGAGCACTTTGCGGCCCAGCAAGTCAGTGGCCTGAATGCCGTGTGTGCCTTCGTGAATCATGTTCAGGCGGTTGTCACGCCAATATTGTTCGACCGGAAAATCCCGCGTATAGCCGTAGCCTCCGTGGATCTGAATCGCCAGCGAATTGGCCTCCAGACACCATTCGCTGGGCCAGCTTTTGGCAATGGGGGTCAGCACCTCCAGCAGTAGACGCGCTTCATCGGCGGCTTGGGGTTCAGCCGTGTGCTGCTCATCCACCAGCCGGGCGCAATACAGCTCTAATGCCAAAGCACCTTCGCAATACGACTTTTGCGCCAGCAGCATGCGCCGCACGTCGGCATGTTCAATGATGCGGATTTGGGGTGCTGAAGCGTCCTTGCCTTTCAAACCCAGCGCCCTGCCCTGTGGCCGATTCTTGGCGTAGTCCAGGCTGGCGTGGTAGCCCGCCATGCCCAACATGGTGGCAGCCAAGCCAACGCCAATGCGCGCCTCGTTCATCATGTGAAACATGCAGCGCAGCCCTTCGTGCGGCTTGCCGACCAGATAGCCGATAGCACCCGGCTGGCCATCAACCGGATACTTGCCTTCACCAAAGTTCAGCAAAGTATTCGTCGTGCCGCGCCAGCCCAGCTTGTGGTTCAGGCCAGCCAGGGCGACGTCGTTGCGCACGCCGGTGAGTTCGCCTTTTGTATTTACCAGCTTTTTAGGCACGATGAACAGCGAAATGCCCCGCGTACCCGCAATCAGTTTGCCATCTGGCCCCGGGATTTTGGCCAACACCAGGTGAATGATGTTTTCCGTCAGCTCATGCTCGCCCGACGAGATCCACATCTTGTTGCCCTTGAGGCGGTAGCGTGCGCCAAGGGGCTCGGCTTCAAAGTCTGCACCGTCGGGCACAGCCCGCGTGGTCACATCGCTGAGTGACGAGCCGGCCTGTGGCTCACTCAAACACATCGTGCCTGAAAATCGACCTGAAAATTCGTTTTTGGCAAACACCTCTTTTTGGCAAGCCGTGCCATGCACCATCAGCAAATTGGCGTTGCCTGTGGTGAGCATGCCCGAACCAATGCTGACGGAGGCCATCGCAAAAAACGAATTCGCTGCAGCCTCAATCGTGTAGGGCAACTGCATGCCGCCCATGTCGTAGTCTTGCGCAGCACTGAGCATGCCTGACTCGGCATAGGCCTTTTGCGCATGATGCGTGGCCTGCGGCAGGATGACTTTTTCACCGTCAAAATGCGGCTCCTGGGTGTCAACCAGGCGATTGAACGGCGCGTACTTTTCACGCGCTATGCGCTCGCAGGTGTCGAACACCGCATCAAATGTTTCGCGCGAATGGTCGGCAAAGCGTGGGCGCTGGTTCAAAGACTCGGCCTTCAGCCAGTCGTAGAGGAGGAAGTCAAGTGTGTCGCGCAACATCATCAGAAATCCCCGCATTATTTTCAGAGGCAGACAGCAACATGGCCACTTTTGCCCCCCCTTGCTTGGCGAGTTGAGGGTTGGCACGCCACATCTCGACCATAAATTCGCGCATGTCGTCGCAGCGGTTCAAGACGGCCAACATCACACTCTGCGGAATGGTTTGTTGCATGACGGAGGGTGCTTGATGCTCATCCATTGGGATCTTCACCTCGTTTGATTTTTTCTAGTGCCGCGATGTCAAGCAGATCCTTGGGGCGATTGGCGACACGCTTCATTTCAAGCAAATGGTCAATTGAGGCCACCTTCACCTGATTGCCGAATAACTCACCGTTGAACGCATCGGCGACAAGCCTTTCGTAACTGACATCAGGTCTGACCAAAACATCAATGACGCTACCTGCAATGCCTGGCTCACGCAGCGCAAATGCGAGCATCCCTTTTTCTTTATGCCATTGATCAATAAGCTCTGCATTTTTAAGCGAATCAATCGGTACTGGAATAACAGGCGCCAAGCCAAGTTGTCTGGCCGCGTCGATGAACCTTGTCAAATTGTCGTTATTCATAGCCAGCACCAAGTCAACGTCATAGGTCATACGCATGTAGCCATGAAGTTGAACCGCCATACCTCCAACGAGCACAAAGTCAACCGGTTGCTGCACTAGCGTGCTTAAAAGCGCAACCGTCTTCATGCTTCACCCGATTTTTTGCAAGTTGTCTGAATATTCATGATATTTACAGCTTACTTCAAAAGTATGGCTTAGTGCCTAGGCGCAGGCAGCACAGCAATCGTGCCTTGAGCTATGGCGCACAGTTTTTCAACGCCATCAGCGCGTACAAAAACCTCACAAGTACACACCGCCTGGGTTTTGCCAACATGCACTGCCTTGGCGCGCGCAATCAGCCGTTCGCCGATGGCGGGGCGCACGTAATTTATTTTGAATTCAGACGTCACTACAGAAGCCAGCAGCACCGAGCCGCCAGCGTAGGTCAAAGCATTGTCAGCCGCGTAGCTCACGACTCCCCCATGAACAAAGCCATGTTGCTGACGAATTTTGTCAGTCACTGGCACATGCAGTTCGACTGAGTCCGTAGAGAAAGACACCAGTTCAGCGCCAATCAGCACACTGAAAGGCTGGGCGGCCAGTACGGCACGCCCCATCTTCAGCATGCCCTCTTCACTGACCAGCGCTGTGGGTGAGGCGCTCATAGCACCTCAAAAATACCCGCCGCTCCCATACCGCCGCCAATGCACATCGTCACGCAAACACGTTTGGCACCACGGCGCTTGCCTTCAATCAGCGCATGGCCTGTCAGGCGCTGGCCCGTCACGCCGTAGGGGTGGCCGACGGCAATTGCGCCACCGTTGACGTTAAGCTTGTCCATCGCAATGCCCAGCTTGTCAGCACAGTACAGCACCTGCACAGCAAAGGCTTCGTTCAGTTCCCACAAATCAATGTCGTCGATTTTCAAGCCCAGCTTGGCCAGCACTTTGGGGATGGCAAAGACTGGGCCAATGCCCATTTCGTCAGGCTCGCAGCCTGCAACGGCAAAACCCAAAAAACGGCCCAATGGCTTCAAGCCTTTGCGCTCAGCAACCGTTTCGCTCATGATGACCACAGCGCCGCCACCGTCTGAAAACTGGCTGGCATTGCCTGCTGCAATCACGCCACCGGGGATGGCGGGCTTGATGCCGCTGATGCCTTCTTTGGTGGTGCCGGCGCGAATGCCTTCGTCGTTGCTGACGGTGACTTGCTTGGTCATGAGGCCCATGACTGGGTCGGCCACGCCTGCGGTAACGGTGATGGGTGCAATTTCAGCCTCATACAAACCAGCGGCCAAAGCGGCTGTGGCTTTTTGCTGGCTCATTGCACCGTACTCGTCCATGCGGTCACGGGCGATGTTGTAGCGCTTGGCGACCTGCTCAGCGGTTTGCAGCATGTTCCAGTAGATTTCGGGCTTGTTTTTTGCCAGCCATGAATCGGCCAACATGTGGGTGTTCATTTCCTGCTGCACGCAAGAAATGCTTTCAACACCGCCAGCAACATAAATGTCTGCTTCGCCAGCAATCACGCGCTGGGCAGCCAGTGCAATGGTTTGCAGGCCTGACGAGCAAAAGCGGTTCACCGTCATACCCGACACATTGACCGGGCAGCCCGCACGAAGGGCGACCTGGCGGGCGATATTCGCACCGGTTGCGCCCTCGGGGTTGGCGCAGCCCATGATGACGTCGTCAACTTCGCCAGCCTCAATGCCTGCACGCTTGATGGCGTGCTCAACGGCGTGGCCACCCAGGGTCGCGCCGTGGGTCATGTTGAAAGAGCCCTTCCAGCTTTTGGCCAAAGGGGTACGGGCTGTAGAAACAATTACGGCTGAAGTCATGATGAATTCCTAGATTGGGATGTTTGATTAAAAGGTTTTGCCTTCGGCGACCAGGCGGGCAAGGAGCGGCGCGGGTTTCCAGAAAGCCGCATCGTCCATCGGATTCAGCGCAAAGCGGTTCATGGCTTGCACCACATTGAACAAACCGACTTCATTTGCGTAGTTCATTGGGCCGCCACGGTAAATCGGGAAGCCGTAACCCATCAGGTACACCATGTCGATGTCGCTGGCCTTGGAGGCAATGCCTTCTTCAAGGATGTGCGCGGCCTCATTGACCAGTGAATACACCAGGCGCTGAACAATTTCTTCGTCAGAAATCTTGCGCGGCGTGATGCCCAGTGACTTGCGGTGCTCTTCAATCATCGTCACGACTTCAGCATTTGGAATCGCATCACGCTTGCCGGGAATGTAGTCGTACCAGCCAGCGCCGGTTTTCTGGCCGAAACGGCCTTTTTCACACAGCAGGTCAGCGGTTTTGCTGTACTTCATGCCTGGCTTTTCAACATACCGACGCTTGCGAATGGCAAAGCCAATATCGTTACCCGCCAGGTCGCCCATGCGAAACGGGCCCATCATGAAGCCGAATTTTTCAATCGCCTTGTCAACCTGCGCTGGCGTGCAGCCTTCGTCGAGCAAAAATCCGCCCTGGCGACCGTATTGCTCAATCATTCGGTTGCCGATAAAGCCGTCGCAAACACCAGACACAACGGATGTTTTCTTGATCTTTTTACCCAGTGCCATGACTGTGGCCAGCACGTCCTTGCCGGTTTTTTCACCGCGCACCACTTCAAGCAGCTTCATGATGTTGGCGGGGCTGAAAAAGTGCGTGCCAATCACGTCTTGTGGGCGCTTGGTAAACGCTGCGATCTGGTTCATGTCCAGCGTCGAGGTGTTGGACGCCAAAATCGCGCCAGGCTTCATCACCCGGTCGAGTTCTTTGAAGACCTTTTCTTTGACGCCCAAGTCTTCAAACACGGCCTCAATCACCATGTCGGCCTCACCCAGATCGTCGTAGCTCAGCGTGGTGGTGAGCATGGCCATGCGCTGCTCGTACTTGTCTTGCTTGAGCTTGCCTTTTTTAACTTGCGCTTCGTAGTTTTTGCGAATGGTGGCAATGCCGCGATCCAGTGCGTCTTGCTTCATCTCCAGCATCTTGACGGGAATACCGGCATTCAAAAAGTTCATCGAAATACCGCCACCCATGGTGCCGGCACCGATGACTGCGATAGATTTGATGTCACGTTTTGGCGTATCAGCAGGCACGTCGGGGATTTTTGACGCTGCGCGCTCAGCCATGAAGATATGGCGCAGTGCCCGGCCTTCAGGACTCCACATCAGGTTGATGAAAATCTCGCGTTCAAACGCCATGCCGTCGTCAAACTTGCGTTTGGTGGCTGCCTCGACTGCTTCAACGCATTTAAGCGGCGCTGGGTAGCCTTTGGACATGCCGCCCACCATGTTGCGCGCAAACTGAAAGTAAGCATCGCCGTTGCGATGTTTGCAAGGCAGGTTGCGAACCAGTGGCAAAGGCCGCGTGTCAGCAATTGACTGGGCAAATGCCAGCGCCTCGGCAGCCAAAGACTCGCTTGACGACGCCATCTGGTTGAAAAGTGTTTGTCCCGGGATTTGCGCCAGAAGCTCGCTTTTTACGGGCTCTCCACTGACAATCATGTTCAGTGCTGGCTCGACGCCCAGAGCGCGCGGCAGGCGCTGTGTACCCCCAGCGCCGGGAATCAGACCCAATTTGACCTCGGGCAGTGCAACCGCACAGCCGGGGGCAGCAATACGGTAATGACAACCCAGCGCCAGTTCCAGCCCGCCGCCCATGCAGACAGAATGAACCGCCGCTACAACGGGCTTGGCAGAATTTTCAATCGCCAGAATCACACTCAGCAAATTCGGCTCGGCCAGTGCTTTGGGGCTGCCAAATTCCTTGATGTCTGCACCGCCTGAAAATGCTGTGCCTGCACCCGTAATGACGATAGATTTGATGGCCGTATCAGCATTGGCCTTTTGCAGGTTGTCGGTGATAGACAAGCGCGTCGCGTGACCCAGGCCATTGACAGGCGGGTTGTTCAGCGTGATAACGGCAACTGTGCCGTGAACTTCGTAAAGGGTTGTCATGGGGATTTATCTTTCCTTGAGTGAAGCTGCAATTAAAAGGATGATCGCGAAAAGATTTAGCGACCAACAAAATAGTACGACCGTTCTTTTTGCATTGTAGGGGCGCTGTATTCCACTGCAAGCCCAGTATCGGCCTGTTTTGTCCCACTTGGGACAAAGCTCATGGTTAATTAAACTTCAAGCCATTCTTTGCGAATGTAGGCGTCTGCGCGAAGGCTGTCTGGCGTCCCCTGAAACACAATGCTGCCGTGTCCCATGACCAGTGCCCGATCAGAAATCGCCATGGCAATCGTCAGCTTTTGTTCAATCAACAACACCGAAATGCCCTTGGCTTTGAGGGTCTGCAGGTACTGACCTACCAGTTCAACAATCTTGGGCGCAAGGCCTTCGGTGGGCTCATCAATGATGATCAGGTCTGGGTCACCCATCAGCGTGCGGCACAGTGTCAGCATTTGCTGCTCGCCGCCACTCATCACGCCTGCTTCGGTGTGCTGTCGTTCCTTCAAGCGTGGAAACATTTGATACATATCGTCAAAACTCCAGCGTGGATTTTTGGCGTTGCGCTTTTGACCAAGCATCAGGTTTTGATGCACGGTGAGCGTCGGAAAGATATCGCGGTTTTCTGGCACATAGCCAATACCCATATGCGCAACTTCAAACGCTTTTTTGCCCACAATTTCTTTATCACGCCACTTCATGGAGCCTGTGCAATCGACCAAACCCATGATGGCCTTGGCTGTCGTGCTGCGACCAGAGCCGTTGCGCCCAAGCAGGGCAACAATTTCACCCTGACCAACACTGAAACTGACGCCGTGCAGCACATGGCTCTTGCCGTAGTAGCCATGCAAGTTGTCGATTTTAAGGAGTTCGGTGTTCATTTCAGTGCCCTCCCGCCTGGCCATCTGCCACTGGTGAGCCCAGATACGCTTCTTGTACCTTGGCATTGGCTCGCACGGCGTCTGGCGTGTCAAAAGCCAGCACCTCGCCGTACACCACGACGGCGATCTTGTCGGCCAAGCCGAATACGACGCCCATATCGTGCTCCACTGTCAGCAAGGTTTTGCCTTCTGTTACTTCGCGAATCAGCTTGATAAATCGGGTGGTTTCAGTTTTACTCATGCCGGCGGTAGGTTCGTCCAGCAAGATCACTTCTGCACCGCCAGCAATCGTGATGCCAATTTCCAGGGCCCGTTGCTCCGCATAGGTCAGATTCATACCGAGGACATCGCGCTTTTTATCGAGCTTGATCATCTCCATCAACCGCTCAGCACGCTCGTTGGCATCGTCCAAATCGGCCAAAAACTTCCAGAAGGAATACTTGTAGCCCAAGCTCCAGAGCACACCGCAGCGAAGGTTTTCAAACACGCTGAGCTTGGGAAAGATATTGGTGATCTGAAAGCTGCGCGACAGCCCCATGCGGTTGATTTCAAACGGCTTTTTACCATTGATGAGCTCGCCTTTGAGCAGCATTTCGCCGCTACTGGGCTCAAAACGGCCTGAGATCAAATTAAACAAAGTCGATTTGCCAGCGCCGTTGGGGCCAATCACGGCAATCCGCTCGCCAGCGTTCACGGCAAGGTTTACACCTCGAATGATTTCGGTTTTACCAAAACTTTTACGCAGGTCTTTAAGTTCGAGAATGGGGCTCACTGGGCAGCCTCCCGACGCTTTATTTCTTTCTGAATGTCTTCCTGGATTTGACTCCACTCCCTGGCGAACTGGCGTCGTGTCACCTCAAACAAACCCAGACCAGTGATCAGGACAAAACCCGCGCCAAACCAGCTGTTCAGGCCTTTGGCATCCAGAGGCATGCCTAAAAACCTTAGCTGGCTCCCCAAGGCCACATTGAGCTGGAGGTGATACAGCATTTCGATCATGGCACCTGCGCTTGCCAAAATAATCAGGGCACATATTGCTAGCCCTAGATAACTGACCCAGAGTTTTCGCAAGAAACCAAAGGCCGCAACGCGAAGATTCATCATGATCAGCGATGCGATACCCCCAGGCGCATACATCACCATGAACAAGAAAATCAAGCCGAGATAAAGCAGCCAGGCCTTGGTGAACTCGGACAGCAGGACGAAGGCCAGCACCATCAGCACCGCACCGATGATGGGGCCGAAAAAGAAAGTGGCACCACCCAGGAAGGTAAACAGCAAATAAGCTCCTGACCTCGCCGCGCCCACCACTTCTGCCGTGACGATCTCAAACAGGATGGAACCCAAACCGCCCGCAATACCAGCAAAGAAGCCCGAAATGATGAAGGCCATGTAGCGCACACGCTGGGTGTTGTAGCCTACAAATTCCACTCGCTCGGGGTTATCGCGCACGGCATTAAGCATTCGACCGAGCGGCGTGCGCGTAAAGGCAAACATCAAGGCCACGCAGACAAAGGTGTAAATCGCGATCAGGTAGTACACCTGAATAGCTGGGCCATAGGTGAGACCGAAAAACGACTGCCCAAAGACGCGATTGGCCGACACACCAGCCTCGCCGCCAAAGAATTCGGAGAACATCAAGGACATGGCAAACACCAGTTCGGCCATGCCAAGCGTGATCATGGCAAAAGGTGTGCCTGCTTTCTTCGTGGTCACATAGCCAAACAAAACTGCGAAAAACACACCCGCCAACCCGCCAACAATTGGAATGAGGCTCACTGGTATGGGCATGGTCCCGCCAGACGCCATATTCAGCGCATGAATAGCGACATACGAGCCCAAACCGGTATAAACGGCATGTCCAAAGCTGAGCATGCCTCCCTGGCCCAGCAGCATATTGAATGACAGGCAGGCGATGATGCCAATGCCCATTTGAGCCAACATGGTGATGCTCAGGCCACTGGTAAAGATCTGCGGCGCAACAATCATGATCAAGGCGAATAAGCCCCAGACCACTACACGACCAATATTGAAGGGCTTGAATTCGTAATAAGCTTTGCTCATGATCAGCCCTCCCTTGTACCGAGCAGCCCTTTTGGCCGGAAGATCAGGATCAAGACCAAGAACAAATACGGCAGGATCGGGGCAACCTGTGAAATTGTGAGTTTGAGAATCGAGTTGTTTTTAGCGGCGTCAGACAGCTGCACCCCAAAGTCTTGTGCGACAGTGACAAGCGAAATATCAAAAGCAACTGCAAAAGTTTGAATAACGCCGATCAGAAGGGAGGCCAGAAATGCGCCCGACAGGGAACCCATACCGCCCACCACCACCACGACAAAAATCACAGAACCCACCGCAGCCGCCATGGCTGGCTCGGTCACAAAGGTGCTACCACCAATGACGCCAGCCAAACCAGCAAGGGCAGCGCCAGCACCAAACACCATCATCAATACGCGCGGCACGTTGTGCCCGAGCGCTTCGACAATTTCAGGGTGCGTGAGTGATGCTTGAATCACCAAACCAATACGGGTACGCGTAAGCAGCAGCCAGACAGCCACCAGCATGACTAGGGCGGTGAGCATCATGAAACCGCGTGTAGCGGGAAATAACGAGCAAACCACACGCACCGAGGCTTCAGCAGCGGTACACATTTCAGGTGTAGCGCGGCCCCAGACAAAGCTCAAACCGTCCTTGGCGTGATTGATCAGCGTAAACATGGGGCCTTTCAGCTGTTCCGGTGGGCTGAAATTCACCGCAGAGCGACCCCACACCAACTGAACCAATTCAAGAAGGATGTAAGACAGACCAAAAGTAATCAACAGTTCGGGTACGTGGCCGAATTGGTGGACGCGGCGCAAGGCATACTTTTCAAACAATGCGCCCAATACGCCAACCACCAAGGGGGCAACTATCAACGCAGCCCAAAAGCCCACGATACCCGAGACCGTGTAGCCGACATAGGCGCCCACCATGTAAAACGACGCGTGCGCAAAATTGAGCACGCCCATCATGCTGAAGATCAGCGTAAGCCCGGAACTGAGCAAAAACAGCAGCAGTCCGTAGCTCAAACCGTTCAGCATGGAGATGATGAAGAATTCCATGGTGGATGCTTTGCAATCTAAGTTTTTTAATCACTCACAAATAAAAATGACTTCGCAGCCAGGCTGCGAAGTCATTGTGAACAATCAAATCAAGGACGCTTCATCTGGCAGCTGGTCGGGGTGCTCGCGATATAAGCAGGGAATTCTTGAATCGGGGCCAGGGTCATGTTGGTTTGCTCCGCGAATTCCGGGAATTTTCCACCCGCCTTTTGCCAAACCGTGATCTGCACGGGCTGCTGCAACTGGTGATCCAGCCTGCGCATCTCGACTTCGCCATTCCAGTTCTGGAATTTCAAACCAGACAATACAGCCGCCACCTTTACGGGATCTGTCGATTTGGCTTGTGCCATGGCTGTTGATAAAGCCGTGTACAAGGTTGGAATCTGACCCGTGTACATGTCGTCCTTGAACTTGGTCTTGAATTCCTTAGACCATTGACCCATGACACCTGGGAAGTTGTAATGCATGATGGCGACCTGCTTGACACGGCCTTCCATGCTGCTACCCAAGGCGGTAGGCGTTCCAGTCACGCCTGTGTAGTAAGTTAAAAATTTGCCGGTGTAGCCACCTTCATTGGCAGCCTTCACGAGCAACGCCAAGTCAGATCCCCAGTTGCCTGTGATGACAGTGTCTGCGCCTGAGGCTTTGATTTTTGCAATGTAAGGGGCAAAGTCGCGAACCTGCGCCAAGGGGTGCAAGTCTTCACCAACAAACTTGACGTCGGGGCGCTTGCGAGCAAAGATTTCTTTGGCAAACTTGGCGACTTGTTGTCCGTGAGAATAGTTTTGGTTGAGCAAGTAGATGTTTTTGATGCTCGCATCTGTTTTTGCATGCTCTGCCAGAGCTTCCATCTTCATGGATGTGTCTGCGTCAAAGCGGAAGTGCCAGTAGTTGCACTTGCTGTTGGTGAAATCAGGATCAACAGCGGCGTAGTTCAAGAACATTACCTCTTTGCCAGGGTTGCGCTCATTATGGCGAGCCACAGCTTCGATCAATGCACCAGCAACCGATGAGCCGTTACCTTGGGTGATGTAGCGAATGCCCTGGTCCATCGCCGCTTTGAGGGCGTTCAAGCTTTCTGCGGGGCTGAGCTTGTTGTCAAAACCAACGAGCTCAAACTTCACGCCAGCAGGGTTGTTGGCACTAAACTTTTCAGCGAAGAACTGGAAAGACTTCAACTGGTTCAATCCAACTGGTCCCATCAAACCGCTTTGCGGATCAATCAGGGCGATTTTTACGGTTTGCCCAGCCAGAGGACCAGGCGCTGCTTTGGCAGCAGCGGCGGCAGGCTTGGCGGGAGCCGCGGGCTTGGCAGCCGGTGTCTGGGCATGGGCCGCAAATGCACATGTCAAAAGTGCGGCTAAAGTTAGTCTACGAACGGCAAAGGTCATAAAAATCTCCAGTGAATAACGAATGTGCGAAGCGTACTAGACAAAACAACGAAACATGCTCAGGGAATGCCCTCATGCATGCACGCACTGGGCATCAAGCTATCACCTTTGCTACTGTTCAGAAAAAATAAAACTCATTCACGATGTGGCAGTTTGTAATCCTTGAGCTGCTCGCGCAACTTCATCTTTTGCATCTTGCCCGTTGCGCCCAGGGGAATCGCATCGACAAAGACCACGTCATCAGGAATTTGCCACTTCGCGGTCTTGCCTTCGTAGAACTTGATCAACTCGGATGCAGTCACGTCCATACCCGGTTTTTTAACCACAGCCACAATCGGGCGCTCATCCCACTTGGGGTGTGCCACGCCAATGCATGCGGCCATGGCCACGGCCGGGTGCGCCACAGCAATGTTTTCTATGTCGATTGAGCTGATCCATTCACCGCCAGACTTGATGACGTCTTTGCTACGGTCGGTGATTTGCAGGTAGCCGTCGGCATCAATCGTGCCGACGTCGCCAGTGGGAAACCAGCCATCCACCAAGGGATCACCGCCCTCGCCTTTGAAATACTGGCTGACAATCCACGGGCCTTTGACCAGCAGGTCGCCATAGGTTTTGCCATCCCACGGCAGCTCTTTGCCCGCCCCGTCCACAATTTTCATGTCAACGCCGTAAATCGCCCGCCCCTGTTTCAAGCGAATCTTCATTTTTTCGTCGGCGCTCAAAGCGTCGTGCTTGTTCTTCAGCGTACACAACGTACCCAACGGACTCATCTCGGTCATGCCCCAGGCGTGCAGCACCTCCACCCCGTAGTCATCGTTAAAAGCCTTGATCATGGCGGGCGGACAAGCCGATCCGCCAATCACTGTGCGCTTGAGGGTAGAGAACTTCAAACCGTTGGCACCTAAGTGCCCCAACAGCATTTGCCAGACCGTTGGCACGCCTGCTGCATAAGTGACTTTTTCAGCCTCCAGTAATTCATAAATTGATTTTCCGTCCATCGCCGGGCCGGGGAACACCAGCTTGGCGCCGGTCAATGCGGCTGAATAAGGAATGCCCCAAGCATTGACATGAAACATCGGCACAACAGGCAACACCGCATCGCGTGCCGACAGTCCCATCACATCTGGCAGTGCGGCAGCATAGGCATGTAACGTGCTGGATCGGTGGCTGTACAGCGCAGCCTTGGGGTTGCCCGTGGTGCCGCTAGTGTAGCACATGCTGGATGCGGTGTTTTCATCAAAACTTGGCCACTGGTAAGCGGTGGACTTAGTTCCAATCCAGCTTTCATAGCTGATGAGATTCGGTACGCCTGAATCTTTGGGCAGTGCAGATTCGTCGCACAGGGCGATGTAATGCTTAATGGTCGGGCAGCGCGCATGTACAGCTTGCACCAGCGGTAAAAAGCTCAAATCAAAACACAAAATCTGGTCTTCAGCGTGGTTGGCAATCCAGGCGATTTGATCCGGATGCAAGCGCGGGTTGATGGTGTGCAGCACGCGGCCTGAGCCGCTGACACCGTAATAAATTTCAAAGTGGCGGTAGCCGTTCCACGCCAGCGTTGCAACACGGTCACCAAACCCAAGTTTTAAGCTGTCCAGTGCATTGGCAACTTGCCTTGCGCGCCGGGCCGAGTCCTTGTACGTGTAGCGGTGAATGTCGCCCTCTACCCTGCGCGAGACAATTTCAGCATCGCCATGATGGCGCTCGGCAAATTCAATCAAACCTGAAATCAGCAGCGGCTGACTTTGCATTAAACCTAGCATTTAGCATTCTCCAGTGGTCGTCGATAAATAAGCGCCATCATGCCGCAATCGACCATGACCTGCCGTAGGGATTCCCCCTGAATCCAAGTTTGCACCATTGGTCAGGGCTCAACCACAGCCGACACTGCTCAAGTAAACTGATCTTTTAGTAATATCTGGCGACACATGACACTACAACAAGACATACACTTTTGCACCAGTGTTGACGGTGTAAAGATAGCCACTACATCAACTGGAACGGGCACGCCTATCGTTCGAGTCGGTACTTGGCTCAGCCACCTAGAGTGCGATGCCCGTCATGAAGAGCCTCAGGCTTACATACGTGCGCTCAGCCGGGGATTTTCTTATGTGCGCTATGACTCACGAGGTTGTGGCCTGTCAGACCGCAAGGTGCCATCGCTGACTTTTGAAGATGGCGTCAACGACCTGGAAGCCGTTGTGACGCACAAAGGTTTGAAGAGGTTTGCTTTGTTAGGTATGTCTATGGGCGCGGCGACTTCAATCGCCTATGCTGTGCGCCACCCGGATCAGGTATCTCATCTGATTCTGTTCAGCGGATTTTCAACGTCTGTTTTCAGCAGCCCAAACGCCAACCAAAAGGCCATTGATGAGGCTGAGCTGATTATCAAAAGTGCAGAGGTTGGCTGGAACAACCCCCGGTCGATCTTTCGCAAGCTGTTTGTGGCTCAGTTGCTGGGCAACGCTACTCCTGAGCAGCAGCTCGAGTTGGAAGAGCGCATGCAACTATCCATGACTCCCGAGATGGCCACGGCCTACCTGCGAAACAATTTCTCCATCAACGTAAGGGATCTTTGCGCGCAGGTCAACGTACCTACGCTGGTTTTTCATTGCCGCAAGGATGAAATGATCAGTTTCGAGCAAGGTCGCAAGTTGGCATCACAGATACCCGGTGCCCGTTTTGTAGCGCTGGAAGCCCAAGGTCACATCCTCCTGTCCACCGAACCTGCCATGCAGGTTTTTGAAGCTGAGCTAAGCGCCTTCCTGGGTAAGACTGGCCCGTCACCCCAGCTCACGCTGAGGCAAGCTGAAGTTCTGCAGGCTGTGGCGCACGGGCGCACAGACAAAGAAGTGGCCAAAGCTCTGAACTTAAGCCCCCGTACGGTTGAGATGCATATGTCTGGCGCCATGAAAGCACTGAGCTGCTCAACCCGAGCCGAAGCCGTGCATCGCGCAGGCGCTCTCGGCCTGCTTAACGCCTGATTCAGGCACTTGGGTTCGGCTACGGTACGCACTACCGTAGTCAAAGTGGCCACTTACCGTAGGACACACACTTGCCCGTCCGGGCGATGAAAACCATACTTTCTCCATCAGCAACACCACCGGAGAAAGCCATGAACCTCGCAATTCCAGCAGCAATTCACAACGATCACTTTATCGGCAGGTGGTTTCACAGCCAAGCCAACAGGGGCGTTCGTCAAACCGGGCAAGCCACCGGCATGCGTTCCAGCGCTCAGGAAATAGCGAGGGACAAAATCCTGGAAATCAAACATGCACTGGGTGTCACCATTGAATGCCTTGACGGCTCGGTCTGGATCACGCTTGATGGAAATATGCGCGATGTCATCCTTAATGCCGGGCAATCCTTCTGTGTCGACCGTATGCAGCGGACGTTGATTCAGGCTCTGACGACCGCGCGTGTCCGTTTGATTCACCCCCTCTGCTCCGTTTGAAAAGGACTGACACCATGATCACACATCCTCAAGGCACGGTTGAGTATCAGGAAAGTGGCCACGCACAGGCCATCGTTTTTGTGCCAGGTTCGTTCTCAACAGGGTCTTCATGGCGCAACATCAGCACGCCCCTGTCTGAACGCTATCGCACCGTCACCACCAGTTTGTCCGGCTACGGGAAAACGCAGGAACGACGCAAGCCCTCAGGCACCCACATGGACGATGAGATGGACGTGCTCGAAACCGTTTTGAACAAAGCTGATGCGCCTGTGCATCTGGTTGCTCATTCATTCGGCGCCTGGGTTGCATTGGCCCTGGCCATACGCCGTGCCCCGAAGTTGCTGAGCATGACCCTGTTGGAGCCAACCGCTTTCAATCTTCTTGATTTAGGCGGGGAGTCCGCATTAAACCAGGAGGTCCATGTCATGACACGTCGCTATTTCAATGAATGGGAAAACGGAAATATGCAGGCCGTGCGTCATGTCATTGATTTTTATGGCACTGCCGGGACTTTTGATGCGTATCCGCCCGCAGTGCAGCAAAAATTGATTGACCAAACGCCAACCAATATTTTGGACTGGAAAGCTGGCTATGCAGACCCCATGAAATTGGCAGACCTTGCCTCTGTGAAAGTTCCCACACTTGTTGTCTGCGGCGGGGCTAGTCATATGGCTATGCAGCGTTGCAACCAGCTGCTTGTTGACCATCTGCCTCGGGCGAAAATCATGACCCTGGAAGGCGCAAACCATTTCATGATCGGAACTCATGCGTCAGAGTTGACGCAGGCGATTGAACACCACGTCCGCCAAGGTGGGCATAACTGATGTTTTCAACACCTCTGAGGAGCAGATGAAAAAAAAGCCCGAACCTTCGCCAGTTCGGGCTTGGCGTTGAAGTTTAGATCGCGAATTTACTTCTTCGAAGGCGGTAAATCCGTACAACTACCATGCGCCACCTCAGCAGCCATTCCGATTGACTCGCCCAGCGTGGGGTGCGGGTGAATCGTCTTGCCGATGTCTACCGCGTCCGCACCCATCTCGATAGCCAAAGCAATCTCGCCAATCATGTCGCCCGCATGCGTGCCGACCATGCCGCCGCCGAGGATTTTGCCGTGACCGTGCGCTTCTGGACTGTCGTCAAACAGCAGCTTGGTGACGCCTTCGTCGCGCCCGTTGGCAATGGCGCGGCCGGATGCCGACCACGGGAACAAGCCTTTTTTGACCTTGATGCCTTGGGCCTTGGCCTGATCTTCTGTCAGGCCTACCCACGCGACTTCTGGGTCTGTGTAAGCGACGCTTGGGATGACTCTTGCATTAAAGGCTGCTGCAGCCAGTTCCTTGTTGCCTTGCAGCTCGCCTGCAATGACTTCAGCCGCCACATGCGCCTCATGCACGGCCTTGTGCGCCAGCATGGGCTGGCCAACAATGTCGCCGATGGCGAAGATGTGCGGCACGTTGGTGCGCATTTGAATGTCAACGTTGATAAAGCCGCGGTCTGTGACGGCCACGCCCGCTTTTTCAGCCGCCAGCTTTTTGCCGTTGGGGGTGCGACCTACGGCTTGAAGTACCAGATCGTAGGTTTGTGGTTCAGGTGCTTTGCCGCCCTCTTCTGCTGCGGCGAATGTCACTTCGATGCCCGCAGGCGTGGCCTTTGCGCCCACGGTTTTGGTTTTGAGCATGATGTTGTCAAAACGTGGCGCATTCATTTTTTGCCAAATTTTGACCAGGTCCCGGTCAGCGCCTTGCATCAGGCCGTCCATCATTTCGACCACGTCCAGGCGCGCGCCCAGCGTGCTGTAGACCGTGCCCATCTCCAGGCCGATGATGCCGCCGCCCAAGATCAGCATGCGCTTGGGCACTTCCTTCAAACCCAGTGCGCCAGTTGAATCGACCACACGCGGGTCATCGGACATGAAGGGCAAGCGCACAGCCTGGCTGCCTGCGGCGATGATGCAATTTTTAAACTGGATGGTTTGCGTTTTGCCGGTTTTTTCCTGACCTTGCGGCCCGGTCGTTTCTTCAACCTGCAAGTGATTTGCGCCGACAAATTGACCGATGCCGCGCACGGTGGTGACTTTGCGCATTTTGGCCATCGCCGCCAAGCCGCCAGTCAGTTTGCCGATGACTTTGTCTTTGTGGCTGCGCAGCATGTCGATGTTGACTTTAGGCGGGCCAAACTCAATGCCCAACGCGCCTAAGTGGCTGACTTCGTCCATCACCGCAGCAACGTGTAGCAGTGCTTTGGAGGGGATACAACCGACATTCAGACACACGCCGCCCAACGTGGCGTAGCGCTCAACCAGAATGACTTTGAGCCCCAAGTCCGCTGCGCGAAAAGCAGCGCTGTAGCCGCCGGGGCCTGCGCCCAGCACCAGCAAGTCGCAGTCCAGATCAGCCGTGCCCGCAAAGCTGGTGGCGGCAGGAGCAACAGATGCTACTTTTTCAGGAGCTGCTTGCGCCCGTATTTCTTGGGCTGCAGGCGCTTTTGATGCCTGAATTGAGCCTGAATCAGTGCTATCAATGCTCAAAACGACAGAACCCTGCTTGACCTTGTCGCCCAACTTGACTGCGATGGCATTGACGACGCCGGCAGCAGACGACGGGATTTCCATCGACGCTTTGTCGCTCTCGACCGTCAGTAAGCTCTGGTCAACCTTGATCGTGTCACCGACCTTGACGAGCAGTTCAATCACCGTGACTTCATCAAAATCACCAATATCAGGTACTTTTATTTCCAGCATGATCAAACCTTAAATTAAACCTTCAGCTTCACTGAATAAACATCGATGGGGCCGCCTGAGTTTTTGTCAAACTCACAGCCAGCGTGCATACCGGCCATGGCCACTTCTTTGGCAGTTTTGGCTGTGCCCCAAACGGCATGCATCGCGCCCAATGCAAAGCTGCGGCCTGAGCCGATGCCCCAAAATTCTTTGAACTCAAAAATCTCGCGGTAGCTGTACAGCCCGTAAATGCCGCTTGAATTGGCAATCACCACCGTGAACTGCATCGACTCATACGGGTCGTTGTCGTCTTCTTTGGTTTGCAAGAAAAACGTTTCTTTCAGCAGCGGGTGCAGCTTTAAAAACGTGTCGTAGACCTCGTCTTTGGAGTTGAGCTTCAAGTCAGCCTTGGGCAACGCCAGCATGGCTTTGCGCAGCGCGGGGAAATGCGCCACCGTACCTGCCATGCCGACGTAGCTGATGCCCGTTGGCGTGTCGACCTTGAAGATTTTGCTATTGGCTTCATACCGATGCGGGAGGGCCGTGTCGCCAAACGTGACCAGCGTGTCAGCCGCCATGACGACCTGACCTGCTTTTTTAACAACGACCAGTGTTGTCACAGCAAGACTCGGCGGAAGTCGCTCAAGATTTGACCGAGGTACGCATTGAAACGCGCAGCCGCTGCACCATCAATGACGCGGTGATCCCAGGTCAGCGACAGCGGCAGCATGAGGCGCGGCTGAAAGGCCTTGCCATCCCACACAGGCTCCATATTGCTTTTGCAGACACCCAAAATAGCCACTTCTGGCGCGTTGATGATGGGCGTGAAATAGCGTCCGCCAATGCCGCCCAGGCTGGAAATAGTGAAGCACGCGCCCTGCATTTCAGCCGGGCTGAGTTTGCCTTCACGCGCTTTTTTGGCCAGCTCGCCCATCTCGGCGCTGATCTGCATCACGCCTTTTTTGTCGCAGTCACGAATAACTGGTACGACCAAGCCGTTAGGTGTGTCGGCAGCAAAAGCGATGTGAAAGTACTGCTTGTAGATGATGGCATCACCGTCGAGCGAAGCATTGAAGTCAGGGAACTTCTTGAGTGCTGACACACAGGCTTTGATCAGGAAGGCCAGCATCGTGACCTTCACGCCACTCTTCTCGTTTTCTTTGTTGGTGGCAACGCGGAAGGCTTCAAGTTCGGTGATGTCCGCATCGTCATGGTTGGTGACTGCCGGGATGACGATCGCGTTGCGCAGCAGGTTGGCACCGCTGATTTTTTTAATGCGGCCCATCTCCTTGCGTTCAATGGGGCCGAACTTGGTGAAGTCCACTTTAGGCCAAGGCAACAGGTCCAGGCCAACGCCTGACCCACCCGATGCAGCAGGTGCTTTGGCTGCTTGAGCCACCGTTTGCACCGCGCCTGCCATGACGGACTTGGTGAAGGCTTGAACATCGTCCAGCGTGATGCGGCCTTTAGGCCCTGCGCCTTTGACTTCGGCCAGCGGTACGCCCAACTCGCGCGCGAACTTGCGCACGGATGGGGAGGCGTGGGGCAATGTACCTGTGGGGGCTGTGGTGGGGTTGTGAGGGGCGGCCTCCATTCGCACTGAGCTTGTCGAAGTACTTGTCGGCGTGCTTGGTGCGGCTTCGACGGGCTCAGCCCGAGCGGTTTGAGGCGCAGGGGTTGGAGCGGCCGCTGCACCATCAGCCACCGAGCCTTCCAGCACGGCCAGCAAATCCCCAATATTGATCTTGTCGCCCAGCTTAACCTTCAGGTCTTTCAGCACGCCAGCGCCGGATGAGGGAATTTCCATCGACGCCTTGTCGGACTCGACGGTGACCAGTGACTGCTCGACCTTGATGCTGTCGCCGACCTTGACCAGAACCTCAATGACCGTGACGTCTTTGAAGTCGCCAATGTCAGGTACGTGGATTTGAATCGGCCCGCTAGCTACAGCGACGGCAGCAACAGGTGCGGCTTTAGGCGCTACTGATTCAGGAGCTGCTTGCGCTCGTATTTCTTGGGCTGGAGGCACTTTTGATACTGAATTTAAGCCAGTTTCAGCACTTTCCAGGCTCAAAACGATAGAACCCTGCTTGACCTTGTCGCCTAGCTTGACTTTGATTTCTTTCACCACGCCCGCTGCGCTTGAAGGAATCTCCATCGACGCTTTGTCTGACTCGACCGTCAGCAATGATTGGTCTGCGGCGATGGTGTCGCCGGGTTTGACAAGTAACTCGATGACGGTGACTTCATCAAAGTCACCAATGTCTGGAACTGCAATATCTATGGTTGCCATGTATCTCTCCGATCAAGCGTAAAGAGGGTTGATCTTGTCAACCTGAATGCCGTATTTTTTAATCGCCTCGGCCACTTTGGCAACTGGCACAGTGCCCTCTTCGCTCAAGGCTTTCAAAGCCGCCACCACAATGTAATGGCGGTTGATTTCAAAGTGCTCACGCAGTTTGCTCCTGAAGTCGCTGCGCCCAAAACCGTCGGTGCCCAGCACCTTGAAAGTACGGCCTTTGGGGATGTAGTTGCGTATCTGCTCGGCGTAGGCCTTCATGTAGTCGGTTGACGCGATGACGGGGCCCGTGTGCTTTTCAAGCTGCTGACCAACGAAGGGTACGCGAGCCGCTTCTAGTGGGTGCAGCAGACTCCAGCGTTCGGCGTCTTGACCATCACGCGCCAGCTCGTTAAAGCTTGGGCAGCTCCAGACGTTGGCAGCAACGCCCCACTCTTTCTCTAACAGCTCTTGCGCCGCAATCGATTCGCGCAGGATGGTGCCCGAGCCTAGTAACTGAACACGAGGGGTCAGCTTGGCACCCTCTTTGCAAAGATACATACCTTTGATGATCTGCTCTTCAGTACCAGCAGTCAGCCCCGGCATGGCGTAGTTTTCATTCAGCAGCGTGAGGTAAAAATACACGTTGTCCTGCTTTTCAACCATGCGTTTGAGGCCATGGTGCAGGATCACGCCAACCTCATGTGCAAACGTCGGGTCGTATGAAATGCAGTTCGGAATCGTGCCCGCCATGATGTGGCTATGGCCGTCTTCGTGTTGCAAGCCTTCACCGTTCAATGTGGTGCGGCCAGATGTACCGCCCAAGAGAAAGCCGCGCGCCTGCATGTCACCCGCAGCCCAGGCCAGGTCGCCGATGCGCTGAAAACCAAACATCGAGTAGTACACGTAAAACGGAATCATGATGCGGTTGTTGGTGCTGTAGCTGGTGGCCGCCGCTATCCAGCTGCTCATGCCGCCCGCTTCATTGATGCCTTCTTGCAGAATCTGGCCTTTTTTGTCTTCCTTGTAATACATGACTTGGTCTTTATCGACCGGGGTGTATTGCTGGCCATCGGGGTTGTAAATGCCGATTTGGCGGAACAGGCCTTCCATACCAAAGGTACGGGCTTCGTCGACCAAAATCGGCACCACACGCGGGCCCAGCGCTTGGTCACGCAGCAGTTGTGTGAGAAAGCGCACATAGGCTTGCGTGGTGGAGATTTCGCGGCCTTCAGGCGTGGCCTCCATCACTGACTTGAAGGTGTCCAGCGCCGGCACGGTAAAGCTTTCATCAGCCTTGGTGCGGCGGTGCGGCAGGTAGCCGCCCAGCGCTTTGCGGCGCTCGTGTAGGTAGCGCATTTCGGGCGTGTCGTCTGCCGGTTTGTAAAACGGGATGTCGGCCAGTTGGCTGTCAGGCACGGGGATATTGAAGCGGTCGCGAAAGGCCTTGATGTCTTCGTCCGACAGCTTCTTGGTCTGATGAACGTTGTTTTTGCCTTCGCCGATTTTGCCCATGCCAAAACCCTTGACGGTCTTGATGAGCAGCACGGTGGGCTGGTCTTTGTGTTTGACAGCTGAGGCAAATGCGGCATAGACCTTTTTCGAGTCATGGCCGCCACGGCGCAGGTCAAAAATTTCTTCGTCGCTCATGTGCGCGACCATCTCCAGTGCCTTGGGGTGTTGGCCGAAGAAATGTTTACGAACATACGCGCCGTCGTTGGCCTTCATGGCCTGGTAGTCGCCGTCCAGCGTGTCCATCATGATTTTTTTCAGGATGCCGTCCTTGTCGCGCGCCAGCAGCGGATCCCAGCCTGAACCCCACAGCAGCTTGATGACGTTCCAGCCTGCGCCTCTGAATTCACCTTCAAGCTCTTGAACAATCTTGCCGTTGCCGCGTACCGGGCCGTCAAGCCGCTGCAAGTTGCAGTTGATGACGAAGATCAGGTTGTCGAGCTTTTCACGTGCGGCCAGGCCGATGGCGCCTAGGGACTCAACCTCATCCATCTCACCGTCTCCGCAGAACACCCAGACCTTGCGATTCTCGGTGTTGGCAATGCCGCGTGCGTGCAGATATTTGAGGAAACGCGCCTGGTAAATCGCCATCAACGGGCCCAAGCCCATCGACACAGTAGGAAACTGCCAAAACGATGGCATCAATTTAGGGTGCGGGTAGCTCGACAAGCCTTTGCCATCGACTTCTTGGCGGAAGTTAAGCAACTGCTCTTCCGTCAAGCGGCCTTCAAGGTAAGCCCGCGCATAGACACCGGGAGACACGTGGCCCTGAATGTACAAACAATCGCCACCGTGATTTTCACTTTCAGCATGCCAAAAGTGATTGAAACCCGCGCCAAACATGCTGGCCAGGGAAGCGAATGAACCAATGTGCCCACCCAAATCACCGCCATCAGCCGGGTGTAAGCGATTCGCCTTGACGACCATGGCCATCGCGTTCCAGCGCATGTAGGCGCGCAGACGTTCTTCAATCTCCAGGTTTCCTGGCGCGTGTTCTTGCTGTTCTGGCTCGATGGTGTTGACGTAGCCTGTAGTGGCTGAAAACGGCATGTCGATGCTTTTTTGCCGCGCGTGCTCCAGCAATTGCTCCAGCAGAAAGTGGGCGCGCTCTGGACCTTCACTTTCGATCACGGCGGACAGCGCGTCCATCCACTCTCGGGTTTCTTGCGCGTCTTTGTCTAGTGCCTGTATTGGATTGGCCGCCATGTCTTGTCTCCTGCTGGTAAAAACTGCTGATGTTCGCCCACCACCAGCCTCGGCAATGGGCATAAAACTTGTACCTAGCGACGTTTGTAAACGCTGTTTTAGGCTCAAGTCCCTAGTTTCGCATATATTTTATTAAATTTCAAATAATGATTATTGATTTCATATTAAGAAATATTTAGTCTTCTGAAAGCCATGTAAACCCGAGTACAGGTCGGCAAAACCCTTAAACTGCGGCTTGCACTCTATGCCTAACAACACACCCTCCCTGCCAACCACACCCCCCCATCCCAAAGCCGGGGTTTGGTGGCGACACTGGTGGCGCAAGCAGTCCCCTGCCCGGCAAGACCGGTTCATCATGCTGGGCCCCTTGCTGGCCGTGGTTTTGTTTTTAGCAGCGGTGATTGCAGCGTTTGGCTATTTGCGGATTGAAGAGATTGACCGGGAACAGCAGGCGCTCAAACGCGATGTTGAATACGCCCAGCAGCGCCTGCGCTTGCGGCTGCTGGAGCGCCAGGAGCAGCTGATGCGGATTGGCCGCGATGTGTCAAACCGAGAAATCGACAGCGAGGAGTTTGTCGCGCAGGCCGAGTCCATGGTCAACCAGTACCCAGAGCTGCTGGCCGTCACCTGGATAGATGGCAAGCGGCGCGTCAAGGTCAGCTATGCATCAGCCAGCGCCAGCGGGGATCAAATCCGTGCGCCAGGCGAGCAATTAAAAGTGGGCGAAACCGGCGGCACCTATGACCTGGCGCGTGACCTGCGCCAGCCCGTTTACTCACGCCCACTCAATTCGCAAGGTGGCGGCAATGCCAACGCGCCCACGCTGCAAATTTTGGTACCGCTGGATGACCAGGGCAAATTTGGCGGCGTCATCATGGGTGAGTACGCCATAGATGGTTTGCTGCGTTTTGGTGTGCCGACTGAAGTCACAGCCAAATACGCGGTGACGTTGCTGGACGATAAAAACAATGTGCTGGCAGGCAACATGCCGCCACCGCGTAGCCCGGTGGTGCGGCTGTTGCCGTGGTCAGATGGCGCCTCTGAGTATGAAATTCCGGTGTCGCCCGTGGGCAATGGGCTGTTGATACGCGCGCAGGGTTACAGGGCGTCTTTGGGTGTGGTGGGCAGCGGGTTTTTCTGGCTGGTCAGCGCGCTCAGCGCGCTGACGGTGTGGATGCTGCTGGGCACCTGGCGCCATACCCGCCGCCGAGTGCAGGCGCAGCAGGCACTGATCAAGGAAACCAACTTTCGCCGGGCGATGGAAAACTCGATGCTGACCGGTATGCGCGCGCTCGACATGACGGGCCGCATCACCTATGTCAACCCGGCTTTTTGCCAGATGACGGGCTTGCAGGAGTCTGATCTGGTGGGCCGCATGCCGCCCTTTCCGCACTGGCCAGCCAATGAGATTGAAACCTCGATGGGGTTGCTGAACGAAGAACTGGCAGGACGCACTCCCGTTGGCGGATTCGAGTTGCGCGTGCAGCGCAAAAATGGTGAAATTTTTGACGCCCGCATGTACGTCTCGCCACTGATTGACCCCAAAGGTCAGCAAACCGGCTGGATGACGTCAATGACTGACATCACCGAGCCACGCCGCATTCGCGATGAGTTGTCGGCGTCTTACAACCGCTTTACCACGGTGCTTGAAGGGCTGGATGCAGCGGTTTCAGTCGCGCCGCTGGGCAGTGAAGAAATGCTGTTTGCCAACAGGCTGTACCGCTCCTGGTTTGGCGCGGAGGTTTCGGGCCATATGAACCTGATCGCCCAGGCGGGCGTGCCGCCCGTGCCCACCACCGATGACGCACTGGATGCGGTTGACGGGATGGCGGGCTTCCCGACCGACACCCTGACCACTGCGCTGACTGAAAACGCCGAGATTTACGTGCCCGATCTGTCCAAATGGCTGGAGGTGCGCTCCCGCTACCTGACCTGGGTGGACGGTCGCCTGGCCCAAATGGTGATTGCCACCGACATCACGCCGCGCCGCCATGCAGAAGAACAAGCAGCTCAGCAAAACGAGCGCGCGCAAACGGCCAGCCGCCTGATCACCATGGGCGAGATGGCGTCCAGCGTGGCGCATGAATTAAACCAGCCGCTGACCGCCATCAACAACTATTGCAACGGCATGGTGACGCGCATCAAGGCCGACAAAATTTCAACAGAAGACCTGTTGCTGGCGCTTGAAAAAACCGCCAGGCAGGCGCACCGAGCGGGTCAGATCATCCAGCGCATCCGGTCCTTCGTCAAACGCAGCGAGCCCAACCGCACGCTGGCCGATGTGAGTACGATGGTGAACAACGCGATGGAACTGGCCGAGATTGAACTGCGCCGCCACCATGTGCGCCTGTCGCACTACATCGCGGCTCGTTTGCCGCAGGTGATGGTAGACCCGATTTTGATTGAACAGGTGCTGATCAACCTGATGAAAAATGCGGCTGAATCGATTGAGCACGCGCACTTGCCGACCGCCCGACGCAGCGTTGAATTGCGGGTGGTACCCAAGACGATTGAAGACCAGCAAGTGGTGGAGTTTTCAGTGCTGGACTCCGGGCGCGGCCTGTCACCCGAAGTCATGGGGCGGCTGTACGAAGCCTTTTACTCGACCAAGGCTGAAGGCATGGGCATTGGCCTGAAACTTTGCCGCAGCATTGTCGAGTCGCATCAGGGGCGGCTTCAGGCTGAGAACCTCTACAATGGCACAGATGTCAAGGGCTGCCGGTTTACCTTCTGGATACCGGTGTCCCCGATAACGGAAATGATGCTGGAAACCATCACATTTGCTACTGATTCTGTAGCAGACAATTTGCCGGTAAAAAACTCAGGCACGACCTGAGAAGTTCACGAAAGAAAATTGGTTATGAGCTTGATTCCCAAAAAAGGCACTGTGTATGTGGTTGACGACGACGAGGGCGTGCGCGACTCATTGCAGTGGCTGCTGGAAGGCAAAGACTACCGGGTACGCTGCTATGACTCGGCAGAAACCTTTTTAAGCCGATACGACGCCCGCGAGGTCGCTTGCCTGATTGTGGACATTCGCATGGGTGGCATGACCGGCCTGGAACTACAGGACAAGCTGGTCGAGCGCAAATCACCGCTGCCCATCGTCTTCATCACCGGTCACGGCGACGTGCCCATGGCGGTCAACACCATGAAAAAAGGCGCGATGGATTTCATCCAGAAGCCGTTTCAGGAAGAAGCTCTGGTCAATCTGGTTGAGCGCATGCTGGAGCAGGCAAAAGAAGCCTTTGCTGGCCACCAGCAGTCCGCCAGCCGAGATGCCCTGCTGGCCAAGCTCACATCGCGTGAATCGCAGGTGCTGGAGCGCATTGTGGCGGGCCGCCTGAACAAGCAGATCGCCGACGACCTGGGCATCAGCATCAAGACTGTTGAAGCACACCGCGCCAACATTATGGAAAAGCTGAACGCGAACACCGTGGCAGACCTGCTGAAAATCGCACTGGGTTCGACCACACCCAAGGCTTGATTCCAGACCTTAGCTGCTATATTTTTAGTAGCTGCTTGCGCCCGTATCCATTGGTTAAAAAGATGATTGCGGGCGTTTTTATGTAACTACTTAGTTCCTTTGCATGTCATTGCGGGCTTGACCCGCAATCCATGAACCCGCTCCCTTGCTAGCACCGCTGGGGACATGGATCCCGGCTCAAGGCCGGGATGACAAAGCACTGAGTAGTTACTTTTTTATTGGCAAAAACAGCTCAAAACTCGCTATGACAGCCCACATCATCGACGGTAATGCCTTATCCAAACAACTTCGCATTGAAGTGGCCCAGCGCGCAGCGGCTCTGCGCGCACGCGGCATCACGCCCGGCCTGGCCGTGGTGCTGGTGGGCGACAACCCGGCCAGCCAGGTGTATGTGCGCAACAAGGTCAAAGCGTGTGAAGACAACGGGCTGTACTCAGTGCTCGACAAACATCCGGCTACGCTGAGCGAAACTGATTTGCTGGCGCGTGTAGATGCGCTGAACAAGGACCCGGCGATTCACGGTATTCTGGTGCAACTGCCCTTGCCTGCGCATATTGACGCACAAAAAGTCATTGAAGCGATTGCCCCCGCCAAAGATGTTGACGGTTTTCATGTGGCCAGCGCAGGTGCGTTGATGGTCGGACAACCCGGGTTTTGGCCCTGCACGCCTTATGGCTGCATGAAGATGCTGGACAGCATTGGTTACGACTTGCGCGGTAAACACGCCGTCGTTATTGGCCGCAGCAACATTGTCGGCAAACCCATGGCGCTGATGCTGCTGCAAAAAAATGCCACCGTCACGATATGCCACAGCGCCACGGCTGACCTGAAAGCCATGACGCTGCAAGCCGATGTGATTGTGGCCGCTGTTGGCAAGCGCAATGTGTTGACGGCAGACATGGTCAAACCCGGTGCTGTGGTGATTGACGTGGGCATGAACCGCGACGACAGCGGCAAGCTCTGCGGTGATGTGGACTTTGATGGTGTAAGCCAGGTGGCTGGCTACATCACGCCTGTGCCGGGGGGGGTCGGGCCGATGACGATCACGATGCTATTGGTCAATACGCTTGAGGCGGCTGAGCGTCTGTAACTGGGCTATTTTTCGCGGCTCAATCGCCAAAGCGCAAAACCCGCGCACAACCACTGCCCAAAATACATCGCACTGCCTAGGCCGTGCAACAACTTCAAGTTACCGCCATCAGCCCTAGCGCTGATGATTCGGGGTGACAAACCAAACTCCACAAGTACAGCCAGCAGCAAGCCAGTTACTACAAATTTAATAGCTGCTTGCGCCCGTATATCCTGGTCTTGAGCTTCTTTTTGGTTATAAATCAGTAGCAAAAACATGGCGCAGGCAATGCTTAGCCAGGTTTGCGCGGTAAAGAGTTTGGCCGCCATTTGCCCCGCCGCTGCCGGGCTGGGCAGGTAACTAAAAAGCATGGGCACAACAATGAAGCCCAATGCCGTCAAACTGCCCCACCACAGGGCGGCGATCATCAGGCCGAAGCGAAATCTCACCGCGCCTTCCCTTCAAGCAGGGGCCGCGGGACTGGCTTTGCCAGACCGCAGGCGCAGCGGCCCCCTCGGGGGGCAGGGAGCTACACGCAGTGAGCGACCGTGGGGGTTCATAAATACATGACGGCAATGATTTCATAACGTTTCAAGCCACCCGGTGCTTGAAATTCGACTGAATCGCCTTCGTCTTTGCCAATCAATGCACGCGCAATCGGTGAGCTGATATTGACCCGGCCAAACTTGATGTCGGCCTCGTCTTCACCAACGATCTGGTACGTCACCTTGTTGCCTGACTCTTCGTCTTCCAGCTCTATGGTTGAGCCAAACACCACTTTGCCGCCGGCGTCCATCTCTGACGGGTCAATGATTTGCGCGACTGACAGCTTGCCTTCGATTTCCTGAATCCGGCCTTCTACAAAACCCTGGCGGTCTTTGGCGGATTCATACTCGGCGTTCTCACTCAAATCGCCCTGCGCACGGGCCTCTGAAATAGCGTTGATGACCCAGGGGCGATGAATTGTTTTGAGCTCATGCAGTTCAAGTTTGAGTTTTTCAGCGCCGATTTTGGTGATGGGGATGGTGGCCATGGTTTGTCTCTCTAAAAGCGAAACCGCCACGGGTTGCCCTGTGGCGGCGTTGATTCATATAAGTTTAATTGAATTATCAGGCCAGTTGCGCGTGCATTTCCTGAACAGAAATAACGCTTAAATTGTCAATGTATTTCATGCCTTCAACGGCCGCTTCAGCGCCCGCAATCGTGGTGAAGGTGGTCACCCGCGCCAGTAACGACGAGGTACGGATTTGCCGTGAATCAGAGATCGCATTGCGCCGCTCTTCAACTGTGTTGATGACCAAGGCAATTTCATTGTTCTTGATCATGTCAACCACATGCGGGCGGCCTTCTGTGACCTTGTTCACCGTGCCGCAAGCAATGCCTGCGGCAGTGATGGCCGCTGCTGTGCCCTTGGTTGCCACAATGTCAAACTTCATGGCGCTAAGGGCTCGTGCCACTTCAACGGCACGCGGTTTGTCGTTATTTTTGACGGTCAAAAACACGCGGCCAGACGTTGGCAGCTTGGTGCCCGCACCGAGCTGCGACTTGACAAATGCCTCGCCAAAGGTTTTACCCACGCCCATGACTTCACCGGTCGATTTCATTTCAGGCCCCAGAATCGTGTCCACACCCGGGAATTTGACAAACGGGAACACGGCTTCTTTAACGCTGAAATAGGGCGGTGTGACTTCTTTTGTGATGCCTTGCGAAGCCAGCGACTGGCCGACCATGCAACGTGCCGCTACTTTGGCCAACTGGATACCGGTTGCCTTGCTGACAAACGGCACGGTGCGCGACGCACGCGGGTTAACTTCAAGCACGTAAATCACGTCCTTGTCGTCTAAGCACTGAATGGCAAACTGCACGTTCATCAGGCCGACCACGTTGAGCGCCGCTGCCATGGCGGAAGTCTGGCGTTTGATCTCCGTGACTGTCTCAGCGCTGAGCGAATACGGTGGCAATGAGCAAGCCGAGTCGCCGCTGTGGACGCCGGCTTGCTCGATGTGCTCCATCACGCCGCCAATAAAGGTCGCACCCGTATCGTCACGAATGCAATCGACATCGCATTCAATCGCATCATTCAAAAAACGGTCGAGCAACACAGGGGAATCGTGACTGACCTTGACCGCTTCGCGCATGTAGCGCTCCAGGTCACGCTGCTCATGCACGATTTCCATTGCACGACCACCCAGCACATAGCTGGGGCGCACCACCAGCGGGTAGCCAAGGGTCGTCGCTTTTTCAAGCGCCTCAGGCTCGGTACGGGCAGTCGCATTGGGCGGCTGCTTTAAAGCCAATTCGTGCAGCAATGCCGAGAAGCGTTCACGGTCTTCAGCCGCGTCAATCATGTCGGGCGAGGTGCCGATGATGGGTACGCCGTTGGCTTCCAAGTCCAGCGCAAGCTTCAAAGGCGTTTGCCCACCGTACTGAACAATCACGCCGAACGGCTTTTCCTTGTCAACAATCTCCAGCACGTCTTCCAGCGTCAGCGGTTCAAAGTACAGGCGGTCTGAGGTGTCGTAGTCGGTCGACACGGTCTCAGGATTGCAGTTGACCATGATGGTCTCGTAGCCGTCTTCGCGCATGGCCAGAGCAGCATGCACGCAGCAGTAGTCAAACTCAATGCCCTGACCAATTCGATTCGGCCCGCCGCCCAGCACCATGATTTTCTTTTTGGTGGTGGGTTCTGATTCGCACTCGCTGCCCTCGGCTTCATAGGTTGAATACAGGTAAGCGGTGTTGGTGGCGAACTCTGCGGCGCAAGTATCAACACGCTTGTACACAGGTCGAACACCCAGCGCTTTGCGCCGTTCACGAATCGCTGTGTCAGTTGTTTTGAGCTGCTTGGCCAGGCGACGGTCTGAAAAGCCCTTTTGCTTGAGCGTGCGCAGCGTGGTGGCGTTGATCTTGTCGAGTGTTGTGGTCTCCAGCTCCAGCTCAATCTTCACAATCTGTTCAATCTGCACCAAAAACCAGGGGTCAATTTTGGTCAAGGCAAACACCTCATCCACGCTCATACCCATCGCAAATGCATCGCCTACATACCAGATACGGTCAGGGCCGGGCGCGCCCAGCTCTTTTTCCAGTACCTCGCGGTCCTGGGTTTTTTCATTCATGCCGTCCACGCCGACCTCTAACCCGCGCAGGGCTTTCTGGAACGACTCTTGAAAGGTTCGGCCCATGGCCATCACTTCACCGACGGACTTCATTTGCGTGGTCAGGCGCGAATCTGCGGTGGGGAATTTCTCAAACGCAAAGCGCGGGATTTTCGTGACCACGTAGTCGATGCTTGGCTCAAAACTAGCGGGCGTTGCACCGCCTGTGATTTCATTGCGCAGCTCGTCCAGCGTGTAGCCGACCGCCAGCTTGGCTGCGACTTTGGCAATCGGGAAACCGGTGGCTTTGGAGGCCAGCGCCGACGAACGCGAAACACGCGGATTCATCTCAATGACCACCATGCGGCCATCGACAGGGTTGATGGAGAACTGCACGTTCGAGCCGCCGGTGTCCACACCAATCTCACGCAGCACGGCCAGTGATGCGTTTCGCAAAATCTGGTATTCCTTGTCAGTCAGCGTCTGCGCGGGCGCAACGGTGATGGAGTCGCCGGTATGCACGCCCATCGGGTCCAGGTTTTCAATGGAGCAAACGATGATGCAGTTGTCAGCCGTGTCGCGCACAACTTCCATCTCGTATTCTTTCCAGCCCAGCAGCGACTCTTCAATCAGCAGCTCATTGGTGGGCGACGCCTCCAGGCCGCGTTTGCAGATGACTTCAAACTCTTCAGAATTGTAGGCAATGCCACCGCCGGTGCCGCCCAGCGTGAAGCTGGGGCGAATCACGGTGGGGAAACCCAGCGTTTTTTGCACGGCCCAAGCTTCATCTAACGAATGCGCAATGCCAGACCGGGCTGAACCCAGGCCAATTTTGGTCATCGCATCTTTGAACTTCAGACGATCTTCGGCCTTGTCAATCGCTTCGGGTTTGGCGCCGATCAGTTCAACTTTGTATTTTTCCAGCACGCCGTTGTGCCACAAGTCCAGCGCGCAATTGAGCGCGGTCTGCCCACCCATGGTCGGCAAAATCGCGTCCGGCTTTTCTTTGGCGATGATTTTCTCAACCGTCTGCCAGGTGATCGGCTCGATGTAAATCACGTCCGCCGTGGCAGGGTCAGTCATGATGGTGGCCGGGTTGCTGTTGATCAAAATGACCTTGTAGCCCTCTTCCCGCAGCGCCTTGCAGGCCTGCACGCCAGAGTAGTCAAACTCGCAGGCTTGGCCAATGATGATGGGGCCAGCCCCGATGATGAGGACGGATTTGATGTCGGTGCGTTTAGGCATTTTGGAGGTCTTACCAGAGTTTTCCAGGGCGCCAATCTTCTTTGGGCAACCATGTTGATTGTTGTATTTGCAGCGAATTCACTGCACCGTTCGTAATTGACCTAGCCACAAGTGGCTCAATTTCGCTCAGCTTGCTTGCGCTTTGGCCAATACCAGAGCCGATATTGTTGTTATGTCGATCCATTGCGCTGGATCGCTTTGTGTTGTTTTCCATTACATGTGAAATCATCGCAACGACAGAGGGAGATGTGGTGTAAGAAACGAACGCGCTTGCCAAGGTATGGCGGTACGCATCTAAGGGACCATGACGCCCACCCTCAAAATTCGACATGAGTACGTATGTCCAGGTGTAACTCAAAACAACCACCGGATAAAACATGGCCAACAAACCAGCAGCAGTCAGTTTAATGATGGTGCGCTTAGGCATTATTTTTTGTCTTTGGTGACTTTGATGTCTTTGGTAAAGCCAATCCGGCGGCGGCTATAGGCACTTGGCGTGGGTTCATCCATGAGTTGGTGAATGGCATCAAACACCATTGAAAAGTTGTCATCGTATTTTTTCTCAAGCGCATTCAACTTTCGCTTGAGGTCAGCGTGTTCAGACAACATGCTGCGTAACTTGACAAAAGTACGCATGATCTCAATGTTGACGGCAATCGCGCGCTCACTTTTGAGGATGCTGGACAACATCGCCACACCTTGTTCTGTAAAGGCGAACGAAGTGTACTTAACGTGGCTACCGCGACTCGATGTGATACCTGTAGCAGTTAAAAATTCTTTTGAATCAAGCACTTGCGTGTTTAAGGTCACAGTTTGTGACCTTAAGGCGGCCAAGTCTGCAAGCTCTAAACGGAACATAAAGTCGCCTGGAAAACGACCGATATTGCGCTTGACAGCTTGATTAAGCACCTTGGTTTCAACACCATACAGCGTTGCTAGTTGTTGCGCCAGCAAGACGCGATGACCACGAACCAAGAGAACTTGCGCTGCAATGTCAGCCCCTATGTTGGAATGACCTGCAACAGCAGCGGGCGAATCTGAAGGCTGACTAGCCACGTGCAGACTCCATCAGTGCCGTAAACCGATCAAACAAATACGAAATATCATGCGGCCCAGGCGAAGCCTCGGGATGACCCTGAAAGCAAAATGCAGGTTTGCCCGTCCAGGCCAGGCCTTGCAGCGTGCCGTCAAACAGACTGATGTGGGTGGCGCGCAAGTTGGCAGGCAGGCTGGCCATGTCAACCGCAAAACCGTGGTTTTGGCTGGTGATGCTGACGCGCCCGTTGTCGAGATCTTTGACCGGATGGTTTGCGCCGTGGTGACTTTGCTGCATTTTGAAAGTTTTGGCACTCGCCGCCAAAGCCATGATCTGGTGACCCAGGCAAATACCGAAGGTCGGGATGCCGGTTTCAATCAGCTCGCGTACGGCAGTGATGGCGTAATCGCAGGGCTCTGGGTCGCCCGGGCCGTTGGACAAAAAGATGCCGTCGGGTTTAAGTTTGAGAACGTCAGCTGCAGGCGTTTGCGCAGGCACAACCGTGATGCGCGCGCCGCGTTCGGCCAGCATGCGCAGGATGTTTTTCTTGACGCCAAAGTCATAGGCGACAACGTGGAACTTCGGGGCAGTTTGTTCGCCATAGCCTGAACCTAATTTCCACTCGGTTTGCGTCCACTGATAAGTTTTCTTGCTAGAGACGACTTTGGCCAGGTCAAGCCCGGCCATGTTGGGCGCGGCCTTGGCCAGCGCAATGGCTTTGTCGATATGAGTTTGAGACACCACTTCGCCCGCATGCAAGGCCATGATGCAGCCGTTTTGCGCGCCTTGGCTGCGCAAGTGACGCGTCAGTTGGCGGGTGTCAATGTTGGCTATCGCCACCGTACCTTCTTTGACCAGATACTCGGACAAGGTCATCGACATGCGAAAGTTGGAGGCCAGCAGTGGCAGGTCTTTGATGATTAACCCGGCGGCGTAGACTTTTTCAGACTCGACGTCTTCAGCATTGATGCCGTAGTTGCCGATGTGTGGGTAAGTCAGTGTGACCAGTTGCTGGCAGTAGCTGGGGTCGGTCAGGATTTCCTGATAGCCCGACATGGCGGTGTTAAAAACCACCTCGCCGACCGTGTGGCCAGCAGCGCCGATGGCATTGCCAACAAAGACTGTGCCGTCTGCCAGCGCCAAAATGGCTTGGGGGTTGGTGAGGGACGATCCCTGTAGAGACAAAAGCACGGGGCACTCCGATTGATTTCGGCTAGCCCAAGCGTCAACCTGCCATAGGCGGGTGAGCTGCTTTTGTGGTGAATGTTGCTTTGTGGCGCTGGGGCTAGCTGTGTTTAGAAAAGCCCTTGATTATAGCCTTTGAACTGCCCCTCAATTGCCCTGCATCGAGGAGAAATGCAGGCAAATCGCGGCGGCAGCTGCCACATTCAGCGACTCCTCACCGCCTGGCTGGGCAATGCGCACTTTGACGGCAGCTTTGGCCATCAGAACTTCGCTGACGCCCTGCCCTTCATGGCCCATCACCCAGGCACACGGCATGGGCAGCTTGCCATGACCCAAAACATCACCTTCATGGGAGCTGGTGACCAGCATGGGCAGATCGAGCGCGTTCAGGTCTTCGAAAGCCCCACCTTCGATCAATTGCAAGCCAAAATGAGCCCCCATGCCAGCACGCAGAACCTTGGGCGACCACAGCGCAGCCGTGCCTTTGAGGGCAATGACCTGGCAAAAACCAAACGCTGCGGCACTGCGCAAAATCGAGCCGACATTGCCAGCGTCTTGCACCCGGTCGAGAATGACGCTGGCAGCCAGCGGCTTCAAGAGGGGTTCGGGCGGCAAATCCAGCACAAAACCCATGCTAGCGGATGACTCCAGGCCACTGATCTCGGCAAACAGAGCATCTGGAATCACTATGTTTTTAGTAGCTGCTTGCGCCCATATTGATTGGGCTAGAGGCCAAAAAGACTCTGAAAAAAGGCTCAAAACAGGCTTAAACCCACGCAAAAGCGCTGCCCGGCACAAATGATCACCTTCGAGCCAGACCCGACCCTGTTTACGATAAGCAGTGTTGTCTGATGACAGCTTTCGCAGGTCTTTGATCAGCGGGTTGTTGGCTGAGGTGATGCGCTCAGGAGCAACTGTCATCGCAAGACTGCCGCAACGGGTGCGAAGGTTTTGCGGTGCTGGGGGCAAGCGCCATGCTCGCGCAGCGCCAGCAAATGCGCCGCAGTGCCGTAGCCTTTGTGACCCGCAAAGCCGTACTGCGGGTACTGCAAGTCGTACTCGGCACACCAGCGGTCGCGGGTAACTTTAGCCAGGATTGAAGCGGCCGAAATAGCCGGTATGAGCGCGTCGCCTTTGACAATCGCTTCGGCCAGCATGCTGAGCGCAGGCAGCCGATTGCCATCGACCAGCGCCTTGTGCGGTTTAAGGCGCAAGCCCTCAACAGCGCGTTTCATGGCCAACATCGTGGCTTGCAGAATGTTGAGCTCGTCGATTTCTTCAACTGTGGCCATGGCAATCGAGCAGCACAGCGCTTTGGCGCGAATCTCGTCGTACAGCTTGTCGCGCTGCAAGGCGGTTAGCTTTTTTGAGTCGGCCAGGCCTTTGATGGGTTTTAAATCATCCAGAATCACGGCCGCTGCAACGACTGGCCCCATCAGCGGCCCTCGTCCGGCCTCGTCCACGCCAGCGGTCAAACCGGGCGCGTCCCAGGACAACGCAGCTTGCTCAGCCTTCAAGAATTTTTTTGATCGCATCGGTGGCTAGCTTTGAAGTGTCGCGCTGCAGCTCGGCGTGCAGGCGGGTAAAGCGTTGTTCAAGAGCCGCTATTTTGGCAGGCTCATGAGCCTTGGTATCGACCCACTGCAAAACGGCATCGGCCAAGGCTTGCGGTGTGGCGGCATCTTGCAGCAGCTCGGGCACCACAAACGCTTCACACAAGATATTCGGCAAACCCACCCAAGGCTGCAATTTTTTGCGCTGCATGATGCGCCATGACAGCCAGTTCATGTTGTAGGCAATCACCATCGGACGCTTGAACAGCGCCGCCTCCAGAGTGGCGGTGCCGCTGGCGATCAGCGTCACATCGCAGGCAGCCAGTGCGGCGTGTGAATGGCCATCCAGCACTTGCAGGTTGGGCACGCCAACTTGATGGGCGATGCGTTCAATTTCAGGCTTTAAAGCTTGAATCGCAGGTACTATGAATTTAATAGCTGGTTGCGCACGATTGATGTGGGCTGCAGCCTTAAAGAACCGCTCTGCAAGGTATTGAATCTCGGATTTTCGGCTACCGGGCAAGACAGCAATAACGGTGTCCAGCTCGTTCAAACCCAATTTGGCGCGCGCACTTGCGCGATCTGGCTGCATCGGAATGACATTGGCCAGCGGATGGCCGACGTAGGTGGCGGCGATGCCGTGCTGGGCAAGCAAGGCCACTTCAAACGGAAAAATGCACAGTACATGATCCACACTGCGGCGAATTTTATCAACACGGTCTGCGCGCCAGGCCCAAATGGAGGGGCTGATGAAATGCACAGTCTTGATGCCTTTGGCTTTTAACGCCGCTTCCAGATCCAGGTTGAAGTCAGGCGCATCAACACCGATGAAAATATCGGGAGGGCTGGCCAAAAGCCTGGTCTTGAGCTGATCACGAATGCCAACAATTTCACGGTAGTGACGCAACACCTCGACATAGCCTCGAACTGCGAGTTTATCGCTGGGCCACCAGGTACTGAAGCCCAATTGAGCCATGTGCGGCCCGCCAATGCCAAAAGACTTCAGATCAGGCCAGCGGGCTTTCAGCCCGTCAAGTAAAAGCCCCGCCAAGATATCGCCGGAGGTCTCGCCAGCAACGACAGCCACGTTCAAAGGCTGCATGAAAATTTACCGAACAATTCCGCGCTGCGGTGAGGTTTGCTCTAAAAACGAGAGCATCATGCGCACGTCGGGAGCTGATTCAGGGTATTTTTCAGTCAACCCTGCGATTTGCAATTGCGCTGCGTCGAGCGTCAAATCCTCACGGTACAAAGCCTTGTGCATGGCTTTGACGGCCGCGATTCGCTCGGCTGAAAAGCCGCGTCTGCGCAGGCCCTCAAAATTCATGGTGCGCGCCTCGGCAGGCTGTCCCTGCGACATCACAAACGGCGGCAAGTCAGCAAACAGCAGCGAGCACATTGCCGTCATGCTGTGCGCGCCCAGCCGCACAAACTGATGCACAACCGTAAAACCGCCCAAAATCACCCAGTCACCCACATGCACATGACCCGCCAGTTGCGAGTTGTTGGCAAAAATCGTGTAGCTGCCGACCTGACAGTCGTGCGCCAAATGCACATACGCCATGATCCAGTTGTCATTGCCCACGCGGGTTACGCCGACATCACCCGGTGAGCCTATGTTGAAGGTACAAAACTCACGGATGGTATTACGGTCACCAATGACCAGCTCGCACGGCTCGCCCGCGTACTTTTTGTCTTGCGGAATAGCACCAAGAGAGTTGAACTGAAAAATGCGGTTGTCACGGCCAATGGTGGTGTGGCCTTCTATCACGCAATGCGCACCAATCGTCGTGCCTGAACCTACCCTGACGTGCGGGCCAACAACGGTGTAAGGCCCAATGCTGGCTGTGCTGTCAATCTCTGCTTGCGGGTCAACAATGGCGGTTGAATGAATACCCATTTTTGTTATGCAATCGTGCGCATGGTACACATCAGTTGCGCTTCGCACGCCACCGCATCACCCACGCGCGTCGTGCCTGTGAACTTGAAAATACCCGCTTTCATGCGGTCAAGGCTCACGTCCATGATGAGCTGGTCACCCGGCTCAACCGGGCGCTTGAATCGTGCCGCGTCGATACCAGCAAAGTAATAGACAGTTTTGTCGTCAGGCGCTTGGCCGAGCATGTCAAACGCCAGCAAGGCAGCAGCTTGCGCCATGGCCTCCAACATCAGCACACCCGGCATGACTGGTCGATGCGGGAAATGACCCACAAAAAATGGCTCGTTGATGGTGACGTTTTTCAGCGCTTTGATGCGCTTGCCTTTTTCAATTTCCAGCACACGGTCTACCAGCAAAAACGGGTAACGGTGCGGCAGTTGCTTCAAAATTTGGTGAATGTCCATCATGATTTTTCTTCTTTAATGTCGTTGATTGCAATTGCTTTTTCAACCCGTTTTAACCTGTCACGCAGCCAGTAGAGTTGCTTGAGTGTCGCCGCATTTTTTTCCCAAGCGGCATTGTCGTCGATGGGGAAAAGCCCGGTGTAGTTGCCCGACTTCAATATCGAGCGCGTCACGACCGAGGCTGCTGAAATATGAACATGGTCGGCCAGCGTCAAATGCCCCAGCACGACAGCACCGCCGCCTATCGTGCAGTGCTTGCCAATGTTGGCACTGCCGGCCACACCCACACAACCCGCCAGTGCTGAATGCGCGCCAATCCGCACGTTGTGGCCAATCTGAATCAGATTGTCAAGCTTGACGCCATCCTCAATCACTGTGTCTTGCAGTGAGCCTCTGTCAATACAGGTGTTGGCACCGATCTCCACATCATTGCCAATGATCACATTGCCCAACTGCTCAATTTTTTCCCAGCGCCCGTCATGGGGTGCAAAGCCAAAACCATCTGCGCCAATCACAACGCCTGAGTGAAGAATACAGCCTTCGCCAATCATGCAGTTGTCACCCAAAGTCACCCGGGCAGACAAGCGGCTGTTTTGACCCACAAACGCGTTTTCTCCGACAACGCAATGCTCGCCAATACGCACACCTTCAGCCACCTCCGCACCCGCGCCAACGCAAGCAAAAGCACCCACAAACACGCCGCTTGCCAATCTGGCCGACGGATCAATAAAAGCACTGGGGTGGATGCCCACGGCCAGGTCAGCACTGTGAAGCCTTTTCCACACCTGCGTCAGGCGCGCAAAATAAAAATAGGGGTCATCAACAACAATGCAGTTACCGCGCTGGATGGCAGCCTGCTCTGCCGCAGGCCCGACTATGACGCAGCCCGCTTTGGAGTGCGACAGTTTTTGTGTGTATTTGGGGTGACTTAGAAAAGCCAATGAGTCCGGGCCAGCGGTCTCCAGTGGCGACAGGCTGTCGATTAAAAGTTCCGAACTACCCAACAGCCTGGCATCAGGAAAGTCACCGGCAAGAGATTCAAAAAGCGTAGCAAGCTTGACGGTCATGCTGCACCACGAAGTCGACCAGGCTTGCGGATCGCAACCCCAGCTTGCATGCTACCTGCCGTTAGTGGCATTCAAGGATTTGAGCACTTTGTCGGTGATGTCGTGCTTGGGGTTAACGTAGACGGCCTCCTGAACAATCAGGTCGTACTTTTCAGCCTCGGCCAGGGTTTTAACCACGCGATTAGCACGCTCAATGACTTGCTGCAACTCTTCATTTTTGCGAGCGTTCAAGTCTTCCTGAAACTCACGACGTTTACGTTGAAAGTCACGGTCTTGATCCACCAACTGCTTTTGACGCGTTGCGCGCTGGGTTTCAGACAGTGTTGGCGCTTCACGCTCAAATTTGTCTGACAGTGTTTTTAACTGGGTCGCCACATCATTTAGGTCTTTTTCGCGTTTGCCAAATTCCTGCTCAAGCTTGGTTTGAGCCGTCTTTGCAGAGTTGGCTTCGCGGAAAATCCGATCCAGATTGACGATGCCAATCTTGAGCTCCTGCGCACCGGCAGAAAACCCGGCCAGTGCGATGACAGTGGTCAGGAGAAAATGGCGTGAAATAGTCATCATTAGAAAGACGTACCGATCTGGAATTGGAATCGCTCTATTCTATCGCCTACTTTTTTACGTATCGGGTTTGCCAATGCAAAACGCAGTGGGCCAACTGGCGATATCCAGCTGAATCCGACACCATATGAAGCACGAAGGTCATTGAACTTGTAAGAGCTGCTTTCACCAAAGACGTTGCCTACGTCAACAAAGCTGAATAAGCGCAAAGTACGGTCATTGCCGGTGCCGGGAAACGGTGCAATCAATTCGCCATTGAGTGTGATCTTTTTGGGGCCACCAACTGCCACATCATTTGGTGCGATACCGTCGCGCGGCCCGAGCGAGCCTTGCGCGAAACCGCGAACGGAGCCCAAACCACCCGACGAAGAGTTTTTAAACACCGGGAAAGGCCTGCCGCCCAAGCCGCGACCCCAGCCAAACTCACCGTTCAGTGCCACGGTAAATTGTTTGTTCAGCGGGATATATTGCTGAGCCTGGTAACTGCCACGGATAAACCGTGCATCACCTGCAATGCCCCACTCACTGAACGCGCGTTGGTACCTGCCCTCGGTTGGGACCAAGGCGCTGTCGCGCCCGTCACGAGTCCAACCCACAGTGATAGGTACCGAACTGCTGGTCAATCCAAACAGGTTGGTGTAGTTAAGGTAAGTCAGTGGCAGGGGATTGGCACCAGGCTTGATGGACAGTCTTTCGTAACCGATACCAAAGAAAACAGTGTCAAGTTCTGAAAAAGGCACGCCGAAACGTACCGCACCACCGGTGGTTTTGAGGCCGTAATCGCCACCCTGCCCGTCCAGTGGACGGCTGGTGCGGTGATACAGATCGAAAGCCCGCGAAATGCCGTCAGCGGTGAAATAAGGGTCAACTGTGCTCAACACAATTTGTCGGTTAACCTTGCTGGTGTTGACCTCAACACCCAGGTAGTTGCCAGAGCCAAAGACGTTCTCCTGCCGGATACCGAAGTTGAACGACAGCTTTTCAGAACTGGAAAAGCCCGCGCCCAACTGCAGGTTGCCGGTTGGCTTTTCGACCACATTCACCGCCACATCAACCTGATCGGACGTACCGGTTACTTCTTGCGTGTCCACTGTGACGTCGGTGAAAAAGCCAAGCCGATCAACCCGGTTGCGGGACGCACGAATCTTGTCGCCGTCATACCATGACGATTCAAATTGCCGGAACTCGCGACGAATCACTTCGTCACGGGTGCGGTTGTTGCCTGACACATTGATACGGCGAACATAGGCACGACGAGATGGGTCACCCTGCAACACAAAAGCAACGCGGTTATTGGCGCGATCAATCTCCGGCACAGCCTCAACTTTGGCAAAGGCAAAACCGAATACGCCAAAGTAGTCGGTGAAAGCTTTTGTGGTTGCTGCCACGGTATCGGCGTTGTAAGCCTCACCCGGCTTGATGGTCACCAGCGACTTGAACTCGTCTTCCTTGTTTAAAAAATTACCTTCCAGCTTGACGCCAGACACCACAAACCTCTCGCCTTCGCTGACGTTGATGGTGATGGTCACGTCCTGCTTGTTCGGCGAGATGGCGACCTGGGTCGAGTCCACCTTGAACTCCAGGTAGCCACGCGCCAGATAGTACGAACGCATGGTCTCAATATCAGCACTGAGCTTGGCGCGTGAATAGCGGTCAGCCTTGGTGTACCAGCTCATCCAGCCACCGGTGTCCAGATCAAACAAGTCCCTCAACCTGGACTCGCTGAAAACCTTGTTGCCAACGATGCGGATGTCCTTGATCCGGGCGGTGTCGCCTTCGGTCACATTGAAGGACAGGTTGACACGATTGCGTTCAATCGGCGTGACGGTGATGATGATTTCAGCACCGTACAGACTGCGGTTGATGTACTGGCGCTTGAGCTCTTGCTCGGCTTTGTCGGCCAGTGCCTTGTCAAACGGCTGACCTTCAGCCAGACCAATTTCACGAAGTGCTTTTTTCAGTATTTCCTTGTCAAATTCCTTGGCACCAACAAAGTTCACATCAGCGACAGTAGGCCGCTCCTCAACAATCACCACCAGTACGTCGCCGCTGACCTCCAGGCGCACATCCTTGAACAGGCCAAGCGCAAACAGCGCACGAATCGCGCTGGCACCCTTGTCGTCGTTGTACGTTTCACCTACGCGAAATGGCAGGGACGCAAAAATGGTTCCGGGCTCAACACGTTGCAGACCCTCCACCCGAATGTCACGAACCGTGAAGGGGTCGACCGCCCATGCACTGTGAGCCAACAATAAACTGGCCACAACGGCACAGACAGTTCTAAGTTTGAATCGGGTAAATTTGGTTTGCATGAACTTTTCGGTGGTAACCGGAATAAATGGGAGACTAGCCAAAGAGCCTGGTGACATCGTTGAACAGGGCGACAGACATCATGCATAGCAGGATGGCAATGCCACCGCGCTGCAGCCCTTCCATCCAGGCTTCAGACACCGTTTTACCAGTGACAGCCTCCCAAAGATAATACATCAGGTGGCCACCGTCCAGCACTGGCAAAGGCAGTAAATTAAGCACCCCCAAGCTCACGCTGATCGCCGCCAGAAAGAGCAAATAGGCCGTCAAACCAATGCTGGCTGACTTGCCTGCATAGTCAGCAATCGTCAAGGGTCCGCTCAGATTTTTCAGCGACGCCTCGCCTATCAGCATCTTGCCCATCATTTTCAGGGTCAAAACGGACGACTCCCAGGTTCTGGCGACGCCCTGCCCAAGTCCTTCAAAGATGCCATACCGCACCGTCACGAACTCCGGCGGCGAACCGACGGATGCGTCGATTCTTGCTATGGTGGTTTTGCCTTCGTTGATGATCCTTGGCGCTACCTGTACGTCAAGCAGTTTGCCGCCACGGTCAATTTGCCAGGTTTGACTGGCTGGTGTTTTGTTGCCAGACGCCCGAATCACCTGCCGCAGTTGCTGACCATCGACAATCTGCATCTGGTCAACACGCCGCACAACATCCCCGGGCTGAAGTCCTGCCCTGGCTGCCGGGCCGTCGGCTACCACCGTGCCAATGACGGGCGTTGTCCAGGGGCCAACAATACCAATGTTGCGGAAAAACTGGGCATCGACTTCCCCTGCATCGAAGTCTTGGAAAACCAGTAACACTTCACGGGTTGCGGGATTGGTGTCGTTGACCTTATCGTTGCTAACCACCAGACGCAGATTGCGGCCATTCAGCGCGCCCTGCATCAAGCGCCAACGCAGGTCTTCAAACGATCGCACTGGCTCAAGAGCATCGCCCTCAAAACCCGCCTCCCTGACCAGCTCATTGCCGCGCAACCCGGCTTTTCCCGCCACCGAACCAGCCACCGGACTCGCCAAAACTGCCCTGGGTTCTTGCAGGCCGCTCCAGTTCAAGGCGCTGTACAGAAAAATGGCCAACAGCAAATTGGCAATCGGGCCGGCGGCCACGACCGCAGCACGAACTTTAAGGGGTTGGGTGTTGAATGCCAGATGACGCTCTGCCGCATCGACAGGCGCTTCACGTTCGTCCAGCATCTTGACGTAGCCACCCAATGGCAGCAAGCCGATTGAAAATTCAGTTGGCTTGCCCTTCAAACGCCATGTGTAAATCGGTTTGCCAAAACCAATCGAAAATTTCAAAACCTTGATACCGCACAAGACAGCCACCTTGTAGTGACCGTACTCATGAATGGCAATCAAAAGACCAAGCGCAACAAGAAAAGCAAGCACAGTCAGCATCTCAATACTCCATAGCCTGGATGACATTTTCTGCAAACCTGCGGGCCACCCTGTCCAGCTCCAGCAGGTCGTCAATGCCCATGATGCGGGGTGTGCAAAGTCCACCCAGTGTGGCGTGGTTCACAGCATGTATCTGGTCAAAGCGTATACGTTTTTCAAGAAATGATTCAACCGCAATTTCATTGGCGGCATTCAGTATCGCGGGTGTTCCGGTGGGCGCATCCAGCACCTGCCAAGCCAGACGCAGCCCCGGAAAACGCTCATGATCCAGCGCTTCAAAGGTTAAATCTGACAGCGCTCTGAAGTCAAGCGCCTTGGCACCTGATGCGATTCTGCCCGGCCAGGCCAGGCCATATGCAATCGGTACGCGCATATCGGGTGTGCCCAACTGCGCGACCACAGAGGTGTCCAGGTACTGCACCATCGAATGCACAACGCTTTGCGGATGAATCACCACCTCAATTTGTGATGGCTTCAAGCCAAACAGGTATTTGGCCTCAATGACCTCAAGAGCCTTGTTCATCATGGTGGCAGAATCGACCGAGATTTTGCGCCCCATCACCCAGTTGGGGTGTGCGCAGGCCTCTTCAGGCGTGACATCTTGCAGGCTAGCCAATGCACGTGTGCGAAATGGGCCGCCCGAAGCCGTCAGAATAATTTTCTCCACCCGTGCAGCCCAAGTTGCCGGGTCTTCGGGCAGTGATTGAAAAATGGCGGAATGCTCGCTGTCAATCGGCAGCAACTGGCAACCGCCTTCGTGCACAGCCTGCATGAAAACATCGCCGCCCACCACCAGCGCCTCTTTGTTGGCCAGCAACAAGCGCTTGCCGGCTCGGGCAGCAGCCATGCAGGGTGCCAGCCCAGCCGCACCCACAATGGCCGCCATGACCACGTCCGTCTGGTCATGCGCCGCTATAATTTCAAGAGCGTCTTGCGCCCGAATAACTTGGGTTTCAAGCCCATTACTCTTTAATTTATCGGCCAAAACCTGTGCGTGCAATGCACTGGCCATCACAGCATAACGCGGCTTGAAACGTGCGCATTGCGTCAGCATCAATTCGGTTTGCGTTGCTGCACTCAGTGCAAAAACCTCAAATTGTTCAGGGTGTGCCGCCACCACATCGAGCGTGTTGACGCCCACCGAGCCGGTCGAACCCAGAATAGTGATGCGTTGCCTGGTCAAGCCCATACGCATTAAAGGCTGACCAGCATCATCGCCAGCGGCACGGCGGGGAGCACAGCGTCTACTCTGTCGAGTACGCCGCCATGACCAGGCAGCAAACCGCTTGAGTCTTTGGCACCTGCGCTGCGCTTGACCAGAGACTCCACCAGATCACCGACCACGCTCATCGCGACCAGAAAAATCACGCTCAGCAGCATCACCCACACGCCATGCTGCGCCCACAAACGTGCATACAAACTGCCGTCAAGAACACTCACACCCGAGCGTTCCAAACCAGCCCAAAGCATAGCCAGCAGCAGCACACCCGCCATACCGCCCCACACGCCCTCCCAGCTTTTGCCTGGGCTGATGGAAGGGGCAAGCTTGCTTTTCGTGAAATGGCCACCCAGAGTGCGGCCAGCAGCATAGGCAAAAATATCTGCGCCCCAGACCAGCACCAAAACAGACAGCAAAAAATTTATCCCCATGACTCGAGCCTGTGCCACCGCCAGCCAGGCCAGCCAGAGCGCCGCCATACCGCCCACCAGTCGAAGCGGTCTGGCAAGACCAGACCAGCCAGCCACACCGACGCGCAAAAGCAGGCTGCCTGCCAGCACCCAGGCGCTGCCTGCCAGTATCCAGAGCATGGGCAGCGTTTTGACAAGCCAGCCCGCGTACCAGGCCAAGCCGCACAGCAAAACCAGCATCAAACCCAGCAACACCGATACCCCTTGGCTGCAGGCATTCAAACGCCCCCACTCCCAACCCGCTGCAGCTATCAAAACCAGAGCAACCGCGCAAAATGGTGTGGGCGAGTTATAAAAAAGCGCTGGCAGCAAAATAGCCAGCATGATGACGGCGGTGATGACCCGCTGTTTGAGCATCAGGCAGCTTTCACGGCATGCGCTTTGGCGCTGTGCGATTTTTGGCTGTTTTTCAATTGCGCTGACGTTTGGCCAAAGCGCCGTTCACGGCCATTAAAAAAAGCGATGGCTTCATCAAGTGCAGCCGCATCAAAATCCGGCCAGAGCTTGTCAGAAAAATACAGCTCAGAGTACGCCGCCTGCCACAATAAGAAGTTGCTGATGCGCAGTTCACCGCCAGTGCGAATCAGCAAGTCCGGGTCAGGCACATGCGCCAGCGCCATGGCACCGTCCAATGACACTTCAGTGATGGCTTCACCCCGACTGGCCAGTTTTTGCGCTGCCTGGGCAATGTCCCAGCGGCCACCATAGTTGAAGCAGACATTCAAAATCATACGCACATTGTTGGCGGTATCGGTTTCGGCCTGCGCCAGCGCCGCCTGCACTTTGGGCGACAGCTGTAGTCTGTCGCCGACAAAGTAAAGGCGAACACCATTTTTTTGAAGTTGTGGCACTTCACGTGTCAATGCCATGCCCAGCAAATCCATCAAGCCAGAGACTTCATCAACGGGCCGATTCCAGTTTTCTGATGAAAACGCAAACACCGTGAGAACCGCAATACCGCGATCTGCACAGGTTTGAACACAGGCGCGCAAGGTGTCAACACCCTGCTTGTGGCCAGCAATGCGCGGTAAAAATCGTTGGGTTGCCCAGCGCCCGTTGCCGTCCATAACGATGGCCACGTGATGCGGCACGGCGATGGGATTGGCAGACTTCATGCAGGTTGAATCGGGTGACAGGTCTTGGGTTTGGCCTGTTCAAACAGCCATGATGTCCTGCTCTTTGGACGCTACCAATTTATCCACTTCAGCGATAAAACGGTCGGTGAACTTTTGCACCTCGTCTTGCGAGCGGCGCTCGTCGTCTTCAGATGCCAGCTTGTCTTTAACGACTTTCTTGACGCTGTCGTTCGCGTCACGGCGCAGGTTGCGAATCGCCACCTTGGCGTGCTCGCCCTCACCGCGCACCACCTTGGTCAGTTCCTTGCGACGCTCTTCGGTCATGGCAGGCATGGGGACGCGAATCAAATCGCCTTGAGCGGCGGGGTTCAGGCCCAGGTCTGAGTCACGGATGGCTTTTTCAATCTTCGCACCCATGCCTTTTTCCCACGGAGACACGCTGATGGTGCGAGCATCCAGCAATGACACATTGGCCACCTGACTGATTGGCACCATCGAGCCGTAGTAATCAACCTGCACAGTGTCAAGCAAGCCCGGGTTGGCGCGACCGGTGCGGATTTTGGTCAAACCGTTTTTGAACGAATCGAGCGACTGCTGCATTTTTTGTTCGGCAGTCGATTTAATCTCAGCGATGCTCATGGTTAAAAGTCTCCAGATATCAAATACAGCAAAACAGATCTGTCACCGTTAAAAAATCAAACATGCACCAGCGTGCCTTCGTCTTCGCCCATGACCACGCGCTTGAGCGCGCCATGCTTGAAGATGCTGAATACTTTGAGCGGCAGCTTCTGGTCACGGCAAAGCGCAAAGGCTGTAGCGTCCATCACTTCCAGATTTTTACCCATGGCTTCATCAAACGTGATGCTGGTATACCGCGTTGCGTTCGGGTCTTTTTTCGGGTCAGCTGAATATACGCCGTCCACCTTTGTCGCTTTCAAAACGATCTCCGCGCCAATTTCAGCACCGCGCAAGGCGGCTGCCGTGTCAGTCGTGAAAAACGGATTGCCCGTACCCGCCGCAAAAATCACCACTTTGCCTTCTTCAAGGTACTGTAGCGCTTTGGGTCTGACGTAAGGCTCAACCACACGCTCAATGGCAATGGCGGACATCACACGCGCCGTCAAACCGGCTTTGTCCATGGTGTCACCCAGGGCCAAGGCGTTCATCACCGTGGCCAGCATGCCCATGTAGTCGGCGGTGGCGCGATCCATGCCGACCGAGCCGCCCGCCACACCACGAAAAATATTGCCACCGCCAATCACCACCGCCACCTCAACACCCATGCGGGTGATCTCAGCGATTTCTTCCACCATACGCACGATGGTGGCGCGGTTGATGCCGAAAGCATCATCCCCCATCAATGCCTCACCTGACAGTTTTAACAAGATTCGCTTGTAGGCTGGCTTGTGTTCTGGCATCTTTGGCGCTTTCAGGAGTTGGGTTGTTGATTAGTTTAGCGGCCTTCAGGCTGTAGAAAATAGCTTAAGCTGCTTTGGCAGCTGCAATTTGCGCAGCCACTTCAGCGGCAAAGTCGTCGACCTTCTTCTCAATGCCCTCGCCCACGACGTACAGGGTGAAGGACTTGACGGCCGTGGCTTTTTCTTTGAGCATCTGCTCAACCGTCTGCTTGTCGTTTTTGACAAACGTCTGGTTGTGCAGGCTGACTTCTTTCAGGTACTTTTGCACGCCGCCTTCGATGCGCTTGGCAACGATTTCAGCGGACTGCACTGGCTTGCCAGCAGCAGTGGCCACATTGGCGTCTTCGGCGGCTTTGGCAGCAGCGACTGAACGCTCACGCGCCACCAGCTCGGCAGGCACCTGGTCGCTTGACAATGACACGGGCTTCATCGCAGCAACATGCATGGCAACATCTTTGGCAGCAGCTTCGTCGCCGTCAAATTCAACCACCACACCAATTCGTGTGCCGTGCAGGTAAGACGCCAGTTTGCCTGAAGCAAAGCGCTGGAAGCGGCGCACCGACATGTTCTCGCCGATTTTGCCAATCAAGCCCTTGCGCACGTCTTCAACCGTTGGGCCAAAGCCGTCCATGCTCAGCGCCATGCCGCCAACCGCAGCCACGTCAGCCGGGTTGTTTTTGACGATACCAACGGCAACGGCGTTGGTGAAGGCCAAAAAGCTATCGTTCTTGGTGACAAAGTCGGTTTCGCAATTGATCTCGACCAATGCGCCAACGCCACCCTCGGTGTGGTACGCAATCACGCCTTCAGCCGTGACGCGGGACGCAGCCTTGCCAGCTTTGTTGCCCAGCTTGACGCGCAGGATTTCTTCGGCTTTTTCAAAATTGCCATCCGCTTCGGTCAGGGCTTTTTTGCACTCCATCATCGGAGCATCGGTTTTGGCGCGCAACTCGGCGACCATGCTTGCTGTAATTGCCATTTTTAAATCTCTCTGTGTTTATCTTTAACTTGTAAAAAAGGGGCTACACGAGCCCCTCTTTCGTGTACGGCACTAAGCCTTATGAAATTAAGCGGCTGCGACTTCCACAAATTCGTCGGAGCTTTCAGGCTGAACCATTTTGACAACTTCTTGTGTCGCATTGGCGCGGCCTTCGATGATGGCGTCAGCAATGCCGCGTGCGTACAGCGCAACAGCTTTTGACGAGTCATCGTTACCAGGAATCACGTAGTCAATGCCAATCGGTGAATGGTTGGAGTCCACCACGCCGATCAATGGAATACCCAGCTTTTTGGCTTCAAGAATCGCGATTTTATGAAAGCCCACGTCGATCACGAAAATTGCATCTGGCAACGCTGCCATGTCCTGAATGCCACCGATGTCTTTTTCAAGCTTTTCGATTTCGCGCTTGAAGGTGAGCTGTTCTTTTTTGCTGATGGTGTCCAGACCCGCTTCTTGCTGGGCTTTCATTTCCTTCAGGCGCTTGATGGATGTTTTGACCGTCTTGAAGTTGGTCAACATGCCGCCCAGCCAGCGCTGGTCAACGAAAGGCACGCCTGCACGCTTGGCTTCCATGGCCAATGTTTCGCGCGCCTGACGCTTGGTGCCGACCATCAAAATGGTGCCGCGATTGGCGGATAACTGACGGGCGAACTTCATCGCCTCGTTGTACATCGGCAGCGTTTTTTCCAGGTTGATGATGTGAATACGGTTGCGGTGGCCAAAAATGTACGGTGCCATTTTTGGGTCCCAGAAGCGGGTTTGGTGACCAAAGTGGACACCGGCTTCCAGCATTTCGCGCATGGTGGTTGACATAGTAAATACTCCAAAAGGTTGTGTCTAAAATCAGCGCTTATTGTCAAAAATTACTTCTTGGCAACACCTTGAATGGCTGATTTGCGATTAGCTTGCAAAATGACACATTCGTCACCTGCAAAGCCAGTCGATTATAGCACCCCAGAACGGCTCGCCCATGACCCCCACACCCACCGACCCAACTGACATGCATGCGGTATCTGCCAGCCATGCTTGCCGTCATGTTTACATGCCCGGATACATGCCGGGTGATGCGCCCATGGTTCGCACGACTGGGCCGCTTGCTGGCATGCAGGTTTCCGTCAAGGATTTGTTTGACGTAGGAGGCCAAACCACCGCAGCCGGCTCAAAAGTGCTGGCCAACGAGACCGCTGCAGCCGTTGACAGCGTTGCCGTGGCACGGCTCAAAGCCGCCGGGGCAGTGATTGCCGGGCGCACCAATATGGTGGAGTTTGCTTTTTCAGGCGTGGGCATCAACCCACATTACGGCACGCCCGTCAACCCGGCTGATTTGAAGGTCGAACGCATACCGGGTGGCTCGTCGTCGGGCGCAGCGGTGTCTGTGGCGACTGGCGCAGCGCATGTCGGTTTGGGGTCAGACACGGGCGGCTCCATTCGCATCCCGGCTGCACTGTGCGGCATCGTTGGCTTCAAAAGCACGGCACGCTTGGTGCCGACAGCAGGCGCTCTGCCCTTGTCGACCAGCCTGGACACCGTCTGCGCCTTGACTCGCTCGGTGACGGACGCTGTCACCGTGCATGAAGTTTTGGCCGCTCGCAGCGTCAGACTGCCGGGCAAACCACTGGCCAATTGCCGCTTTGCTGTCGCCCGCACATTGATGCAAGACGGTCTGGACAGCGCGGTGGCCAGCGCTTTTGAACGTGTGCTGAAACTGTTGCGAACCGCTGGCGCACATGTCGAAGAAATTGCGTTGACCGAGATCAGCGAACTCGCCAGCATCAACAGCACCGGTGGTTTGTCAGCCGCAGAAAGCTACGCCTGGCATAGACATTTGATAGCCAAACACCAGTCCGACTACGACCCGCGCGTAGCGCTACGCATCATGCGCGGTGCGAGCATGACGGCGTTTGACTACATCGACCTGCTGGCGGCCAGAGCAGACTGGATCGCCCGCATGGAGTTGCGCCTGCACGGTTTTGACGCAGTATTGTCGCCCACAGTACCGATGGTTGCGCCGCCTATTTCCAGTGTCTTGAATGACGATACCGAGTTTTTTAGAGTCAATGGCCTGCTGCTGCGCAACACATCGGTGGTTAACATGGCGGACGGCTGTGCGATCTCCCTGCCCTGCCAGACGCCGGAAGAATTACCGGTTGGCCTGATGCTCTGGCAAGCTGCGATGCATGACGATGCGGTGCTGGACGCGGCTTTGCAAGTGGAAGCACTCATCAAACAATCGCTATTAAAATAGTAGCTGCTTGCGCCCGTATTCATTGGTCTACAGGCTTATTTGATGCCTAAAAGCGATCCAAAAACCATGAATTTAACCCTTTTCAAGCTATTTAGAAGCGCAAAACCCGTATGAAGATAGCCGTTATAGGCGCAGGCATCATCGGCATCACCACCGCCTACGAGTTGGCTGTTGATGGCCACGACGTCACCGTGTTTGAACGCCGGGGCGCCGCCGCTGAGGAAACCAGTTTTGCCAATGCAGGCGTCGTTGCGCCTGGCTCGGTCACGCCGTGGGCTGCACCGGGGATGCCCGGCAAGGTGCTGGGCAATCTGCTCAGCCGCCATGCGGCCGTCAAGCTCAGTTTGCCGCTGTCAGGCACTGACTTGGCCTGGATGTGGAAATGGTGGCGGGCCTGCAAGCTGGAGACGTATTTGGCCAACCGCGCCCGCCTGCAACGCCTGGCTTTTTATAGCCGCGAACGCCTGCACCACCTGACAGCCGAGCTGCAGCTGGACTACGACCGCGCAGAAGGCTACACCGTGCTGCTGCGCAGCGAAAAAGACAGAGCCCTGGTGCAACCTGGCCTGCAGGTACTGCGTGATGCGGGCGTGCCTTTCAGTGACATCAATGCTGATGCAGTGCGCAAAATCGAACCTGCCATTAACCCGGACACCGAATTTTTAGGTGGCATTCATCTGCCCAACGACGAAGTGGCCAACTGCCGCCAGTTTGCGCTGCTGCTGAAGGACGTGGCACGCGGCTTAGGTGTTAATTTCGAGTTCAATACGGCTGTAGCTCAATTAAATCGGGCGCAAGCAGCTAGTGTATTAATAGCAAGTGAAGACACGCCAAGGCAGTTTGACCGTGTCGTGATGTGCGCCGGTCTGGCGTCTGCAGCACTTTTAAAGCCGCTCGGCCTGAAGATCCCCATGGCAGCGGTGTACGGCTATTCCATCAGCGCGCCGATACGTGAGGCGATCAATGCACCGCGCAGCGCGCTGATGGATGAACGCTACAAAGTCGCCATTTCGCGCCTGGGCAACCGGGTGCGGGTGGCGGGCAGTGCCGAGATTGGCGGCAGCTTGGCCAAACGCCGCGCCTCGTCGGTTCAAACCCTCTACAAAGTGCTGCACGACTGGTTTCCGGGTGCAGCGCAAAATGCCAACACAGGTGCCAGCGTACAGCTGTGGAAAGGCGCACGCCCCATGCTGCCTGACGGGCCGCCCATCATTGGCGACAGCGGCATACCCGGGCTGTGGCTCAATCTGGGGCATGGCTCCAGTGGCTGGGCATTGAGCTGCGGCAGCGCACGGGCGCTGGCAAATGTGATGGCCGGGAGGGCGGCTGACATTGACATGGAGGGCTTGGGCATCGCACGATTAGGCTAACCGTGTAGGCCACAAGCGCAACTTGTGGAACTAATGCACAAAGCGTTGCAATCAATGCGCCATCCGTCATTTACTGGCGTTAAAGTCGCGCTAGCCCGGCATGTTGCCAGGGCACTTATTTTTTGATTGGAATCATCATGGGCATGTTCAGTTTTATCAAGGAAGCTGGTGAAAAGCTTTTTGGCAAGGGCGAAGCCAAGGCCGCGCAAGAAGCCGCTGCCGCAGCGCCAACCCCCGAGAACATTGAAGCCATGAGCAAAGCCGCTGGCGACGCGATTGCCACCTACATTGGCACCATGAATTTGAATGTTGAAGCGTTGGACATTGGTTTTGACGCCGCATCAGGCGTCGTGACAGTAGCAGGTGTTGCGCCCGACCAGGCGACCAAAGAAAAAGTGCTGCTGTGTTGCGGCAATGTGGCTTCGGTGGCCTCGGTCAACGACATGATGACCGTCTCAAGCCCAGAGCCAGAGTCACAAATGCACATTGTCGTCAGCGGCGACAACCTGTCCAAAATCAGCAAGCAGTATTACGGTACACCCAACAAATACCCGCAGATTTTTGAAGCCAACAAACCCATGCTGAGCCACCCGGACAAAATTTATCCAGGCCAGGTGTTGCGCATACCTGCAGACGCATAAATCTTGAATCTTGAATCTGGCTGTGCTGCAAAAAATCACCACTCTACGCAGCCAGCCGCTTTTTGATGTGGTGGCCACCCGCCGCATTGAGCAACTAACCACCAGCACACTACCGCCCCACACGCTGATGCAGCGGGCAGGTTTGGCGGTCGCACGTTTAGCCTTGGCCATTGCGCCGCACGCCCAATGCATTTGGGTCGCTTGCGGGCCGGGCAATAACGGCGGTGATGGGCTTGAAGCAGCGATGCATTTGCATCTGTGGGGCAAACGGGTCGTGGTGACGTGGACGGGCGCAGGCAAAAATGGTTTGCCGCCCGATGCCAAAGCGGCACGCAGCCGCGCTGTGGCTGCCGGCGTCACCTTCAGCGACGAACCCCCACCAGATTTTGATCTGTGCGTTGATGCGCTTTTGGGTATTGGCGCCGCGCTTGACCCGGCCCGAGAAGTCAGCGCACGCATCCTGCAATGGCTGCAAGCGATGCATGACAGCCCTGCCCCATGCCTGGCAGCGGATGTGCCGACCGGTTTGAATGCTGACACAGGTCAGTCACCCGCTATTAAATCAGTAGCTGCTTACGCCCGCATTCATTGGTCAAAAGCACGATTTACCCTCTCACTATTGACTTTAAAGCCCGGTTTATTCACTTTTGAAGGTCGTGACAGTGCTGGCGAGGTGTGGTTTGACGACTTGGGCGTAGAGGTGACTGCCACAGAGCCACCCAGTGCCTGGCTGCTGGGCGCAGACAGCGCGGTAACACCGCAGCGCCTGCACAGCGCGCACAAAGGCAGGTATGGTGATGTTGCCGTTCTGGGCGGCGAATCAACACCCAGCAGCCACATGGCAGGCGCAGCGCTGCTGGCGGCCAGTGCGGCGCTGCATGCCGGTGCAGGCCGGGTGTTTGTGGCTTTGCTGGGCGAAAGTGCCCTCACCGTTAATCCGTATCTGCCGGAGCTGATGTTTCGCAGCCCTGATGCGCTTGATTTGCGCACGCAGGTCGTGGTCTGCGGTTGTGGTGGCGGTGAAGCCATCCAAGCGGTTTTGCCCAAGGTGCTTTCAACCGCTACCCGACTGGTGCTGGATGCCGATGCGTTGAACGCCATCGCTAACGATGCATCGCTTCAAACCCTGCTCAAAGCACGAACTTCACGCGGCTATTGCACCGCACTCACGCCGCACCCGCTAGAGGCCGCGCGCCTGCTGAAAAGCACGACTGCCCAGATTCAGTCTGACCGCCTGAAAGCCGCCAATCAATTGGCCGAGCTGTACCAGGCGGTGGTGGTTTTAAAAGGCTCAGGCAGCGTCATATCAGCGCCCGGCCATATCAGCCACATCAATGCCAGTGGTAACGCCTTGCTGGCTACTGCGGGAACAGGTGATGTGCTGGCTGGCACGGTAGGCGCAGCAATTGCCAGCGGTTTAAATGCTTTTGATGCGGCATGCAGCGCAGTCTTCAGGCATGGCCGTGTTGCAGATGACTGGTTGAACACCCACCCCAGCGAGGCACTCACGGCCTCAAGGCTGGCATCTGCGGTTTAGGCCAACACCATCAAGCCGATTTGCAGGGCGACGATCAAAGCGATGGCGGACAAATCAATCCCGCCCACCGACGGAATCACGCGCCGCAGCGGCGCCAGCAGCGGCTCAGTTAACCGCCCCAACAAGCCATAAGCCGGTGAACCGGGTTGCACCCAAGACAAAATAGCGAAACCAATCACCAGAATCATCATGGTTTGCAGCGCCACACGCAGCAGCATTTTGAGTGCGAAACCCAACACCGACAACAGCATGATCGGGTCTAACGCTGCCAAACCCATGCCGCCCAAAATAACAGTAAACAGGAGCAACCAGACCAGGCCGTAAATCAGCGCAAACAGACCGGCAGCCAGCAAACTGGCCCAGTCAATTTTGGACTGCGCCAGAGCCTTGGGCAGTGCCAGCCGTACCGGCTTGACCAGCCAGTCCGTTACCGCCATCACAAAAGTACCTGGCTGGCCACGCATATTGATGCGAAGCCAGTTCATCCAGGCGCGCAGCAGGGCAGTGGCTATCAGCACGAAAAAGAAAGTTTCGAGCAGGAAAGATAAAACGCGAATCAGCATAGGGCTTGGACTATCAGCGACGCGGCTTTTTGCCTTGCTTGCGCCCGGCTTTGGCTGATGTTTTGCCTGCGGCTTTCTTGACCGCAGCCTTGAGTGCCTGAATAGGCGACGGCAGCAAGCCGCCTGAGCCGCGTTCTGTACGGCTTGACGAAGAAGAACCCGACCCACGGCCAGCGCGATTGGGCGCTGCGCCTGCGCGCCGATTGCCCTTGTTGTCCCGGACCACGCCGCGCTCTTGCGGCGGCAACTCGTTGGCATGACCACCCGTTTTGTCTTTCATCGCACGGTTGGTCACTGCCAGCAGCGCCTCGCCTTCGTTGATCAGCCTGAAGTCAATCTTGCGGCCATCCAGGTCAACGCGGCTGACCTGCACCCGCACCCGCGTGCCGATGGCGTAGCGAATACCGGTGCGCTCGCCGCGCAGTTCCTGCTTGGCTTCGTCAAATCGGAAATACTCTCCACCCAACTCGGTGATGTGAACCAGGCCTTCCACATACATCGCATCCAGCGTGACGAAGATGCCAAAGCCGGTAGCAGCAGTGACGACACCGCCAAACTCTTCTCCCAGATGCTCGCGCATGTACTTGCATTTGAGCCAGGCTTCCACGTCTCGGCTGGCCTCATCGGCACGGCGCTCGTTGGCGCTGCAATGCAGACCTGCGGCTTGCCAGGCCAGCTCGTCAACACTGGCTTTCTTCGGTTTTTGTTCGGGGTCTTTGACACGAGATGCAAGGCGCTTGGAAAGCTTCGCTTCTGCTTCGCCGGGAGTCGGCAACGACGGCAACTGGTACTTGGTTTTCCCCAAAATCGCTTTGATGACGCGGTGTACCAGCAAATCCGGGTAACGACGAATCGGGCTGGTGAAGTGCGTGTACGCCTCATAGGCCAGGCCAAAGTGGCCGCTGTTCATGGGTGTGTAAATCGCCTGCTGCATCGAACGCAGCAGCATGGAGTGGATCTGCTGCGCATCAGGCCGGTCTTTGGTAGCCTGAGCGATCTGCTGAAACTCGCCCGGCGTCGGGTCGTCACTGATCGTCATGCCGATGCCTGCAGCCTTCAGGTAGTTGCGCAGCATGTCCTTTTTCTCAGGGGTCGGGCCTTCATGCACGCGGAACAAGCCCACGTGTTTGCTGCTGGCAATAAAGTCGGCTGAGCAGACATTGGCGGCCAGCATGGCTTCTTCAATCAGGCGGTGAGCCGTGTTGCGGGTGCGGGGAATGATTTTTTCAATCCGCCCCACTTCGTCACACACAATTTGCGTTTCAGTGGTTTCAAAATCAACCGCGCCGCGCACGCCGCGCTCTTTTAAAAGCGCCTGGTACACGTCATGCAAGTCCAGCAAATGCGGCACCAGTGCTTTGCGCTGGGCTGCTTCTGGCCCGCGCGTGTTGGCCAAAATGGCCGCGACTTCGGTGTAGGTAAAGCGTGCCTGGCTAAACATCACCGCCGGGTAAAACTGGTAGGCATGCACGTCGCCTTTGGCGGTGATCAACATGTCGCACACCATACAAAGCCGCTCGACATTCGGGTTGAGCGAACACAAACCGTTCGACAGCTTTTCAGGCAGCATCGGGATCACGCGGCGCGGAAAGTACACGCTGGTGGCGCGGTCGTAGGCATCAATGTCAATCGCACTGCCTGTTTCAACATAGTGGCTCACATCAGCAATGGCCACCAGCAGCCGCCAGCCCTTACCCCGCCCGACTTTGGCAGGCTCACAGTATACGGCATCGTCAAAATCGCGCGCGTCTTCGCCGTCAATCGTGACCAAAGCGATATCGGTCAAATCGACGCGGTTCTTTTTGTCTTGTGGGCGTACCGCGTCTGGCAGCGTACGAGCCAGCGCCAATGCCTCGTCTGAAAATTCATGCGGCACGCCATATTTGCGCACCGCAATTTCAATCTCCATGCCGGGGTCGTCAATCTCGCCCAGCACCTCTTTGACGCGGCCAACGGGTTGACCAAACAACGCGGGTGGCTCGGTCAGTTGCACCACCACCACCTGGCCGGTTTTGGCAGAGCCGGTTGCGCCCTTGGGGATCAGCACGTCCTGGCCGTAACGCTTGTCTTCAGGCGCAACCAGCCACACACCGCTTTCTTGCAACAGCCGGCCAATGATGGGGTTGGGCGAGCGTTCAATGATTTCAGTGACGCGACCCTCGGGTCGGTTTTTACGGTCGTGGCGGACGATGCGCGCCTTAACCCGGTCTTTGTGCAGCACGGCGCGCATCTCGTTGGGCGGCAAATAGATGTCGGCCTCGCCGTCATCGCGTTGCACAAAACCGTGGCCGTCACGATGGCCAGAAACGGTGCCCTCGAACTCTGCGAGGAGGCCAGACGATGCGCTGGCGCTGTGTTGAGTTGTTTTGATAAAAAAGTCTCTTTAAAAGTGATGTCGAATGACTTTTGTCAGAAAGCCGCTAGATAAGTATGCCGCCTAAATATTTCGGCTCGGAGCGCCACGACCAGTTTTAGATAATGGTACACTCTAAGGCTTGCCCGGGTGGCGGAATTGGTAGACGCGCACGGTTCAGGTCCGTGTATCGCAAGATGTGGAGATTCGAGTTCTCTCCCGGGCACCAAAAACATTTTTGTTGATTTATTGACCAAAATCATCACGAAAAGCCGCTGAGATCCAGTGGCTTTTTTGTTGCCCTCACGATTTTGAAATCAGAACGGGACAGCGATCAGGTCATGCCCCTGCACGCCAACAATTCGCGCCTTGGTGAACTCGCCCACCTTCAGGGTTTTGCTGATTTTTTCAGGTGCCAGCAACCTGACCACGCCATCAATCTCAGGCGCATCGGCATAAGAGCGGCCCACGCCGCCCTTGCGGCCCAGCGCAGGCGCTGAATCGACCAGCACCTGCATCGTCGCGCCCATTCGGCCTTGCAGCTTTTGACTGGAGACCGCTTCAGCCACAGCCATAAAGCGCGCGCGGCGCTCTTCGCGCACCTCAACCGGCAGCATGCCAGGAATATCGTTTGCCGTTGCACCCGCCACAGCGCTGTAGGCAAAGCAGCCTGCGCGGTCAATTTTGGCTTCTTGCATGAAGTCCAGAAGGTGTTCAAATTCGGCCTCCGTCTCCCCCGGAAAGCCCGCAATAAAAGTGCTGCGAATCACGATTTCAGGGCATATCTCCCGCCAGCGGGCAATGCGCTCCAGGTTTTTTTCACCACTGGCGGGTCGCTTCATGCGTTTTAAAACATCCGGGTGGCTGTGTTGCAAAGGCACATCCAGATACGGCAGTACCTTGCCTGTTGCCATCAGCGGCAAAACTTCATCCACACTCGGGTACGGGTACACATAATGCAAGCGAACCCAGGCGCCGTAGGGTTCAGCAATCTCACCGAGTGCTTGCACCAGTTCCAGCATGCGGGTCTTGATGGGCTTGCCGTCAAAAAAGCCGGTGCGGTATTTCACGTCAACGCCGTAGGCAGAGGTGTCCTGACTGATGACGAGCAGTTCCTTCACGCCGCCTTCAAACAGCGCACGCGCTTCAACCAGCACATCGCCAATCGGGCGCGACACCAAGTCACCGCGCATCGACGGGATGATGCAAAACGTGCAGCGGTGGTTGCAACCTTCGCTGATTTTCAGGTAAGCGTAATGGCGCGGTGTTAATTTGATCCCCGCCACGCCAAAACTGTTGGGCACCAGGTCGACAAACGGGTCATGCGGCTTGGGCAGGTTCAAATGCACCGCGTCCATCACCTCCTGCGTGGCGTGGGGGCCAGTGACAGCCAGCACGCTGGGGTGCATTTGCCGCACCATGTTGCCGCCATCTTCACCTGCTTTGGCACCCAGGCAACCGGTCACGATGACGCGACCATTAGCGGCCAATGCTTCGCCAATCGTGTCCAGGCTTTCCTTGACAGCATCGTCAATAAAACCGCAGGTGTTGACGATCACCAAGTCCGCGCCTTCAAATGTTTTGGAGGTCTGGTAGCCCTCAGCGCTCAGTTGCGTGAGGATCAGTTCTGAATCGGTCAGCGCCTTGGGGCAGCCCAGGCTGACAAAGCCGACGCGTGGGGCACGATGGGGGCTAATGGGTGTAGGTGGGGAAATAACTTCGCTCATGGCTCTATTGTCTCAGAGCCAATGCCTTATCTCTTGAGTCCAAAAGCCGACAACATCTGTTCACTCTGCTTTTGCATTTGCTCCTGCATTTGCGTGAACGCGCTTTTGGACTGCTCGACATAATTGCCCATCATGCCCTGCATCATGGGGGACTGCACGTTCATCAGTTTGGCCCAGCTCTCCGGGCTCATGCCCTTGGCCTGCTCGGCCATTTTGACTTGCAAGTCCATAAAGCTTTGCACGTTTTTCTCTAAATACGCGCCCATGAAGCTTTGCATGGCGTTGCCATAAAAGCGGATGATGTTGGCCAGCACCGCCTCGGTAAACATGGGCGCGCCGCCAGACTCTTCTTCAAGAATGATTTGCAGCAGGATGCTGCGGGTCAAATCGTCACTGGTTTTGGCATCGACCACCACAAAATGCGCGCTGTCCATCACCAGTTGCCGCACATCCGTCAGGGTGATGTAGGTGGAGGTTTCAGTGTCGTACAGCCGCCGGTTCGGGTATTTTTTAATCACCCGGCCTTGGGCTGCGGCCTCTGGCAAAAGAGGCGATGGGGGGCTGGTTTTGGTTTTTTGCACTGTGCATTCCGTCGGTAAGCCATCAGCAAAGTGCCGAGTGATTCAGACCATTTTAAGGAAGTTTGAGGTTTGCCAACTCTCTAGGTTTACCCTGCATTGAGGGAAACCAATCAAAAGATTGGTAGGCGCAATTGGACTCGAACCAACGACCCCCACCATGTCAAGGTGGTGCTCTAACCAGCTGAGCTATGCGCCTAAAGTCGAAGGCCAAATTATAGCAGGCCAAACTCGCAGCATCTTCCATCACGCTCACATGTGTAGGACGACAGGACATAAATGCCACTATGTGTGTCAGCGCACAGAGGGTGTAACCGCAACAAATCACACTCAGTGACGCAACAGTGCCACAGTGGCCTGCTGCTCCACCTGGCCGCAACGGCATCAAGAAGGCAATCATGAGCAACAAAAAATTGGCTGTAGCCCCAAAAAGCGTTCCAGGCTCAGCCCTGCGCTTGTGCATCATCATGGGTATTCTCGGCCTGGGTCAAGCTGCTGGCGCAGCAACAGCCACCGGCCCCATGACGGTCACGGCAACCGTTGCGGCCACCTGCGCAGTTGGCGCTTCAACTTTGGCTTTCCCGGGTGCAACCAGCGCAGCCATTGCGGCAGGCAATATCGATGCGACAGGTGATGTCTCTGTTAATTGCACCACTGGCTCACCCTACACGGTCTCGCTCAACGCGGGTGCAGGAGCCGGTGCCACGCTAGCCATCCGCAAAATGACCTCAGCCGCTTTGACCCTTAACTACACGGTCTTCACCAGCGCTGCCCGCACCACCATCTGGGGTGACGGCATAGCACCCAGTCTGACGGTGTCGGGTATTGGCTCAGGTGCCAGCCAGTCGATCCCGGCTTATGGCCGAATCTTTTCCGGGCAAATCGTACCGGCTGCAACTTACACCGACACCGTCAATGTGACTGTCAGTTATTAATCGCAAAGGATAACCATGCTCACTCCCCTCATTCATCGCGCTGTGGCTGGCTTGCTGTTGGCAGCCATCGCTTTTAACGGCCAGGCGGGTTCCATAGAACTCAGCCCGGTGCGTGTCAGCCTTTCCAACAAGGCCAAAGTGGCTGTACTGACTGTGCGCAACACGGGTATCGAAGAATCTGTGATGCAGGTCACGCTGAACAAATGGACGCTGGACGGCCAGGGTTACGCCTACGCACAGTCCCAGGAACTGGTGGTGACACCCGTGACGTTTCGTCTGGCAGCGGGCGCACAACAAATTGTTCGCGTTGGATTGCGACTAGGCGCACCGCTGCGCACCGAAGCTGCTTACCGGCTGCTGGTTGAAGAAGTACCGCCACCGCCATCCGCAGATGTCACGCAGATGCGCATGGTGATACGTCATGATTTACCTGTTTTTGTCGCGCCAATTACCCCTGCCAAAGCAGCGCTGGACATCGCCATGGACTGCGCCGCTGATGGCTCACGGCTGCGCATGACCAATATGGGCAATGTACATGCGCAGGTGCTCAAGGTCACGCTCACAGATGCGTCCACCGACCCCGTATTGGCAAGCTGGGCCACGTCCGACTATCTGCTGCCGCAAGCCCAAAAAAGCTGGCTGTTGACCCAAGTCGCGCCCAAGTCGGTTGGCAAAAGCTTTTTGGTGACGGCACTGACCGATCAAGGCTCCTTCATCGGCAATGTCAAAACGCAGTGCCCTTAATTTGGCCTTGGTTTGTGCAGCACCGCTAGTCGCCGTTCTGGAAGCATTTGGGCAGACCGCTCTAACCGCAAGCGCTGACACGCAATACCGCCCCGTGATTCTTGCAGTCACGCTCAACGGACTGCCAGGCGACCAGGGCATGGTGTTGCTGCAAGACAGCGAAGGCCACTTGCTGGTGCCAGCCGCCTTCATGCGTGACTTTAATTTGCGCGTTGGCTCGTTGCGCGCCATCGCCGCCGCAGGCGAGATGCATTACGACCTGGGCAAGATTCAAGGCATGAGCTACAGCTGGGATCACGCACGGGAAGAACTCACCATCAACGCTGAAGCCGACGCATTTTTGCCCACCCGACTCAACATAGGCGCGAGCCAGGGGCAGCGCGCGGCACGCTACACCCCCGGCGGCTACCTCAATTACGACCTGTCACTGACACATGGCGGTGGCAACAGCAGCAACCAGGCGCTGATCGATGTTGGCCTGTTTCGTGGCGAGGGCTTGCTGACCAGCAGCTTCAACGTTGGCAGCGAGAGTCGCACCCGCTTGATGTCAACTTACCAGACAGACCGCATTGATGCCCTTAAAACCCTGCGTGTTGGCGACAGCTACAACAGCACGGGCGCTTGGGGGCGGGGCGTGCTTTATGGTGGCATTCAGTACGGCACCAACTTTGCCATCCGGCCAGACTTCATCACCGCTGCCATGCCCAGTGTGTCTGGCAAAGCCCTGCTGCCGTCAACGGTTGATGTGTACGTCAACAACGCCTTGCGCACCCGGCAAAGCGTTAACGCAGGGCCTTTCACGATTCAAAATTTGCCGGTTATTACCGGCGCGGGTGAGGTGCTGGTGATGGTCAAGGATTTGCTGGGGCGCGAGCAGCTGATTTCACAACCGTTTTTTGCCAGCCCCAGTCTGCTGCGTGAAGGCCTGGTGGAAGACGCTTACGAGTTTGGCTGGCAGCGGCAAAACTATGGCCTGAAAAGCAACGACTACCGCGACCCGTTTGCGACGGCAACTTACCGAAAAGGCCTGAGCAACAGCTTGACGGGTGAGGCCAGGGCAGAGCTGCAAAAAGACACGGCAACCGCCGGCGCATCATTTGCCACCCTTTTCCCAACCATCAGCAGTGTGCTGGAATCCTCGCTGGTATTCAGCAGATCAGCGGGTCTGCCCACGGGCAGCATGGCCAGCCTGAACTACAGCTATCTGGGTCGGCGCTGGTCGGCCAGTGCGCGCATGCAGGTCAACAGCTTGAGCTTTCGCCAAGTCGGCAGCGACCCCGCCAACTTGCCGAGGCAAACCAGTGCCGCCCAGTTCAGCGCGCCACTTGGCCCAGGCACCGTATCAGCCAGCTACTTGCGGCGCTTGAACCAGGGCGAGTCTGCCACGCGCATCATCACCGCCAGTTACGCCCAGCGCATCAGCAACAACGTATTTGCCAATGTCACATTGCTCAAGCCGTTGTCAACAGGCAGTGCCACCAGCATCAACCTGGTGCTGACGGTTGTTTTTGACCAAAAGCATTTCGCCAGCGCCAGCGTGAACGGCCAGCCCGGTGCGGCTTCGATGTACACCGAATTTCAAAAAGCTGCGCCAAAAAGTGAAGGCACGGGTTATCGGCTGGCAGCATTGAACGGCCAGGGCAATGCGCGCCAGGAAGCATCTGTGACACACAACGCCCGCTACGCCAGTCTGCAGGCCGAGCTGGTGCGCACAAACGGCGCTGCCAGCACACGCCTGAGCGCCCAGGGTGGCATTGACTACCTGGCGGGCGGTATGTACTTTTCACGCGGGCTTGGCGAAGGCTTTGCGGTGGTGCAAACCAAGGGCATCCCCGGCGTTGCCGTGCTGCTTGAAAACCAGGTAGTGGCGTACACCGACAAAGAGGGCCGCGCCGTGGTGGGCAACCTGCTGGCCTACCAAAAAAACAGCATCAGCATTGACCCACTCACATTGCCGATGGACGTCGCCATCAATGAGGTTGAAAAGACCGTGATGCCGCGCCTCCAGGGTGGCGTACTGATTGACTTCAAAATCCGCAGAACACGTGGCGTGACGCTGACGATCAGGCTGGCCAGTGGCGAACTGCTGCCGCCACAAACGGCCGTGGAGGTGGTTGGGGTGGCAGAAGAATTCGTGTCGGGCCTGCGTGGTGAGGTGTTTGTAGAACTACCCCAAGCAAAAGGCAACCGGGTAATTGCACGCCCGGCTGGCAGTCCGATGTGCGAGCTGCTGGTAGACCAGCCAGATACAAACTCGACCACGCCGTTTCTTGAACCCATGACATGCGCTACAAACCCATGAAGAAATCAGTATTTATCTGGCTGGCTGTCATCGCGTTGATGGATGGTGTGCAAGCTAAAACATGTAACGTCAGCAGCGGTGGACTGGCGTTCGGTCTTTACAACCCAGCATCTGCCACAAATCGTAATGTCACGGGCTCGGTGGTTATTACCTGCGATAAAAAAATCAAAGCAGAACTCAGTCTGAGCGTTGGCAATGGCAGGGCTGCCAGCTATTCGGGTGGAAGAAAAATGACCCGGACTACGGGCGGCGGGACATTAACTTATAACCTTTACATAGACTTGTCACGCACCCTGGTGTTCGGTGACGGAACCGATTCCAGTGTGACGAGTCAAGTTAATGAAAAAGACACCTTTTCCCAACCTGTTTACGGACGCATACCCGGCGCGCAACGCACGACTTTGTCGGGCAGTTACCTCGACACCGTAGTTGTCACCATCAAATATTGAATTCTCAGGCTGCCATCAACGCCTGCGCGCCGACCGCACGCCTGCCACCCCGGCCACCACAGCCAGCACCTGTTTGAGCCGCCCGGACTGCGCGACTTCCACTGTAAACGTCATCCACGCCGTGCCGCCTTTGTTGTCTTTGACAGATTGTGTTTGCACGCCAATCACGTTCATTTTCTCTTTGGTAAACACCTCTGAAATGTCGCGCAGCAAGCCTTGTCTGTCTGATGCTTCTATTGCCACATCGACCGGATAGGCTGCGCCTTCTGCGTTTTTAGGTGCGTTCCATTCGACTTCAATCACCCTGTCCGGGCTGCCGCTGGCCATGTTGCGAAAGTTGCTGCAGTCGCTGCGGTGCACGCTCACGCCTTTGCCCTTGGTCACAAAGCCCAAAATATCGTCAGGTGGTGCGGGCTTGCAGCATTTGGCCAGCTGTGTGAGTAAAGAGCCCATGCCGACCACCAGCACACCGCCGTTCTTGGCGCTTGATGCAGGGCGGGGTTTTTTCGTTAATACATAGTCGTCTTGCGTGGGCACAGGCTCAGGCGGCCTGAGCATGTTTTCAATCGTGCGCAAACTCAGCTCGTCCTTGCCCACCACCTCAAACAGATCGTCCGCCGCCTTAAAGCCCAGTTGCACCGCCAGGTCGTCGAGCTTCATCGCGGTTTTGCCTTCGCGCTGCAACAGCTTTTCAACCGCCTCACGGCCCTTGGCAACGGTTTGCGCCATCTCCAGCGCGTTAAACCAGGCGCGTACTTTTGACTTGGCGCGGTGGCTGGTTAAAAACCCCAGCTCAGGGTTCAGCCAGTCACGTGACGGCCCGCCTTCTTTGACGGTAATGACTTCTACCGTTTGGCCATTTTGCAAAGGCGTATTAAGCGGCACCATCGCCCCGTCAATGCGCGCACCCCGGCAGCGGTGGCCCACGTTGGTGTGCACGCTGTAGGCAAAGTCAATAGCTGTGGCACCTTGTGGCAGTTCCACAATCGCAGCATCGGGTGTCAGTACGTAAATGCGGTCATCAAACAGGCTGGCGCTGGTTTGCTGTAAGGAGCTTGAAGTGCCCGACAAATCACGCTCCCAGGCCAGCAACTGGCGCAGCACCGCGATTTTCGAGTCGTATTCACTGCTGGCCGACACACCCGCATAGCCCTTGGTACCCGCCTCTTTGTAGGCCCAGTGCGCGGCTACGCCATGCTCCGCATGGTCATGCATGGCCTGGGTACGGATTTGAATTTCTACCGCCCTGCCCTCAGCATCACGCACCACCGTGTGCAGCGACTGGTAGCCGTTCGACTTGGGCTTGGCAATGTAGTCGTCAAACTCGCCTTCAATCGGCGTGAAGCGTGAATGCACAAAGCCCAATGCGGCATAGCAGCCGTTGGCATCCGCCGCAATCACGCGCAGCGCGCGAATGTCAAACACCTGGTCAAAGCCGAGTGATTTGCCGCGCATTTTCTTAACAATGCTGTAGATGTGCTTGGGCCGGCCTTGCACCAGCGCGGCCACGCCGCTTTTGTTCAGCTCACGCTCCAGGTCCAGCCGCAGGTCCTCCATGAATTGCTCGCGCTCGACGCGCTTTTCGTCCAGCAATTGCGCGGTTTTTTTGTAGGTGTCAGGTTCTAAAAACCGAAACGCCAGGTCTTCCATTTCCCACTTGATTTGCCAAATACCCAAGCGGTTAGCCAGCGGCGCAAACACATGCAGTGACTCGTGCGCCAACGCAGTAGAGGCAGACTGTTTGGTCGCTGCGTAGTAGCGCAGCGTTTGCAGGCGCGACGCCAGCCGCAGCATCACCACCCGCAAGTCGCGGGAGAAAGCCAGCAGCATTTTGCGTACGGTTTCCAGTTGCGCAGCCGGGTCGTTTTCAAGCTGCGCAGCCGCATTGGCCGACCGGGCTTGCTGCTGCACATTCACCAGCTTGGTCGTCTCAATGGCCAGCGCCGCAAAATTAGCGCCAAAGGCCTTGGTGATCACCTCCAGCGGCTTGGTCAGGTGTTGGCACGAATGCACCAGGTAGGTAGCGGCCTGCATAGCCTCCGAGCCACCGATGGCTTTCAAAATCGCCGCGACTGCGTCGGCATGGGCCAAAATATTTTCACCCGTGTCTAGCGTCTCGCTGGAAATCAGCGGTTCGGCAAAGGCGCGCGCCCTTGCCAGCGCATGCGGCTGGTCTGGCAGGCTGGTGGCGGTGGCCGTAACGATTTGCGCGCTGGCTGGGGGCGCTTGGCTTTTCATTGGCGTTTCAACCCCATAAAAAGTCTGTCACAGCAGCGACCTGGTCAGCGGCCATCAAGGTGGGCGCATGGCCCACACCCGCAAATTCAAGCAGCCGCGCTTTGGGTCCGCGTTGCGTCATGGCCAGCGCAGTGGCAGGGCTGAGCAAGTCAGAATCAGCGCCGCGCAGCAGCAGCGTTTGCGCTGCGATGTTGTCGTACAGCTGCCAGAGTATTGTTTCGCCTTGCAGGGTTGACTCTTGTGTTGCCTGCTTGAAGGGCACAGCCAAGGCCGGGTCGTAATGCAGGCGCAGCTTGCTGCCAGGCGCATCTGACACGGGCCGTAGCATGGGCTTGGACAATTGCAGCCACTGCTCGGGCGTGTGCGGGCCAAAGCCGGTTGAAATGGCCCACATGGCATCAGCGGCTTGCTGCACAGAATCAAAGGTGATGGGCGCACCCAGGTACATGCCAATCCGCACAATCGACAGCCATTCAATCGCCGGGCCAACATCGTTGAGCACCAGCTTATTGACAGGCACAGGCAGCGGCAAACCTGGTTGCCCACACACCACCATGCCAATCAGCCCGCCCATGCTGGTGCCCACCCAGTCCAGCGTGGTGATGGGGGTTTGCGCATGCAGTTGCCCCAGCAGCGCCAGCATGTCGGCGGCATACGAGGGGATTTGATAGCCCATGGCATCTTTGAGCCAATCGCTTTCGCCCCTGCCCGCTACGTCGGGGCAAATGATGCGAATGTTGCCTTGAGCCTTTTCAACCAGAGTAGTTGCCAGGGTGTCAAAGTCCCGCCCCTGACGCGACAGGCCATGCACACACACCACCACATGCGAAGCAGCCGGGTTACCCCACTGCCAGTAAGCCATGCGGTGGCCGCCGCTAGCGTCAGGGCATTGAACGTGGTGAAGGCCGGGTTGCGAATCAGGAGAGGTCATGTTTTAAAGGCTTGATAATTGCTTCAGAATTTGTTTAATCATACGGAGAAACTTTCATCATGCTCAAAGGTAAAACAGCGTTAGTCACAGGCTCAACCAGCGGTATCGGTTTGGGCATCGCCAAAGCGTTGGCCGCACAAGGTGCCAACATCGTCATGAACGGCTTTGGCGACGTCGATGCGCCCAAGGCTGAAATAGCCGCAGCAGGCGCCTCGCACGGGGTAAAAGTGGCCTATCACGGCGCTGACATGAGCAAGCCCGGCGAGATCGCCGACATGATGGCCTACGCTGCCAAAGAGTTTGGTCAGGTCGATATCCTGGTCAACAACGCAGGCATTCAACACGTCGCCCGCATCGAGAACTTCCCAATCGAAAAATGGGACGCCATCATTGCCATTAACCTGTCCAGCGCCTTTCACGCCACCCGCCTGGCCCTGCCCGCCATGCAGGCTGCCAACGGCGGCAAAGGCTGGGGCCGCATCATCAACGTTGCGTCGGTTCACGGCCTGGTGGCATCAGCTGAAAAGTCAGCCTACGTCGCCGCCAAACACGCCATCGTCGGCCTGACCAAAGTCACCGCGCTAGAAAACGCCAAAAGCGGCATCACCTGCAACGCCATCTGCCCAGGCTGGGTGCTGACGCCACTGGTGCAAAAGCAGCTGGACGACCGAGCCAAGGCAGGCAACATGACCATGGAAGCCGCCACCGCCCAACTGCTGGGCGAAAAAGAGCCATCCCTGCAGTTCACCACCCCCGAAGAGCTGGGCGCACTGGCCGTGTTTTTCTGCTCCCCAGCAGGCAACAACGTGCGCGGTGTGGCCTGGAACATGGATGGTGGGTGGGTGGCGCAGTAAGAGTTGGTGCTACGGCTTGCTATTTAATTAGTAGCTACTTGCGCCCGTATTGATTGGCTTTTGGCTACTTTTTATGGTGGATAAATCCGTTCTGATTTCGAAAGACTGACTTGAGCCAGGCTTTGTTTCGAAAATGCCTTCGCAGGCCCATTTGATCTCTCTTCACTTATGTTTTAGGGCTCTAAGTGAAGTTTATTTGCAGTTTGAGCCGGATTGTCGCGACAGTACCCATTTAAGGCATAATTTTCGCATTGGCTGTAGGTATGACAGTCTGCGACGCAACTCCTATACCCTCCATACATGCGGGGGGTGACGGTCGAGGACCTACCCTCTGGGGCAACTCAGGGGGTGGATAGGTTTAAGAGCCAACGTCACTGCTGATTGGCCGTTTTGACTTCGCTATCAGTCCATCCTCTTTCCGCAGCACGGCTATCTTATCCATTGCCACACAGGCATAGGGATAGTTGGATCGCTTGAAGCTCCCGTTCTGGCCTTGGAGATTCTGTCGAATCTTCGCCGTGATTACAGTATTCAGCATAAGTAGTAGCTCCCGATCTTTCGATACAACAGCTACTCGACCGTAGTAATCTAGTAATCTTAGACATTGATCGCATCCAGGAGATGCAATATCCCACTGCGTTATCAAGTTGATCCCTTGAAGAAAGAAGTTGCGTTGCGAGTGGCGCGTAGTTTCGCTCTGCTGAACTTCAAAGAAGTTACCCTGCTGCCTGGCTTGATGAAATGTGAAGAACAGAATCACCAAAAGGGACATTGATCCTGCAAATGCTGCGGTGTGTCCTCCAAAAAAGTCGCCGAGCTGACCGAGGCTACTTAGGCTGAGATCGCCCTTGTACGCGAACTCCAGATTTCGACTGCCTAAGTAAATCAGATTCAACAGCGGCATCACTGCGAAAACACCAGTCAGACCGAGCACCCACTTCATCCACGAGGGAGTGTTCTTTGAGTAGTCGTATTGCATGTTTTTTTAAGATTTAAGGTTCGGCTTGATGGGAGCTAAGCGGGCTCGTCGGCGAAGCGTCGCTCTCGAAGCGGTCGTTAGGTCTATTCATCTGGTAGCTAAGATTGAAATTACGCAATTACGAACGCTTGGCGTTTTAAAGTTAGGATTCACTGCGCGTACATACATAAAACCATCTAGATTCTGGTTCCAGTCGACAATTTTGACGTCAGATACTTTGAAGTTGGATTTCGAAAACAAGTAGCCCTCATAGTCTTGAACGGTGGCATCGTAAATGTCTTGATCTGATGCATTAGCGTCAATTCCGACCCGGTTTGCTAAGTGAATCCATTTGGTGCCAGAGCTACACAGCTGTTACGAACGAGTAAATCCTCAACTGCTTCACGGTAGAGCTTGGGACGCTCGACCAGAGTTTTATTTTTCGGGGTTCGACTCTCAACAGTGTCGGGGTCCGAACCTATAAGCCAAGCGACAATCCCGTGCGGTGAAAAATCTAAAATCCGCTTAATCTGATTTGGAGCGAGTGCAAAGATGTCTGCCTCTATAAATGTGACATTAGGATTGTTTAAATTGTTTTCCTGTGCCTTCTGTAAAAGAAAACGATTGTTATCGATTGTGAGAACCTCGCGATCGGAAGCTAATTGCCTCGTTCCGAATCCATTCCCGCAACCGATTTCAAGCACCCTCTCCTTCGGCGTGATCTTTGCCAACTCGGCATATAGATTTTGCTCATCAAAGCGCCTAGCTTCATCAGACCAGTGCTTTGCGTATGTTTCTGAATCCATCCGTATTAGCTGATTCATTCAAACTCCCGTGTTTTTTCCATGTAGGTCTAACGCAATGTACAACGCATGCTCTGCGGTAAGAAAATGGCGCTGCAAAATAACTTGAACATCAAAATCTCATGGGGTTGGTTTACCTGTCAAGTCGCAAGGTCTTACACGTTTTATTAATCGTAAAAAGTTCCATGAAACCCCGCAATCGGCCTTTGCAACATACACGCCTGATTGACAAAACCAGAAAGCGTTTTCGTCGTCTTCACTATAGCCTGAGTACCGAAAACCTCCGCACACCAAATTCGGTTTTACTACCGCCAGACACTCAAAATTCTTTGCCCTGAGTTGCTGAATTCACTATCGATTCAGGAGCTGCTCGCGCACATATCGATTTGCCTGAAGGCAATTTTGATGCCCTAAACCGGCTCATTTTCAGGTTTCAAACCTCTTTTTGACTCAGCTTTGACTTGCTCGTAGCCTCAAAACAGTGTTTTCAGGCCATTTTCACCCATGTTTTAAGCCTCTGGACCAATAAATACGGGCGCAGGCAGCTATAAATTAGATAGTAATAAACAAAGAAATTAGCACGGTGATGGGGTCATGCGACCGGGCTTTGGGGTGAAAGGCGCGCGGAAGCCACATTTGAGACAACACAAAAAATGGCCGAGCGACAGCTTGTTCCATTTTTCGCCATCGCGTGTGATTTCACCCCAAAACCGCAGCGCATGGCGCCGTCGCCGTGCGGCGGTGGGTAATTATGTCCGGGCACAACTAGTACATTGACACATAAATAACGAAACCTTATTAAACTCTAGGTATCGCCATCCGGCATACAAAGGAGTGGTCATGCGTCAGACGGAACTCACCTTGAGCGAAGAAGATCGCTTGGTCATCG
>JBASFP010000096.1:0-32560 GCA_049653085.1 Polaromonas sp.
CCTGCTTGGAACTGGATTCGGTTCATTGCCATGGTGATACCTCTGTTAATAACTGTGTATATATACAGTATTAAACATCTCTCAAGCAATGTCAAGTTTGTCTGAGGCAGGTATCTAATCAGGCCAACTTGAGGTTGCAATTTGCAACCTCAAGTTTGAAGGGCGGCCACGGTGGACGGCGTTATGCGCCGCTGGCATTTACCGAACATGGTGCCATCATGGCGTCGATGGTGCTGAACAGCCCACGAGCGACTGAATTAAGTGTTTATGTGGTGCTAGCGCTAAGAGTCGCTAATTGGCTTGAGGTAGTGCCATGAAAATCTGGCCCAGATTTTTTCGTTAGCCGACCCACTCTTCGAGGGCGCATCGCTTGTTGTATGGAATGAGCGCATTCTCAGCAAGAACTGCAGCGCGGACTTTATCTTCCCTGCCCATAACGGCAACCACCATTTCGTCGTGATTTAAAGAATCCATACCAGCAAATCGGATGCGTAAAACCATCGACTTTTCAGCTCCGTATTGAGTCTGACGAATGAAAGGCTCACCCAAGTACTCGACGCCGCTGTAACGTGCTGTTCGGTGATAGCAATGCAGGACGCCCCGCGACAAGTCAACCAGGCTTCCCTGCATTCTTGCTACATCTATGGTGCCAGGTGCCATTGCCCGTTCTGTAGCAGACATTGCTAAGGATGGGTTCTGCAAGAAGAACGTTAGAGCGAGTGCTACGGGATCCATAACTTCCTTTTTTATGCATTAATTCGGAGAGCAAGCGATGTAGAGGACACGTACGATTAAATCAAACGATAGAAGTGTTAACCATTTTTCTGCGCCTTGATGTCTGCTACAAGGCTTTTAACTGTGTCATTTTTGAACAAGTCAATTCGATCTTTTGTGTAGTCGCGATCGCCAGATTTGAATTGATTCAAAAACCGCATGGTGTCAACGATGCCAAGTTCATTGATCAAAGCATTTTTCCCACGGTGAGTTAGTTCAGTGATGGATTGAAGATGTGCGCTCATTTTGTTTCCTCTGGCTTAGAGTCTACTATTTATTTAATAGCTTATTGCGCCCGTATTCATTGGCTAGGAGGCCTAAAACATACCTAAAAACAGGCTGAAAAGCCGTTTTTAAGCCGTTTTTAACCCAATTTATGCAACATCAAACCAAAATATCAGCCGTCAGCCCCGAAACCCCCGACTCACAGGCATACGTGAAGATTTGCGCCGCATGCTCCAGCGTGGGCATGTCTGCCGGGGTGTACTGCATGCGCAGGTAGGCTTTGCCGCGCAGGATCATCAGGATGAAAGGTACTTGCGCGTTGGGGGCGGGTTCGGGCCAGCTCATCAGCAGCTCGGCCAGATGGGGGTCTAGCCAGGCCAGGGCTTGCTCGCGCTTTTCGGCCAATACAGAATAGCGCTTCCAGAACTCAGGCGGCAGGCTGTCCCAGCCGGCTTCGGGGTACATCGCCAGCCAGCGCATTTCTTCGGGCAGGCTGGGGTCGGCGGTGGTTTGCAGGGTGTCGGTATACATCTCGTAGGCGCGTTTTTCAAGCGCCTCCTTCAGCGGCCGGTTCATGATGAGCACAGCCACGTCGTCGTTGAGTTGGAGCTCTGCCCGGGCGCGCAGCTCTTCGCCGCGAATGTAGTCGCGTGAGGACTTGCCGCGCTCCAGCTTCCAGGGCTTGTTGCCAATTTTGCCTGTCAGTGCAAAACCCTTGCCCTCCCCCATACCGGTAAAACTGAAGCCTTTGGTACCGGCCCATTCTGAGACGGCATCAGGCACAGCAGGGTGTGCGGGACTTGCAGCGGGCTGTACAAAAGCTTTTTTCAGGCGTTCAAACATAGTGAGTTGTTTTCTCTTAAAGTACAGAGTCAATAGTAGCAAAGGAACGTCAAAATGATCAAGGTTTACTCATGGCCCACGCCGAATGGCCATAAAGTGCATGTGATGCTTGAAGAATGTGGCTTCAAGCTAGGCAAAGACTGGGAGGCGATGGCCGTTGATATTGGTGCGGGCGACCAGTTCAAGCCCGAGTTTTTGGCCATCAGCCCGAACAATAAAATCCCCGCACTGGTTGACCCGCAAGGGCCGGATGGCAAGCCGATTGCGCTGTTTGAGTCGGGTGCGATTTTGTTGTACTTGGCGGCTAAAACAGGCAAGTTTTTGCCTAAAACGGATCGCCTGAAGTTTCAAACCTTGCAGTGGCTGATGTTTCAGATGGGCGGCGTGGGGCCGATGATTGGGCAAACGCATCACTTCAGGCAATACGCGCCTGAAAAGATTGACTACGCGATTAACCGCTACACCAACGAGACCAAACGCCTGTACGGAGTGATGGACAAGCAATTGGCCAGCAGCAAATTTATCGCCTGCAACCAGTACACGGTGGCCGATATTGCCATCTTCCCGTGGCTGCGCAACTGGGCGAACCACGGCATTGACTGGGCCGACTACCCGCACCTGAAGCGCTGGTTTGACCAGATTGCCACGCGGCCAGCGGTTGAACGCGGTGTGAAGGTGCTGGCTGACCTGCGCAAACCGATCACGACCGACAAGGCACGAGAGGTGCTGTTTGGTGCGGCGCAATACCAGAAGCGGTGAAATAGCTGGAATTTAACCGCTATTAATTCAGGAGCTGCTTGCGCCCGTCTTCATTGGGCTAGAGGCCTAAAACATCTGTAAAAATGGTTTTTTTCAGACCATTTTCAACTACTTTGCGGCCGTTGAATACAGTTTGTACGCCCCGGACGTTGCCACCAGCGTCAGCTTGGCCAATAGCTCGGGCGGCAGTTCTTTGACCTGGTTGGGATTGAGCGCCACATACACCGGTCCGGCTTGCAGGCGCTGGGCCAGTTCAGGGTTGCCAGGCAAAGCTCTGGCCTTGCCGTTCGAGTAGAAGGACGCCGAATACGGCAAATCACCCATGAAAAGCAGCGGCTGCCCTGACGCACTGGCTTGATGCGCCAGCACCACGGTTTTGGCGGACTTCCAGCTGTCGGCCAGCCCTTCACGCACAAAGAACGCCGCCACCAGCAGGCTCATGGTCAGCACACCGCCTGCGACCACACCGCCGACCCAGCGCACCCGAGCGTCACGGCTTAGCCAGCGTGCGGCCAGCAGCGCCATGGCTGGCAGCGAGGGCAGCACGTAGGTCCACAAAATATTGCCGGACATCGTGAAAAACAGGCATGGCGCTGCTGACCAGGCCAGCAGGTAAATCGTCAAGCTGCGTGAATGGCTGGGCGTTTCAAACTTTTGCGGCGCTTGGCTGGGTTTGCGGCCAATCCACAGCAGCGGCAGCAGCGCCGTCCACGGCATGACTGCTGCCAGTGCAAACAGCCAGATCGCGCCGCGCTGGGTGGCGTGGGCGGTGCCGTACTTGTCGCCAGCCCAGCCAGTCACAGTAAAGCGGTTCCAGTGCTCGCCAATGAAAAAATATTCCCAAAAACCGGGCGTGCGGATTTCGGCCATCACATACCAGGGCGCGGCAATGGCCAGGGTGAGCAAACTGCCTTTGATCCAGGGCACACGCTGCCAAGATGTTTTGAGATTGCCGCTCAAGAGCATCCACAGGCCAATGGGCAAGCCTGACAGCACCACCGCAATCGGCCCTTTTGCCAGCAAGCCAATGCCCAGGCCAATAAAGAGCAGCCAGACTTCTTTGGGGCGGGCGGATTCGCCTTCTTCAAAAGCGGCCCAAAAGCCGATCATGGCCAGCGTGGTGCCCAGCACCAGCCCCAAGTCAGTCATGACAGCGGCAGAGGCCACAAAGTAAAGCAGTGTGCCGCTCATCATGGCCACGGCCAGTTGCGCCTGTTGGGCTGAGCTGCGGCTGACCCAGCGCCACAGAAGCCAGGCAATCAATACCGCCAATAAAAAATACGGCAAGCGTGCGGCAAATTCATTCACGCCAAACAACTCAATGCTGATGGCCGACAGCCAGGTGGTCAGCGGCGGTTTGGCCCAAAACGGCACGCCATAGTCATACAGCGGCGTGACCCAGTTGCCCAGCTCGGCCATTTTGCGGGCGACTTCGCCGTAACGCGCCTCGGTAGTGTCGGTCAGCGGGTACAAGCCCAGGCTCAAAAGCCGGGCCAGCGCCACAAAGCCGAGTGTGATCCACAGCCAGCGGCTGGTTGTATTGGCTGGCGTGTTCATGCGTGTACGGCCTGCGCAGGGTTTTGCGTCACAGCGCTTGCAACAGACTGGGGCGCTGCATAGTCATCAATCAAAAACAGGGGTCTGCGCTTGCTCTCCATGAACAGTCTGCCCAAATATTCACCAATGATGCCCATCGCCATCAATTGCAAACCGCCCAAAATCAGAATCGTCAAAATCAGCGTCGGAAAGCCTTTGACCGAGTCGCCAATCGTGAGTGTTTTGATGAGCAAAAACAGGGCGTAAACAAAGGCTGAAAACGCGGTTAAAAACCCGGCATAGCTGGCCAGCCGCAGCGGCACGACTGAAAACCCGGTGATGCCTTCAATCGCAAAATTCAGCAGCTTGAAGTACGGCCATTTGGTCTGCCCCGCAGCACGTGGATGGCGTGCGTATTCAACCACCACCTGCTTGTAGCCAATCCAGGCAAACAGGCCTTTCATGAAGCGGTTGCTTTCGGGCAACTGGTTAAGCGCGTCCACAGCACGGCGGCTCAGCAGACGGAAGTCACCCACGTTTTCAGGAATATGCACTTCTGACAGCCAATTGATGACCTTGTAGAACCAGGCGGCAGAGGCTTTTTTAAACCAGGTCTCGCCCTCGCGGCTGCTGCGCTTCATGTTCACCATGTCTGCGCCCTGTCGCCAGACACGCACCATGTCACCAATCAGCTCGGGCGGGTCTTGCAGATCGGCGTCAATCAAGATCACCGCATCACCGCGCGCTAATCTCAGGCCTGCGCTCATGGCGGCTTCTTTGCCAAAGTTGCGGCTCAGGTTGGCCACGCCCACTGCCGGGTCAGTCAGTTGCAGTTCTTTCAAAAGGCGCAGCGTGCCGTCTTTGCTGCCGTCGTTGACATACACCACTTCCCAGCGGCCTTCAAGCTCTGGGACATTGGCAAGTGCCGTGACCAGGCGGGCATGAAAAATCGGCAACACCTCTTCTTCGTTGTAGGCCGGAACAATCACGCTGAGCATGGGGGGAGATGAATTCATTGGGCGAAAGTCCAGTTTCGGTAAAGTCGAAAAGTCAGCCCCATGACCAGCACGGTGGCCAGCGCCTGCGCCACCATGTAGTGCCAGCCCAGCACATGTGTGCCCGTCCAGACCAGAACACCATTGAGGAAAGCGCTCAGCAGCGCAACCGCTATGAATCTGGGTACCGCCTGGGAATGACGTGTAGCGGTTTCAGCAAAGGTCACGCGCCTGTTGAGCGCATAAGACACTGCTGCCCCGCACAAGGTGCCGATAGCCGCTGCAGGTGCTGCCGACAAACCCACCACCTCTACAAGGGCGATCAATACGGCGTAATGCAAGGCAGTGGCGATGCCGCCTGAGACGATGAACCAAAAAAACTGCATTGCATTCCGGGATGAGATGATGACTGATTTTACAAGGCGTTAACCAGTCGCCAGGGGCGCAACATTTTTTGAGCTACATTGAGCCATGTTTGAAGTTCTGGTTTACGTCTATGAAAACTACTGGCAAGGTGACGCTTGCCCCGAGCTGCCGCAATTGGGCCGCAAACTGACGGCAGTCGGCTTTGAGGCCGATGAAATACAAGCCGCGCTGATCTGGCTGGACGGTTTGAATACTGCGGCGCAGAGCACGCAGATCTACTTGCCCAAAACGGATCCCACTGAAGATATGCAGGCTCAATCGCCCGGCAGCATGCGTGCCTACAGCGTGGCCGAGCAGGAGCAGATTGGCAGCGAGGCGCTGGGTTTTGTGAGTTTTCTGGAGTCGTCAGGCGTTCTGCCGCCTCACATGCGCGAGATCGTGATAGACCGTGCCATGGCCACAGATGACAGCCCGGTGGCGCTGGACGATCTGAAGATCATTGTGCTGATGGTGTACTGGAGTTTTGGACAAGAGCCCGATGCGCTGGTGCTCGATGAGTTGTGTGATGACACCAATGACCGTGTCGGGCACTAGATTGAGTTTTTTCGACGGGCCGCCCCACGCGAAGCGAGTGAACGTGGGGGCCAGGGCCTAGCCGAGGAGGCGTTCCGGGTTGGCTTCGAGTTTTGCCAGCGCATCGCGCGTGGCTCGTACCGTCAAGGCTTCTTCTTCGGTCGGCAACAGCAAGCCTGCCTGCAAATAAGCCGCCAGTCGGCGTGCCTGGATCAAAAAGTTACGACCATCGGCTGAAGCAAACAGATGCAGTTGCTTGCGGTCACTGCGCCAGGCAAACTGCACATGGCTGATGCGGCCGTTGTGGTCCAGACTGAACCATGAACCCAATTGCAGCTCGTGCGCCCAGGCGCGCATGGCCTCGGTTGGCTGGCTGCCACCGTCGGTGACGACCTCGATGTCTGATGCATCAATGCCGATCATCATCACCAGCGCTTCGGTGTCCAGCGGCAAGTCACCCACGTCCTCATCTGACAAATAGTCTTCCAGATTGGTCAGGCGCTTGGCCATGGCGTCAATCTTCTCGGACGAAATCGAACCCGTTTTGGACATGAAGGCATCAGCCAGCGTGTCGCTGATGATCTTGATGTTTTCGTCCTGGTTTTTACTGTCCATGCCCAGCATGGTCATGCCCATGCGCAGCAACTGCAGCAGCTTGGGCAAGTCGGCAATCACCTTGGCTCTGTCCGCACGATTCGGCTTGGCGCTGGCCGCCCACACCAGATCAGCTGCGCAACGCTTCAGGGTGATGGTTTGCTCGTGCTGCGGCCCGTTACGCATGGCGGTAATGGCCAGCACTTCAGCCCAGGTTTTGAAAAGAAACTCCCGGATTTCATTACGCACCGGCATGTCATTGAGCATGCTGCGCATTTCAATCGTGTATTGAATCGCCATGGTCTCTTTTTGCTCAACTTGCTGGGCGATGCTGACGACGCGCGCGGCGTTGCCGTTTTCAGACAAGAATTTGGACAGGAATTTCTGGAACTCGTCATACACCAGCTGAAACACGCGACGTCCGGTTTCGGGGTATTGCTCAATGACCTGCACAATGCGCTTGATTTCAATTTCCATCGCATTGCCCGACACGTCAATGTCAAAGCCCAGCACGCAAGAGCCCATGCGGTCGATCAAGCGCCTTGCGGGGTGCTGCAGCGAGCCAAAAAATTCAGGCTCGGAAATCGCCACCCGCAATACCGGCATTTGCAAGCGCGCAAACCAGACGCGAACTGTTGAAGGAATGCGGTCTTCCGCCAGAATGCTCTGAAACATCAGCGCGACGATTTCGATGGTGGCTTTTTCAGCCGAAGTGCTGGCGGCTTTTTTCAGCGTGCTGGTTCTTTGGCGCAAGGCAGTAGAGGCCTGCTCAACATGCTCGACGCCATAAACCTGGTCATCGGTTTCACCTACCAAGGTGCGCTGGTGGCTGCTGTCTCCGGCCAACATCCCCGCCAGAGCCTGCGCCAGTTGTGGTGAGGCTTGGGCGCCGCGTGTATCGTCAAAACCAGCGACTTGTTTGGTCAACATCCGCATCAAGCCGCCCACGACACCTTGAGCACGCATTTTTGCCTTGGCCAGGGGGGTTGTGGCTGTCTGCATACGGGTTTCATCATGCGGCGAATGGCCACTGCGGGTATGGCCGTCAGATGCGCCGCTACCACCAGACCCGCCGCCGCCACCTCGGCCACCACCAGAAGAAATTCTGCCGCCGCCACCCGAGCCACCTGAACCACCTGAACCTCCACCGCCGCCACCCGGGCCACCCGAACCTCCACCGCCGCCACCGCCGCCACCCGGGCCACCTGAACCACCGCCTCCTGAACCACTACCGCCAGATCCGCCATAACTGCTGGCGCCGTAGCCACCGCCGTAGTTGCTAGACTGGCCTGCACCCTGCTGGTAGCCGCTTGCGTCTGTACCCGTTTGGGCATTGCCGTCGTCTTTGGGTCTGGGCGGAGCTGCCTTGGCTTTGATGATGCCAGTAGGCGTGCGCTTGACGAGCGGTCGCAGGTCAATTTCTGCCATCACACCCTGTTGAACCAGAAATTCGTTGGCCGTGTGATAGGCCTCCAGCAAGTGCTCTGCCAGGCGGTTTTGAATCACATCCTGCGTCGCCATCCAGGAGTCGCGCGACAGGCCGAGAACTGTCCACTGTTCAATCATCTGCCGAGCCAAAACTTCCGGTCTGAGGATGTCGTTGGATTCCAGCTCCGACACGTTGTCAAGGCTTTGAACCCGCAAGCGCAGGTCATTGAGTTCCCAGCTCACCACATCCAAAATACGCAGACCCAGGCGGGATGCAAGAATCTTGCTTTCCATCACCTCGTTGTCCATCAGCTCGAACTTGCCATTCTCAATGTCAAACATCGTCCCAATGGACTGGGGTGCCTGGTCTATCGCCAGCTTCCAGGCTTTGTTGGTGCCGTTGGTCCAGGCTTTGCCTGCTGACTGAAACGCCAGCCAGGCGTCGCGTCGATCCTGCATGACCGGCGCGCTGGCAGGCTGATCAACCAGATCTGACAACTTGTCCAACACGGCTTTGGCGATCTCTGGCAACACTTTCGCGGCATGCGCCGTGAAAATTTCACGCGCCTGTGCCGTGAGTGGATTGGATGGGTTGTTCTGGCTGGACACGGGTCGCTGCTGATGTGTTGCTGCGGTTTAAACCGTGGCACCCGCATTCGGATCGTTCGGGTCTTCGCCTTTTTTGGCGGTGACCCCACCTGCTTTGACCAGGTCTTCACGCTTGATGCCCAGCCACATGGCAATGGCAGCGGCCACAAAAACAGATGAGTAAATTCCAAACAAAATACCAATCGTCAGGGCCAGCGCAAAGTAAAACAGCGTAGGCCCACCAAAAATCAGCATCGACAGCACCATCACCAGCGTTGAAGCATGGGTGATGATGGTGCGGCTGATGGTGGAGGTGATGGCGTTGTCGATGATTTGCACCGTGTCCATCTTGCGGTAGCGCCTGAAGTTCTCGCGAATTCGGTCAAAAATCACCACCGACTCATTGACGGAGTAACCTAACACCGCCAATACGGCCGCCAGAACCGACAAGGAAAACTCCCACTGAAAGAAAGCAAAAAAACCAAGAATGATGACCACGTCATGCAAGTTGGCAATGATGCCAGCCACCGCATACTTCCATTCAAACCTGAAAGCCAGGTAAATCATGATGCCCACCACCACCATGGCCAGTGCCTTCAGCCCGTCAGCGGCCAGCTCTTCCCCGACAGAAGGCCCAACAAATTCCGCGCGTTTTAAAGCCACCGAACTGTCGGTGCTTTTCAGGGCAGCCAGCACCTTGTCACTTTGCTGTGCGGTACTGACGCCTTTTTGCGCGGGCAGGCGAATCATGATGTCGCGCGCCGTGCCGAAGTTTTGCACCTGAACGTCTGTCAGTCCCAGGCCTGAAATCGTGGTGCGTATTTTTTCAACATCTGCGGGCTGGGAGTAGCTCACCTCCATCAGGGTACCGCCGGTAAATTCAACCGACAAATGCAGACCCCGACTGAACAGGAAAAACACCGCCAAAACAAAAGTTGCCAGCGACACAGCGTTCAGCACTTTGGCGTGCCGCATGAACGGAATGTCTTTACCGATTTTGAAAAACTCCATTTTTTTGCCCTTCTTTAGGAGTTGGTCACTGAAGTGGTAGCAGGCGTGGAGGCAGTCGCAGGCTCAGGCTTCCAGACTGTGCCAATCGACACCGACTTGAGCTTTTTCTGCCTGCCGTACCAGAGGTTGACCAAGCCGCGAGAGAAAAACACCGCTGAAAACATGCTTGTCAAAATGCCGATGCAATGCACCACCGCAAAGCCACGCACCGCGCCAGAGCCAAAAGCCAGCAGCGCAAAGCCTGCAATCAGTGTTGTGATGTTGGAGTCCAAAATCGTGCCCCAAGCCTTTTCATACCCGGTGTGGATGGCCGCTTGCGGCGATGCGCCATTGCGCAGTTCCTCCCGTATTCGTTCATTGATCAGCACGTTCGAGTCAATCGCCATGCCCAAAGCCAGCGCCATGGCCGCCATGCCAGGCAGCGTCAGCGTGGCTTGCAACATTGACAAAACGGCAATCAACAGCAGCAAATTGACTGCCAGTGCAATGCCTGAAAAAACGCCAATCAGCATGTAATAAATGGCCATGAAGGCGACAATCACGGCAAAACCGTAAGTCACACTTTGAAAGCCTTTGGCGATGTTTTCAGCACCCAGCGTCGGGCCAATGGTGCGCTCTTCGATGATTTCCATCGGTGCGGCCAAAGAGCCAGCCCTGAGCAGCAAAGCCAGGTCACTGGCTTCGGCCACACTCATGGAGCCTGAAATTTGAAACCGGTTGCCCAACTCGCCCTGAATGACAGGCGCTGTCAGCACTTCGCCCTTACCTTTTTCAAACAGCAAAATCGCCATGCGTTTTTTCAGGTTTTCACGGCTGGTGTCACGCATGATGCGGCCACCTTTGGCATCCACCGTCAAGTCGACCTTGGGCTGCTGGCTTTGCGAGTCAAAACCTGGCTGGGCATCGGTCAGGTTTTCACCGGTGATGATGACCTGCTTTTTGACAATCACCACCCGGCCATCGCGCTCTAAAAAGCGCTCTGAACCAAACGGCACAGTACCCGAATTGTTTTCAGCCAGACGGCCCTCGGCACTTTCGTCGACCAGGCGCATCTCCAGTGTGGCGGTGCGACCCAAAATGTCTTTGGCTTTGGCGGTGTCCTGTACGCCCGGCAGTTGCACCACGATGCGGTCAAGGCCCTGCTGCGCAATGACAGGCTCAGCCACACCCAGTTCATTGATGCGGTTGTGCAGGGTGACGATGTTCTGCTTGAGCGCCTGATCCTGAATGCGACGTGCGGCCTCAGGCTTGATGCTGGCGGTCAGTTTGTACTCCACACCCTCTGGCGCATCGCGGGTTTGCAGGTCGACAAACTGGTCTTGTATCAATGCCTTGGCAGCATCCAGTGTCTGGCTGTCGCGAAAGCGGATTTCAATGCTTTGCGCATTGCGTGTGATGCCTGAATGGCGAATGTTTTTCTCACGCATCACCGAGCGCAAATCGCCCGCCAGTGATTCAGCCTTTTTGGTCAGTGCCGCCTGCATGTCCACCTGCAGCATGAAATGAACACCGCCGCGCAAGTCCAGCCCCAGATACATCGGCGAGGCGTGCAAAGCCGTCAGCCAGGCGGGTGAACGTGACAGCAAGTTAAGCGCCACGATGTAGACACCCTCGCTGCCTTCAGGATTGAGTGCTTTTTGAATCGCGTCTTTGGCCTTGATTTGTGTGTCAGTGTTGCTAAAACGCGCTTTGATGGACACGCCGTCCAGCGCCACCGCATCAGGTGTGATGCTGGCAGCCTTTAAGGCCTCTTCAACCCGTGCGACCGTCGTCAAGTCAACCTTGGTAGATGACCGGCTGCTGGAGACCTGAACCGCAGGTGCCTCACCAAACACATTGGGCAGCGCATAAATGATGGCGATGAGCAGTGCCACCACCAGGACGGCATATTTCCAGACCGGATAACGATTCATGAGTGCAGCGCTATATAAATGAAATTATTTGGAGGTGCTGATGGCGCCTTTTGGCAGGACTTGCACAATCGCGCTGCGCTGCAACTGCACTTCCACGCCGGCTGCCAGTTCAAGCGTCAAATAGGAATCTCCCAGTTTGGTCACTTTGCCCAGCAAGCCGCCAGCAGTCGCTACCTCATCACCCTTGGCCAGCGCATCAATCATGGCGCGATGCTCTTTTTGTTTTTTCATCTGCGGGCGAATCATGACGAAATACAGCACCACAAACATCAGTACCAGCGGCAACATGCCCGTCAGGGACGACATCATGTCGCCGCCGCCAGCGGCTGCGGGGGCGGTTTGGGCAAAGGCAGAAGAAATAAACACAGGCAAACTCCAAAAATGACATTAACGGGACTGCAAAACTTGCACCGCACTTAACAGCAGGCAATGTAACCAAACATTGTATGCCGCAGGGGTGTTGGTAAAAGGCGAATGAGGCGGTGGTTAACTGGTTTCAAAATGTAATTTAGACGGTGCGACTGCCTTCCTGAAGCAACCCAAAATGAGCCAGCGCACCCCGCCCCGCAGCAAACCCACTGGCAAAGCAGGCCGTCAGCAGATAACCGCCCGTGGGCGCTTCCCAATTCAGCATTTCGCCTGCACAAAATATCGGGCGCTCAGGGCTTGATTCAAGTGGCAAACGCAATTGCGCATCCAGCCCTTCAAAACGAACACCGCCTGCGCTGCTGATGGCCTCGTCAATCGGCCGCGTCGTCACAAGCGTGACAGGCAACGATTTGATGGCGCTGGCCAGTTGAATCGGGTCGTTAAAGGCCGGTTTGTCCAGCAGCTCATAAAGCAGCGCTGCCTTGATGCCTTCGATCTTCAAACGGCTTTTCAGGTGACTGGACAGCGAACGCGAGCCGCGCGGGTGGCGCACCTCGGCCAGCACTTGCTCAGGGGTCATGCCCGGCAGCAAATCAAGCGTAAAAGTAGCGCTGCCGTTTTTGGCAATCTCGTCCCGCAGCAGGCTGGAGGCAGCATAAATCAAACTGCCTTCCACGCCCGTGGCGGTGGCGACAAATTCGCCTTTGCGGCTGAAAGTCTGGCCAAGCGAGTCGGTGAAATGAATCGCCACTGACTTGAACGGCTGGCCGGCAAACTTTGCTGAAAAGTGTGGCGTCCAGCCTGCAACATCAAAGCCGCAATTCGATGGCAACAGAGGCGCAACATCAACACCGCGCGCGGCCAGCAAGTGGACCCAAGCCCCGTCAGACCCCAGCCGCGCCCAACTGCCGCCGCCCAAAGCCAGCACGACTGCGTCCGCCTGAACCTCGACTTCGCCCTGCGGGGTTTCAAATCTCAAAGCACCATCATCAGCCCAGCCCAGCCAGCGATACCGCATAAAAAACTGCACGCCCGAGCCGCGCAGACGATGCAGCCAGGCTCTGAGCAGCGGCGCGGCCTTCATGTCTTTGGGGAAAACACGGCCCGAGCTGCCGACAAAGGTTTCAATGCCCAAGCCCAGCGCCCAGTCGCGCAGGTGCTGCGCGCCAAAACTTGCCAACATGGGCTGCAAACGGGCAGCCGCCTGGCCGTAGCGGCTGACAAAAGGCTCAAAACTTTCAGAATGCGTCAGGTTCAAACCGCCCTTGCCTGCCAGCAAGAACTTGCGGCCCACCGAGGGCATGGCGTCGTAAACGGACACCTGAATGGCGCTGCCCGCACGAGCGATGGTCTCAGCCGCCATTAAGCCCGCCGGGCCGCCACCGATCACGACGACTTTGACAGGTGGGGCAGATTTGAGAGTCAAGTAAAGATCCTTCTTTTACTATTATTTTAGGAGCTGCTTGCGCCCGTATTTATTGGTCTTGAGGCCTATTTGACAGGTAAAAGGCAGTAAAGCGGCCATTTTCAGGCCTATATTGACAATTTCCTTGCCAATTATCTCAGGCCACGTCTATGACAGCGCCGTCAGTGGTTAAAAACGCCGCCTTGACAACCTGCCCCGGGTAAATGGCCGCCAGCGCTGCTTTGTAGTTTTTCATTTGGGCAACCAGCCCGGCCTGAAGCTCGGGGTTGGCGGCAGATTTGTAGTCCAGCACCCACCAGTGTCCTTCATGGCCAGCATCCCTGCGCTGCACCAGACGGTCTAGTCTGAAGGTTTCACCGCCATGCGTCAGTTCAAGTTCATTGCCTTGCCAGGCAATGGCCGCTGCGTCCCAGGCCCAGGCAGCCGCACCGGTTTTGATGCGTTGGGCTTTGCTTTGCGCGTCTTGCAACTGTTCAGGATTCAAACCAAATTCTCGCGCCACCCGGCTGGCAGTCTGGGCTGTGGTGTCACCCCATTCCAGCAGGCGGTGCATGGCTTTGCCGACGCGGGCGCTTGGCGAATCAGATTCAGGTATCGGCAGCGACGGGGCATCCGTCCGCGTAAAAGCAGGCAAGTCCGGCATGCTGAATAGGGTGGGTTCGGTTTTTAGAGGGTCAGATACCGCAGGCAAAACGCGCTCAACATCTGCCAGCCCATGCAGTCGCTGCCACCAGCTTGCGGGTGCTTCACGCCAGGGCTCTATTGACGACAAGACCAATGTGTTTTTAGCCCGCGTCATGGCCACGTACAAGGCGTTGAGTTCTTCACGCTGGCGTGCGGCCTGCTCGGTAGCCAGCGAGGCTTGGGCGCAAGCGGGCGGCTTGCTTTCGCTGATTAAAAACACAAACTTTCGTGGTGCTGTGGCTTCGCCCGGCCAGTCGACCAGCACGCTCATGCTGGCCGCGTTGCGCTCTGCCGTGTCGGTGTCCAGCAGCAACACGGCCTCAGCCTCCAGACCCTTGGCACCGTGGATGGTCAGCAGCCGAACGGCGTTTGAATGGACGGTTGCAGGCGCTTGCAAACCGCCCGCCTTGAGCGCCCGCACAAAGGCATACGGCGTGGCATAGCGGCCACCGTTGAGCTGCAATGCAGCCGTCAGCAAAGCCCGCAGGTTGGACAAAACCGCCGCGCGGCTGGCAGCGGGCGCAGCCGCACCAAAGCGGGCCAGCACATCGCCCTGCTCATATATGGCTTGCAGCGCGTCGTGTGGGGGCAGTGTGTCTACAAGGGCTTTATAACTGGTTAAAACAGCCCCTAGCCCAATCAATTCGGGTGCAAGTAGCTCATTATTTTGTAGCACGTCATACCACGACTGTTTTGAATCAACTTTACCCAAAACAATCTGTACCAGCGCATCGTCGCTCAGGTTAAGCATTGGTGAGCGCAGCGCACGCGCCAGCGACAGGTCATGCTGGGGCGAGACCAGCACGTCGAGTAGCGCAACGATGTCCAGCACCTCGCAGCAATCAATCAGCTCGGTCTTTTCACCAATCTGAGCCGGGATATGCAGCGCGCGCAGCTCTTCTTGCAGGGGTAACAAGCTGGCGCGTTTGCGGCTCAAGGCCATGACGTCGGCAGGTTGGAGGCCAGCAGCAATCTGGTTTTGAATCCAACTCGCCGCTTGTCGAGCCTCTAAAGTTTTTAAGGTTTCTTCTGGCAATTCACGCGGGGTGGTCAAGCTGTCGCGCCATTCAAAAACCTCCTCCTCCTGGCTTTTTTCGGGGCGCAAGATGGGCGGCAATTTAAGCACCCTGCCCTCATCACCTGATGCGCTGGTGTGTGGCCTGAAACCTTCATAACCGTCAGTGTCTTGCGCCGCCCCCATCACTGCATTGACGGTAGCCATCACCGCCTGGCTGTTGCGCCGCGTGTGGTCGCAGGCCAGCACGTCGCCGCCGAGTGCGTCAACCATAAAAGCCTGCGCGGCAATGAACACCTGCGGCTCGGCGCGGCGAAAGCGGTAAATGCTTTGCTTCGGGTCACCCACGATGAAGACACTGGGGGCTTTGGCTGCCCCTGCATACCCACTGAGCCAGCTTGACAGCGCCTGCCATTGCAGCGGGTTGGTGTCCTGAAATTCGTCAATCATCAGATGCCGGATGTTGGCATCCAGCCGCTCCTGCACCCAGCCTGACAGCACCTCATCAGACAGCATGGTTTGTGCGGCGCGCTCGACATCGTTCATGTCTACCCAGCCGCGCTCACGCTTGAGCGCGGCAAACTCGGCCAGCAGCAATCTGCTAAGGCGTGCCATGCGCTGCTGGTAGTCCCAGGCGTCGTGCTGGACGCAAGCCTCGGCGATTTTTAAAGCCAGGTCTTGTGCTTCACGCACAGTGGCAATACCGATGATTTTTTCGCCAAACTTGCGCGGCGTGCCTTTTTCGGTCAGCAGGCTGATCAAAACGCCTGCCGCGTTGCCGTCACTCAAAGCAACCTCAAGCTCAACGCCTTTGGCTGAAAACGTGGGCGCGGATGCCCTGCCCAGGGCTTTGGCAGCGGCCAGTAAAAGTTCTTTTGCGGCGTGGCTGTGCAAAGCATCTCCAGGCAGTGTCAGCCCGGCAAATTCAGGAAATTGCAAAGTGAAATGCTGCACAGACGTGTCCACCACGCCAGCGGCATCGGCCAATAAAAACTCTGTGCGTTTGTCTAGTGCGCCCTGCAAGGCCGTGCCCGCTTGGTACCGGCCATGCGCCAGCACCACGTTTTCAAAATCAGCTTTCAGCTCGGGCTGTGTCAGAAGCGCTGAGTAAAACCGCCGCCAGACCAGCGCTTTGGCCTGGTTGTCGTCTTCCAGCAGTTCGTAGTTGATCGGCAGGCCGAGCTGTTGCAAGGTGGCCATGGGCGCGGTGCGCAGCAAGGCGGCAAACCAGCTGTGAAAGGTTCTGATCTGCACCGGGCGGCCATTGGCGAGTACCTGACGGTATAAATTTGATAGCTGCTTGCGCCCGTATTCATTGGTCTGGAGGCTGTTTTTACCCTCAAAACCACCCTTAACACCACGTAGGTTAAGCTCTTTTTCAAGCGTTTCATCGTCGGCTTCAGCAAACTGCGCCAGCCATTCATACAAGCGCTCACGCATCTCCCCCGCCGCTTTTTTGGTGAAGGTAATGGCCAAAATTTCGTGCGGTTTGGTCTGCCCGTCCAGCAGGGCGCGAACCATGCGCGAGACCAGCATCCAGGTCTTGCCAGCACCCGCACAGGCCTCTACGGCCACGCTGCGGCGCGGGTCACAGGCGATGGCGTAGAAGGCATCGGCGGAGATGTTTTTGCCGTTGTGGGTATAGGCGGGGTTCATGCGTAGAAACCTGGTTCAAAGCAAAAATTGATAGCTTCCAACGCAAAGGCGCGAAGATGCAAAGAACGCAAAGTTAAATACATATTTTTTCTTCTTTGCGACCTTTGCAACTTTGCGCCTTTGCGTTGGAAGCTGGTTTTAATCTGTTGACGTCAGTCATTCGTCAACCTCAAAAATCTTTCCTGCAAAGGCCTCTGGCCGCGCAATATTCACAAGCTTTGCCTTCACCCAGCGCAGGCAACGCCGCACCCTCACCAATGCGCTGCATGTCACTCAAAATCCCGCCAATCAGCTCGTCGCGCAACTCAACAATCTCAGGCTGCGCATAGGTTTTGGTGTCTTCTTTTTCACCCAGGTTCACGTAAGCTGCAGCCAGCGTATCGTCTTCCAGCAACGCGGCGTAAAAGGCTAATTGCGTGTCTTCGCCCGCGTCATTGATACGTGCCTGGGTGGTGCTGCGTGCCTCGGTTTTGTAGTCCATCACCAGGCGGCTGCCGTCCGGCATGTGGTCGATGCGGTCGATCTTGCCCACCAGTTCAATGCTGCCCAGTGGCATATTTTTCCAGACTTCGCCTTCTGCGTAAGTTGCACCGGTGGCTTGGTGCGTAGCTAGCCAGTCCAGGTAGCCGTCCCGCACACGAGGCCAGATGGCGGCGAACGGCAAAAACTCTTCTGCACTCAAGCCCAGGGCTTGGGTGGCCTCATCTGCCGCTATATTAATCATAGCTGCTTGCGCCCGTATCTCTTGGGTTGGAGTCACTTTGAATGCCTCATGAAAGCGGTTCAGCAGCCAATGCAGCCAATTGCCAAAGTCGCGCTTGCCCAACTCGCTTTCAAGCTCGTCGGCTTCTTGCAGCTTGAGTTGGCGCAGTGCGAAAAAGCGGTAGGGGCAGCGGCGCAGGTCTTCATAGGCGCTGGCTGAAAGCTTGGCAATTTGCAACGCTTGGCCTGTGGGCATGGGCCGTGGCGTGGGTTGGATCGCGACGCTACGCGCCGGGCGCAGGTCACAGGCCAGCGGCAATGATTTTTCAAGCAGCAGCTCTTGCACCAAGCCGCTGGGCATCAGGCGCTCGCCGCCTTCGCTCAAGCGCCACAGCACATCCAGATGCGGCGCGGTCAGCGCATAGTGCCAGGCCGCGCGCTGGGCATCGGCCAACGCTTGCCGCGACGGCAATCCCAGCAAGGCGCGCTGCGCGGGCGTCCATGGGCCGGGCGGCTCGGGTGACACAGCCAAACGTATCTCATCGCAACCAGGCAGCACCACCGCCTGCATGGCACGCCCCAGCAACTGGCTGAGCGGCAATATCACCACCTGCGCCACTGGCGGATGCGGCGGCGCAAAGCTGGCGGCTTCAAGCGTCTGGTTGACCCACGCGGTGAAGTCTTGCAGGCTCATGCGCGGGTTGCCGTATTCAGACAGGTCTCTGTCGTCATTCATGTGCAGCGCTGCCAGCACGGCCACACCCGCCACATCGTTTGCCAGCGGCTCCCACTGTCCTGACATTTGCAGCGCGCCCTTGGCTGCGATCAGCCAGTCAACCAGCGGGCGGGTTGCTTGCAGCGGCGTGCGCAGCGCAGCAACGCCAAGCGCTACTGGAGCAATGTCTGGCTGGTCAGCAGGCACGCTGCGCCAGGTGCGACTGCCAATTTTTCGCAACGCCGTCTCTGCCAGCGTGACTTGCGCTGCATCAAAGGCTGGCGCATTTTTCAGCCAGTCCAGCACCGTATCTGTTGATGCATCCCAGAGCGCTGCAGCCAGCAAGCTCATCAGTGTCGCGGCGGCGCGGGTGGTTGACAGCTTCCAGCCGGTTTCGTCGCGCAGGGCAACGCCTTTATCAGCCAGCATGGCACGCACCCGCCGCGTGAGCACCCGGTCTTGCGCAATCAGCGCCACCGGGCTGCGGCCTGCCTGCAAATGCGCCAGAACGCAGGCAGCGGCCAGATGGGCTTCGTCTTCCAGATCTTGCGCGGTGTAAAGCTGGACATCGCCTGGCTGCTCAGGCGTTGTGAGTTGAATGCTGACCGCACGTTCAGCGAAGTGGCTTTTCAATGCTTGGGTCAACGCCTCAGACTGAAAACCATCGACCACCACCAGCAAATCCACATCTGCATTAAACAGCACATCCGTCGGGTAGCTGGACGCCGCCGCCCAGGCCAGCGCAATGCGAGCCACGGCCAGCTCCATTGCCAGCGCATCAGACGCCATGCCGACACCCAAGGCCTGCGCCTTGTCCGCCCCCCAGGCCAGGCGCTTCGCAGGCACTTGCGCTGCCGCCACCTTCGCCACCGACCAGGCAGCCTCGACCAATGGCCCCGTCAGCAGATTTTGCTGAGAAGCCAGTCCGGCGCGATGCAACAAACTCGCAGCCGTCAGCACATCCATGGCCGCATCCATTTGAATGTCCTGGGGTGACGCTACAAAACCTGTAGCTCTGCCCGCCCAGTTCATGGTGGTTTCAAAGCGCGGTACAAAAGCGCTGGCGTTGCCCTGGCTTTGTGCGTGATCAACCCATGCCGTCTTCGCCTCCTGCATCAACTGGGCATACGGCAGCAGCACCACCGCACGCGACGGATGCACATTTTTGGCGTGCAACAGCCCGGCCAATTGCGCCATGGCAACAGCCCAGGTAGCTGCTACGGCGTTCTGATCTAGGGGGTTGGCTATGAGGGTCATAGTTGATAGGGACTGGCAATCTCCGACGGGCACACTTGGTTTCTGACAAAATACCCAAAACTCTAAGCCTTAGCAACCCCAACAGGAGCCACCATGGCCAGCGAACTGATCAAACATACCACCGATGCCACCTTTGAAACCGATGTCCTCAAATCTGCACACCCTGTGCTGGTCGATTATTGGGCTGAATGGTGCGGTCCCTGCAAAATGATTGCCCCGATTCTTGACGAAGTCGCCACCAGCTACGAAGGCAAACTGCAAATCGCCAAAATGAATGTCGATGAAAACCGTGACATACCGGCCAAATTCGGCATTCGCGGCATCCCGACGCTGATGATTTTCAAAAACGGCGAGTTGGCCGCTACCAAAGTTGGCGCCATGAGCAAGTCTCAACTCACCGCTTTCATTGACCAGCAACTGGTCTGATGTCCTGGCAAACCCAGTCAGTAAAGCTCTGGCTGGGTTTCAAAATTTTGCACTTTGAAGTGTCTCTTTTCCTGTCATAATCCTCCCCAATCGCTGGCCAGGGTTTTTGGCCAGCTCAAATTTTCGGTTTGTGAAGCCTGCCTCCCGACTCAGTTTTGCCCCGGCTTCAAACCAAACCTCCCCCCGTGTTTCTCATGATCTCGCCATCGAGTCATCCCATTTCGCCATCACAGCAGGTTAATCCATGCACTTAAATGAACTCAAGGCACTGCATGTGTCTGAAGTCCTCAAGCAAGCCGAAGCTCTTGAGATTGAAAACGTAGGTCGTATGCGCAAGCAGGAGCTGATGTTTGCCATCATCAAAAAACGCAGCAAAACGGGTGAAACCATCGTCGCCGACGGCGTGCTTGAAGTGTTGCCCGATGGTTTTGGCTTTTTGCGCGCGCCCGACTCCAGCTACACGGCCAGCACTGACGATATCTACATCAGCCCCAGCCAGATTCGCCGCTTTAACCTGCACACCGGTGACATGATTGAAGGCGAAGTCCGCACGCCCAAAGACGGCGAGCGTTACTTTGCGCTGAACAAGCTGGACAAGGTGAACGACGGCGCACCCGAAGACAACAAACACAAGGTGATGTTTGAAAACCTGACGCCACTGTTCCCGCGCGAGCAGTTCAAGCTGGAGCGTGACATCAAGGGCGAAGAAAACCTGACCAGCCGGATCATTGACATCATTGCGCCTATCGGCAAAGGCCAGCGCGCCCTGCTGGTGGCCCCGCCCAAGTCGGGCAAAACTGTGATGATGCAACACATCGCCCACGCGATCACCGCCAACTACCCCGATGTGGTGATGATGGTTTTGCTGGTCGATGAGCGCCCCGAAGAAGTGACTGAAATGCAGCGCAGCGTACGCGGCGAAGTGATTTCATCGACCTTTGACGAACCCGCAGCCAGGCACGTCCACGTCGCCGAAATGGTGATTGAGCGCGCCAAGCGCCTGGTTGAACTGGGCAAAGACGTGGTGATACTGCTGGACTCCATCACCCGCCTGGCACGCGCCTACAACAACGTGCTGCCATCGTCAGGCAAAGTGCTGACGGGCGGTGTGGATGCCAATGCCCTGCAGCGCCCGAAGCGATTTTTTGGCGCAGCCCGCAAAATTGAAGAAGGCGGTAGCCTGACCATCATCGGCACTGCACTGGTCGATACCGGCAGCCGCATGGATGAGGTGATTTTTGAAGAGTTCAAGGGCACCGGCAACTGTGAAATCCACCTGGATCGCCGCCTGTACGAAAAGCGCGTGTTCCCCGCGATTCACTTGAACCGCAGCGGTACCCGCAAGGAAGAGCTGCTGCTAGCTCCTGAAATCCTGCAAAAATCTCGAATTCTGCGCCAGTTCATGTACAACATGGACGAGATTGAGTCGATGGAACTGATGCTGAAAAACATGAAGGCCACGAAGAACAATCATGAGTTCTTCGACCTGATGCGTCGGGGCGGCTAACCGGGCTATAATCTAAGGCTTACCGGAAAGTGCTCAAAATGGTTTTGAGTGGCTGCCGAAACGAAATTTAAGGATAGAGAAATGAAAGACGGCATTCACCCCAACTACCGCGACGTTTGCTTTTTGGACTTGTCCAACAACTTCAAATTTGTCACCCGCTCATGCGTCAACACCAAAGAGATGTTGAAAATGGAAGACGGACGCGAGCTGCCTTTGTACAAGCTGGACACGTCAAGCGAGTCACACCCTTTTTACACGGGTACACAAAAATCTGTGGACAACATGGGCGGCCGCGTTGAGAAATTCCGCAACCGTTTTGGCAAAACTGCTGCCAAAGACGCTGCACCAGCCGCTGCTTAATTAGCACGCTGAGTTATAAAAGCAGCCTGATTTCAGGCTGCTTTTTTTTCGCCCGTCACTGCGTGAAAATACGTTGTTTTAAGTCCTAACCGTTTTGAATAAGCCCTCTCCTGCCATCATTGCTCAGTCCGCAGTGCGCCGACTTCCAAGGGTTGCGCTGCTGTTGTTTTGCGCGGCTTACGTGTTGCCAGGTTTTTTTGGCCGCGCGCCCTGGAAGAACGATGACATTGCCGCCTTTGGCGTGATGCTGGAATTGTCTCAAAACTGGGCCAACTGGCTTTCGCCTCAATTGCTGAGCCAGGTGACTGGCTTTGATGCGCTGGTGCCGTACTGGCTGGGCGCTTCGGCCATACAGCTGTTGCCTTTCGTGGATTCGGCTTTTGCGGTTCGCCTCCCTTTTATATTGCTGCTGGCACTGAGCCTGCTGTCCACCTGGTACGCCATTTATTACCTGGCGCGCAGCCCACAAGCGCAACCCGTGGCCTTTGCTTTCGGCGGTGAGGCCAGCCCAACCGACTACGCACGCGCCATTGCAGATGCAGGTGTGCTGGCGCTGATCGCGAGCTTGGGGCTGGCACAGCTGTCGCATGAAACCACACCCGCACTGGCGCAGCTTGGCTTCACAGCGTTGATTTTTTACGCCATGGCCGCCAGCCCGTATCGACGTGCCACGCAATTTTTTGGGCCCGCGTTGGGCTTGCTGGTGGGTATGGCGGGCTTGGCTTTGAGCGGTGCGCCCACGCTGGCCGTGCAACTGGGCATCGGCGGCGCGTTGGTGGAGCGTACACACATGCGTTGGGGCTACAGCGCTGGCAACGGTGACTCGGACAAGGCTGCAAGGCGCCAGTCCTGGCAATGGCTGCTGCTGATAGTTGGCATCACGGCAGGAGTGGCGCTGCTAGCCTATGTGCTGGACTTGTGGCGTTGGCGCATCCACATCCCTGGTTCGGGTGAGCAAACCGCGTGGACGGATTGGCGCAAACTGGGCCGCCTGTTGCTGTGGTTTACCTGGCCCACCTGGCCACTGGCGATGTGGACGCTTTGGCGCTGGCGCAGGCAATTGGCCAGCCGCCACGTTGCCCTGCCGCTCTGGTTTGTAGCTGTGGCTGTGATGGCCACCTTGACAACCCCAACCGCCGATCGCAGCTTGCTACTGAGCTTGCCGCCCTTGGCCGCACTGGCTGCCTTTGCATTGCCCACCCTCAAACGCAGCGTAGCGTCGCTGATCGACTGGTTCACCCTGCTGTTTTTTACAGGTTGCGGCATCATCATCTGGGTGGTGTGGATTGCCATGCAAACGGGTGTACCGCGTCAACCCGCCGCTAATGTGGCCCGGCTCGCACCGGGGTTTGAACCCAGCTTTTCGTGGTTTGCATTTTTGATGGCACTGGGCGCAACCCTGGCCTGGGCCTGGCTGGTGAAGTGGCGTACTGGCGCACACCGCACCGCACTTTGGAAGTCGCTGGTGCTGCCTGCTGGCGGTGCAACGCTGTGCTGGTTGCTGCTGATGACGCTGTGGCTGCCCTTGCTGGACTATGCCCGCAGCTACGCACCCATGTCGCGTCAGGTGGCAAAACAGATCGGTAAAACCGCCTGCGCTGAAATTTATGGCATCAACAGCGCACAGGCGGCGGCCTTGCAGTACCACGGCCAGCTCACACTGCGTCAGGCTGCACCTGATGCGGGTTGCGGGTTTTTGATTGTCGATGCCGACTCGCAGCCGACATTGGGCAATGCCGTCAATCTGCCCGACTGGGCTTTTATGGCCACGCTGCGCAGGCCTACAGACAAAAACGAAAATCTTTTGCTGTTCAAACGTGTTGCCAACGACGCAAAAAACGCGCGCCTCAAGCGCAAGCCGTGAGTGAGCTGAAAATCATCGTCAGGCACGCAGGCACGGTGCTTGTCGGCCAGTTGGCTGTCATGGCGTTTGGCGTGGCCGATACCGTCATTGCCGGGCGGTACAGCGACACCGCCCTAGCGGCTCTATCGGTCGGCTCAGCCATCTATATCAGCGTGTATGTAGGTTTGATCGGCATTGTGCAAGCACTACTGCCCATTTGGGCTGAATTGCTGGGCGCCAACAAGCAGCACGAGATGGGTCGCTCGCTGCGGCAAAGCCTTTACTTGAGCGGCATCATCACACTCGTCGGCATGGCAGCGCTGTTATTTCCTGGGCCTTTGCTGCGCTGGGCACAGGTGCCCGACGCCATGCTGGGCGACGTGCAAAGCTACCTGAACGTGCTGGCTTTGGCGTTTGCGCCGTCCATTTTGTTTCGGCTCTACAGCACCTTCAACCAGTCGCTGGGCAAACCTTTGCTGGTGACGTGGCTACAGGTGGGTGCGCTGCTGGTCAAAATTCCGTTGTCAATCTGGCTGGTGGCAGGTGGCGCGGGACTGGTGCCGATGGGTGTGGTGGGCTGCGCATGGGCCACCCTGGTCGTCAACTATCTGCTGTTGGCACTTTGCCTCGTGATGCTGCGTACACAAACGCTCTACAAACCATTTCGTATCTGGCAACGCATGGAACGCCCTGACTGGCCGACCATTGGCAAATTTGCGTGGCTCGGAATTCCGGCAGGTCTGGCGTATCTGGTAGAGGTCACATCGTTTACCTTGATGGCGGTCTTCATCGCCCGGCTGGGCGTGACTGCATCAGCCAGTCACCAGATAGCGGCCAGCATGGCGGCCGTGCTGTACATGATGCCGCTGTCGCTGGCGATTGCCTGCAGCGCACGGGTATCGTTCTGGCTGGGAGCTGGCAGACCAGACCATGCAAAACGCATTGTCTTATTGGCAATAAAGCTCACAGCCTTTATTTCAATGGCGCTGGCAGCTATTTTATTCATAGCAAACAATGCCATCGCCAGCCTTTATTCGACCAACCCGGTCATTGTCCATACCGCCTCCACCCTGCTTGTTTGGGTGGTTGTGTACCATTTGGCGGACTGCATGCAGGCTGTGTCTGCGTTTTTACTGCGCTGCTACAGCATCACGATAACGCCCCTGGTGCTTTATGGTGTTTTGTTGTGGGGCTTAGGGCTTTATGGCGGCTACCTGCTGACCTATGAAGGCTTGCCGGGCCTGGCGGCCATGCCCTCACCCAGCGCATTCTGGATGGCCAGCAACCTGGCGCTGTGGCTGGTGGCCATCTGTTTTTTGATGTTGTTATGGCGTGTCATCTATAAGAACCAACCCACCGACGACGCCCTCATTCAGGTGGGATGAATGCCGCGCACCCGCGCAGACGGGAAGGTGATTGAAAACTGTGAACCCTGCCCTAGCTGACTTTCAATGTGCAGTTCTGCACCATGGCGCTGAGCGACATGCTTGACAATCGCCAGCCCCAACCCGGTGCCACCCGTTTCGCGCGAACGGCTGCGGTCAATCCGGTAAAACCGCTCGGTCAGGCGCGGCAGATGCTCCGCAGCAATGCCCGGTCCGCTGTCCTTGACCATAAACTCGCCGCGCCCATCGTTGAGCATTTTCCAGCTCACGGACACCGTGCCACCATCAGGGGTGTAACGTACGGCGTTGGTGACCAGGTTGGATATGGCGCTGTACAGCTCTGCATGAACGCCCGCAATTTCAAAACCTGAACCTACCTCAAACTTGATGTCATGGCCATGTGGTGCAAGCAACGTTGACAAGGCGTGCGCCTCTTGCTCAGACTGGGCAAACAGTGCATTGGTGTTGACCCAGTCATTGGCACCGGGGTGGGGGCTGCCTTCAAGGCGAGACAAGGTGAGCAAATCATTGACCAGGGTCTGCATGCGCTGCGACTGTTGCGCCATCAGCGCCAGGTAACGTTCGCGCTCCGCTTCTTTCAAAGGCAAAGTCTGCAGTGTTTCAATAAAGCCCGACAACACCGTCAACGGCGTGCGAATTTCATGCGACACATTCGCCACAAAATCGCGCCGCATGGCCTCGGCCAGCTCGACAGCCGTGATGTCACGCGACAGCAGGAGCTTGCGGTTTTTGCCATAAGAATGCGCATGCACCGACAAGTTAATCGGCCTGCCAGGCACGCTGGCACTACCAGGTATCAGCACATCGTGTGAAAAATCGTTCGCCGCCATGTAGGTTTTGAAGCCTGGCGCCCTGACCAGGTTGGCGATGTGTTGCAGCACATCGCGACGTGCATCAAAACCAAAGTGCTGGGTCGCCATCTGGTTGCACCACTCAATCCGGTCTTGCGAATCAAGCAGCACCACACCACTGGGTGAGGCTTGCATGGCTGCCAAAAACTCATCCAGCCTGGCCTGGCTGTCCTGGATCAGCTGATCCTGGCTTCTGGAGAGCCTGCGGATGCGCTCGGCAGCCTCACCCCAGACTCCCGGCAAACTGGGTGGCAAAAAGGTGGCGGCAGACGCTGACTCACTGTTTTGCGCAGAACGAAGCCAGGTTAAAAACCGGGCCACATAAAAACTGTCGACCAGTAGCCAGACAAAAGCCGCCAACAAAAGGCCTGCAACCAACCCATTTTGTGATGCCGCCCAAAAACCCAAACCACCACCTGCCAGCAAACAGGCAGAAAATACCAGCCAACGATTGATCATGCAGCCGATTGTGCAGCAGCAATCGTCGTCATGGCCGTTAGCCGATAACCTGAGCCCCGTACCGTTTCAACCATGCTGCCAGCGGCGCCCAGTGCTTCGCGCAATCGCTTGACATGCACGTCAACCGTGCGCTCTTCAATAAAGACGTGATCGCCCCACACCTTGTCTAAAAGCGAGCTGCGGCTGTGGACACGCTCCGCGTGCTTCATGAAGTAATGCAGCAACTTGAACTCGGTGGGCCCGAGCTTGAGTTCCTGGTTTTGAAAAGAAATCCTGTGGGTTCCGGCATCCAGCACAAGCGCACCTACCATCACGCTGTCGTTGACTGACTCCGGTGAACGCCTGCGTAGCACAGCACGTATGCGCGCCAGCAACTCTTGAGTGGAAAATGGTTTGGTGATGTAGTCGTCTGCACCCGCATCCAGCCCAGCCACTTTGTCAGGCTCGTCCCCACGTGCCGTCAGCATCAAAATGGGAATGCTTTTGGTGCGCTCATTTTTGCGCCAGTGGCGCGCCAGAGACAAGCCGCTTTGTCCTGGCAACATCCAGTCCAGCAAAATCGCATCGGGCAAAACGGCATCCAGCTCACGCTGAGCCGTCACGCTGTCCTGGGCAACCACCACTTCAAACCCACCATGCTGCAAGTTAACTGCTATTAACTCAGCAATAGCCGGCTCATCCTCAACTACCAATATGCGTGGTCGATGTTTCATCGTGATTATTGAACTGCGGACTCAATCTGAGCCATTGGCGTGTGCCTGACATCTTCACCCTTGACGATATAGATGATGAACTCGGCAATATTTTTGGCATGGTCACCAATTCGCTCAATGGCCTTGGCAACAAAAAGCAGGTCAAGGCTGGCAGAGATGGTGCGTGGGTCTTCCATCATGTAAGTGATGAGTTTGCGCACAAAACCGTCAAACTCCTGGTCAATCTGGTCGTCTTCCTTGAGGATTGACAGCGCAACCGTGGTGTCCAGCCTTGCAAAGGCATCCAGTGCCTTGCGCAGCAAACCGGAGGCCAGTTCAGCCGCCACACGCAGGTCTGATGATGGCAGCGCACGAGCCGAGCCGCTGTTGATGATGGACTTGACCATGCGGGCAATCTTGTCGGCCTCATCACCGGCGCGCTCAAGGTTGGCGGTTGTTTTTGATATGGCAATCAGCAGGCGCAAATCACGCGCAGTTGGCTGACGACGCGCAATGATGGAAGACAGTTCGCGGTCGATATCGACCTCCATGGCGTTAACGCGCACTTCAGCTTCAAGCACCTGATTGGCGCTTTCAACGTTGAACTGAGAGAGCGAATACGTTGCCAGTCGAATTTGCGATTCAACCAGGCCACCGAGTTCCATCACACGAGATGACACGCCATTGAGCTCACTGTCAAACTGGCTGGATAAATGTTTATCAGGCATTTTTTTCTTTCAAATCGTTCAGCCGAAGCGGCCAGTGATGTAGTCTTCAGTTTCTTTTCGCTTGGGCTTGAAGAACAAGTCTTCCGTGACACCAAATTCCACCAGATCGCCCAAATACATGTACGCCGTGAAATCGCTGCAACGTGCAGCCTGCTGCATATTGTGCGTCACGATCACAACGGTGTAATCGTTTTTCAGCTCCGTGATCAACTCTTCAACTTTTGCTGTCGAGATGGGATCCAGTGCAGAGCACGGCTCATCCAGCAACAGAACTTCTGGCTTGATCGCAATACCACGTGCGATGCACAGGCGCTGCTGTTGACCACCGGAAAGGCTGGAACCATTCTGGTTCAGCTTGTCTTTGACTTCACCCCACAAAGCCGCCTTGCGCAAGGCCCATTCAACCCGCTCATCCATGTCAGAGCTGCTCAGGTTTTCAAACAGCTTCACACCAAACGAAATGTTGTCATAGATTGACATTGGAAATGGCGTAGGCTTTTGAAAAACCATGCCGACTTTTGACCGGATCAACGCCACATCCTTCTTGGATGTCAGCAGGTTTTCACCTTCAAACATGATCGTGCCCTCTGCACGCTGCTCAGGGTACAGCTCATACATGCGGTTGAAAATCCGCAGCAAGGTTGATTTACCGCAGCCCGAAGGGCCAATGAAAGCGGTCACTTTCTTCTCGGGAATTTCCAGATTGATGTTTTTTAATGCATGAAATTTGCCGTAATAAAAATCAAGATTTTTTACGGAAATTTTAGATTTTTCGTTGGTCAAAGTTGCTGTTGACATATTGTTTTATCTTTAATCGTTGAATAAGGTGAATTACGATGGTGCAGAAAGTTAAAGCTTGTTCCGGGTCACATAACGCGCCAGAATATTCAAAGCCAAAACTGCAGTGGTAATCAACAAAACGCCAGCCCAAGCAAGGTTTTGCCAGTTCTCGTAAGGGCTCATCGCGTACTTGAAAATCGTTACGGGCAAGCTGGCCATTGGTTCAGTGAGGCTAGACGTCCAGAACTGATTACTCAACGCAGTAAATAACAGCGGTGCAGTCTCACCAGCAATGCGCGCCACTGCAAGCATCACACCAGTGACGACACCTGCTCTTGCTGCCTTCATCGTGATACTCAAAATAACCTTCCACTTGGGTGCGCCCAAAGCATATGCCGCTTCACGCAAAGCTGAAGGTATCAACTGAAGCATATTTTCTGTGGTTCGGATAACTACCGGAATAACGATCAATGCCAGAGCAACAACACCAGCCCAACCTGAAAATGACTTGTAGCGCGACACAACCACCGCGTAAACAAACAAACCAATCACAATAGAGGGTGCAGAAAGCAAGATGTCGTTTACAAAGCGCGTCGTTGCGGCAAGCCAGCTCTTCGTGTCGAACTCAGCCAGGTAGATGCCAGCCATCACACCAATCGGTGTGCCCACAAAAGTTGCAAGCGTCACCATCAGGAACGATCCGTAGATAGCATTTGCCAAACCACCTGGGTCATTTGGTGGCGGTGTCATTTGCGTCAACGTGGCTACTGACAATCCGCTTATACCGAGACGCAAAGTTTCAAAAAGAATCCAGAACAACCAGAACAAACCAAACACCATTGCAGCCATGGCAAGCACTATTGCAAGCACATTGATTTTCTTGCGTCTTGCAAATTTTGCTTCGCGATAGTTAACCAAAACTGCGCTCATGTGCGTGCTCCTTCACCTTTTTGCAGTTGTGACAACAAAAGCTTTGACAGTGTTAGCACAACAAATGTAATGAAAAACAGAACAAGACCCAGGTACATCAGGGCGCCTTGGTGCAAACCTTCTCCAGCCTCTGCAAACTCATTTGCCAAAGCAGAAGTGATGCTGTTCGCAGCGGTAAATAAGCTGAGTGACTCAAGTTGGTTGAAATTACCGATCACAAAAGTAATGGCCATCGTTTCACCGATGGCACGGCCTAAGCCCAACATGATTCCGCCAACAACGCCTGCTTTGGTGTAAGGCAGAACAACCTGTGAAACCACTTCCCAAGTTGTAGCGCCTAAAGCGTAGGCTGACTCTTTAAGCAATACAGGTGTCACTTCAAACACGTCGCGCATGACTGACGCGATGAAGGGAATGATCATGATGGCCAAAATAATGCCCGCTGACAATATGCCAATTCCAACGGGCGCTCCCGAAAACAAGGTTCCGAGCAATGGAACATCGCCAAAAGCTTTTTGCAGAGGTTGCTGAACGTAAACGGATAACACGGGTGCAAAAACCAGCAAACCCCACATGCCGTAGACGATTGAAGGTACAGCTGCAAGCAGTTCGATGGCCGTACCCAACGGTCGACGAAGCCATGTTGGCGAAAGCTCAGTTAAAAACAGCGCAATACCAAAGCTGACAGGTACTGCAATAACCAAGGCGACGATAGAAGTCATGACCGTGCCATAGATCATCACCAAGCCACCGAAATCTTCCTTGACTGGATCCCACGTCGTGCTTACCAAGAAGCCCAAACCGAACTTTGAAATTGCGGGCCATGCACTGATGGTTAGCGACACAAGAATCGCCACCAAAATAAGCAGAGTAAATATTGCCGCCCCTTTGGCGACGGCAGCAAACAAAATGTCCAGCATCGGGCCAGAGCGAGCTTTATGGGTAGGTGGCGGCGTTTTAATCATCACACTTCCGGTAGAACCGGCTGAATTTTTTAAAGAGAGTGGATTCGTAGGAAGTGTAGAAGACAAGTAGATACTCCTAGATGCGAATTAGATGAAATATCGTATTACTTGATGGCTACCGGCTTGCCTGAAGCATCGGTAACTTTGGCCCATGACTTCTCGATAGCACCAATCACATCATCAGGCATAGGGACGTAGTCAAGTGCAGTAGCGGTTGCGTCACCGTTTTTGAATGCCCAAGTGAAGAACTTGAACACTTCAGTGGCTGACGCTGGTTTATCCTGCTTCGTATTCATCAAAATGAACGTAGCTGTAGAAATTGGCCAGGCGTTCTTGCCAGGCTGATCAGTGATGAGCTGAAAAAATGACTTGTTCCAGTCTGCACCAGCAGCAGCGGCTTTGAATGAGGTGTCATCTGGGGCTACAAACAAGCCATCGCGATTTTTCATCAGCGTATAGGTCATCTTGTTTTGTTTGACATACGAATACTCAACATAGCCAATAGAGTTTGGCAAGCGTTTTACAAATGCAGCAACACCTTCATTGCCTTTTCCGCCAGCGCCTACAGGCCAGTTGACGGCAGTACCTTCGCCAACCTTGGTTTTCCATTCAGCATTGACGCGCGATAGATAGTTGGTGAAATTAAAGGTTGTTCCCGAGCCATCAGCACGACGTACAGGCGAAATTGTCGCGTCAGGCAATGTCAAAGTCGGATTCAAAGCCTTGATGGCTGCATCGTTCCACTTGGTAATCTTGCCGAGGTAAATGTCAGCTAAAACTTGTCCATCAAGCTTCATTTGGCCAGGAGCAATGCCTTTGATGTTGACGACAGGAACCGTGCCGCCAATAACTGCCGGGAATTGGATTTGGCCCTTTTTAGCCAAAACATCGTCCGTTTGCGGCATGTCCGATGCGCCGAAATCAACTGTTTTTGAGTCGATCTGCTTGATACCAGCACCTGAACCAATTGACTGGTAGTTGATTTTGACACCCGTCGCTTTGTTGTAGTCAGCAGCCCATTTGGCGTAAATCGGAGCAGGAAATGTAGCTCCTGCTCCTGTAATTTCTTGGGCTCCAGCGACCATTGAAAAAGTTGTCGCTGCAGTTGCCACAACGCTGATTAAAGAAAATTTGAAACGCAGTTTCATAAAAATACCTCTCGGGTTAATAAAGAACATGCCGAAACTGTAAGAACCTACTGTGACAAAGGCATGACAAGCAACTTACAAGGACAAAAGTGCTGATTCAGGCAATTCACTGTGTTGCTACGCAAATTTCAAACCTTTGTCACGGTTTTGTCACTGTTATCTCCTACGCTCTGCAATGTCTTTAACTAGGAGTAACTTTGATGCTGACCATTTTTTCCAATCGCCGTTTGTTGATCGCCACAGCCGTTGTTGCCACTCTGTCTGGCTGCGCGACATCGTCCAACCCCGTGTCCGTCGCAGACACCATTGCCGCAAAACCAGAACTGAGCACACTCAGCAGCTTGGTCGTCAAAGCTGGTCTGACCGACACACTCAAAGGCACAGGGCCTTTCACTGTGTTCGCGCCCAGCAATGCGGCCTTTGCCAAAGTGCCCGCCAAAACGATGGACGACCTTGGCAAAGACCCGGCAAAACTCAAAGCAGTTTTGACCTACCACGTCGTTCCAGGCAAGGTCATGGCCGCTGATGTGAAAAACGGCAATGCCAAAACGGTCAACGGTGCAAACCTGGCGCTGTCCAAAGCTGGTGACTTCGTCACGGTTGAAGACGGTCTGGTTGAAAAAGCTGATTTGTCCGCCACCAACGGCGTGGTACACATTGTTGACAGCGTCTTTATTCCACCATCACGTTAATTTTGTTTATTCGGTGTCGTTGACTGGGTTTTAGATTCAGTCACCGCAAGTTATCAGTGTCAGCCAGTGCTTTCTCTGTGAAAGCTCTGGCTTTTTTATTTCTCAAGACGTTTTTTCAAGAACTCGTGCCACGATAAACTCAGTCATGCAAAATGGAATCCTATTGGCGGCTGTGGATCTGGGATCCAACAGTTTTCGCCTTGAAATCGGTCGTCACGACCACGGCCAGATCAACCGCACCGAATACCTCAAAGAAACAGTTCGTCAGGGCAACGGCCTGGATGCCAACCGCAACCTGACGCCAGACGCCATGCAACGCGGCTGGGACTGCCTGGCGCGTTTTG
>JBASFP010000097.1:0-4730 GCA_049653085.1 Polaromonas sp.
TGCGTATCGGTTTAACAGGCGATTTGACTTGGCAGCCATGGTGCCTCGACTGCTTCGCGCTGCTGTGACTACAAAACCTCTTCCTCTGAGCATCCTACGCCTGTCTGAGGCAGGTATCTAATCAGGCGTTTTTGGGCTTTTGGCCAATGGATACGTGTGCGAGAAGCTATGAAAATAAGAGCCGATTAACTGGAATTTGACACCGATCATTCCGCCGATTTTTTCGTAAGTGGGGTTAGGCTGCACTCTTGCGCAGCACGCGTTGCTCTGGCGGCACTTGTTTGGATAAAGCTCGAAGCTCTGCCAGAGGAAAAGACAGGAGATCGATTCCAATGCCCTTTCGCTTCGAAAAGCGTTCATAGATCAGGCTTCCGGGGCCGTTGAAGACTTCCTCGAAGGTGCCGTCTTCGTGGAGTTTGAATCCAAGATACAAATCTGGAACATACCTAAAGGTAAGGCTGTTCTTGAAAGTGGCCTTGATCTGGATATCTTTACCGTCAGGCGTCTTTGCGTCGTAGCCCTTGCGAGATTTTTTGTCTAGTACCAAGTCATAGTTCATCTCCGCCACGACTTCCCCCACGTCGCCGACAAGCCTGCCGTCTACAGTGAACGCGCGATGGTCGAATGCTTCCTGCAACTGCTTTATTCCGCGGAAAATCAGAGACAAGCCTTGTGCGATGTGGTCGTGTGTAGTCATTTTTGTGCGGTCTTACGTCAAAGTCCAACAGCGCGCGTAGCGCGACTGTTGGAGCGCCCAGCTAAATTTCTTGCTGATCGCGCATTTTGAACCAGCCGAATCTCCAGCTTGCAACCCAGTGCCTCGGCATACCTGGAGAGGGTTGCCAGAGAAGGTGAATGTTTTCCGCTGCCTGACTCCATCCGTGCCACCGCAGACTGCGTGGTACCGATCTTTTCTGCGACCTGCGCCTGGGTCAGCCCTTGCGAAGCTCTGGCTTTCAGGAATTCATCCAGCAGCGCAAACTCGTCTTCCAGCTTGTCGTATTCGGCTTTTACCTCGGCATACACTTTGGCATTTGCGAGTGCCTTGGTGCGTAGTTGTTTATGCGTCAACATCTTTCCACTACTTCAAGCGCCTGCGCGCGACCTTCAACTCTTTGGGAGGTGTTTTGTCTGTCTTTTTCACAAACTGATGGAACATGACAATTTACCGTCCCACGCATGCGCAATATTTATGAATGAAACCATCTGCAAAACTGCCACAAGAGACACGAACGGGAGTCAAGATGCGCGAACTAGCGCAAGTATCACAGCTGCAACCGCAACTGCTGTAAACAGCTTTTCACCGTCTGTTTTAGGATTTCCATACTTAGGGTGTGTCTTGAGCAACTCCTCACGGTTAGCTGCTTGTAGCAGGACAATCTCTTTGCTTGAGTCAAAATGGTCTTGGTTTTTTTCAAGCTCAAAACGCTTTGTTAAGGCTTGCTGGCGCTGAGAGTCTGGAAACTCCTTGAATGACAGAACCTCGGACTTTGCCCGGTCGTAATGAACAAGATAAAACATGATTTGATTATGTGCTCAGTTTCTCAATCATTTTTTCAAACTGATCTTTAAGCCATTCGGGCGTCCGCCGGATATCTTGCTGATCCAATTGCTGCTCAAGCTGTGCGACTTCCAGAGACAGTTCTTCTAAAAAACGGCGAATTTCAACGTCTCCACCGCCGTACTTCAAGTCTTGGCCACGCTGGTCGGCGATCATTTCAGAGTACTGCGCCCAATAATGTTGCAGCTGGCTACGCACTTGAATCTCAACAGGAAGCCCATTGAATTTGACAATCAAATGCACGGCGCGGTAGCCGTACTGTGGGGAAAATCGGCGGTCTTGCGGTTTGGCGTCAGAAAATATGCGGGTCAATTCAACCATCAATACTTCTTGCTGCTTCAAATCATTGGATACAAATCTCAGGCCAAGAATGTCCTGAACTTGACTCAGTCGCGTATTGGGCTGGCGTAGCAACTTGGCGACAACCGACGCCGTGGACTTGGTACGGCTGGTAAATTCTGTCAAGTTAGCAGCCCGAAGCATTTTCTGTACACCGTTTATGGCATCAGAGAATGACTCGCGGTAAGCATCCAAAGCAACGACGTCCAACGCCACTTCATCTGTCGCGGCCTGTCTAAGCCGCTGACCGAGCTCATCGATTTTCGATTTAGACATCATGCTAGTAATTCAACTTTCAAGCGGTTTCGCCGACTGGTTGATGCGCCAGCGCCATCACATTATGGGGCGGCAAGGTTCAGGTTGTCATATGCTCAGCCAGCCAGCCACCCACTCACCCACTCACCCACACACGCATCGCATCATTCATCAGCGTTTGCCAGCCATCGCCCGTCGCTTTGAAATAGGCAACGAGTACACATTTTCTTTTAACTAACTCTAGCTCAGCGCCCGCTGCCGCAAAGCCACCGCCGCACCCAGCCACAGCGCCAGTGCTGAAAAAATCAGCCCACGCTGCAAACCTGCCAGATTGCTCCCCGCGCCCAGCCCGTCGGCTATCCAGCCCACCGCCGTAGGCCCCACAATCTGGCCCGCCGCAAACACGATGGTGAAGGCGCTAATGCCTGCAGCCCACTGGCTTTGCGGCAGGTTGTGGCGCACCAGGGCGGTGGTGCTGGCCACGACTGACAAAAACACGCCGCCAAACAGCACGCCTGACAACAGCACCAGCGGCCACGCGGCTGTCAGCGCAGGCAGCACCGTGGCAACGCCCAGTAGCGCATTCAAAACAGCGAGGGCCTGCCCGCCTTTGTAGCGGTCCAGCAAGCCCGCCCAAATGCGCGAAGACGCCATCACTGCCGCACCCAGCAGCGCGTAAAACGCGGTGATGGCCTGGCCAGATGCGCCCTGCTCTTTCAGCAGCGCGACCACAAAAGTCATGTAACCGATATAGCCCATCCCAAACAGCATGTAGCCCGCCAGGCCAGGCGCAAAGTCACGCCACTTAAAGAGGCGCTGCGCCGCTGCCTGTGGTGCGCTGGCGCCTGGGGCAGTTAACAGCTGCAAGCGCCGCCCCACCCAAGCCAGCACGCCCGTTGCCAGCAGACAAGCCAAGGCCAGCGCCCACCATGCCCAAGCCCAGCCATGCGGCACTTGGCTAGCCGCTTGCAGCACGGCGGGCACCAGCAGCGCTGACAGCAAAATGCCCAAACCGGTACCGCCGTAATACAAACCCAAGATCAACCCCATGCGCTTGGGGGCCAGCGCACCCAGTCGCGCTGCCAGCAAGCCACCGGCAATGAACACCAGCGCACTGGCCACACCCGCCAGCAGCCGCTGCGCCAGTAGCTCGGGCGCATCGGTAAAAAAACCGCTCCCCGCCATGAACACGCTGGCCAGCAAACTGCCGAACACCAGCAGTTCTACTGGTGTTCGGCGCTTGAGCAACCACGGCGTTACCAGCGCCCCGACCAGATAGCCCAAAGCATTGGCCGTGTTCATCGCCCCGGCCAGCGTGTAGCTCCAGCCCAAGTCGGCCCGCATGGTGGGCAGCAGCAGGCCGTAAGCAAAGCGGGTGATGCCCAGCGACACAGCAGCCCCCAAAGACAAGGCCGCAGCCAGCGCCAGCAATTGCGGCAGCGTTGGAGATGTAGGGGTGTGGGGCGGCATGGTGCGGCGATGTTGCAGCAGTATTACCGAAATAATAACGCTATTTTTTTAGGAGCTGCTTGCGCCCGTATTTATTGGTTTAGAAGCCATTTTGATAGGTAAAAACAGCTATTTTTACGCCGTCAGAACATCTTTGCCGGTATTTTGCGGGATTTCAGCTTTGCCTGCGCGATGGCTCACGGACATGCAGGAATTTGGTGAACAAATCGCGTGGCGGTACGACCGACATACCCTTGAGCACCTGCCCGACGTTGCCGCGATGGTAAGCCCCGTGAGTCAGCACATGAAAGAGCATTTCCTCGCGGGTCATGGTGCCCGAATCCCCATCAGTGAACTGAAAGTGCAGACTCGTCGCCAATGCGCCGTCGTCAACCCGTCGGACATAGTCCTCAAACCACAGGTCAGTTTCTGCAACGGCAAAGTCAAGCTCACCGAGTTCAGGCGTCTCGGTTGTGTTGGTTGCGGTGTAGGCATGTTTTTCGCCCAGCAAATGCGCACGAAAAATCCTGTCCACCACGTAAATGTGGTTCAGTGTCCTGATGGCTGTGTGGCGAGAAGCCGCATGTTCGGCCTGTGTTACGTCAGCCACAGCATCAAAAAGTTCGAGGTTGGCCCAGGACTTTTGAGCGAAAAGGGAGGAAAGGATTTTTTGGGACATGATCAAGTGGAGGTGAGATACGTAGGCTAGCCCATCAAATTGTGATATCTTGAAAAAATTATTGTGCCCATCAACCTTACAGGAGTAAAGATATGAAATTAGCCTTCACGTCATGCGCCAGCAGAAACCTGATACCAAAACAACCGATATGGGAAGACATTTTGAATAGTCAACCCGATCATGTCGTCCTGCTTGGTGATAATTTTTATACTGATGTGCCAAATTTTGGAATGACACAATTGAAAGCGATGGGCGCTTGGGAGTTTGCTGAACACCTTTTTGTTCGTTATCAGCAACAGCTGACTGAGCCACGTTTTCGTCAACTAGTACATTGACACATAAATAACGAAACCTTATTAAACTCTAGGTATCGCCATCCGGCATACAAAGGAGTGGTCATGCGTCAGACGGAACTCACCTTGAGCGAAGAAGATCGCTTGGTCATCG
>JBASFP010000098.1:0-27123 GCA_049653085.1 Polaromonas sp.
AATCAACGCCAACTCGTGTAATCTTGCTCATGGGACTTCTCCTTTTAAAGGTTTCAGATTGAATTTAACAACCCGATCTTGGCACTTTGATGCCGTTACCAAAAAGTGGGAAGTCCCTTCGTATTCAGATACGGGCGTGAGCGGCTACTTTATTTGTAGCGTTTAGCTTTTAAAGCGCCGCCGCGCATACAAGCCCACAAACGCCAGCCCCAAAGCCAGCGCAAACCAGCCCACAACGGCTGACTGCGCCACGATGCTTTGCATGCCGGGCGATGAGATGAAGTAGGGCGAGACCACCACGCCCAAGCCAATCATGATGCACAAGATGCCTTTGATGGCCAGCTCGTTGTTGGCTTTGGCGTTGAGCTTGTTCATGGGTTTTTGGGTGGGCGCTTGGGGCAGGGGCATGGTGCGATTCAGTCGGTGAAAGTAACGCCACCGATAATACGTTCAACGTAACCAGAAACTTAAAAATGGCAATTCAGTGGTTTCCCGGTCATATGTTTTTGACCCAAAAAGCAATCAGTGAACGCATCAAGGAAATTGATGTGGTCATTGAGCTGCTTGACGCGCGCCTGCCGGGCTCAAGCGCCAACCCCAAGCTGACCGAGCTGACGGCATCACGCCCTACGCTGAAGGTACTTAACAAGCAAGACCTGGCCGACCCGGCCATCACGGCTCTGTGGCTGGCGCATTACAACGCGATGCCCAACACGCGCGCCATTGAGCTTGACGCGAGCGAGACCACCCCTGCCCGCAAACTGATTGATGCGTGCCACGTGCTGGCCCCGCTGCGCGGCAGCATGGTCAAGCCCATGCGGGTGCTGATTTGCGGCATTCCCAATGTCGGCAAATCAACGCTGATTAACACCCTGACAGGCAAGCGCGCCACCAAAACCGGTGACGAGGCAGGTATCACCAAAATCGAGCAGCGTATCGTCTTGGCGGATGGCTTTTATTTGTGGGACACGCCGGGCATGCTGTGGCCGCGCATCATCGTGGCGCAAAGCGGCTACAACCTGGCTGCCAGCGGTGCGATTGGCCGCAATGCCTTCAGTGAAGAAGAAGTGGCGCTGGAACTGCTGAATTTGTTGATTAAAAAATACCCCGCAGCACTGACAGAGCGCTACAAAGTCGAGATCACGCCCGAGTCAACCGACGAGACGGTACTCGAAGACATTGGCCGCAAACGCGGCGCGGTGCTGACCAAAGGCCGCATCAACTTGCAAAAAGCCGCCGAGATTGTGATCTATGAGTTTCGCCATGCCACGCTGGGCCGCATCACGCTGGAGACGCCCGACGAATTTGCCAGCTGGCTGGCGGCAGGCCAGTTGCTGGATGCTGAGCGGCAGGTGAAAAAAGACGCGATTGAAATGGCACGGCTGATCAAGTTTAAAAAGATTGCCAGGCCTGAAAAGTTGCGCGGCGCATAAATTCAGCGACTCAAGGCAAGAGTTTTTGCACCAGCGGGTGCAGCACTTTTTTCTGCGCGCCAATCGCATAAAAGTGTTCTGCCACACCATCACACGGCGCAATGCGCTTGACGTTGTAACGCTCAATCAGTTCGTCATGAATCAAATCGGCGGCAGGAAAGACGCCCATGCCCGCAGCGCCAAAAGTCTTGAGCAGGGCGCTGTCTTCAAACTCCCCGACGATATTCGGCTTGATACCCAAGCGTTCAAACCAGTGGTCAATGCGCGGCCTGACCGCTGCACTGGGTGTGGGCAGCAAGACAGGTACTTTTGCCAGCGATTGCGGGAAACCTTTTCGCGCTGCCGCCTGCCATTGCGCTGGGGCGTACCACGACAAGTCCGACGCACCCAGCGAGTGGCTGTAGACCTTCAGGTTGGGGTTCACGGGTGCTGGGCGGTCTGCCAGCACAACATCCAGTCGGTGCAACGCCAGCTCAGCCAGCAAGTCTTCAAACTCGTCTTCCTGGCAAATCAGCCGCAAGTTTGGTGTTTGCATCACGGGCTGCATCAGTTGCCGCACGGCCAGCTTGGCCAGGCCTTCTGATATGCCCACAGCCAGCCGAACTGACGGCGACCCCATCGCGTCACGCACAATGCCGGGCAATTTTTCGCCCAGCTGAAATATCAGCTCGGCCTGGTGCATGGCAGCAATGCCTGCGTCGGTCAGTGCCACACCGCGGCCTGCGGGTTTGAGCAGCTCGTAACCCAATGACTTTTCAAGCTCACGCACCTGGGTGCTGACAGTTTGCACCGCCATGTCCAGCCGGTCCGCCGCCTTGGCCATGCCGCCTTCTTTGGCGACGACCCAAAAATAGTACAAATGCCGGTAGCTGAAAGGTGTGTTCATGAACGCATTAACTCAGTTATTAACGAAATATCGCCACTGAATTATCTGTTTTTCAGAATTGAAGACGCTCATAGAAAAGGGCTGCTCATTAAGCAGCCCTTTTTAGTTGATCCGATTGAAATTTAGATCAGGATTTATATTGCGCCTTAGCTTCACCCTTGCGCTGGCCTTTGTGTTCACCTTTGTGCGTCTGGCGGTAGGCCTTCATCTCGTCGCGCGACAACTGGCCGTCTTTGTTGTTGTCAATCGCGTCAAAGTTTTTGGTCAGGTGTGGTTTGCCTTTGGCTTCGTCGCGTGAAATCAGTTTGTCTTTGTTGGTGTCAATATTCTTCATGCCTTTGCCATGTGGGCGTGCGCCTGAAGCTGCGGTGGCAGGCGCTGCAGGCGTCTGTGCGAAAGCGCTAAAGGCAGTGACGCTGGCCAATGCCAGAGCTGTGCTGGAGATAAGGGTTTTAAACGAGGGGGTCATGCTGTGCTCCTGGGTTTTTATGGAAGCAAAAAATTTGCTGCCTGTGTTTATAACGCCCTGTATTTCTATGGGTTGATGTGTTTACGCAGACTTTACTTTTTTAGCTTCCCGTTCAAATTTTGCGCATCAAGCCATCCAGCCGCGTGTCCCACTTGCTGCCGGGCAAAACGCTGGCCAGCACTGAGTCTGACATGCCCAACGTGTTGCGCATGATTTGCGCCAGCACCGCGCGGTAGTCGTGGTGGGCGGGCAAGTCACGCGCTTCGTTCAGGTTGCCGCGTGCCAGGCCAGTCCACTGGCCATGCCAGCGCCCGCCATTGACGCGGTTGCCGACCAGCCACATCGCGTTGCCAAAGCCGTGATCGGTGCCGCGTGTGCCGTTTTCGACAGCTGTGCGGCCAAACTCGCTAATCACCACCACCACGTCACCGGGTTCTGAAAAGTCTTGCCGCAGTTGCGCAATGGCGCGTCCTAAGTTACCCAGGTTGTTGGCGAGCTGGCCCGTGGCGTTGCCCTGGTTGGCATGGGTGTCCCAGCCGCCTGCTGATAAAAATCCGAGCTTCAGTTGGCGGTCGTTTCGCATCAGCGTGCCCAGGTGTTGGGCGTCCAGTTGCAAACCGACCGGGTCTGACGCACCATTGCTGGCGGCCAGCATTTGTGCGTTTTGCCCTTGTGCCGTCGGCGGTGTGCCATCTTTGTCAAGCGCTTTGTCCATCGAAGGCCCCATGCGCTTGCCGTCCATCTCCATCTTTTCATTGCTCAGTTCCTGTGCGCTTTGCATGCGGCTGCCAGCGCCTTGCCGAAAGGCCTCGCTGATTTTGTCGTTGCCAGCATACAAGTCCATCAACGCTTGCCGCGTCTTGTCATTGGCCAGCACGCCTGTGCGGACAGCAGCCTGGCCGCGCGGGATGAGCTTGACAGGCGCACTGCCTGCCAAAATTGCTGGATTCGCCTCTCCGACACCGATCAGAGAGTTCGTTGATTTGTGGCTATCAGCGACGTTGTTCAACCAGCCCGGTGCAGCACTGGTTTTACCGCTCTGGCCAATTTCCATTTCATACTGCGCCGCAAAGTGCGAGCGATTCGGCGCTGGCAAACCCGCACTTGGCACAAAGCTCAGCACGCCCTGTTGCCACAGCGGCAACATGGTTGCAAGGGCAGGGTGCAGCGCAAAAGTGTTGTCGAGCCTGATAGCCGTTTTGGCCGTACCGTCAGGCGCAGCAACGGCAATGTTGGGGCGGCTGGCGTAGTAGTCTGCATCGGCATACGGCACAAAGGCCGACAGGCCGTCATACGCACCGCGCAACATGACCACGATCAATCGGCCCGTGCCTTTGTTGCCAGGTGGTGCGGCTTGCGCCCAAACCCTTGATGTGCTGCCTGCCAGGGCCAAGCCTGATGCCAGCAACAGTTGGCGACGTGAAAGAGGTGATGTGTGCATGTTCAATACCTCGTGTTATTTGCTCATGAAATCAGGGCTGGCCAAGGTCAGGCCTGTGCGTGTGGCGGGCTGCTCACGCGCAATGCGTTCGCGGCTGGTTGCGCTTAAAAACGGCTGCAAATACGTCGGCTCCGCCATGCGTCCACCCAGGGTCATGGCGTAGTCGGCTCGGCGTGTCAGTGCTTCAGGGGCTAGCCAGGTGGCGGCATCGGTCTTGTAGCCATCGGGTGTTTGCCAGCCGTGCATGGGCTGACCCGCTTGGGCTAAAAAGCCGAGGGTCAATTGAACATCGCGCCGGTCTTTGACGCCACCGCCAGCGGTGAGGGCAGAGCAGGCGAAGTCCAGCGGGGCTTTAAACAAGGTGTTCTCGGTCTTCCAAAATTCTGGCGATTCAACCAGCGTACGCATGACAGCACGAATGTCCCCCTGCGTGCGGTTGAATGTAGCTGCCAGTTGGTCAACGAGGGCTTGTGGCGGTTTGTCAGACACAAAGGTCGTTGCCAGCCTTTTGGCAATGCGTTTGGCGGTGGCGGGGTGACGCGCCAGCATGCGAATGGCGTCTTCGCCTTCTTGCATGCCGCCCGATGTAAAGCGGCGACCCAGCAATGTTTTGTCGCCTGTGTCATGCAGCCTTTCAGCGAACCTGAAACCTTCGCCTTGCTGCAAGCCGACGGTCCAGCCCGTCAAAATGCGAGCCAGTTCACGCACATCATTTTGTGTGTAGCCAGCGTCAACACCCAGTGTGTGCAGTTCCATCAATTCGCGTGCGTAGTTTTCATTCAATCCGCGCGAGTTGCTTTGCGCCTGGTCCAGATAAAGCAGCATCGCCGGGTGGCGGGCACTGGCCAGCAGCAGGTCTTCAAACCTGCCAAGCGCGTTGGCACGAATCACATTCACAACATAGTGGCCTACAAACGGCCTGACCGGGCCTTTGCCCACAAAGACATTCAAGTGGTTAAACCAGAACTCTGTCATGCGGGCGAGCAGCGGGTTTTCAAGCGCTGGGTCACTGCACGACATCAAGCGCCAGGCGGCTGCAGTCAGGGTCATGTCGCGGCTAAAACCGGTGGGCTCTGCTGCGTTGTTGGCCATCATCAAACCGGACTTGGTTTGGCTGGCTTGGTCTTTGATGGTTTGACGCGCTTCGCGCTCGGCTTTGAAGTTGCGTGCAATCGTTGCAATCGGATCATTGAAGCGGTTGATGTCGGCGGGGATATTCGGCGCGCGCTGACTGGCGGCATAGGCCGTGTCAATCTGGCTGACAGCCCAGGCCTTTGGATTTTGCTGCGCAGACCGTGCTGACAGTTCATTGGGGCCATAACCCAGGCGGGACGTTGCACGCCAGGTGGCGGCTGTGTTGGCATCGGTTTGTGCAATGGCAAGGGAGCAAGCCAACAAGACTGCTACTGTCATAGCCAGCACTGGCGATAGTTTGCGTACGAGTGACGGATGAATGGGCATGGCTGTCTTCCTTGGATTGGCCTGATTCTGCCCCCGTCCAACGTGCCAGTGCCGTTTGTGGTTGTCAGCTTTACAGAGCTTTACGGCTTGAAATCAAAAGCCTGTCGGTTACATTGCAGGGCATTGCAAGTCATTTTTTAAGGAGTCAGCTCATGATGTCAATTTTAGGAACCCTGTTCATTGGCCTGATCGTCGGCTTTATTGCCCGCGCCATCAAACCCGGTGATGACAAACTCGGCTGGATCATGACCGCCATTCTGGGTGTGGCCGGGTCGTTTTTGGCGGGCTACGCTGGCAAGGCGCTCGGGTTTTACCAGCAAGGTCAGGTAGCAGGCTTTATCGCGTCGGTGGTTGGCGCGATTGTTTTGCTGTTTGTTTATGCATTGGTCAAAAGCAAAGTCAAATAACTTACCGATTCTCGTCAGATGAACTGCAGCCATCGCTGTGGGCCAGCCAGCAGAATCAGTCTAAAAATGCTGCCGAGAACCGGTTTTAAGCCGAAAATACGTATAAAAAATGCCTGCAGCCCAATAAATACGGGCGCAAGCAGCTCCCGAATTTATAGCGATCAATGCGCCTTCAAGCGTAGTCACTGACCGGCACGCAGCTGCACATCAGGTTGCGGTCACCGTACACGTTGTCTACCCGGCCGGTTGTTGGCCAGTATTTTGACGCTTTCAATGCAGCGACCGGGAAGGCCGCTACCTCGCGCGAGTACGGACGATCCCACTCGGCGGCGATCACGCTGGCTGAGGTGTGCGGTGCGTGTTTGAGCGGATTGTTGTCTTGTGGCCAGATGCCGTTTTCAATCTGCGCAATCTCTTTTCGGATGGCAATCATGGCGTTGATGAAGCGGTCGATTTCTTTCAGGTCTTCGCTCTCGGTTGGCTCCACCATCAGCGTACCCGCCACCGGAAAGCTCAGCGTCGGTGCATGAAAGCCGTAGTCCATCAGACGTTTGGCAACGTCTTCTGCGGTGACGCCGCTGGTCTCTTTGAGCGGGCGTAAGTCCAGAATGCACTCGTGGGCCACATAGCCCGCCTCGCTGGCGTACAGGGTGGGGAAGTGGTCTTTCAGCCGCCTGCTGATGTAGTTAGCGGACAGAATAGAAATCTCGGTCGCCTGCTTCAAGCCGTCTGGCCCCATCATGCGGCAGTACATCCAGCTGATAGGCAGCACCGCTGCGTTACCCAGTGGCGCGGCCGATATGGCCCCCACACCGTTCACCGGGATGCCGCCTGCCACATGGCCTGGCAAATATGGCACCAGGTCTGCCACCACGCACACCGGCCCCACACCCGGCCCGCCGCCGCCGTGCGGAATGCAAAAGGTTTTGTGCAAATTGAGGTGGCTCACGTCGCCGCCAAACTCGCCCGGCGCTGCCGTGCCGACCAGTGCGTTCATGTTGGCACCATCGACATACACGCGCCCGCCGTGGCTGTGGACCAGTGCGCACAGCTCTTTGACATTGGCTTCAAACACGCCGTGGGTGCTGGGGTAGGTGATCATCACTGCGGCCAGGTTGGTGCTGTGCTGCTCGCACTTGGCTTTCAGGTCGGCCATGTCAACGTTTCCTTTGGCGTCGCAGGCGGTCACGACGACGGTCATGCCCACCATCTGCGCGCTGGCCGGGTTGGTGCCGTGGGCTGATGCGGGTATCAGGCAAATGTTGCGGTGGCTCTGGCCCTGCGCTTCATGAAACGCCTTGATGACCAGCAGGCCCGCGTATTCGCCTTGCGAGCCCGCGTTGGGCTGCAGGCTGATGCCTGCGTAGCCTGTGGCCTGGCACAGCCACGCGCGCAGTTGCTCATCCAGCTCGGCGTAGCCTTGCTGCTGGTCTGCGGGTGCAAAGGGGTGCATGTTGGCAAACTCGGGCCAGGTGATGGGAATCATCTCGCTGGTCGCGTTGAGCTTCATGGTGCAAGAGCCCAGCGGGATCATGCTGCGGTCAAGTGCTAGGTCTTTGTCGCTCAGGCTGCGGATGTAGCGCAGCATGGCTGTCTCTGAATGGTGGGTGTTGAAGACTGGATGCGTTAAAAAATCACTGGTGCGGCGCAGCTCGGTGGGGATCAGTGGCTCGACGCCTTTTTCAAAATCAGCAACCTTGGGCAAGGCCTGGCCGGGCTTGGCAAAGACAGCCCAGAGCTGTTCAATATCTTCACGGGTGGTGGTCTCGTCGAGGGCGATGCACAGGTAATCTTTCCAGTAGATTCTCAGGTTCAGGCCCATTTCGCTTGCACGAGCAGCTATTGAATCAGTAGCGGCGTCGGTCTTCAGGCTAAGGGTGTCAAACGCACTGTCGCTACGAACTGGGCAACCCATCGCGGTCAAGCCACGCGCCAAAATCGCGGTGTAGCTGGCAATGCGCTGGGCAATGCGCTTCAAACCCTGCGGGCCGTGGTAGACCGCAAACATGCTGGCAACCACTGCTGGCAGCACCTGTGCAGTACAAATATTGGACGTGGCTTTTTCACGGCGGATGTGCTGCTCGCGGGTTTGCAGCGCGAGGCGATATGTCGGGTTGCCATGTACGTCCACCGACACGCCAACCAGGCGGCCGGGCATACTCCGTTTGAATTCATCTTTGCACGCAAGGTAGGCCGCGTGCGGGCCACCCGCGCCCATGGGCATGCCAAAGCGTTGCGTGGTACCCACCACAATGTCTGCTCCCCATTCGCCTGGTGGTGTTAAAAGTGTCAGCGCCAACGGGTCAGCAGCGGCAATGAAAGCCGCCTGTTTGCCGTGAACCACTGCCACGTCGGCACGCAAGTCGTCAATACGGCCACTGGTGGCCGGGTACTGCGCCAGCACGGCAAAGTAGTCGCCCTGCAAGGCGGCATGCCACTCAGGTGCAGAGTTGGCCAGCAGCACCGTGATGCCCAGCGGCCTGGCGCGGGTTTGAATCACCTCAATCGTTTGCGGATGGCAGTCGCCCGCCACCACGAAGGTGTTTGATTTGCATTTGACGCTGCGTTTGGCCAGCGTCATGGCCTCGGCGGCGGCGGTGGCTTCATCGAGCATCGATGCGTTGGCAATCGGCATGCCTGTCAGGTCGCAGACCATGGTCTGGAAGTTGATCAGCGCTTCCATCCGGCCTTGAGAAATTTCAGCCTGGTAGGGCGTGTAGGCGGTGTACCAAGCCGGGTTTTCCAAAATATTGCGCAAGATCACGCCGGGGGTGTGCGTGCCGTAGTAGCCTTGGCCGATAAAGCTTTTGAGGACTTTGTTTTTCGATGCAATCGCTTTGAGCTGTTTGAGCGCTTCCGCCTCAGTCACTGGTGCAGGAATCGCCATCGTGCTTGAACGCGCAATTGATGGCGGAATGATCGCCTCCATCAGCGCCCGGCGTGACGCAGCGCCCAGCACGCTGAGCATGTGGGCCTCAGCCGCATCGTCAATGCCGATGTGGCGGGCGATGAACTCGGACGTGTTTTCAAGTTCGGCTAATGGCTTGGCGGATTGCATCAACATGAGGTGTCCTCAATAAATCTCTGGTTTTAACTCCCTCTCCCTTTGGGAGAGGGCAGGGGTGAGGGCGCTTTCAATTTGGGCGCGGTTCTGATGTCAGCACCGCTAGCCCTCACCCTGACCCTCTCCCAGAGGGAGAGGGGATGAAGAGGGATCAGGCGTTCGCTGAAAAAGCGCTGTAGCTGGTTTCATCCATCAGTGCATCGAGTTGCGAAGCATCCGACAACTTGACCTTGAAAAACCAGCCCGCGCCCAACGGGTCGGTGTTTGCCAGTGCCGGGTCATCGCGCAGGGTTTCATTGACTTCAACAACCTCACCGCTGACCGGCATGTACACATCGGCAGCGGCCTTGACGGACTCGACCACACCAGCCGTGTCTTTTTGCGCGAACGTCGTGCCGACGGCGGGCAGGTCAACAAACACCACATCACCCAGTGCGTCTTGCGCATGGTGTGTGATGCCGACGGTGGCGATGTCGCCGTCAATCTTCAGCCATTCGTGGTCTTCGGTGTATTTGATGGTCATGGGATTCTCCAGTTTGAAAAAATTAGCCGCGAAAGTAGTTGTTGGGCACAAAGGGCATGGCGGTCACTTGCATCGGCACAGGCTTGCCGCGCACCATGGCGTTGATTTGTGTGCCGATCACTGCAAATTCAGGTGCAGCATAGCCCATGGCGACGGGCTGGTTGATGCTGGGGCCGAGCAGGCCACTGGTGACTTCGCCAATTACCTCGCCCGTCAAGGCGTGCAGTGCGGTGTGGTCGCGCACGGGGATGCGCTCCAGCACCATCAGGCCAACGCGCTTGCGGGTGAGTTGCGCCGGGTCGGCCAACTGCGCCAGTATCTTTTCCGCACCTGGAAAGCCGCCAGCTCGCGCCCCGCCAGTACGCCGCACTTTTTGAATCGCCCAGTTCAAACTGGCTTCAACTGGCGTGGTGGTGGTATCAATGTCATTGCCGTACAAACACAGCCCGGCCTCTAACCGCAGCGAGTTGCGTGCGCCCAGGCCAACGGGTTTGACTTCAGGTTGGGCGAGCAGGGCGCGCGCCAGTTTTTCTGCCTGATCGCGGTGCACAGAAATCTCAAAACCATCTTCACCCGTGTAGCCGCTGCGGGTCAAAAAGCAGTCGCAGCCCGCCACATCAAATCGCCCGCCCGTCATGAAGACCAGCTTTTCAACGCCGGGTGCAAGGCGACTCAGGGCAGTGACGGCTTGCGGGCCTTGCAGGGCGAGCAGCGCCATCTCCGGCATGGGAATCACGTTGCACAGCGCGCCAATTTTTTGCTGAATGTGGGCTATGTCATTGGCCTTGCATGCACCATTGACGATCACGAAAATTCCGTTACCCGTGTTGAAAAACATCAGGTCGTCCATGATGCCGCCCGCATCGTTAAGCAGCAAACCGTAGCGTTGCTTGCCAACAGGCAAGTCCATCACGTCAACGGGCATCAGGCTTTCAAAGGCGGCGGCTGCGTTACTTCCTTCAAGGCGCAACTGCCCCATGTGTGACACGTCAAACAAGCCTGCAGCAGCTCGAGTGTGTAGATGTTCAGCCATCAAGCCTGCCGGGTATTGCACTGGCATCGAATAACCTGCAAAAGGCACCATTCGTGCGCCTAATTCGACGTGCAAATCGTGCAAAGGGGTTTTTAGCAGTTGATCGTCAGGGGACAAGCGATTCTCCGGGGCAAACAAATAGCATGACGATTGGTCATGTGCTGCCCCTGCTGTCCCGGGTACCTGAGAGATTCGCCCGGCGATGCGGGTTTGCTCCTTCGGTGGGCTGCAATGGCTGCAACCTCTCTCCAGTAGGGAACGCCGTTTAAGCAAAGCAAAAACGGCGGTTGTCAGTCCTTTTGCCTGAGCGTTCAATGCACCATTGTGGGCAGCACTTGCGCCTTCGGCGGCTCTCCATCAATCATTTTCTGAGAGCTCTCTCCTGACTTCGAAAGTGTAGCGGAAATCAAATATCTGATCACTTGGCGTAGACAAGATCACGCAAAAACAGCGACAGCTGCGGCACATACGTCACCACCATCAGACAGGCCAGAATGACCAGCACAAATGGCACCAGGTAGACGACGATTTTATCGAGTGAGATTTTCGCCACCGTACACGCTGCAAATAAATTCACACCAAAAGGCGGCGTGATCATGCCAAGTGCCAGATTGACCACCATGATCAACCCAAAATGCACCGGGTCGATGCCAAAGTGAATCGCAACCGGGGCCAAGATCGGTGCCAGCACAATGATGGCAGCGCTGGTTTCAATGAACATGCCAATCACAAACAGCGCAGCATTGACCCCCAATAAAAAGAGAGCCGGGGACTGCAGCACAGCCTCCAGGTAGCGACCAATCTGGTCTGGCACACCAGCACGGGTGATCAAAAACGCGAACAAACCCGCATTGGCAATGATGAACATGATGACGGCACTTGACAGGACTGACTTGCGCAAAATCACCATCAGGTCAGAGATTTTGATCTCGCGGTAAATCACCATACCGACAATCAGCGCGTAAAACACGGCCACGGCTGATGCCTCAGTCGGCGTAAAAATACCGCCGTAAATACCGCCCAGAATAATGACGGGCATCAGCAACGCCCAAGCGGCCTGCCAGGTGGCCTTGCCAAAAGGCAGGCGACCATCGCCATCGTTCTTGCCCCAGCCCTTCCAGCGGCAGTACAAATGCACGAACAGCATCAACGCAAGGCCAATGAACAAGCCCGGGCCAAAGCCGGCGATGAACAGCTCGCCAATCGACACCTCAGCGCTGACGCCGTACAAAATCATCGGGATCGATGGCGGAATGATCACGCCCAGCTCAGCGCTGGTGGCTTGCAGCGCAGCGGCGTAGCCAACAGGGTAGTGGTGCTTGATGAGCGCCGGTATCAAAATCGCACCGATGGCAAAAGTCGTGGCCACTGACGAGCCCGACACGGCTGCAAAAATCATGCAGGTCAGCACACAGGTCATGGGCAAGCCGCCCTGTACGCCGCCGACGATGGACTTGGCAAACTCGACCAAGCGACGGGAGATGCCGCCGGTTTCCATCAGGTTGCCAGCAAGAATAAAAAACGGGATGGCTGCCAGGGGGAATTTGTTGATGCTGGAAAACATTTCCTTCACGGAAATCAGCATGTTGGCATTGCTGGCCTGGATACCGAGAATAGATGCCAATCCAATCGACACCGCCACTGAAACAGTCAGCGCAAAACACAGCACCATGGTGCAAATCATCACTATGCTCATTGCGCAGTCTCCAGCTCGTTACGTTGTGGGTCCAAAAAGTTGGCCACAATCCCCATCACGCTGAACATGGCGCCCACCGGCATGGCCACGTAGCCCCAAAACATGGACAGCGACTCCAGCCCGGCCATCGACTGCACCCGCCCACGCAAAGAATAGTCCCAACCCCACCAGATGATGACGCTGATCAACGCCAGCGCCGCCAGGCAAACCACCGCGTCCAGCACGCGCTTGATTTTGGGCGGGCTCCAGCGGTAGAGCACGTCCACGCTGACCATCGAGCCTTGTCTGAATGCCATCGGGATACCCATGAACACCATCCAGATCAGGCTCAGGCGAATCAAAATCTCGCTCCACTCGGCGGGCTGCTCCAGCACAAAACGGGTGATGATCTGGAACATGCCCAGGCACGACGCAACCACCAGCATCGCGCAGGCTACGAACATAGAGAACTGCGTGGTGCGGTGTTCGAGCTTGAGAAAGGTCTGTTTCATTAGATTCTTGCCATTTTTAGCATTAAAAAAGCCCGCTAACCCAATAGATACGGGCGCGGGCAGCTACTAAAAAAGTAGCATTTTGAAGCTTACTTGACCGCCCGAATCGCGTCCAGGTTAGCCTTGCCAAATTGCTTTTCAAACTCTGCATTCACTGGTGCCAGCATGTTGACAAATTTGGACTTGTCAACGTTGTCAATCACGGTCATGCCTTTGGCGCGCAGCTCAGTCACGCCGGTGGCGTCGTCTGCATCAACACGGGCGCGGTTGAGCTTGACACCTTCTTTGGCAGCGTCAATAAAGGCTTGCTTGTCGGCGGCTGTGAGTTTGTCGAACGATGCTTTGTTCATCACAAAAATGGCGGGTGAATACACATGGCCTGTGAGCGACAAATGCTTTTGCACCTGGTCAAACTTGGCGGCCATGATGACCGACAGCGGGTTCTCCTGGCCGTCAACCGTGCCTTGCTGCAGCGCGGTAAATACTTCCGGAAAAGCCATCGGTGTGGTCACAATGCCCAGGCCCTTGTAGGCGGCAATGTGGACCGGGTTTTCCATCGTGCGCATTTTCAGGCCTTTGAGGTCTTCAGGCGCTTTCACGTCGCGCTTGCTGTTGGTCATGTGGCGCACGCCGTTTTCACCCCAGGCCAATGCCTTGAAACCTTTGGCGTCGAATTTCTTGAGCAAGTCCTGGCCAATCGGGCCGTCCAGCACAGCGCGTGCATGGGCTTTGTCACGAAACAAAAACGGCACATCCAGAATTCTGGCTTCAGTCACAAAATTCGGAATGGGGCCGGTGGATGTGAAGGTCAATTCTTGCGTGCCGAGTTGAACTGCCTCGACGGATTCGCGCTCACCGCCCAAAGCGCCACTGTAAAAAGGCTGAATCTTGTAACGGCCAGCGGTGCGCTTTTCGACTTCTTTGGCGAAGGTGTCAATCGCAATGCCCTGGTGGGAGTTTTGGGCGACTGAAATGCTGATGCGCATGGTGGTTTGTGCGCTGGCAGCGGCAACAAAGCCCAATGCCAATGAGAGGCCAACGACCAGTTTTGAAAGTTTCATGAATGTCTCCGGTGGGGTGTTGATTTTTGAGTTTGGGTGGGTTCACCCAAACTCATACGCAAACATATTATTGCTGCTAAATTGTTGGTTATATGCGCGGGTTTTCTCGCATGTAGTCTGCCACGATGCTCTCAAAATCAGGGTCAGGCAGCAGGCCCAGCGCCCGGGCGCGAGCCGCGTCAATCACCGCAGGCCAACTGGTCACGATGTTGGCAATGACGGGGTCTGGCGTCCAGTCAATCAAGTCTGCTGCCGCTTTGCCGCCAAGCTTTTCAAGCGCTGATGCCATGGCGCCGACCGTGGTTGTCAAAGCTGGCAAGTTAACAGCGGTGCGTGCGCCCCAGTCAGCGTCGCTGGCCTCAGCCGCGCGAATCAGGCCGTCAATGGTGCGGGCGGGTGACGACAGCGCCACCGCCGTCTCAGGCGCAACCGGGCAGGCAGCTCGCACACCCGCCAGCGGCTCACGAATCATGCCGCTTAAAAAGCTGGACGCTGCGCCGTTGGGTTTGCCAGGCCGTACGCTAACCGTCATCAGCCGCACATTACGGGCACAGATAAAACCTTTGCGGCCATAGTCAGCCACAAGTTGCTCGCCAATGAATTTTTGAATGCCGTAACTGTTTTGCGGGGTCGGCAACGTGCGGTCGTCTATCACGGCGGGCAGCGGCTGCGCGGCTGAATTGCCAAACACCGCCAGCGAGCTGGCAAAAACCACCGTGGGGCGATTGCCTGCGGCGCGGCAGGCCTCAAGCAGCGCGCGGGTGGCGTCGATGTTGCTACGCATGCCTAAATCAAAGTCTGCTTCACACTCTCCACTGACGGCTGCAGCCAGATGAAAAATGATAGCTGCTTGCGCCCATATTGTTTGGGCTGAAGCCGTATTTGCTTCCAAAATTTGATTCAAATCACCGACCAGCGACTGTATGCGACTGTCTGCGGCCAGATCAGCAGGCGGAGCAACCCGGTCCACCAGCGTGATGCTTTGGATTTTTTGCGCTGCTGCTCCTCTGTGTGCCAACTGGCCGCTTGCGAGCAGGGTGCGCGCCAGACGCGCGCCCAAAAATCCGGCACCGCCGGTGATAACGATATTCATAAGGCTTGTCTCTTGGAGTTGATTAACGCGATCGTAACTTGAGCAGGCTCTCCCGAGCGGCTGCCAGGTGCTCGCGCAGGGTGTACCAGCGCTCTGAATATTCGTCGGGCAAATCCATCGCCACGACTTTTTGCTCAATCTCGTCCAGGCGCTGCAGCAGACTTTTGAGGGCTATCGGGTTGTCAACTGCAACAGCGATCATTTCATTTTCAAGAAACTTCAGCTCACCGTAAAAGTTGTTCAGTCCGGCATTGATGCGCCAGTCAAAAAGCCTGGGTATCCACGTTAAAACAAGGATGGTGACAGCCAGAATGGGCAGCAGCGCATAAAAAATAAGTTCAGCCCACTGCGCCTTGCCGTAGGGCAGCAGGGTTTCCATCCACGGCACAGCGCCGTGACTGTAGGCTTTTGCAACTGGCGAGAGCTCGAAGTCATTGCCCCGAAAGCTTGGAAACTGCCCGTGGCGTTGCAAGAAAGTCGGCACTTCATGAATGTCGCTGGCGGCTCTTAGCAGCGCCCGTTGCAGGGCAGGGTGCAGCTCTGGCTTGACCAGCAAATGCGTTTGCAGGCTGACCATGGTGACATCGCGCGGCGGAATGTCGCCCCTGAGCTCAATCACGCCCTGCGGCAGCAGCAGCAGCCCAAGCGGCCTTTCTTGCGACGACAGGGAGGCGGCTTTGTCAAGATTCACAAGTTGAATGCCACCTGAGCGTGTGAGCAGTTGTATCGACACCGTTTCCTCGCTGGCAACGTGAAACACCATGTCCACCTTGCCGTCCAGCAATGCCTCTGCTGCGGCTGTGCCGGCCAGCGGTTCCAGGCGCACATCGCTGGTCTTGACACCAGCATGGGCCAGCAACAACCTGGCTGCGCTGGCGGTTGATGAGCCATCAGGGCCGATGGCAATACGTAAACCTTTGGCGTTGCTCAGTGTGCTCGGGCCGTTCAGGCTTGAGAAAATCCACACCGGCTCTTGTCCAATGACTGCCAGCGCCTGAGGGGCATCGGTTTTGTGTGCAAACAGGGTGTTGGCAAAACCAACGCTGACCTCGCTGCCAGGCTTGACAAGCTGCGCCATTGCGGCGGCTTCAGTGTCAGCAGAGACGATTTCTGCGCTGATGCCCATCTGGTCAAGTTGCTCTGCGTAGCGCTGCGCCAGGCGTGCATAGCTGTTGTGCAATGATCCGCCAGACATCACCACCTTCATGGGCGGCACAACTTGCCAGTTGTTGATGGCCCACCACATGGCTGCAAATGAGCAGAGCAAGACAGGCAGGTAAAACAGCCACCAGCGCCTGCGGTAAAGCATGAAGAGCTTCATCGTCCGCGCATCCGGTAAAGGCGCTGCCGCACAAACTCAATGTGCTGATGCAATGTGTAGCAGCGCGCCATCAAATCTTTGGGGCAGTGAAAAGCCAGCACGGCCTTGTCGATGTTGTTCAAACTGACCAAATAGCGCGCCATGTCCAGGCCAGAGACCTTTTCCTGGCTTAAATCGTTTTCAATGAATTTGAGAGCACCGTACCAACGGTTGACGCGGTTTTGCAGAACCCAGCGCACATAGTGGGGGATCCGCAGCACTAGCCACAAGGCCAGCAAGACCACAGGCAAAACCAGCAATACCAGCCGCTCTGCCAGTTGAGCCCACCAAAACGGCAGCAGCCTTTCATGCAGCGGCAAACCTTGCGCCAGTGTGTAACGTGTGTGGGGCGCTGTCGGGAAATCAATCCGGCGCAGTGACGGGAAATCACCCGCACGATGAAACAGCCCGCCAGCGTGATGCACTTCCATCGTCACAGCGGTGGCCAGCCGTTTGAGCGCAGGGTGCAAGCCTTGTCGGGCCACCAGGCTGGTTGACATGGTGAGCATGGCGGTGTCGCGTGACGGTACGCGGACATCCAGCGTGCTTTGCGGCAACAAACTGGCTTCAAGATAAGGGTTGCGTTCAACAATGGCGGCCGTCTTGGCCAGACTGGCTAGCTGGATGCCCGGAATTTTGAGCAGACTTTGTACGGTTGAAGATTCCCGCGAAGCCACAAAAAAAACCACGTCAACCATGCCTTGCTGCAATGCCCGAACGGCGTCTGTACCGGTCTGTTTTGAAAGGGTGATGTCTTTCAGGTCAATTTTGGCTTGTTCAAACAATTTAAGGGCTACCTTGCGGCTGCCACTGCGCTCAGGCCCTACAGCGACTCTCAAGCCTTGCAACTGGTTGATGGAGGTGATGCTGCGGTTAATTGAAAATAGCCACACTGCTTCAATATTGATATTGGCCAGCGTTTCAATACGGCTGAGCTCACGGTTTTCTGTTGTAGCACCCAGGTAGCCAAAGCCCCCTTGCATCAGCGCCAGGTCTGATGGTTCAGACGCGCTGCGCAAGCGCTCAAGATTTTCTTGCGAACCCTCGGAGGTTTGAACATCCAACCTGATGCCATGTGCCGCAAAGTTTTGTGCATATTGCTGAGCCTGCAAGTCATATGCGCCGTCCTTGCCTGCGGTGCTGATGCTTAGCTTGTCTGGCGGCATCGGGTACACAAACAGCCAGAGCCAGGCGATCACCGCTAATGCCAGCGCTGTGACTGGCAGCCTGATGTAAAGCCATTTGCGTTGGTATAGCCAGGCCATGTGCGATGCAAGTTAGGGGTGAAGAGGCATTAGAAAAATTTAAAAATCGTTCTTATCACATGCCCGCGTAATTCGGCCCACCGCCGCCTTCTGGCGTGAGCCACACAATGTTTTGCGTTGGGTCTTTGATGTCACAGGTTTTGCAATGCACGCAGTTTTGCGCGTTGATTTGCAGTCGATCAGTGTTGTCGGCGTTTTTCACGTACTCATACACGCCTGCGGGGCAGTAGCGAGCCTCTGGCCCGGCGTAAGTTGCGAGGTTGATGTTGACCGGAACGCCGGCATCCTTGAGCGTCAAATGCGCGGGCTGATGCTCTTCATGGTTGGTGTTGCTGATAAAGACACTGCTGAGTTTGTCAAACGTGATCTTGCCGTCAGGCTTGGGGTAAGTGATTTGCGGGCAATCTTTGGCGGGTTTTAGCTTGGCGTGGTCTGGCACGGTGGAATGAATCGTCCACGGCGGTGATTTAAAGCCGAGCTTGGGCAGCAGCCACAGCTCAATGCCGTTCATGATGCTGCTCAGGTACAAGCCCTTTTTCATCCACTGCTTGGTGTTGCGGGATGCTTCGAGTTCTTCTTTTAGCCAGCTCTTTTCAAAAGCCTCGGGGTAAGCCGTCAGCTCATCATGTTGCCTGCCGCTGGTCACGGCGGCGTAGGCTGCGTCTGCTGCCAGCATGCCAGTTTTGATAGCGGCGTGGCTGCCTTTGATGCGGGCAAAGTTTAAAAAGCCCGCGTCGCAACCGACCAGCGCCCCGCCGGGGAACACGGTTTTGGGCAGGCTGTTCAAGCCGCCGCAGGTAATGGCTCGCGCGCCGTAGCTGATGCGTTTGCCGCCTTCAAGATATTGGCGAATGGCAGGGTGGGTTTTCCAGCGCTGCATTTCTTCAAATGGGCTGAGCCATGGGTTGGAGTATTCAAGCCCGGTGATAAAGCCCAGCGTGATCTTGTTGCCTTCAAGGTGGTACAAAAAGCCGCCGCCATAAGTGCTTGGATCCATTGGCCAGCCGAGTGAATGCACCACATGGCCGGGCTTGGCTTTGGCAGGGTCAATCTCCCACAGTTCCTTGATGCCGATGGCGTAAGTCTGTGGGTCTTTGCCTTCGTCGAGTTTGTACTTCGCAATCAGGTTTTTACCCAGGTGGCCACGCGAGCCCTCAGCAAAAATCGTGTACTTGGCGTGCAATTCCATGCCGAGTTGGAAGTTGTCTGTGGGCTCGCCGTCTTTGCCAATACCCAGGTTGCCAGTGGCAATGCCTTTGACTGAACCATCGTCGTTGTACAGCACTTCAGCCGCCGCAAAGCCCGGGAAGATTTCAACGCCCAATGCTTCAGCTTGCTGGCCCAGCCAGCGCACCAGGTTGCCCAGGCTGATGACGTAATTGCCATCGTTATGCAGGCATTTGGGGATGAGAAATTGTGGTGTGTTGATCGTGCCCGTGGTGCTTAAAAACTGTACATCGTCGCCAGTGACGGGCTGACTCAAGGGCGCGCCCAGTTCCTTCCAGTTCGGGAAGAGCTCTGTCAACGCACGCGGATCCATGATGGCACCACTGAGAATATGCGCGCCGGGCTCTGAGCCTTTTTCAAGCACCACCACCGACACGTCTGTGCCTTTTTCTGCTGCCAACTGCTTTAACTTGATGGCTGTGGCCAAGCCGCCAGGGCCACCGCCGACCACCACCACGTCATATTCCATCGCTTCACGGGGGCCGAATTGGGTCAGGATTTCTTGGGGGGTCATTTTTTACTCGCTGATAATGAATCGGTTCAATAGGCTGATTTTATGCGTTGCAATAAGCAAATAGAACGGTCGTTCTTTTTATTACTGTTTTGAGGAGTTGATGATGGCCTACAGCCTCGATCTTTCAGGGCGCGTTGCGCTGGTTACAGGTGCTTCTGGCGGTCTGGGCGCACAGTTTGCCAAAACGCTTGCCAAGGCTGGTGCGGCCGTGGTGCTGGCCAGCAGGCGCATGGACAAGCTAAAAGATTTGCGTGCGCAAATTGAAGCTGAAGGTGGCGCAGCGCATGTGGTGGAACTGGACGTGACAGACCACGCCAGCATCAAGTCCGCCGTGGCGCATGCTGAAACAGAGGTCGGCCCGATTGATGTGCTGATCAACAACTCAGGCGTCAGCACCACCCAGCGCTTGCAGGATGTGGCTGAGGACGACTACGACTTCATTTTCAATACCAACGTCAAAGGCGCGGTTTTTGTGGCGCAAGAAGTAGGCAAGCGCATGCTGGCCAGGTCGCGGGGTGTGGCACCCGGTGGTTTTTCAGGTGCGCGCATCATCAACATCGCGTCGATGGCGGGGCTGCGTGTGCTGCCGCAAATTGGCGTGTATTGCATGAGCAAAGCGGCTGTGATTCAAATGACCAAAGCCATGGCGCTGGAGTGGGGCAAGTACGGCATCAATGTCAACGCGATTTGCCCAGGCTACATCGACACCGAAATCAACCATCACCACTGGGAAACCGAGCAGGGCAAAAAGCTGGTGCAAATGCTGCCGCGCAAGCGCATCGGCAAGCCCGAAGACCTGGACGCGCTGCTGGTGATGCTGGCTAGCCCGCCGAGCCATTTTGTCAATGGGGCGGTCATCGCCGCCGATGACGGTTTTGGCACTTGACCCAATGCTGTATGTTTTAGAGCACGTTCAAATTTGTCATTGCGGGCTTGATCCGCAATCCATGACCCCAACTCCAGCCGACGAGCGAAAAGCGGGATGGATCCCGGATCGAGTCCGGGATGACAGTCAAGGGGCGCAACGAATGGTCGTACAACCTGATCTGAAGTGCTGACCGGGATATTGGCTGGGCTCGCAGCGGGCGCGCTTTGGGGCCTGGTTTTTATCGCGCCGCGCATGGTGCCGGGTTTGTCGTCGGTTGACCTGACGGCAGGGCGTTTCATCAGTTACGGCGCGCTGTCTGCGGTGCTGCTGCTGCTGGTGCGCCAGTCTGCAAAACCGACATTGCATCAAGCGCTTTCAGCGCTGGGGTTGAGTGTTTTAGGCTTTACCGGCTACTACTTGCTGCTCGTGTTTGCCATTCGGGATGCAGGCACGGCCGTGCCCAGCCTGATCATTGGCACGATTCCCATCTGGATGATGCTGCTGGGCAAACCTGTTGGGCTGCGCTGGGCGGCACTTTTGCCGGGGCTGGTGTTGACGCTGCTGGGGCTGGCGCTCATGATGCGCGCCGAAGTTGATGTTTCAATCCAGGGGCAAAACTTTTGGCGTGGCGTAGCTTTTGCGCTGGCTTCGATGGTCTGCTGGACAGCGTTTGGCCTGCTGAATGCTGCCTGGCTCAAAAGGCATCCGTCAGTCAGCGCCACCACCTGGGCCAACTGGCTGGGTGTGGCGACGGGTTTGGGTGCCTTGGGCCTGTGGATGGTTGCTGGCAGTGATGCAAATGTGCTTCTGGACCAACAAAATCGGGCGCAAGCAGCTATTATTTGTATAGCAACTGGCGTAGGTTCTGCGTGGCTGGCGACGATACTCTGGAACATTGCCAGCCAGCGCTTGAGCGCCAGCTTATGCGGCCAGCTGATTGTGAGCGAGACGCTGTTTGCCTTGTTTTACTCATTCGTGTGGGACGGCCAGTGGCCATCGCTGCTGCAAGCGTTGGCGTGCGTGCTGTTCGTCGCCGGGATTTTGGCGAGCATTAAGGCTCATCGCTAAACCCGGTTGCTTTTAGTGCGCACTATCGTGTACACTGCATTCATGCGAAACATCACTTTATCAGCCACCGACCAGCTTATTGACCAGGCCAGAGACAAAGCACGCGCCCAGGGTGTGACGCTGAACGACGAGTTTCGCAAGTGGCTGGCCAGTTACGTGCAGGCAGCAGATGGGCAAGCTGCCGTGAATCGCTTTCGCAGCGTGATGCAGACGTTGCCCAAGGCCGATGCAGGCCGCAGCTTCACCCGTGAAGAGATGAATGAAAGATGAAGACGTGGTGTTTTTAGACACCAACATCTTCGTCTACGCCTTTTTGGCCAGCGAGCCGCGCAAACGCGCCAAAGCTGTCGAACTGATTGAAAGCTGCCTGGGCTCTGGGCGCGGCAGCATCAGCTACCAGGTGGTGCAGGAGTTTGCCAATGTGGCGCGTAAAAAGTTTGCAACCCGCCTAAGCGCAGACGACTGCAAGGCCTTCATCGACGCCGCCATGCAACCCTTGAACCGCGTTGCCAGCAGTACAGCCCTCATCCACACCGCGCTGGACTTGCAGGACGAGCTGAAGTACAGCTTTTACGACTGCGTGATGATTGCGGCCGCTTTGCAATCTGGCGCTGCCATCCTGTACACAGAAGATTTGCAGCATTGGCAACTGGTACGTGGCACGCTTCGCATCGTTAACCCGTTTTTAGAGGTCGTCCATGAAAATTGAAATTCCCGAAATCAAAAAATTGGTCTATGAAATGGTGATGCCCATCCGCTGGGGCGACATGGACGCGATGAACCACTTGAACAACGCGATGTACTTTCGCTACCTGGAGACCGTTCGCATTGAATGGATGAACAGCATCGGCTGCGCGCCTGACTCAAAAGGCGAAGGCCCAGTCATCGTCAATGCGTTTTGCAATTTTTACAAGCAGCTTCAGTACCCGGGCGATGTGCTGATCAAAATGTACGTGTCAGACCCAGGCCGCACCACGTTTGAAACGTGGGGCACGATGGAACTTGTTAGTGACCCGGGCGTTATCTGTGCCGCTGGCGGGGCGACGACGATTTGGGTTGACTTCCCGATTCAAAAAGCCAAAACGCTGCCTGACTGGCTGCGGGAGGTCGTTTCGACCTGATTTCAAGGTATAAAAGTGGCTATAACCCAATGAATTCGGGCGTAAGCAGCTATTGATAATATAGCGGCCTGCGGTGGACAAGGTTTTTGCAGATTTGGTGATCTGCATTGCAAGCGAGCGGTCTGCCCGAGTGTTCTGCTGCGTGTCCCCCGCCCCCGTTGGGGGCTCCTCCTTGACCTCCGCAGAACACTCAGGCAAACCACTCTTGGGTTTAGATAGATATCTCACGTTGCACAAGAAAACATGCCTAGCATCGGGTACGGTGCGTCTCCCGCAGCGAGGTCAAGGAGGAGCGCCAAAGGCGCGGGGGACACGAGCGGAGGGGGATGCGCCGTGGCCGTTGCGGGTAAAAAAGCAGATCGTCTTGTTTTATTTTTGTTTTGGCACCCGCCCCATCAAGTAAAACTCCGGGTTCGGCTGCATACCGCTAAAGCTGGCCATGCGGTTTGACAGGCCAAAGAATGCGGTGATGGCCGCAATGTCCCAGGCATCTTCATCATCAAAGCCGTGCGCTTGCAGTGCTGCAAAGTCAGCATCGTCAATCGCGTGTGAAGCCAAGCAAACCTTCATTGCAAAGTCCAGCATCGCGCGTTGGCGTGGAGTGATGTCGGCTTTTTTGTAGTTGACTGCGACCTGGTCAGCCACCAGCGGTTTCTTTTCATAAATCCGCAATATCGCACCATGTGCCACCACGCAGTACAGGCAACTGTTGGCCGCGCTGGTGGTGGTGACGATCATCTCCCGGTCGCCTTTGGTCAGGTTGCTGGTGCGTCCTACTGACTCGGGCAGCATCAACGCATCGTGATACGCAAAAAACGCGCGCCACTCGGCAGGGCGACGGGCAAAACCTAAAAACACGTTGGGAATGAAGCCTGCTTTTTCTTGCACTTCCAGAATTTTGGCGCGGATGTCGTCGGGCAGATTGGCGAGTTCTGGGGCAGGGTAGCGTGATGTTGAGTTTGTCATGGCGAGATGATGTTGAGTTTGGGAAAGTAAGTTTGAAAGCGCACCGCATCGCGCGTTAGCAGCCGCATGTTGCCGACCAATGCGTGTGCGCCAATGTAGAAGTCTGGCATGGGCGAGCGCTTCGTTCCCTTTGCCGTGCGGTAAATTTTGAAGGCTTGCCCCGCCAGGTACGCAGCGTCCCAGGGCAGGGCTTCGCGTTTGATGGGCAGATATTGCAATGCCGCGTCCAGGTCAGCGGCACGGTCAAAACGTGGGCTGATTTCGGCCAAGATGATGGGATTGATCACCAGCGGCGCTTGCTGACCCAGCAGGTCCAGTTTTTCAACCGACCAATCCGCCCAGTCCGGGTCGTTGGCCAGCACGTCTATCAGCACGCAACTGTCTACCAGCGTGGGCGGCAGCAGGTAGCGTGCGTCGGGCTCACGAACTTCATGAATGATTTTTTTAGCCACGAATGAACTTCATGAATTCATCCGTACCCATGCCCTTGAACTGCGCTGCATTGGCGCTGCCGCGTACTTGCTCAAAAGCGCTGCGTAATGGCGATACAGAATTTGCAGCGCGCCTGATGAGCACGTCGCCGTTGGCGCAGACTTCAAATTCAACCTCGCTGTGCGGTTGCAAGCCTGCCTTGTCGCGCACGGCTTGGGGAATGGTGACTTGGCCCTTGCTGGTGAGTCTCATGATTCTTACTCCTGATTAGTAAGAATCTTACTTTTATTTGAAGAGCATCGCAACACCTGCATCAATTAATAAAAACTATTGATGGCTTACCTTTAATTGTCTTTGTCATTTCATGATGTCTGCGCACAATCGCTATGTCAACAAGTTTCTAAGCACTGCCATTCAAACACCACAGGAGTCATCATGACTGATCAAGCAACACCATCTCAAGGCCAATGCCCGTTTTCAGGCGGCGCATCCAAACAGGCTACAGCCAGCGCGCGCTCCAACGCAGACTGGTGGCCGAACCAGCTCAACCTCAAAAACCTGAACCAGAACTCACCCCTGACAGACCCGATGGGCGAGGGCTTTAACTACGCTGAAGAATTCAAAACACTTGACTTGCATGCAGTCGTGACCGATTTGACGGCACTGATGACCGATTCGCAAGACTGGTGGCCTGCAGACTACGGCCATTACGGCCCGTTTTTTGTGCGCATGGCCTGGCACAGTGCAGGCACCTACCGCATTGCAGATGGCCGGGGCGGTGCCGGCTCTGGCATGCAGCGGTTTGCGCCGCTGAACAGCTGGCCTGACAACGGCAACCTGGACAAAGCGCGCCGCTTGCTGTGGCCCATCAAACAAAAATACGGGCGCAAACTGTCATGGGCTGACCTGATGGTGTTGGCGGGCACCGTGGCGATGGACTCGATGGGTTTCAAAACCTTTGGTTTTGCCGGCGGCCGGCCTGATGTGTGGGAGCCAGAAGAGGTTTACTGGGGCTCAGAGACAAAATGGATGGGCTCAGACAAGCGTTACTCGGGTGAGCGCCAGCTCGAAAACCCGCTGGGCGCGACCCACATGGGTCTGATTTACGTGAACCCCGAAGGCCCTGAAGGTGTGCCCGACCCAGTAGGCTCGGCACGCGACATTCGCGAAACCTTTGCCCGCATGGCCATGAACGACTACGAAACAGTAGCACTGACTGCTGGCGGCCACACCTTTGGCAAAGCTCACGGCGCGGCCAACCCTGGCCAGTATGTAGGCGCTGAGCCTGAAGGCGCTGGCATTGAAGAGCAAGGCCTGGGCTGGAAGAACTCTTTTGGCAGCGGCAAGGGCGCGCATACCGTGACCAGCGGCATTGAAGGCGCGTGGACCAACAACCCGATTCAGTGGGACAACGGCTACTTTGAAAACCTGTTCGGCCATGAGTGGGAACTGACCAAAAGCCCAGCCGGCGCGCACCAGTGGAGGCCCAAAGGCACAGCAGCGAACGCAGACGTGCCCGACGCGCATGACCCCGCCCAACGCCACGCGCCCATGATGACCACCGCCGACATGGCGATGCGGGCAGATCCAGCGTATGAAAAAATCTCGCGGCATTTCATGGCCAATCCGGCTGAATTTGCCGATGCCTATGCCAGAGCCTGGTACAAGCTGACGCACCGCGACATGGGGCCACGCTCGCGCTATCTGGGCGCGCTGGTACCCAGCGAAGTGCTGATCTGGCAAGACCCGATACCTGCGGTGGACCATGAGCTGGTGAACGAGCAAGATGTTGCAGCGCTGAAGACCAAAGTTCTTTCGTCAGGACTTTCAATTTCGCAACTGGTCACCACGGCTTGGGCGTCAGCATCGACCTTTCGCGGCAGCGACAAACGCGGCGGCGCCAACGGTGCGCGCATTCGCTTGTCACCGCAAAAGGATTGGCAAGTCAACCAGCCGGCTGAGCTGGCAAAAGTGCTACAGGTGCTGGAGACGATTCAAAAGGACTTCAACAATGCGCAGTCTGCGGGTAAAAAAATCTCACTGGCTGATCTGATCGTTTTGGCGGGAACGGCTGCGGTTGAGTCGGCTGCCCAAAAAGCCGGTGTTAACGCTAGCGTTGCTTTTGCGCCAGGCCGCATGGACGCGCGGCAAGACCAGACCGATGTCGATTCATTCGCTGTGCTGGAGCCTATGGCCGACGGCTTTCGCAACTACCTGCACCCGGGGCATGAGGCTTTGGCCGCCGAGATGCTGATAGACAATGCCAACCTGCTAACGCTGACTGCGCCCGAGATGACTGTGCTGGTCGGTGGCATGCGTGCCTTGAATGCCAATGTTGGGCAAACAAAGCACGGCATATTCACCCAGCGGCCTGAAGCCTTGACCAGCGATTTCTTTGTCAATCTGTTGGACATGAACACGGTATGGGAAAAGTCCGGCGATGTGATGCAAGGCCGTGATCGCAAGACGGGCCAGATCAAATGGACAGCCACTGTCAATGACCTGGTTTTTGGCTCAAACTCGCAACTGCGCGCGCTGGCAGAGATGTATGCCAGCAGCGACGCACACGAAGCCTTCGTGCGCGACTTTGTGGCCGCCTGGGTGAAGGTGATGAACCTTGACCGCTTTGACCTGAAGTAAATGCATCGACTTCAAGCCCGTCGCTGTACTGACAGCGGCGGGCTTTTTTGTTTCGATTATTCTGACTGTTTTTAAGGATGCAAGATGACGATTGAAAACAGCGCTGATTTCAAACAAGGCCTGGCCACCCGCAAGCAGGTGATGGGTGAAGATTTTGTGGCCAACGCCTTTGGCAACGCCACAGACTTCACCCTGCCGATCCAGCACTACATCACCAAAAACGCTTGGGGCGATGTGTGGCAGCGGCCTGGTCTTGATTTGAAAACCCGCAGTCTGATCACCGTGGCCATGTTGACAGCGATGGGCAAGCTGCATGAGCTGAAAGGTCATGTGCGCGGGGCACTGAACAACGGCGCAACGTCCGCTGAAATATCTGAAGTGCTGCTGCACGCCAGCATTTACTGCGGCGTGCCAGCGGCGGCTGAAGCCTACCGCGCTGCGGCGGAGGTGGTTGATGGGGCTAAAAAGGCTTGAACTGTCCTGATTAGATACCTGCCTCAGACAAACTTGACATTGCTTGAGAGATGCTTAATACTGTATATATACACAGTTATTAACAGAGGTATCACCATGGCAATGAACCGAATCCAGTTCCAAGCAGGTC
>JBASFP010000099.1:0-32277 GCA_049653085.1 Polaromonas sp.
CCTGCTTGGAACTGGATTCGGTTCATTGCCATGGTGATACCTCTGTTAATAACTGTGTATATATACAGTATTAAACATCTCTCAAGCAATGTCAAGTTTGTCTGAGGCAGGTATCTAATCAGGCCAAATCAGGCTTCAGACCAATAAATACGGGCGCAAGCAGCTCCTAAAATAGGAGTATTATGCAACTTGAGCCAGTGCAATGTACTCTGCCACTGGCACTTCCTCGGCTCGCCGCTGCAAGTTAAACGACCCGCTGAAGTGACGCGCTTCCAGCCACTTGCCCAGCGAATGACGCAGCAGTTTGCGGCGCTGGCTGAAGGCGACGCGCACCAGTTCGCTGAAGAGTTTGACGTCCAGCTGCTCAGGCGCGGCATGCGGCAACATGCGCACGATGGCACTGTCAACGCGCGGCGGCGGGTCAAAACTGGTGGGCGGCACAAACAGCACGTTTTCCATGGCGTAGCGCCATTGCAGCATCACGCTCAGGCGGCTGTAGTCGCTGGTCGATGGCTTGGCCACCATACGGTCAATGACTTCTTTTTGCAGCATGAAGTGCTGGTCTTGCACCACATCGGCCACGTCCAGCAGGTGAAACAAAATGGGCGTGGAGATGTTGTACGGCAGGTTGCCGACGATCCTCAGCTTGCCTTTTGCAGCAGCAGCCAGCGCGCGAAAGTCAACCCGCAGCACATCGGACTCAATCACGCTCAGCTCTGGCTTTTTGCGCAGCAGCACCGCCAAATCACGATCCAGCTCAATCACCGTCAAATGCCCAAGGCGTTCGACCAGCGGCTGCGTCATCGCCCCTAACCCGGGGCCGATTTCAACCATCGCTTGCCCGGCAGCAGGTGCTATGGCTTGAACAATGTCTTCAATGATGCCCCGGTCGGTCAGGAAGTGCTGGCCGAAGCGTTTGCGGGGGATGTGGCGCATTTAGAGGGGAGGTTCGCGGAATTCCACATAAGCCCGTCCGCGAATTTCTTGCGCCCAGACCGCATAGGCGTCTTCAAGTTTTTTATCGCGTATCACGCTACGGGCCAGCTCGCGCTGGTCGCGGCTGGACAACTTGGTGTCGCGGCGTTCCAGCACCTGAATCAAATGCACGCCAAAGCGTGACACCACGGGCTCAGACATCTGATTCGGTGCCAGGCCGTTCATGGCTTGCTCAAACTCGGGCACAAACATGCCGGGGTTGGTCCAGCCCAAATCGCCGCCGTCTTTGGCCGAGCCGTCGTCGCTGCTTTCCCGCGCAAGAGCGGCAAAATCAGCCTGGCCTGCTGCCACACGTTTTTTAAAATCAGCCAGCTTTTCTTTGGCCACCGATTCGCGTTGTTGCGGGGTAACACGCAGCAAAATATGCCGCGCACGGGTTTGCGTGACGTTGACGCCCGGCATACCCGCCTGGCGCTTTTCAACCACCTTCAAAACGTGAAAGCCCGCACCGCTGCGCACCGGCCCGGCAATGCCGCCTGTGCGCAATTTGTCAGTGGCCTGCAAAAACAGCGGTGGGTAGCGGTCGGCACTGCGCAGACCCAACTGCCCGCCGGATGCGCGCAGTGAGGGTTCAGAAAACTCATTGACCAGCGCCACAAAGTCAGTCCCGGCTCTGGCGCGGTCTGCGGCGGTTTGGGCTTTGGCTTGCAGGGCCGTGACTTGTTCTGGCGTGGCGTTTTCAGGCACGGCCACCAAAATTTGCGCCAGGTTAATCTCAATGGCCGCACCGTCGCCGCCTTCCTGGTCGCGCAAAAACTGGTCGACATCCGCATCTGTGACTTTGACGCGCGACTCGACCTCACGCTGGCGAAAGCGGTTGACCAGCAATTCGTCGCGCAAGCCATCACGAAACTTGTCATAGGCCAGGCCGTCAGCCGCCAGGCGCTTGCGCAGCTCATCGACTGTTAACTGGTTTTGCTGAGCCACACCCAGCTCGGCATTGTTGATGGCGCTTTCGTCAATCCGCAGGCCTGAAAAACGCGCTTCCTGCAACTGCAGCTTGTCGGAGATCAGCCGCTCCAGCACCAGCCGCGCCAGCTCGTCGCGCGGCGGCATGGCGGTGCCGGCTTGCGTCAGTTGCTGCTCGGTGCGCAAAAGGCTGTTACGCACTTCGTTGTTGGTGACGGGCTCGGAGTTGACCACCGCCACGATGAAGTCAGCCGAGCGCTGGCGGCCAAACAGCGGGTTGCTGGCAACGCTTGGCGGAGTAGACAAGCGCAGCGGCCCGGTTGAAGGCCGCAGCGTTTGCGCCTGCGCTGATGTGCAGGACAACACCAGCATGAAGACACCAAGTGGCGCGCGATTTAAAAGCATCAATAAATTAGTCATAAGTGGTGAAGCGGCTAGGTGCGGTTATCTGGTCACGCAAAAACTGATAGCGGGGAACATTGGCCTTGAGCACATCCAGCGGGTTCACGCCCAGGCGTGAAAAGCCGACCAGCTCAAGCTGAAACAAAATGCGGGTGTTGGCGGTGGTCACGCCGCTTTGCGAGCGCTGCAGCACCACGCGGCCAATCCAGCAGCAGCCATCGTACTCAAGGCCGACGACGGCATCAACCAGTTTTTTGTCCTGAAAGCTGTAATTGAGCCGGCCCACGCCATAAGCGCGCCCGCCGCCCTGGCCATTGCCCGCGCCCAAGTCTTTGCCTTTGTCGCCCCACAGGTCGTTGATCGGCCACTGCCAGCCCACGTCAAGCGAGCTGCTGACATTGCGCTGGCGGCGCACAGCAGCACTGACCACGCGGTAGTTGCTGGGGCTGTAGCGCACGCCAAAGGTTGACCGCTCGGATTTGCTTATTTTCGGGTTGTACTGCAATGTGCCGTCAAACGACCATTCAGGCACCCAGTTGATCGACGTGCCAAACAGCACATCGCTGATCCGATCGGTGACTGGCAAACCGCCGGGCAATGTGACTTTCTGATCTGAAAAACGCAGGCGCTGCGCCACACCCACCCGCACCGCCTCTGCCCCGGTGTCAGGGTTCAACAGGCGCGAGGTCACGCCCAGCGTGAGCAGGTTGGCGTCCGAAATGCGGTCGTTGCCGACAAAAGCGTTTTCAGTGAACACGGTGGCAAAGTTGAAGTCGTTTGCACCTGAATCGTAATTGGGCAGGCGCGACTGGTCACGGTAAGGCGTGCGGACATAAAAAGCGCGCGGCTCCAGCGTCTGCGTGAAGTTGCGACCAAACACATTGGCCGGGCGCTCAAACTGCAAACCGCTGTCAAGGCTGAAGGTGGGCACAGCGCGTGAAGCGGTGGTGGCACCACCGACAAGCGGCGCGTCAAATTTATAAGTAGTGGCGTGCAACTGCAGCTTGGGCGTGATGTAGCCGCCAGGCGATATAAACGGGCGGCTGATTTGGGTGATCGACACCGCACGGTCACTGTTGGGCTGCTTGGTCAGCAGGCGGTCAGATGAAAACCGGGTGAAGTCGCCCGCCGTTGACCAGTCAAACCCGCTCACGCCCGCCACCGGTACGTTGATGCGGGTGTACGCCGCCGTGACTTGTGGCAGCCTGTCGTAAGGCGGCACGATGACTGACAACGGGTCTTGCAGGGTTTGCCATTTCAACGCCCGCACGGCACTGGTGAAGTAGCCCCTGCCCCAGCTCAAGCTGCCGTCACTGGACAACAAGCGTTGCGTCAGCGAGCTGCTGCTGCGCGGGAAGTCACGCCAGTAATTGTTGTCGCTGACGCGGTTCAAATTCAGGTTCAAACCGAGGTTGCCCACGTCACTCAAGCCAGTGTTGATCGTGCCGGTGTGCTCCAGCGCATATGACCAGCGGTTGATTTTTCTCAAAGCGTCGCTGGGCAGATAGTTGGTGCGCAGCCTGCCTGCGTAGTCGCGCTCCAGGTAGCGCGCTTCAGCACCCAGATTAATGCCGCGTTTGCTCATGACGGTGGTGGTCAGCGTGGCATCGCGGTTGGGTGCAATGTTGAAGTAATACGGCTGGCTGACTTCAAAACCGCTGGTACTGTCCAGGTTAAAGGTCGGCGGCAGCAAGCCTGACTTGCGCTTGTCACTGAGCGGGAAACTGATGGTCGGGAAGGCCAGAATCGGCACGTTTTTAAAGCGCAGTACCGCGCCTGTGGCCTCACCGGTTTCAGACTCTTTGTCAAACTTGAAGCTGGTGCCGCTGAGCACCCAGGCGGGCTCCCAGGTTGTTTCGTCCGTGCGCTCGCAGGTGGTAAAAGTGGCCTGGCGCGCCACCAGCCGCTGGTCATCAATAAAGTCAATGCGCTCGGCCGTGCCATTGCCACCGTTGGACAAAAACCGATAGGTGGGGCTTAAAAAATAGCCTTCGAAGGTGTCAATTTTCAGTTGCAGCTCAGGGCCACTGAACAGGTTGCCGCCGCTGTTGATGCGTACATTGCCACGGCTGATGGTTTGGTCGTCCGGCTGGTAATACTCAATGCGATCTGCACGAATGGCGTTTTTGCCCTGGCGCACTTCAGCGTTACCGTCAATGATGGTTTCCAGGTCAGTGCGGCCAGAAATGCGGTCACCAAAAACAAAGGTGGGCGGCTTGGCTGCTTTGTCGTCTGGCGGTGTTTCAGCCAGCATGGGCGAGCTTTTCAGCACCAGCGGCGCATCATCAACACCTGCGCCCTGCTCTACCCCATCGAGTGCCTGCGCCCAGACGGGCGCACCCAGCATCCCAAGGCCAGTGGCAGACACCAGACAGAGAACGGCACGACGCACCGGGGATGGAATAAAAAGCTGGCGGGATGCGCGGCGCATCATGAATCAGAGGTAAACCCGTTTGTAGAATCAGACATGATTATCCATGACCGCCCAGCCGCCTTTCAGCCAGCAACCCATGCGCCCATTGTGTGGGCTGACCCGGCGCGCGAACAGGCTTTTGGCGCCTGGCTACAAGCCACTGCGCCTGACCACGCGCTAGACGTTGCCAGCCTGCGGCTGGCATCAGCGGACGCCAGTTTCAGGCGCTATTTCAGGATCGACGCGAACCCTGGCAGTTACATCATCATGGACGCGCCGCCCGACAAGGAAGACTGCCAGCCGTTTGTCAAAGTCGCCGGCCTGATGGCAGACGCTGGCTTGCCCGCACCCCGTGTACTGGCCTGGGACGCAGCCGCTGGCTTCATGTTGCTGAGCGATTTAGGTGCGCAAACCATGATGGAAGTCATCGCGCCGCCTGCGGCTGTTGATGCGATTGCCCAGCCCACGGCGGCGTATTACGAGCTGTACGTGCAAGCGATTGACGCTTTGGTGCGCTGGCAACTGTCGTCAAAGCCCGGTGTGCTGCCGCCCTATGACGACGCGCTGCTCACGCGCGAGCTGGCGCTGTTCCCCGACTGGTATGTGGCGCAGCACCGCAGCTTTGCGTTGGACGCCACGCAGCAAAACGTGCTAGCCGATGCCTTCAAACACATCAAGGCCAGTAATTTACAGTCATTGGGTGGCGCGCAGGTGTTTGTACACCGCGACTACATGGCCAGGAACCTGATGGTCAGTGATGGAAAGCTTGGCGTGCTGGATTTTCAGGACGCGGTCTACGGCCCCATCACCTACGACATTGCCAGCCTGATGCGCGATGCGTTTTTAACCTGGGAAGAAGACTTTGTGCTCGACATCACCGTGCGCTACTGGCAACAAGCCCGCAAGGCCGGGCTGCCGGTGGGCGACGACTTTGGTGAGTTTTACCGCGCAGTGGAATGGATGGGCTTGCAGCGCCACCTGAAAATCCTCGGCATTTTTGCCCGCCTGACGCTGCGCGACGGCAAACCCAAGTACCTGGCCGACACACCCCGTTTCATCAAATACGTGCGCGCCACCGCTGCCCGCTACCGCCAGTTAGGCCCGTTGATGGTGCTGCTGGACGCGATTGAGGGCAATGAGACGCGAGTGGGGTATACGTTTTAAGCTATTTAATTTATAGCTGCTTGCGCCCGTATTTATTGAGCTTCAGGCCTATTTTACACCTAAAAGCGTATCTATTCAGGTTACGAGGAAGAGTTTCCAACGCAAAGACGCAAAAGCGCAAAGAACGCAAAGTAAGAGGTTTTATTTAATAGCTTTGCGACCTTTGCATCTTTGCGCCTTTGCGTTGGAAGCTGGCTGTTTGACTTTAAAAGGCTGCTAAGTTGTTACTTGGAAACTGCGTAACCGCTAATACGCCGCATCATCCACAGGCAACTGCTGCTTGGCCTGCAGGTAGTGGTGGGTAAACACATCCAGATAAGCCTGTAGCGCCAGCCCGGCCCGCGCATCGCCACCAAGGGCCAGACACATCGCCGCGACTTCTGACGTACACAAGTGCCCATCGCGCTGCGAGCGTCGCAGCTTGTAGTTTGAGAGTTGCTCGCTCTGCAAACTCAGCACCGGCAGCTTGTCCAGATACGGGCTTTTGCGAAACATCTTGCGCGCCTCGGGCCAGGTGGCGTCCAGCAACACAAACAGCGGGCGTTTGGTGGTTGAGGTTTGCACCTGGGTCACCACCCGCTCAGGCGCTACAAACTCACCCGGAAACACCAGGTAGGGCTGCCACTGTTCATCTGCCAGCAAGGCCAGCAGCGCCGGGTTCACCTCGGTGCGAGCCCAGCCAAAGGCAAACGTGTCGGCCACAACATCCGCCACCAGCCAGCCCGTGTTGCTTGGCTTGAGCGCCTCAATGTCGGCCATGACCAAACACACGCCCGCCCGGCACGGCACATCAGGCCGCAAGGCACACAGGCAGTGGCTGACCACCAGGCGGCAACCCGCGCACCGCTCAACTTTAGAGCCGCCCCGCGCCAAAAACGGCTTTGAGCTACGCGCCAGCCGCGCGGTGCGCAGGCGGCTGACGGCATGGGGAGTCATTTGCTGGGTTATTTCAACTGTCATACGACAAAATGTACCAGTGAATACACATTAAAATGTTGTTTTAAAACAATATTCGGTATAAAAAACAAAAATGTAATAACATACCGAAATGCTAGAAACCAGCGCCGCAATTGCACGCCAATACATTGACGCCGTATCCGTGTTTGAGGCTTTGGAAGAAGCCCAGTTAGAGGCGGCACAGGTGCGTGGTGGCATGTATTGGCACGCTGGTCCGGCGGCATCGCCCGATGCCAAATACCTGGTACGCACTACACCCGCCGGGGCTGAAACCAGCTTGGGGCCGCGAACACCCGAGAACATCGCCATTTATGACCGCTTTACCCAGCGCAAACGCGAAAGCGCCGAGCGTCTGGCCGGCCTGAAAGTGGCATTGGAGCAACACCAGCGCCTGAACCGCGCTTTGAGGGTTGGCCGAGTTGACCCACTCGTCGTGTCGCTGCTGGCGCGCTTGGCCAATAGCCAATTGAGCCCGCACTTTCGGGTGGTTGGCACCCATGCGCTGTATGCCTATGAGACTACCGCCGGGGTGCGGCTTGGCACCGACGCCCTGGCCACGCGCGACATCGACCTGCTGTGGGACACCCGCAAACGCATTGCCTTTACAACCCAACTCGCGCGGGTGAGCAGTTCCATGCTGGGCGTGCTGAAAAAGGTAGACAGCACTTTTCGCATCCGCCAAAGCCAAAAATACACAGCGGTTAATAAAGACGGTTTTGAGGTGGACATCATCCGGCGCGAACGCGCAGATGACGACCCGCACCCCATCAAACTTAGCAGTGATGACGAAGACTTTTGGGTGGTGCAGGCGCGCCGAGCCAATGTGCTGCTGGATGCGCCCGGCTTTTCAGCCGTTGTGGTGGCCACCAACGGCAGCATGGCGCGCATGAACACCGTCCACCCCGCTACCTTCATCACGTTCAAACGCTGGCTGGCCAGCCAGCCCGAACGCGAAGCCCTCAAACGGCGACGAGATGCGCTTCAAGCCGACGCAGTGCAGGCGCTGGTCGAGCAGTATTTGCCGCCGCTTTAAACGCAGCGCTTTTTATTTTGCAGGCCGATGCAGCGCACAAATTTTGTTGCCGTCCGGGTCACGCAGGTAGGCCAGGTAAAAGTTGCCCACCGGGCCGTCTCTAAAACCCGGCGGCTCTTCACACGTTGTGCCGCCATGCGCAATGCCTGCTGCATGAAAGGCGTCGCCCTGCTCGGCTGACTGCACTACAAAGCCAATCGTGCTGCCATTGCCATGCGTGGCCGGCTCGCCGTTGATCGGCGTGGTGATGGCAAACGTGCCCGTCGGACTGCGGTAAAAGTAGCGGTGCTTGTTGGCCACGCCCGGGCCAATGCCAATAGCGCCTAGTACCGCATCGTAAAACTGGCGCGAAGCCTCAAGATCATTTACACCTAGCATCACATGACTGAACATCGTTGTCTCCGGTTGTTGGAAATGCCCTTTGGACGGATGGTTGACCTGTGATGCTAGCGCACGGCAGATTCAACACGGCCCGCAGGCTGTCGCCAAAAGTACCCCTTGGGAGCCATGACTCTGCCTGGCCAGCCGCTGCAAGCCAGCGCTGGTTCTGTCAGACTTGACTGCTTTGCATTTGATGAAGCAAACCATGCCCGCCCCTAAACCCCGCTTGAATTTACGCTTACTGGCACTTGGCCTGCTTGGCTTGAGCGCACTGTGTGTACACGCCGCCAGCCCCACCCCGGCGGAGCCTGCCCTCAAAGCAGAAGCCATAGTCGCCCCGTCTAACCTTGCGCCCGAAGCATTGGCTGTTGACCCAGCCCAGTACACCAGCCAAACCTTTGACTGGCTTGATGCCGCCCGGGCTCGCAGCGTACCGGCCAAGCTGTACCTGCCAGCCGGTCAGATCAAACCCGGCGCGCTGCCTCTGGTGGTGTTTTCGCACGGCATTGGCGGCTCGCGTGACGGCTACAGCTACCTGGGCAGCTACTTCGCCGCCAACGGCTACGCCAGCTTGCATGTGCAGCATGTCGGCAGCGACCGCCAGCTCTGGTATGGCAGCCCCTTGAGCCTGGTTTTCAGACTGACGGAAGCGGCGCAAGAAACCGAGGCGCTGAACCGCGTCAAAGACGTCAAATTCGCCCTGACTCGCCTGCTGGCCGAGCCCGTGGGCAGCAACATCAACCCCCAGCGCCTAGTGGCGGCTGGCCATTCGTATGGCGCCAACACCAGCATGCTGCTGGCGGGTGCGCAAGTCAATGTTCTCAGCGCTGGGGTGCCGTATTTGGCCAAAGACCCGCGCTTTAGCGCCGCCATTTTGATCTCTGCTCCGCCTTTTTATGGCATGGGCAACCCGCAAAACATCGTCTCCAGCATCGACGTGCCCACCCTGCACATCACCGCCACCGCAGACGACATTCAAATCCCCGGCTACAACTCCGGCGTGGCCGACCGCGTCACGCTGTACCAGGCCACAGGGCAGAGCAGCCGCACCGCCAAAGTGCTGGCGGTCTTCAAAGATGGCTCTCACAGCATCTTCACCGACCGCATGGGCACTGGCGGCGCGGCACTGAACCCCAAAGTCAAAGTCGCCACACGCCAGTTGGCTTTGGCATTTTTAAAAGCCCTGCACGCCAAAGACCTGGTGGCACTGGAGCAGTGGTCTGGGCAGCATGCAGACATTGTGGCGCGGTTTGAGAAGGCGGCGTTTTAGGGGAACAAATAGGCGTTCAGGCCAATAAATATGTGCGCAAGCAGCTATTAAAAACAGAGCAATTTGACGCTTTTTAAGCAAGTGCATCAACATAGAGCGCGGGGCTAGCGCACGGGTTCAGGCGCTGGGCTCTGGCCTTTGACTTGAAAAAAATCGGCGTCTGACCACGGCTCTTTTGTTGGAGTGAATGCAGGACATAAAAAGGCCTCACGCTGCCCAGCTGCGTGAGGCCTTTCGCTCCGGCAAAGCTTATTTCTTTTCAGTCAAAGTCATGATCCAGGTCGAGAGCGCTTTGACATCATCTGCTTTGATTTGCGTATTGGCTGGCATTGGAATCGCGCCCCAAGCGCCGCTTGAGCCTTTGACGATTTTTTCCGTCAAATAAGCGACAGCATCTTTGCGATCTTTATATTTGGCCGCAATACTTGCAAGAGAGGGGCCCACCATTTTTTTGTCCACCTGATGGCAGTTAAGGCAAGCAGATTTATCGGCCAGATCTGGGCTAGCCCAAGCAGGCGCACTTAAGGCACTGATCAAGGCAGCCATGCACAGGAGTTGAAAGCTGCGATCCGTCATTTCACCGTCACCTTGATGGAATGGCTCAAGCTTTTGCCATAAGACTGGTGCGCGCCGTTGGCAAACTGCGCGGTAAGCGTGTAGTTGCCAGGAGCCAGCTTGACTTCAGCATCGGTTTGACCTTTGCCGAAATGCATGTGCTTGTCTGTGAACGGGATGGACTCGCCAGTTTTGACGGCATCCGAATTGATCAGCAAATGATGATGACCGCTGTTTGGCAGGATATCGCCTGCTGGCGCAACTTCCAAGCCTTTGGTGCCAAATTTCACCTTGAAAGTGGTGCCAACAGTCGCGCCATCAGCAGGCTCGACGATGCGCACATTTTGTGCCGAGTCTGTGCCCATGCTGGAGCAAGCCGTAACAAGCATGATTGCAGCAACGCCACTTGCCAGAGCGAGGCGGCGGGAGAATTGATTGAAAAAGTGGGTCATAGAAATCCTTGAATAAGAGACATGCGCGCAGGCCAACGGGCTGCAAGCGCAAAAAATAAAATGGAAAAATGGAGATGAAGAAGTGCGCGACTTGCCAGACAAGGCTAGTCTGCACACGCTGATGCGAAAGATCAGCTCAAATAAACGCGGGCGGCGCTCGTCCGGGCGGAGGTCTGCCGTTGTCTACCCAATTGCGCACCGCACGGGAGCCGTCGGTGGCTTGCCAGTTGGGCGCCTGGCTTGGCGCTGCGTAAGCCAAATGGTCCAGCACAATCCAAGGCCAGCTGGCAAGCGCCAAAGGTGTGTTGCTGCAATGCTTGACGCTCACCTCATGGCCTGGCGGCGCATCGCTTGGCATTTGCACATAGATTTTCTTCATGCCAGCGCCCGAGCACACGACGATCTCAACCGTCTTGCCGCTGCTGACCGCCGCAAACACCTTGATAGCGCCGCCCAGCGCAAACCAGATGGCAGCGCTCAGGCAGAGCGTGAGACTCCAGCGAATAAGGGAGGGATTTTTATGCATCAAACTGCCTATCATTTTAGGATTTTCAATAAGCATTTTCTATGGTGCAAACCCTGAATTGTTCGTGCTTGGGCGCTAGTCTGGGCAGCACGCAGACATCGTGGACAGATTTTAGAGCGCCGCCGTTTTAGAGAATCAAATGAGCCTCTAGCCCAATAAATACGGGCGCAAGCAGCTATTAGTAACAGAGCGTTTATGCTGCTGTCATCAACGACACATTGGCCTGCAACTCGTCCCAAGGCGCCGTCAGTTTGCGGCCATCACGCACCAGCAAGCCCGCAGATTGAAGCGTTGCCACGTCTTGATGCACGTTTTTGTAGTCACGACCCAGGGTTTGGGCCAGCTCACGCACATTACCCGCCCCGTGCTGGCGCACATGGCGCAGCAAATCAAGGCGGCGCGGCGACAAGGTTTCAAACATCGTTTGCACGTCTAAAAAGGTAATGTGCGTCTGGCTTATCTGGTCAGTGGCCTCACCTGCTTCAGCCTGCTTCCACGCGGTGGCAAAGCGTTTGCCCATGTCAGCCAGGCTGCCGACATTGATTTGAACTTTGGGGGCAATACCAAGTGTGGGGTTAGGGGTGGGGTTCATTTTTCATCCTTTCAACGTCTAGTAGAAAGTCGGCAATCAGCTTGTCGACCGATTCAAACTTGTAGTGAAACTCCAATGCGCCAAGGTGCTTGTGGTCACCCTTGCCGCGCTCGTTGTCATAGCCAACTAATCGCTGACCGCCATAGCCATAAAACAAGCTGTACTTCAAGCCATGCGGTCGCTCTAGCGTAGCGCGGGGCAATTGCCATATCGTCATTTCTACAACTGCACCATCAGGCAAGAGTGCTTTGTCATAGAAAATCCGTACCGCCTTCATATGGTTACTTTAACCATAATAAGTTAGGGTGTCAAGCGCCATAACCAGCTTTGACAAATGTGTGCTTAAAAGAGCTGACCCTCAATTTCATTTTTACCGATCCATTTCAGTTCTCCGCGAGTTTCCACCGACCCCAGTTCTCCACCACCCGACGCTACACAGTTGATTTTCTTGAGGTTTTGACCGGACAGTAGTGATTCACTTTACTATTTCGCAGTGATGAGGTCTGCCTCAATCAAGCTCAACAGTAGGGGGGCTAATTGACCGCTGATTTTTAGTACTCCCGTCGAAGAGAACGCTACTTGCCCCCGTATTCGTTGGAAAGTTATTTCGTAAACAGAATGGTCGATCACACATTTCATTTGACTCAAAAAATCTAACTTGTCTATTTGCAAGCCTTCTTTTGATGCTATCTCCACTCTTGTTACAGCATGCTGTTTAGGTATAGAACCTATAGCTTTGAAGCCAATCAATTTGGCATCCTTGTTTTGAGCAAGTGATGGCGGCAAAGCTGTTGGAAAAAAAACCGGATCTGAAAAAAAACCAAATCCGCTTAATTGTTCAATGGCATTTAGCAGTTCCTTAAGCGAGCGCGGTGGGTTTACCACTCGTAACCAGCAAAGTTCGTTGCGCTCAAAAAGATGGAAATCGCAGTAACTCACACTAGCTACAAGTTCAACAGACGGTGTTCCAGCGTTATCAAAACTAGTTTTTGCAATATGAGTTCGCCATGCGAATCGAAAATTTCGTTTCCCCCAGTCAGCATCTGTTGTCATGAAGCCAAAATTTGCATCACTAACGAATTTGTTTTTAGCGATGTTCTTAAGCAATTGCTGAAATGAAATCGGTAGACCAAGTCGATACCATTTGTAGCGATTCATGATGACTTAGCAGGTTTCAAATTTGACTCGGCCTGCGCAGCTGAAATTTTCGCCATAAGTTCACGGGCTTTGTTCTCTATCGCTCTAGATATCACATCGACCTCGCCCGGTAATGGACTTCGGCGAGCCTTATTCAGTTTGCCACTATCGTCAAGTTCATGAACGCCGCGCAATAAGTATGAAAAGCCAGTGCAGTCCTTTGGATCGTTGAACGCGGCTTCAATGTCAAAGCCGTAGCCTTTTCCTTGAAGCTCCGTCGCGACCCACCCAACTTTACTAATGTGATACCTCTTTTCTGTAAGTAGATCATTCAAAAGTTTCGACTGCATCACCCCGTTACCACGCATCAAAATTCGCTCGATGTGACTTTCCTTGGATGCCTCATCATCTTCATCAGTCGCCTCAGCACGCGCCTTGTAAACAAAAACATCAGTTACATCGCGGCGAACATAACCCGGCAGCTCACTCATTAAGTCGTAAAAAAACTTGCTTCTAACGCTTGGTGATTGGATTTCAAAAAAACTCACCACGGTGCGCGTAATGGGTTTCTCTGATTCATTTTCAAGATGTTTAACTAGCTCGTCCCGTACAGCATTCATGTACTCACTCTGCGTGTTTCTCAGTACATATTGATCACCACTCTTAACTAGCTCAATGTGCCCATCACGCTGCTGAACCTGGCTGAACTCAGACCGCTTATAGTCAATTTCGGAGTATTGAACTAGCAGGCTCGTCGTGCCACCGTCAATGGAAATTTGCACCACGTCGCCGCCAATTTTGAGGGTTGCGGCAAGCCCTTCGATTGCGCATGTGATTTGATCTTTGGTCAATTCCGCTTGAAGATCTACCGAGGTAATTCTTTCCCGACGAGCGGATATGCCCAGCCGACGTGAAATATCTTGATGGTCAATTTGATCGTGTGTTAACCGGCTGAAATAGCGCGACAAATCACTTCTGGGCGTTCGCTTTGAGCAAACAATATTCCGTCGTTCAAAGAGTTTTTGAATGGTATCGGCATCTACTTTTGATTGATTCAAAGCATCAAAAATACTTCTATCTGAAGCGTAGTACTGCGACGGGCCATGTTGAGGTTTTTTCATAACTTACTCCTCCAACCAATGTCTCCAGCTGAGTAGCTAGTAACCACGGCTGTGATGGGTTCAATTTTTATATCTTCAAGAATTTGGGTTCTTTTTGGCTCAAAACCCCACGCTTTCGCATATTTATTAATTGCGGCGAGAAAGTTACTTTTGTAGTTTATATCTGGATCTTGATGAACTATGCGTATGCGTATTAGCTCATCGGGTTCTAACATCTGATACCTCGATAGGCTATCCAAGAAATATTCAAACTCCGGAACTGAAGCGCCCTGCCTGTTGTAGTAAATGAGATAGCCAGAAGAACTTTTTTCTGCCGACGGATATTTAACAATGAAATAAGGTGCCGTGAGTGCTTCGATAGTTGCAGGCTGATCCCAAACATCTCCATGTCGTCGCCACATTACAAGATCTGGATAGTAAAAGGAATACTGATCCGGTAAGGTCTTTTGACCCTTCAAGCGGATTAGATCATTTGCTATGGAGTAAAGCCGATCTATGTCTCTCGGGCCAAGAAAATGCAGATAGACGTGGGGGGCTATATGCAAAGTCGATAAGTCAGTTTTACCTACGACCTCGTCAAAACTCGCTTTGAATTTTCCATCATGGTTATGAACAAACAGCAACCCCCTAATTTCATGGTCAATGTCATCTGGAATCGAATATAAAGTGCGATATTCCGTTGAATGTCGAGCGCACTCGATAGTCATTGAAAGCGACTGAAGTGCAGCGCGCAACTTCACCGTACCAATAGAGTCTTTTCCATAGCTTTTTAGATCTGTATGTAAATAAACGCGCTTTCCTAAATAAGGGTCTTGGTAGAAGAAAACGACATCGCCGGGATGACTAGCTTTTTGTTTCGGCTTTGGCCCATCCGTCAAATGTTCAGGATTGATGCACGGAAAATTTTCCTCATGTTTAGGATGTGCCTTCCAGAGGAAACTCTCAAAAATTTCTGCTGATAACTTAGTCGCTATTTCGCCAATATTTACTGTTTCTGCCATCGCGCGCTCTTTCTGAATATTCAAGTAAATCTGTCACGGCTTGCATGTAGCCCTACCCGCCGTTGTTCGTAATTTTTTGTTACTCAATGATGCCGCAGAACCACTACTCAGGTCTATGTAAATATTCACCTTTTCAGGCATCCGCACTAAATTCCGACCTTCTCGGGTATGACGAGTGTTTTAAGGTGGCTTTAAAGCCGTTTTTGGTCTTAAGATGGGTATTTTCAGATATCAAATTGGCCTCTAAGCCAATCAATACAGGCGCAAGCAGCTATAAATAATATAGCGGATTAGCTAAACCAATTCAGCCCACCGTCGGCAACCCGCCTCCCGCCTACGTTCGCCTGCCGCACCTGCCTACGCGCAGCAGCCCAAACTGTGTTCACAGTAGGGCATGGTCAAACTCAAAACCCCCACACCTGCAAACCCACCACCACCCGCCCAACGCGCCCGAGTCGGCAAGCAGCCCACGCCGCACGATGCCGCCGTTGAGGCAACGCTCAAAATGCCCAATGAGCGGGACGAATCGGTGGACATGACGCTTGAGGAGCCTGACCCGGTGATTGAGCAGGCGGCGGTGGATGTGGCGCGGGGCTTACAGGACACGAGCAAGGGCGCTGAGCTAAACCGGGCTTACACCAAGCTCAAGTAATTTGGCGGTTTCGTCGTTTTTGAGCTTAAAAGGCCGTTTTCAGGTGTCAAATCGGCCTACAAGCCAATAGATACGGGCGCAAATAGCTACTGAATATATAGCGCCACTTATGGGCAGATCAACTGCACGCTGGGGAAATAGCTCGTGTAGCGGCCGGCGTCACGGGTGAGGATGGGTATGCCAAGCACCTGCGCATGTGCGCCTATGAAGAAGTCTGGCAGAGGTGCGGTTTTGGTGCCGCCTTGTCGGCGGTATTTAAAAAATGCCTTGGCAGTCAAGAACAGCGCTTCACGCGAAAGCTCGCGCAGCTCTAGCTTGAGTTCTGCAAGTAATTTGTCTACATCCGCCGTCGTAGCAGCATCCGTGCATAGCTCTGTGTAAATCAAGGGATTGATTAGCAGCCCACCAGGTTGGTAAGCGGTAATCTGTGCGTCTGACCAGTCAGCCCAAACTGAATCATCGTTTGTGACATCGAAGATGACATTGCTGTCGACGATGACGGGCACGGCTAATGATCTCCCCGCGTCAAGGTCATGATTTCGTCGGTCGTCATTCGGCCTTTCCACATGCCGCGCACTGAATCACACGCGCTTTTCGGGCGGCTTTCAGTTCGGGATGCGGTTGCTGGCGGGGCAACTGCGGCTGGCCTGACAGCGGCGGTCAGAATATCTCGCGCCTCGGCCTCCATGGATCGCCCGTGACTGGCCGCCTGCATGCGCAGCATTTGCTTGACGGGCTCTTCTAAATTGCGAATGGTCAGTGTGGTGCTCATGCCTCAACTTTAAGCAATGCTAGCAGTGCTGTCAATGCTTACTGAATTTATTCCTGGCGCTGGCTTGCAGGACACGAGCAAGGGTGCTGAGCTGAATACGGCATACAAGAAGCTCAAGTAGGCTGGGCTGGTGGATTCCCGCCTTGGCGGGAATCACAGATCGTTTAAGCCGATTTTGGGGTGATTTGGAGCCTAAAAACGCGACTTACAGGTATCAAAAAGGCCTTTAGTCCAATGAATACGGGCGCAAACAGCTACTGAATATATAGCAAACTGCATACTGCTAGAGGTTAAAACCGTATGACCTGTAGCTTCGAAACGCGCTCAAAGTCACGTGGATTGGCTGTAACGACTGGCAGTCCTAAAAGCAATGCGCTGGCGGCAATCAGTGCATCGGGCAGTTTTAAATTGCATTCACGCCGAATACGTGCAGCCTCATCGGCCACTGCCGTGTCAATGCCCAATTGCTCAAAGCTGGCCATGCCAAGGATGGCCGCATCAATCGACTGCGATGTATGCGACGGCCATGCCAGCACTTCGGCGCGCGTCACAACCGATATCGCTCCCGTGGTGGCCTCTATCGCTCCTCTGATAACCGCTAAAGACTCAACCGACAGTGCGTCATTGAAGTACAAGATCAACGCACTGCTGTCAAAAAACGCTGTAGCAGCCATCACTTAGCCTGTGCATCACCAAGCGGGTTGCGTGCCCAGTCTTCACGCAAAGCGGCCAAGTCGTTGAGCACCTGCTCGCGGCTGGTGCTGCCCATACAGCCGCGTGCCTGTACAAAGTTTTGTACTCGATGATTGACGGGCTGCGCTGTGAGTGCAGGCACGTCTTCGATCACCACCATGACGCGGCGACGTTCTATTGGCGCAGGTGGCTGGTCAATCCAGATCAGCTGAGTACCGTGTACTTCAGCAAGGTAGCTGTGCAACATCTTTAGCTCCGTACTTCGCTGCGAACAGCAGCATCCAAACATTGTAGGCAACCTTCGGCATGGGCGGCAAAGCCACGCCCACTACCCCGGCGCCTCCACTCGCCCACCCGGATGCTTGGCCAGCCTGGCAGGGTTACGGCCATGCGTTGGTGCGGGGTCTGCCCATGGCCAGCCGCCGAATTGGGTGCTCTGGTAGTCGGCAATGGTTTGACGGATCTCGGCCTGGGTGTTCATGACGAACGGGCCGTACTGGGCGACTGGCTCGGCGATGGGTTTGCCTTGCAGTAGCAAAAACTCTGATTCTTCGCCGCCGTTGATCAATTCAACCGCCACGTCGCCCTGCAGCTCAATCGCGCCGTGGATACCCACACTTTGCCCGCCAACCGTGACTGACTGGCCTTTGAAGAAATACAGGTTGCGACGGGTGCCTGTGTTGGCTGCTGGCAGCGTGTAGCGTGCGCCTGGCGCCATGCGCAGCGTGAATATGGCGACGTCGGCTTTAGCCTGCGCTGCCCATGAGTCGGGGGGCGGGTTCAATGCTTTGACTGGTTTGTCAGCATCAGCCAGTCGGCCTGCAATGACGGATACGAATGTTTGCAAACCGTTTGCGTCTTCAACCATGCGGCCAGGAATGTCGTTGGCCCACAGCATGGTGAAGTGGGGGTTCACCATTTTGCTCACTGCTGGCAGGTTGAGCCAGATCTGGAACAACTCCAGCGGGTTGGGCGCGTCAACATCAAGCAACGGGAACATCTCTGCATGCACGATGCCCTTGCCTGCGGTGAGCCACTGCACATCGCCCTGCCCAAAGCGGGCGGTCGCGCCCAATGAATCGGAATGGTCAATCAGCCCTTTGCGCACAATCGTCACTGTCTCGAAACCCCGGTGTGGGTGTGCAGGGAAACCGGGCACGGTACTGCCGTGGTACATGCTCCAGCCGTCTTTGCGGCTGAAGTCTTGGCCCATGTTGCGCCCGGCCAATGATGCCTTGGGGCTCATGTCGGCATTGGCGGCGGGGTAAGCGTCGTCGTGGTACGCGCAAAACAAAAACGGGTCGAGTGTGGGCCACTGGTGGCCCAGGGGCAAGATGTTGAGGATGGGTGTCATGTCAGTTAATTGGCGGTTAAAACCGAATTGGCAAGTCTTGATTGGATGCAAACCTCGGGCGATATGACTGTCATTGCGGACTTGATCCGCAATCCCTGCACCCGAATTTTGCATTGCGCCTGAGCGGAGGTGGATCCCGGCTCAAGGCCGGGATGACAACTTTTTGAGCGGAGATCTCGTCCGTCGACAAGCGGTTTTATTTGGCCCGGCTACCCAGTATTGCCGCGCCCAAAATCAGCACCGTGGCCAAGCCAATGCCCCAAGTCAACGGCCTGCCGGTGGCAAACATCAGCAGCACGGTGGATGCCAGTGGCGTGATGTAGCTCAAAATGCCGATCTTGCGGGCGTCGCCTTTTTTAAGTGCTGCGTCCCACAAGTAAAACGCTGCGCCCAGCGGACCCAAGCCCATCAACACCATCAGCAACCAGTCACGGGTATTGAGTGCCACAAATGGTTCAAGCAGCGCATGGCACAGCAATGACAACGCGCCAGACACCAGCCCAAACAGGCCAATCGCTGCCGTGGGGAAACCGCGCCCCAGCAGCGTCATGCGCTTGCCCATCAGGGAATAGCTGGCCCAGATAAATGCGGAGGCCGCTGCCGGGATGTAACCCCAGGCAAAGCCCTTGCTGACCAGGCCTTGCAGGCCTGAAGCAAACAGCGTATCACCAAGAATTGCAATGGCAGCGCCCAAAAAACCGGTGCAAGCTGCTATTAAATGTGTAGCGGTCAGCTTGATACCGGGTAAAAAGAGCGGCGCCATCAGCACAATGCCCAGCGGCCACAGGTAGTTGACCAGATTGGCCTCGACCGCCGGGGCATGGCGCAGCGCGATGAACAGAAAAAAGTGAAAACCAAACAAACCGTACACACCCAATGCCAAAGCAGGCCAGGAGACTTTCCATTGCCTGAAAAATGGCCAGGCCGGAACGCTGCCCACCAGCAGTGCAATGCCCGTCAGTAAAAACGGTGGCACATGCGCCAGAAGTGTGCCCAGCACGGCAAGGGACGACCACAGGGCGATGGCGATGAGGGCAAGCAGGGTGGGGCTGGAGCGCATGGGCAAATTTATTGAAGATCTGGTGAATGATGTTGCTGACAAGTATCTCTTTTATCTCATTCAGATACATGCTTCAAACTTCGTCATCCCGGCTCTGAGCCGGGATCCATGACTTCTAACGAGCTTCGCTGGGTACGGGTACATGGATTGCGGATCGAGTCCGCAATGACAAATTCGCAATCCGAGGCAGATATTTAATGAGGCAAATTACACCATTTAGGATCCAGCATAAAAAAGCCCCGGCATGTCGTTTAAACAAGCCGGGGCTTTCAGGTCAAACTGCGGCGCTTGCCGCGTTTTGATTACTCGCTGGCAGCGCTTTCAACGTCAGCACCTGCGGGCATCGCTTCGAGTTCAGCCGCTTCTGCCTCAGCAATGGCGCGGCGCTCGGCGTCGTCCATCTGGTCTTTGGCTTTGCGTGCCTCGTGGTAGGCCATGCCGGTACCGGCAGGAATCAACCGGCCAACGATCACGTTTTCTTTCAGGCCGCGCAGCTCGTCGCGCTTGCCCATAATCGCTGCCTCGGTGAGCACGCGGGTGGTTTCCTGGAAGGAAGCCGCTGAAATAAACGAGTCGGTTGACAGCGATGCCTTGGTGATACCGAGCAGCAAGTTGGTGAACGTGGCAGGCACTTTGCCGTCGGCACGCAGTGCGTCGTTCATGTCCAGCATGGCTGAACGCTCGACCTGCTCGCCTGCAATGTAGGCGGACTCGCCGACGTTATCCACCACCACACGGCGCAGCATCTGGCGAACAATCACTTCAATGTGCTTGTCGTTGATCTTCACGCCTTGCAAGCGGTAAACGTCCTGCACTTCGTCGACGATGTAGCGGGCGAGTTCCTCCATGCCCAGCAAACGCAAGATGTCCTGCGGGTCGGCAGGGCCGTCCACAATTGACTCGCCCTTGTTGACCACTTGGCCTTCGTGTACCAGGATGTTCTTTTCCTTCGGCACCAGATCTTCCCAGACTTTGCCTTCAGGGTCGGTGATTTGCAGGCGGATCTTGCCTTTGGTTTCTTTACCAAACGACACGGTACCCGTCATCTCAGCCAATGTGCCTTTGTCTTTTGGTGTGCGGGCTTCAAACAGCTCGGCCACACGCGGCAAACCGCCGGTGATGTCGCGCGTTTTCTGGCCTTCAATCGGGATACGGGCCAGCACTTCGCCGGGGCCCACATCTTGGCCGTCACGCACCTGAACCAACGCGCCGATCTGGAAGCCAATCGTCACCGAATGATCAGTGCCAGGGATCTTGACTTCATTGCCAGCAGCATCAATCAACTTGACACCAGGGCGAATGACCTTGGTCGCGCCGCGACGTTTCGGGTCAATCACCACCAGCGTTGACAAACCGGTCACGTCGTCAACCTGACGGGCAACAGTCACGCCTTCTTCAACATTCTCGAACTGCGCTTTACCCGCGAATTCGGTAATGATCGGTCGGGTCAATGGGTCCCAGTTGGCCAGAATCGTACCGGCCTTGATGGCCTGATCTGCCTTGACAGACAAAATCGCACCGTACGGTACTTTGTGGCGCTCGCGCTCGCGGCCATGCTCGTCGGTGATGACGATCTCGCCAGAACGGGCAATCACGACCAGCTCTTTTTTGCTGTTGGTGACGTAACGCATCGGTGCGTTAAAGCCAATCACGCCGTTGGACTTGGACTCGACGCTGGACGCGATTGCCGCGCGGGATGCTGCACCACCGATGTGGAAGGTGCGCATCGTCAGCTGCGTGCCGGGCTCACCAATCGACTGGGCGGCGATGATACCGACCGCTTCGCCAATGTTGATCAAACCGCCACGACCCAAGTCGCGGCCATAGCACTTGGCGCACAGGCCGAAGCGGGTTTCGCAGTTCAGTGCGGTGCGTACCTTGACCTCGTCAACACCAGCGATTTCAAGCTCTTCAATCGCGTCTTCGTCGAGCAGCGTGCCGCGCGGGGCGAGGATGGAGCGGTTCTCAGGATGCAGCACGTCTTCAACCACCGTGCGACCCAGAACGCGGTCACGCAATGACTCAATGACTTCACCGCCCTCAACGATGGCGCGCATGACCGAGCCTTCGTGGGTGCCGCAATCGTCTTCAGTCACTACCAGGTCTTGCACCACGTCGCACAGGCGGCGGGTCAAGTAACCGGAGTTGGCGGTTTTCAATGCGGTGTCGGCCAAGCCTTTACGCGCACCGTGGGTGGAGATGAAATACTCCAACACATTCAGGCCTTCGCGGAAGTTGGCTGTAATCGGCGTTTCAATGATCGAGCCATCAGGCTTGGCCATCAAACCGCGCATACCCGCCACCTGGCGAATCTGCGCTGGTGAACCGCGCGCGCTGGAGTCGGCCATCATGTAGATGGAGTTGAACGACTCTTGCTCGACTTCCTTGCCATGGCGGTCAATGACGCGCTCTTTGGACAACTGGCCCATCATGACCTTGGACACCTCGTCGCCTGACTTGCCCCAAATGTCCACCACCTTGTTGTAACGCTCGCCAGATGTCACCAGACCCGAGACATACTGCTGCTCGATTTCTTTGACTTCTTTTTGGGCGCGCGCAATGATGGCGCCTTTTTCTTTGGGTACCAGCATGTCTTCAATGCAAATCGAAATACCGGTTTGCGTTGCCAGGCGGAAGCCGGATTGCAGCAACTTGTCTGCAAAAACCACGGTTTCTTTCAGGCCGCACTTGCGGAAAGACACGTTGATGAGCTTGGAGATTTCTTTCTTCTTCAACGCTTTGTTGATGTTGGAAAAAGGCAAGCCTTTAGGCAAAATCTCGGACAGCAATGCGCGCCCACCCGTGGTTTCCCACAGCTTGGTTGACGGCACAAACTCACCTGTGGCTTTGTCTTTGGTGTAGTCGGTCAGACGCACGTTGATGCGTGCGTTCAAGTCCAGCTCGCCCGCATCAAAGGCGCGGCGCACTTCACCGGTGTCAGCAAAAACCAAACCTTCGCCTTTGCCGTTGGTACGTTCGCGAGTGGTGTAGTACAAGCCCAGCACCACGTCTTGCGACGGCACAATCGACGGCTCGCCGCTGGCAGGGAACAAGATGTTGTTGGACGCCAGCATCAAGGTGCGGGCTTCCATTTGCGCCTCGACCGACAAAGGTACGTGAACAGCCATCTGGTCACCGTCAAAGTCGGCGTTAAAGGCCGAGCAAACGAGTGGGTGCAACTGAATCGCCTTGCCTTCAATCAGAATCGGCTCAAAGGCCTGAATGCCCAAACGGTGCAGCGTAGGCGCACGGTTCAACATCACAGGGTGCTCTTTGATGACCTCTTCCAGAATGTCCCACACGACTGGCGTGCCGGATTCGACTTCTTTTTTGGCTGCCTTGATCGTCGTGGCAATGCCGCGCGATTCAAGCTGCGCAAAAATGAAGGGCTTGAACAACTCGAGTGCCATCAACTTGGGCAAACCGCACTGGTGCAGTTTGAGGGTTGGGCCCACGGTAATGACTGAACGACCTGAATAGTCGACGCGTTTGCCCAGCAAGTTTTGGCGGAAACGGCCTGACTTGCCTTTGATCATGTCGGCCAGCGACTTGAGCGCACGCTTGTTGGCGCCGGTCATGGCTTTGCCACGGCGACCGTTGTCGAGCAGCGAGTCCACCGCTTCTTGCAGCATGCGCTTTTCATTGCGGGCAATGATTTCAGGCGCTTTGAGTTCCAGCAAACGGCGCAGACGGCTGTTGCGGTTAATGACGCGGCGATACAAGTCGTTCAGGTCAGACGTTGCAAAACGGCCACCGTCCAGCGGCACCAGTGGACGCAAGTCTGGCGGCAACACAGGCAGCACGTCCAGCACCATCCACATCGGTTTGATGCCTGATTTTTTGAAGGCCTCCATCAACTTCAAGCGCTTGGCGTTTTTCTTGATTTTGATTTCAGAGCCGGTCAAGTCGTTGCGCAGCTTGGTGATTTCGTCGTCCAGATCCAGGCCTTCGAGCAGGTCTTTCACGCCCTCGGCGCCCATCTTGGCGGTGAACTCGTCGCCGTACTCTTTGAATTTGGCGTCGTAGTCGTCCTCAGACATGATGCTGAACTTCTTCAGCGGGGTCATGCCGGGGTCGGTGACGACATAGGCTTCAAAGTACAACACGCGCTCGATGTCGCGCAGCGTCATGTCGAGCACCAGGCCCAGGCGTGATGGCAGCGACTTCAGGAACCAGATGTGCGCGCACGGTGCGGCCAGGTCGATGTGACCCATGCGCTCGCGGCGAACCTTGGTTTGTGTGACTTCAACGCCGCACTTCTCGCAGATCACGCCGCGGTGCTTGAGGCGTTTGTACTTGCCGCACAGGCATTCGTAGTCCTTGATAGGGCCAAAAATCTTGGCGCAAAAAAGACCGTCGCGCTCAGGCTTGAAGGTGCGGTAGTTGATGGTTTCTGGTTTTTTGACTTCACCGAAAGACCACGAGCGGATCTTTTCGGGCGAAGCCATGCCAATTTTGATGGCATCAAAATGCTCTTCAGGTGCAAACTGTTTGAACAGGTCGAGTAATGATTTCATGATTTAAATCCTTCTTTATCCTGATATTTAAGAACGGTCAAGTTCCATGTCGATACCGAGCGAGCGGATCTCTTTGACCAGCACGTTGAACGACTCGGGCATACCAGCCGTGATGGCGTGTTCGCCTTTGACAATGCTCTCATACACCTTGGTGCGACCCACCACGTCGTCTGACTTGACGGTGAGCATTTCCTGCAGCACATAGGATGCGCCGTAGGCTTCGAGTGCCCAGACCTCCATCTCGCCGAAACGCTGGCCACCAAACTGGGCTTTGCCGCCCAGGGGTTGCTGCGTGACCAGCGAGTACGGGCCGGTTGAGCGTGCGTGCATCTTGTCGTCGACCAGGTGGTGCAATTTCAAGAAGTGCATGTAGCCAACAGTGGTGGTGCGCTCAAATGGGTCACCGGTGCGGCCGTCATACAACTGGGCTTGCGTGCGGGTGGCGGTCAAGCCCTTGGCCTTGGCCAGGTCGGGTGGGTACGCCAGTTGCAGCATTTCCATGATTTCGGCTTCTGATGCGCCGTCAAACACGGGGGTTGCAAACGGCACGCCGCCTGACAAATTGCTGGCCATTTCCAGCACTTGCACATCCGATAGTTTGGACAGGTCTTCGGCACGGCCTGACTTGTTGTACACGGTGTCGAGCAGCGCACGCACTTCAGCCACTTTGGCTTCGGCTTGCAGCATGTCACCAATGCGCTGGCCCAGGCCTTTGGCAGCCCAACCCAGGTGGACTTCAAGCACCTGACCCACGTTCATGCGCGATGGCACGCCCAGCGGGTTCAGCACGATGTCGCACGGTGTGCCATCAGCCATGTGCGGCATGTCTTCGACTGGAACGATCTTGGACACAACGCCTTTGTTACCGTGACGGCCGGCCATTTTGTCGCCAGGCTGCAAGTGGCGCTTAACCGCCAAATACACCTTGACCATTTTGAGCACGCCGGCTGGCAGCTCGTCGCCTTGCGTGAGTTTTTTGCGCTTTTCTTCAAACGACAAGTCAAAGCTGTGGCGCGTTTGCTCCATCGAGTTTTTGATGCTCTCGAGCTGTGCTGCAACTTCGTCATCGGCTGGGCGAACGTCAAACCAGTGGTACTTCTCAACGCCAGCCAGGTAGGCCTTGTCGATTTTGGTGCCTTTGGCCAGCTTTTGTGGGCCGCCGTTGGCAACCTTGCCGTTGAGCAGTTTTTCAATCCGGTCAAATGCATCGGCTTCAACAATCCGCAGCTGGTCATTCAAGTCCAGGCGGTAACGCTTGAGCTCGTCGTCAATGATCTGCTGGGCACGCTTGTCGCGCACAATGCCTTCACGTGTGAAGACCTGCACGTCAATCACCGTGCCGCGGGAGCCCTGGCTCACGCGCAGCGAGGTGTCTTTTACATCACTGGCTTTTTCGCCAAAAATGGCGCGCAGCAGTTTTTCTTCAGGCGTCAGCGTGGTTTCGCCTTTTGGCGTGACTTTGCCGACCAGTGTGTCACCCGGCTGGACTTCAGCGCCGACATAAATGATGCCGGACTCGTCAAGACGGTTGAGCTGGTGCTCAGACAGGTTGGGAATATCGCGGGTAATCTCTTCGCTGCCGAGCTTGGTGTCACGCGCCATCACCACGAGTTCTTCGATATGGATCGAGGTGTAGCGGTCTTCAGCCACCACACGCTCGCTGATCAAAATCGAGTCTTCGAAGTTGTAGCCGTTCCATGGCATGAAGGCGATCAGCATGTTCTGGCCAATGGCGATTTCGCCCAGGTCAGTCGATGCGCCGTCGGCAATCACGTCACCCTTGGCCAGCTTGTCGCCCATCTTGACGATAGGACGCTGGTGGATGTTGGTGTTCTGGTTGGAGCGCTGGTATTTGATGAGGTTGTAGATGTCTACACCGACTTCACCTGCCAATGCTTCAGCATCATTGACACGCACCACGATGCGGGTGGCGTCAACATAGTCAACAATGCCGCCGCGAGTTGCGGTGACAACTGTGCCTGAGTCAACCGCTGCAACGCGCTCAATACCGGTACCGACCAATGGCTTTTCAGGGCGCAGCACAGGCACAGCCTGGCGCGACATGTTTGCGCCCATCAGCGCGCGGTTGGCATCGTCGTGTTCCAGGAAAGGCACAAGTGATGCGGCGACAGAAACGATCTGCGCGGGCGACACGTCCATGTACTGAACGCGCTCAGCACCGACCAGAATCGATTCGCCGTTTTCACGAGCAGATACCAGGTCGCCCGTCAGAGTACCTTCTTTGTCCAGTGCCGCATTGGCCTGGGCAATCACGTACTTGCCTTCTTCAATGGCAGAGAGGTAGTCGATTTGCATCGTGACTTTGCTGTCAACCACCTGGCGGTACGGCGTTTCAATGAAGCCGTACTCATTCAAGCGGGCGTACAAAGCCAATGAGTTGATCAGACCAATGTTCGGGCCTTCTGGTGTTTCAATCGGGCAGACGCGACCGTAATGGGTCACATGAACGTCACGTACTTCAAAGCCAGCGCGCTCGCGGGTCAAACCACCGGGGCCAAGGGCCGATACACGGCGCTTGTGGGTGATCTCGGCCAGCGGGTTGGTCTGATCCATGAACTGTGACAACTGCGATGCACCGAAGAACTCTTTGAGTGCTGCGGAAATCGGCTTGCTGTTGATCAGGTCATGCGGCATCAAAGGCTCTTGCTCGGCTTGGCCAAGGCGCTCTTTGACTGCTTTTTCAATCCGTGCCAAACCTGTGCGGTACTGGTTTTCAGCCAGCTCGCCGACACAACGCACACGGCGATTGCCGAGGTGGTCAATGTCATCAACCTCGCCATTACCGTTACGCAAGTCCACCAGGATTTTGACAACAGCCAAAATATCCTCGTTGGTCATGACCATCGGGCCCGTTGATGCGTCGCGGCCCACACGGGCGTTGAACTTCATGCGGCCAACGCGCGACAGGTCATAGGTGTCGGGGTTGTAGAACAAGCGCTGGAACAGAGCTTGTACCGCGTCTTCCGTCGGCGGCTCGCCGGGGCGCATCATGCGGTAGATGGCAACGCGGGCTGCAAACTCGTCCGCTGTCTCGTCTGAGCGCAGCGTTTGTGAAATGTAGGAGCCTTGATCCAGCTCGTTGGTGTACAGCACTTGCAGGTCTTGCACGCCAGCCACACGCAGCTTTTTCAGCAGCACATCGGTCAGCTCATCATTGGCCTTGGCGATGATTTCGCCCGTTTCGGCGTCAACGATATTTTTGGCAACCACACGGCCGAGCAAGAAGTCTTCCGGCACGCTGATGCTGCTGGTACCGCTGGTTTCCAGCTCGCGGGTGTGGCGCACGGTAATGCGCTTGTCTTTGGCGACCACGACTTTGCCCGACTTGTCGGTGATGTCAAAGCGGGCGACTTCGCCGCGCATGCGTTCGGCGACAAATTCCATTTGTGCGCCGCTGTCCATCAGGCGGAAGTTGTCGAACACAAAGAAGTTAGCCAGGATGGATTCATGGTTCAGGCCGATGGCCTTGAGCAAAATCGTGACCGGCATTTTGCGGCGACGGTCGACGCGGAAGTACAAAATGTCTTTCGGGTCAAATTCAAAGTCGAGCCATGAGCCACGGTAAGGGATGATGCGAGCCGAAAACAGCAGCTTGCCCGAACTGTGGGTTTTGCCCTTGTCGTGTTCAAAAAACACGCCAGGTGAGCGGTGCAACTGGGACACGATCACGCGCTCGGTGCCGTTGATCACGAACGAGCCTTTGTCAGTCATCAAAGGCACTTCGCCCATGTAGACTTCCTGCTCCTTGACTTCCTTGACGACTTTGGACTGTGATGTCGATGACTCACGGTCATAAATGATCAGTTGCACTTTGGCGCGAACGGCAGAAGCGAACGTCAATCCACGTGTCTGGCATTCACGCACATCAAATGCGGGTTTGGCCAGGTTGTATTCGAGAAACTTCATCTCGACAAAACCGTTGTGCGAGACGATGGGGAAGGCATTGTCAAAGGCGGCTTGCAAGCCTTCTAAAGTACGAGCTTTGGGTGATTTGTCAGCCTGCAAGAACGCGGTGTAGGCGTCTTTTTGCATTTGCAGCAAATAGGGAACAGCTAAAACGCTTTCCCTGCTGCCAAAGCTTTTGCGAATGCGTTTACGTTCGGTGAATGAATATGCCATGAGTTCTCCGCGTGATGGACTAGCAAACTGCTCTAGTGACTATTTGCCCGAACACCGAATGTTCAGGCGGGCTTGGTGGTTGGCCGCTACCAACCATGGCGGACAGTGACGCATTGCACGTCACCCGAACCAAGGTTCTTTCTGTCGTCGAAATTCAGAAAGTACTGAGAAGATGATTGTTTTATCAGCTTTTCAGTACGCTCACAGGTTCAAAGGACTCCAATGAATAAGTACAAAAGGCTGGAAGCCCTTTTTGAGGACTTCCAGCCTTTGCAAACACAAGCAATTACTTGAGTTCGACTTTCGCGCCAGCTTCTTCGAGCTTTTTCTTGGCAGCTTCAGCGTCGGCCTTTGGGATGCCTTCTTTGACGTTCTTCGGAGCGCCGTCAACCAAGTCCTTGGCTTCTTTCAAACCCAGGCCAGTCAGTTCGCGAACTGCTTTAATGACTTGCACCTTCTGGGCGCCAGCTTCGAGCAGCACGACGTTGAAGTCGGTCTTCTCTTCGACTGCTGCGGCTGCACCGCCACCACCGCCAGCAGCGGGAGCAGCCATAGCAGCTGCGCTCACGCCAAATTTCTCTTCGATGGCTTTCACCAGTTCGTTGAGTTCCATGACCGTCATGCTGTCGAGCGAGGTCAAAAATGCGTCTTTATCGAATGCCATTTTAAAATTTCCTAAATATCAATTGGTTTAAGTTGCGCTGAATCAAGCTGCTACAGCTTCAGCCGGGACTTCGCTTGGGGCGTCGGCTGCGCCGCCGCCCTTTTTCGCCGCCAGCGCGCCCAGCACAACGGCTGCACGCGAAATCGGCGACATCAAGAGGCCGCAAATCTGAGCCAGCAACACTTCTTTCGAAGGAATGCTTGCCAATTGCTTGACTCCGTTAACGTCCAAGGTTTTGCCTGCAAAGGCACCACCACGAATCACCAGCTTGTCGTTGGTTTTCGCAAAGTCAGACACCACTTTCGCGGCAGCTACTGCATCAACAGAAAAGCCATAGATCAGCGGGCCGGTCATCTGGTCGGCAACGACTTCAAACGGGCTGCCGGCCATGGCTCGGCGTGCCAAAGTGTTTTTCAGAACACTCAGGGTCACGCCAAGGCCACGGGCCTGGCTGCGCAGTTTGGTCATGTCAGCGACCGTGATACCGCGGTACTCCGCCAGCACCAGCGTTTGAGCTTTAGCTGCGAGTCCAGTCACTTCATCAATGACGGCTTGTTTCTCACTGCGATTGAGACTCAAGGTCTACTCCTTTAAATATGTTGTCAGTTTGCATCTTCATGCACACCAACAACTGCCACATTCAGCGACCAACTGTTTTCAGGTTTTAAAGCCATTCAAGCAGCGGGCACGCCATCTGCGTTGGTTAACCTCTTTCGAGTTTTATTAAGCAACCGGGTTTAAAACCAGTCACACCAACGGTCCTGGATGGCCTGCCGAAGCTTTTCAGCTTCAACAGCCCACCACTCTGGGCTGCTCTTTCGAGCTACCCAAATTTTTACATCAAGCCGCGATGGTTTGTGTGTCGACGCGAACGCCTACACCCATCGTTGACGAGACGGCCACTTTGCGCAGGTAAACGCCTTTGCTGGATGCTGGCTTGGCCTTGACCAAAGCATCAATCAGCGCGGCAAGGTTGCCCTGCAGCTTGTCTGTATCAAACGAGCGGCGGCCAATCGTGCCGTGGACGATACCGGCCTTGTCAACGCGGAACTGCACCTGGCCAGCTTTTGCGTTTTTCACAGCGGTGGCAACATCAGGGGTCACGGTGCCGACCTTGGGGTTAGGCATCATGCCGCGTGGGCCGAGAATCTGACCCAGCGTACCGACGATACGCATCGCGTCTGGCGAAGCAATCACAACATCAAAGTCCATTTTGCCGGCCTTGATGTCGGCAGCCAGGTCGTCCATGCCGACGATATCTGCACCTGCGGCTTTGGCTTCTTCAGCTTTGGCACCCTGCGCAAACACGGCAACGCGCTTGGTTTTACCCGTACCATTTGGCAGCACAACCGCACCGCGAACAACCTGGTCAGATTTCTTGGCGTCGATGCCGAGCTGCACTGCCACGTCAATGGACTCATCAAACTTGGCAACTGCAAATTCTTTGACCAGACCCAGGGCATCGCCCAGTGGATACAACTTGTTGCTGTCGATTTTGTCGCCAACAGTCTTTTGGCGTTTGGTTAACTTGCTCATACAACACCTTCCACTGTCACGCCCATGGAGCGAGCCGAACCGGCAATCGTGCGAACCGCTGCATCAAGATCAGCGGCCGTCATGTCTTTCATCTTGTGCTTGGCAATTTCCTCAAGCTGTGCACGGGTGATCTTGCCGACCTTGACAGTATGCGGCGTCGATGAACCTTTTTCGAGCTTGATGGCTTTCTTGATCAGTGTCACAGCGGGTGCTGTTTTGATGATGAAGGTAAAGCTCTTGTCGGCAAATGCAGTGATGATCACTGGCAACGGCAAACCTGGCTCAATACCCTGGGTCTGCGCATTGAATGCCTTGCAGAACTCCATGATGTTCAAACCGCGCTGACCCAAAGCCGGGCCAATTGGGGGGGACGGGTTGGCCTTACCAGCTGGCACTTGCAGCTTGATGAAGCCGACGATTTTTTTCGCCATACTTTTCTCCTTGCGGGTGATAATGCCTGACAACTGCAAAAGCAGTATCAAGCTCCCCGGGGGTTACACAACTCAAAAAAATGGTTTTTACAAACCATCCGCGCCGAGTTGCAAAGCGCGAAATTTATGTCTTTTCGATCTGACTGAATTCCAGCTCAACTGGCGTCGCACGACCAAAAATCGTGACCGACACGCGAACTTTGTTCTTGTCGTAATTGACTTCTTCAACCGTGCCATTGAAATCAGTGAAAGGGCCGTCCTTGACGCGCACATATTCACCCGTTTCAAACTCCACCTTGTGGCGTGGCTTGTCAGTACCGACCTGCATTTGACTGACGATGGCCTGAACGTCTTTTTCAGATATCGGTGACGGGCGATTTTTAGCGCCGCCAACAAAACCCGTGACCTTGTTGGTGTGCTTGACCAGATGCCAGCTTTCGTCGTCCATGGCCATTTCAACGAGAACGTAACCAGGGAAAAACCGCCGTTCGGTGGTTTTCTTCTGGCCGTTTTTGATTTCAACCACCTCTTCAGTGGGCACCAGAAAGCGGCCAAACTTGGACTGCATACCGGCACGGTTGATGCGCTCAGTGATGTTGCGCTCAACCGCTTTTTCCATGCCGGAGTAAGCATGCACGACGTACCAGTTCATGCCCGGCGTTGGCGTCAGTGACGATCCCGCCACAAACTCATTGACCACCACTGTATTGAGATCGCTCATTATTTCTTCCATCCCAGCAACAGGTCATAGAACACCCATTCGAGCGTTTTGTCGGTCAGCCACAAGAACAGCGCCATCACCACCACAAAAGCAAAAACGTAAGCGGTCATTTGCATGGCCTCTTTACGGGCTGGCCAAACAACTTTTTTGACCTCCCGAACAGAGTCGCGACCAAAGGCCACAAACTGCTTGCCAACCTCAGACGACATGAAGACGACGACCGCAGCCACGAGGCAAGACAGCAGCGCACCCCACTGTGCAAGCTGCCCCTGCTTGGCCAGCAGATAAAAGCTGACGAGCGATGCCAGTACCAGCGCTACCGCCAGACCCAGCTTGGCCTTGTCCGCAGTGGTACTTACCGTTTCAACTTGAGTAGAAGCCATGTTTACCGAATATCCTGTTTAATCTGCACGTGTCACCTGAGACACCTAAGCCCTGTGAGCGCTTTTAGCGCTCACAGGGCTTGTATTTAGCCGCTCCAGCCACCAACCACTGGTGGCAGGGGCAGTAGGAATCGAACCTACAACCTTCGGTTTTGGAGACCGACGCTCTGCCAATTGAGCTATACCCCTACTTGAAAATTCCTCTAATCAGTTTGAGGACAGAGCTGGCTCGCTTGCGCGTAGTTGCGATCTGTCCCGCAAATTTAGGCAAGTATCTTCGCCACAACACCCGCACCAACGGTCTTGCCGCCTTCGCGGATAGCAAAGCGCAAGCCTTCTTCCATGGCAATCGGGTTGATCAGCTTGACGGTGATCGACACGTTGTCGCCTGGCATCACCATCTCTTTGCCTTCTGGCAACTCAATCGCTCCCGTCACGTCCGTTG
>JBASFP010000100.1:0-143526 GCA_049653085.1 Polaromonas sp.
GTCGATGCTTGGCAGCAAGCACGAAACACCGACCACAGAACCATCGAGTGGAAGTTCACGCGGCAAGATGCAGACCGAAAAATGAGCCGCCATTATGTTTCTAAACTTGCATGTTGACGCACTAGTCTGCAAGACCAGGCAGACGGCAAATGCTGGTTCGAAAGCATTGGCATCCAAAAGTTTGATACTGGTGGTGCAAGTCGACTCGCGAGACTATCTGCGAGGCTTGATAAATGATCTATCCGATACGGTTGCAGAGAAGTCCGTAACGGCATCTGCAAATTGGCAATAGTTTTGACCCGAGACGTCTTTTGTATGAGTCGAGTTTGTAATCGACACAATTGAAAAGGTATTCTTGTGCGCGATGCAGTTCGTTTTTTCGATACACAGTTCAGATGCTCAACTGAGGCGCAGTTATCCGTTCTTAACCCTTTTGAAAAGCGGTCAGTGCCCTATCTGAAAGGCCGGGTTTTGGACTATGGTTGCGGCATGGGCAACTTGAGTGTGACGGCTGCGCGCAAAGGGCATGAGGTTTTAGCGGTGGATGCTAGCCCTTTCGCTATTGCACATCTGCAACAACGTGTACAGTCTGAATCCCTGCCCATACAGTGCATGTTGGCAGACGCGCAAGACAGTGTTTTTAGCGGTTGCTTCGACACTGTACTAGCCATAGGTCTTTTCATGTTTATGGACTGCAAGCAGGCCCATCAGCAAGTTGAAAAAATGAAAGCGCTGACTTGCCAAAGCGGGGTGATGGTGTGTAACGTGTTGATTGAAGGTACCAGCTACCTAGACATGTTTGGTGCGGGCCAGTACTGCCTCTTTGCGCCTGACGAAGTTCGTCAGTGGTTTCAAGACTGGCGCACAGAAGATTTCCAGATAGAAGAATTCGCCGCGCCGGGCGGTACTGTTAAACGGTTTGCCACTGTCATTGCGACGCGCTTGCACTAATCAACGACTCTCAGCGTGTCCACCGCTTCTTGCAACGAGAGAAATACCTTGCCGACGAAGGCTTGCTTAAAACCACTGTTCGCAAAATAGTCCAACACTGGTCCCTTGATTTCTGCCAAATGAAAACCGATACCTGCATCTTTAAGATCTTGTGCAATCTCTAGCAAGGTGTGCGCTCCAGAGCTGTCGATGTGGTTGATCGCAGCACCGCTGAGGACGACATTGGAGACATTGGCGGCGGCTTGGGAGTGTTTTTGTACCATGTCTTTGATGCTGCTGGCATTCAAAAACGTTAGCGACTCGTCAAAACGCAATAGCAATAATCCGGGAAAAGTTTCTACAGGATGGCGCAAAACATTGCGGTAGTGTTCTGTGTTGGGTAACCGGCCCATTACGGCGGTATGGGGGGCGAGTGAGCGTGACAAGTAGATCAACAAACCCAGCGCTGCTCCCAGCAACAGACCTTGTTCAAGACCAATAAACAGTACGCCTGCAAATGTGCAGAGCCACACAGCTGCCTCGGAGCGGTCGGTGCGCCACAGCTTGCGCAGTTCACCAAAAGAGATTAAGGGAATGATGGCCACAATGATGATGGCAGCTAATGCAAATTTGGGCACATAGTTAAACACATTGGCGGCCAGTAGCAACGCGGTGAATGAGAATGCAGCCGCTACTATGGAGGCTAATTGAGTTCGAGCACCAGCTGAAAAGTTCACCATTGAACGCGAAAAGCCGCCTGCTACGGGCATGGCTCCGCACAGCGAAGCTGCACCGTTTGCCGCACTCAGCGCTAGCATTTCAGTTCGTACATTCAAGGTTTCACGCCGCTTCTGTGCTAGCGACTGCGCCACCGCAAAGCTCTCCACGTAGCCCACCAATGCCACCATCACGGCGCTGGGCAGTACCGCCCAGAATAAGACCGGTGTCACGCTCCCTATCCACGCTGCATTGAGCTGGAGGACGCTAGAGGGCACGTGGCCCACCACCTGCCATGCGGCTGCAAAACTACTCGCATAGGCTGCGTATAGTGTCGCAGCCGCAGCTAGCAGTAGCAGTGGCCCTACCCGTGACAACAGCAACGCCGGTGTAGCGCCCATGCGCCCGCCCAAGCCGCTCTGTAGCCAAGGGCCAATTATTTGGTTGTAGCTGTAGAGGCCAGCAGCCGCTAACAAGCCTTCCATCACGGTAGGTAAACTAATTAGGCCTTGTAAGCCCTCTGCGATTTTCAACTCGCTGCCCAACAGCGGTTTGAGTTGGCTCCATGCAATCAGCAAAGCCGCGGCAACGGTAAAACCATTGAGCACCGGATGCGAGAACACTCTGGTAACTACTTCCAAGCGAAAAAGCAATAACAACAAGAGAAACACGGCTGCTTGTGCTGCCAGCAAGGGAACCACTGTAGTCGCGGCATTTGGATAGCGCTGTACCACCTCAAACACCATCAGCGCAGCTACTGAAACAGGCCCTACCGACAGCGTACGGCTGCTGCCCAGCAAGGCGTACACCACCATCGGTAGCATGCTAGCTGCCAAACCTACCTGCGCAGGCAAGCCCGCAAGCTGGGCAAACGCCACCGCTTGAGGCACCAGCACCAGGCCAGTAATCAAGCCAGCAATCACATCCGCCCAGCGCAGGCCGCGCCCGTCAATCAATATGGAGCGTAGTCCGGGCAGGGCAGTCAGCAATGTCATAGATATAGATAGCTTTGGTGCAGGGTACGAGGATTACACCAACCAACGCTTCGCGCCCCACATGCCCATTACCAAGGCGGCTACAAAGGCGGCAGCATCAATTCCGCCAGATAGCAGAGATGCAAAGCCAGGTCCGGGACAGTAGCCCGCCAAGCCCCAGCCGATGCCAAACAAGGCCGCTCCCGCCACCAGCTTGCCGTCGATGTCTTTGCGTGTGGGCAGGTGAAACTTGTCGTCAGCCCAAGGCTTTGCGCTTTTTGGGGCAACGGCAAAGGCGATCAGGGTGACCATCAACCCGCCGCCCATAACCAGTGCCAGTGACGGATCCCAAAAGCCAGGAGCCGCTTGCCAGGATATGCCTTGGGCCATACCAGCCAGGTGTAAAAAGCCGGCTACCTTGGCTGGTTGCGTCATGCCCGAAACCACCAGGCCCAATGCGAATAGCAGCCCAGCGGCCAATGCGAAAAGAGATTTTCTAATCATATTCAGCTCCCAGTCCTTTAAATCATCGCGCGGCCAGCTATTAAGAAAATAGCAAATACCGTAGCAAATCCAGTGCCCATAAACACCAAGGTAGCAACTAAAGAGCGTGCCGAGCGGCGGCCTAAGCCGCACACACCCTGGCCACTGGTACAACCCGAACCCAACACGGTGCCCACACCTACCAGCAGCCCTGCTGCCAATAAAAGTGGTATCGGCCGCGTGCTGACCATCGCAGGCTGCAGCAAATTGGTAGCGGCAGCTCCGCCAACAATCAACCCAACCAAGAAGGCCCAGCGCCACGCGCGATCTGCGCCACTATCTGCCTTGGCGGGTAGCAACGCCGATGAGGCTATACCACTGATACCTGCAACACGCCCTAGAGAGGCAAGCAGCAACCAACTGGCCAGCCCAATCAATACACCTCCTAAGAGAGCTTGTCCCGCCGACATCCAATTTGCATCCACAATTCACCTTTTGTAAATATAAGAAAAAACTGAATTATATACTCCCTACAGTATAATCAGTCGTGGAAAATTTATTTATGAGGAACTATGTCCAAGTTACTAGATGTTGAAAAAAAGGCCGCCATTCGTACTCGTCTTGCGCGCGTGGAGGGTCAATTGCGCGGCGTCCAAAGACTGATTGACGAAGATGCTGACTGCGAAACGGTTGCCCAGCAACTCAGCGCTGCTCGCAAAGCCTTGGACAAATCTTTCTTTGCCATGGTGGCGTGCATCATCGAACAAGGCGAAACGTCTTCGCAAGACGTCGCTGCCATGCTTACCAAATTTGCTTGAGAGTCGCCACTATGCAAACCCTTCTCAGCCCTATTCAACTGTTTGACGCTGCATCCAGCACATACACGTATATTTTGATCGATAGCAGTACCCGCGAGGCTGTCATCATTGATCCTGTGGACGATCAATTGGCACGCGATATGTCGGTGCTTACCGAGCAACGTGTGAAGTTGCGTTATGTGGTGGAAACCCATGCCCATGCAGACCACATTACAAGTGCAGCCTCGCTAATTGAGCACACTGGAGCTCAGGCCGCTACGCCTGAGGGCTGTGGCATCAAGCCTTCCGCCATACAGCTCAAGGATGGTGATGTGTTGCACTTCGGTGTAGAGCAAATCAAGGCATTGCACACCCCTGGTCATACGGGCGGCAGCATGAGCTTTTTATGGGGCGACAACGTGTTTACAGGTGACACGTTGCTGATCGGTGGGTGTGGGCGAACCGACTTTCAATCAGGCAGTGCCGAAGCCTTGCATCACAGCATTTCCAACATCCTCTTCAATCTGCCTGACACCACCACAGTCTGGCCTGGACACGACTATAAAGGCCAAACTAGCAGCACTATTGCCCGCGAAAAAAGCAGTAATGCTCGCATCACCGACAACGGTCAATTGCGCACTGTGGACGCATTTGTACAGCTCATGAACAACCTCAATCTACCCAAACCCAAGCGAATTGATGAGGCTGTGCCCGCCAACCTAACCTTAGGTTTACGTCATGACGCGGGCGCCCCCATAGACACGCCACGCAAGGTCAAAATAGCCGCTGGCTACGCAGGTGATGTGTCAGTGCAGTTAGCCTACCAGTGGTGGCAAAGCGGCGAGGCTGTGTTGCTAGACATTCGTACCAACGCCGAGCGTGCCTGGGTCGGTTTTATTCCAGAGGCTCCTGCGATTGAATGGAAAATTTGGCCAAGCATGGAGATCAACCCGAATTTTGACCAGCAGCTAAAAGAGTTAGTCCCCGCTGGCAGCAAGATCGTCATGTTGTGTCGTTCTGGTTTACGCTCCGTACCCTCATCGCAGCGCGCTCAAAGCCTAGGGTTTGAAGCCTACAACATATTAGAGGGTTTTGAGGGTGATCCAGATGCCAACGCCAAGAGAGGTAAAAAGGGTGGATGGAAGTTCCACGGTTTGCCTTGGAGACAAAACTGATTTTCTTTCGCGGATCACAGTCAGGGCAGTATTTGTGCGCCCACTAAAGTAAGAGTGTGCAGCCCAAAGCTTCGCGCTACGACTCGGCGAGGCTGGTAGTCATCGGGCAATTAACCGCAGGAAGAGTAAATCTGGTCTGCGAATTCATCACCACGAAGCAAAATATGCCTGCCGAGGTGAACCCAGGCAACTGAGTAAGGCTAATAGATGCTACGAATTCAGGAGCTGCTCGCGCACATATCCATTGGCCTGGAGCCCTAAAACATACCTTAAAACAGACTAAAAACCTCCCAAATCGGCCAGTGCAAGCAAGAAAATCCCAAACTTCCTATAATTTCAGTAATTCCTGAAAATTAAAGAAACTAGCCATGAATCTTGCCCCTTTGACCCAGCGTTTTGTCCTCCACTTCGGCGAAATGGGCAGCCGATGGGGTATCAACCGCACCGTGGGGCAGATTTATGCGCTGCTTTATGTTTCTCCCAAGGCGCTGAACGCTGACGAGATTGGCGAGGCTCTGGCCTTTTCGCGGTCCAACGTCAGCATGGGCCTGAAAGAGCTGCAATCCTGGAATCTGGTGCGTTTGCAGCATTTGCCGAATGACAGACGCGAATACTTTCAGGCGCCTGAAGATGTGTGGGCGATTTTCAGAACACTGGCTGAAGAGCGCCGCAAGCGCGAACTTGACCCCACCCTGTCCATGCTGCGCGAGGCGCTGATGGAAGAAGGCGTGACAGGCGACGACGTACACGCCCAGGCACGCATGCGCCAGATGCATGAGCTGATCGAGCTGATGACGGGCTGGCTGACCGATGTGCAAAAGATGGACTCGGCTACCTTGGCCAGCCTCATGAAGATGGGCGCCAAAGTCGCCAGACTGCTGGAGGCCAAAGACAAAGTGGCGATCAGCCTGGGTTTTAAAGCGCCTGCCGATATCCCTGTCCATTCAACTGAATCCAACCTGGTTTAAATATGGAAAACCTCGACGCCCTGCTGCTCGCCCGTATCCAGTTTGCAGCCAACATCACCTTTCACATCCTGTTCCCGACCATCAGCATTTCGCTTGGCTGGGTGTTGCTGTTTTTCAAGCTGCGCTTTGTCAAAACCGGCCAGCAGCACTGGATGGATGCCTACCAGTTCTGGGTCAAGATTTTTGCCCTGACGTTTGCTCTGGGTGTGGTCAGCGGTATCACCATGAGCTTTCAGTTTGGCACCAACTGGCCAGGCTACATGGAGAAAGTGGGCAACATTGCCGGGCCGCTGCTGGCTTATGAGGTGATGACGGCGTTCTTTTTAGAGGCCACGATGCTGGGCGTGATGCTGTTCGGCCGCGAGCGTGTCAGTGAGCGCATGCACACCACCGCCACCTTGCTGGTGGCGGGCGGCACCACGCTGTCAGCCTTCTGGATACTGGCACTCAACTCCTGGATGCACACCCCCGCCGGGTTTGAAATGATCGATGGCAAGGCGCATGTCACCAGTTGGTTTGAAGTGATTTTCAACCCCTCGTTCCCATACCGCTTCACGCACATGATGCTGGCGTCTGGCCTGACGGTGGCGTTTTTGATCGCCGGTATTTCAAGCTACCGCTGGCTGCGCAGTGACCGGGGTGCAGAGGTGGTGGCTGGTATCAAAACCGGTGTGTACCTGGCGGCATTTTTGATTCCACTGCAAATCATTGCCGGTGACCTGCATGGCCTGAACACCATGCAGCACCAGCCCGCCAAACTGGCTGCGATGGAAGGCATTTGGGAAACCCAAAAAGGCGTGCCTGCGGTACTGTTTGCGCTGCCTGATGAAAAAACCCGTACCAACAAGTACGAAGTTGCGATTCCCAAACTCGCGTCGCTGTACCTGACCCATGAGCTGGACGGTGAGGTCAAAGGCCTGAACGACTTCAAGGGCAAGCATCCGCCAGTGGCACCTGTGTTCTGGGCGTTCCGCATCATGGTGGGGGTGGGCATGCTGATGCTGCTTGTCAGCTGGGCGAGTGTTTATCAGCTCAAACCGTGGAAGAAAGATGAAAAGCGCGAGTTGACGGTCTGGCATGCCCGCATCCTGGTCGGCATGACGTTTGCTGGCTGGGTGGCGCTGGTCGCGGGCTGGTACGTGACAGAAATTGGTCGCCAGCCCTGGCTGGTGACGGGGGTGATGACCACGCTGGAGGCGGCCTCCAAAGTGCCTGGGCCCATGATTGCGCTCAGCCTGGCGCTGTACCTGACGATGTATGCGGCGCTGATCGTGGCTTATATCTCGGTGGTGTTTTACCTGGCGCGGCATAAAAAGCACGCCGACAAGCCTTTCGGTGACGACGCCCCGCTGGAAGACCAGCTCAATGTGGTGAACTACACAGAAAAAGCAGGTGTTCCCCATGCTTGATATTGCCAACGGCCTGATGCCCGACCTGACGCAAGCCGCAGGCTGGATGCCGATTGTTTTTCTGGTTGTCATGGGCCTGAGCATGCTGGCCTATGTGATTCTGGATGGCTACGACCTGGGTGTGGGCGTGCTGATGTACAGCGCGAACGACGACGACAAAGACACCATGATTGCCAGCATCGGCCCGTTTTGGGACGCGAACGAAACCTGGCTGGTGCTGGGCGTGGGCATATTGCTGACGGTGTTCCCGCTGGCGCACGGCGCGATTCTGGGTGCGCTGTATCTGCCGGTGGCCTTCATGCTGCTGGGGCTGACGCTGCGCGGTGTGTCGTTTGACTTTCGCGTCAAGGCGCGGGCGGGGCTCAAGCCGCTGTGGAATCGCCTGTTTTTTGTGGGGTCACTGTTGGCCAGCTGGAGTCAAGGCTACATGCTGGGCGCGTTGATCACCGGCTTTGATGCGTCGCTGTGGGCAATGGCTTTCAACGCCGTGATTGGCCTGGCGCTGGTGGCGGCCTACTGCCTGATAGGCGCAGGATGGCTGATCATGAAAACCGTGGGCGAGCTGCAACTGCAGGCGGTGCGCTGGGCGCAGCGCAGCCTGCTGTTTACCGTGCTGGGCGTGGCGGCCATATCGATTGCTACGCCGCTGGTCAGCCCGCTGATTTTTGACAAGTGGTTTTCATTTCCGAACATTATTCTGTTGTTGCCCATTCCGGCTGCCACGGCGGTGTTGTTTGCGGTGATGTACCGCAGCCTGAACCGCCTGCCGACTCGTCTGGCACAAGGTAATGAGTACGGTGCCTGGGTGCCCTTTGGGGCAACCGTTGGAATATTTCTGCTGGCTTCTTATGGTCTGGCTTACAGCCTGTTCCCATGGCTGGTGATCGAAAAAATCACCATCTGGCAAGCTGCCAGCTCGCCTGAAGCTTTGAAGGTGATTCTGATCGGAGCCTGCATTGTGTTGCCGGTGATCATTGGCTACACCGTGTTTGCTTACCGTGTGTTTTGGGGCAAGAGTGTAGCTCTGACGTATTGATGTGAGATTCTTGTTTCGCAGCTTACGTAGGCTCCAGTAGATTAGCTAGTATTGCTCTGCGATTGTCTAACCTGCACACATTACGCGATCCTAAACGCTGGTGTGTCAGCGTATGCAACTTTTACAATTCTAAGACAGGCTTAGACTTCGAGCTCAGATTGGCTGGCAGGTGGGTATTAACCCCTGATATCACTGTTCAAAACTGTCAGTGAGGCAAAATTTTTATGGAACTATGACTGGCAATTGATCCGGGTAGTCACGCTTAGTGTGCCAGTCTGGATTGGTTTTGCCCTTGAGCATCATGTTCCAGTACAACCAGGGCAAGAAGCGCATTTTTAAATGCCAGTAGCGACGCATGGGTTGACGTGGATCGGCTTTGAAGCTGGGCATGACCACTCCGTCATAGCCAAATTCCGCAAGAATAATTTTGCCAACAGACGTGGTGAGGGGGCACGACGCGTACCCATCGTAATGGGCATTCAGAGCTTTACCCGCGCGCAACGCCAATAAATTTTCTACCAACACGGGGGCTTGGGCCCGAACCGCAGCGGCTGTTTTGCTATTCGGTGTGCCAGCACAATCGCCTAAAGCAAACACATTTGAAAAATGGGTGGATTGCATGCTGTGCTTGTGTACTGCAACGAATCCGCCAGCGTCGGCAAACGGGCTGGCTTTGATGAAGTCGGGTGCTGACTGCGGCGGTGTGACGTGCAGCATGTCAAATTTTTCAACCTGCCGAATTTTTACGCCGTCTAGGGTGACTTCAAATGTGGCTTCTTTGGCGGGACCGTTGACAGCGACCAGGTTGGCGCCATACCTCGCGCCAATGCCGTAGTTTTGCACCACTTTTTCCAAAGCGCGGGCGTAAAAGGGGATACCGAAAATTGCCGGTCCCGCATTAAAAAATCCCAATTGCACAGGACGACCTTGCCGGCGAAAAATGTCTGCCGCCATGTAAAGAATCTTTTGTGGGGCGCCGGGGCATTTGATAGGCATGGGCGGCTGGGTAAATAGTGCGCGGCCTTTTTGCAAAGCTTGAATGCATTGCCACGTGTAAGGTGCCGACTCATAGCTGTAGTTGCTGCATACCCCGTTGCGGCCCAAGGTGTCTGTCAAGCCTTCAATCTGCCCCCAATTGCTTTGTAAGCCTGCAGCTACCACCAAATGTTCATACGCAATGACTTCACCCGAAGATAGCAGCACGCGGTTGGCTTGCGGTTCAAAACTAGTCACGCTGTCGTTTAGCCACGTGACTCCCGAAGCCAAGACGCTTTGCATGGGGCGGCGGGTAGCCGCTACGTCGAATTCGCCAGCGCCAACCAGGGTCCATGCGGGCTGATAGTCATGCGTACGGGATGGGTCGATAATCGCGATGCGCAATTCAGGAGCACGTTTGCGTAAAATACTGGCAGCCGTCACACCTGCGGCACCAGCCCCCACGATAACGATGGAGAAGTCTTTCATACTTGTGACCATGTGATACTATTTTCGCAGTGTAAGTTAAACATAAGAATTTGCTTATGAAATATAGGCTCTAAATTGGAGAATAAACATGGGGTTTTTCAGTAGATTGTTCAATTTAGATGAGAAAAATTCAGGAGCAAGGCAAGAAGCTCGGGACAGCGAATTGACCATAGATGCTGCAACGGCGGCAGCGGTGCTGGCAGAAATCGACATTGACACGGCAATCGCAGCACACGAAAACTGGAAGCTGCGTTTGCGTAATTACTTAGATGGCAAATCCACTGAGCAGCTTTCACCCGAGGTTGTATGCCTTGATGATAGGTGTGACTTGGGCAAGTGGTTGCATGGCCCGGGCGGGCAACGCCTTGGAAAATACCCGGCGTTCACAATGCTGATAGCGCGACACAAGTACTTTCACGTTCAGGCGTCGACCATAGTTGCGCTTTCCCAGTCTGGCGACAAGACAAGAGCTGAAGAAACATTAAAAACGAACTACGAGCATGGTTCGATACAGACGGTTTTATTGCTCAAAGAACTTAAACGCGCATTGCACCGTTAATCATCCCGAGGACTTATTGTTTGCTACCTGCTAACCACGCCAGTCGCATAGAGCTTGATGCTGAAATCCACGCCCGCCCACATGCGCGCATTCGTATTCCAGCTCTGGTCACCAATGTATCAGTACTGAGCGCCTGCGTTACTGTAGAGGATGAATTGTGTGTACTGCGCCAACTACCCGGACAGGCTGATTTGTCGATGGCAGACATGTCGCAAAACTTCCTGCGGATGCGTATTGCTGGCTACATGGTCAAGTGGGAGCGTCATGGAGAATTTACACGTTACTCCATTACCCAACCATTACCTGCGCATGCTGGCTGGGGCGCTGATAACCCTGATGTGAGTGGCATGCTTGAGCTGCCACCAGCGTGGCTTGAGTCCATACCAGGTAAGACTATTTCAGCCACACAAGTTGCGCTTGTTCAAATAAAACTAGGCTCAGAAGAAGAGCTGTTGGCAACTGCCAAGCAATGGTTGGGTACTGACACGATTGTGGCGGCACGAATCGGCGCTGGATATGCCACCGCGTTTACTGATTTTCGGCTTCGTGAAGACGGCTTTACCCGCTATCTGGCGGTGGCAGAGTCATTGTCAGAAACGCGGGCTGGGCGCGTTTCCTCGCGCTTGCTCGAGCTTGAAATTTACCGAATGATGGCTTTATTGGGCTGGCCCGTTGCACGTGCACTTGGGCCTCTTTTGAAAGAGGCCGAACTGCAATTAGCCGCCATCACGGAGGCCATGGACGGTGATCAGTACGCTGACAGTGACCTACTGCACAAGCTGATAGCCTTGGCAGCTCGGGTAGAGGGTGCTACCGCAGCACATAGTTTCAGGTTTGCAGCCACTACTGCATATCAAAACTTGGTATTGACACGTATTACAGAGCTGCGTGAAGTCCGTTTAACAGGGGTGCAAACCTTTAGTGAATTTTTGAACCGCAGGTTTTTACCTGCAATGGCCACAGTAGAGGCGACCCATAAACGCTTGACTAATCTGTCTGAGCGCATTGAACGCTCCAGCGCCTTGATTCGCACCCGAGCAGATATCGTTCGCGAAGAGCAAAATCAAAAACTTCTGGAGAAGCTCAACGACGGTCAGCGCATGCAACTCCGAATGCAGCAAACGGTGGAGGGGCTGTCCATTGCGGCTATCTCGTACTACACGCTGGGCTTGGCTGTTTACGCACTGAAAGCGGCCAAGGCCGCTGGGCTTTCGATCAATATTGACATTGCAACAGGCTTGGCGATTCCTCTTGTCGTTGTTGCAGTGACTTACTTTACCTCCAGAATCCGCCACCAGCTGCATCAGAAATGATAGCTGCTTACGCAATATTTCATTGCGCTAGAGATGTTGTACTAAGGTTTTACCATCGTCCAGCCACGTGCCGCCCATTGGCTCATGCCGCCCTGCACATAGCTGGCGTTGGTAAAGCCCGCAGCTTTTAGTTGCTCCACAATCTTGGAAGATCGGTTCTGGGTGTTACAAATAATCAACACCGGCTGTTCACCTGGTTTCGGCAGTTCGCTCAAGCGTTTGCCTAACTGACCCATGGGAATGAGGCGCGCGCCTTTGGCCACACCAGTAGCGTGCTCACTGGTTTCACGAATGTCGATCACCATCGCAGACGATTTGTCCAATGCAGTTCGCGCATCTTCTAATGTCACGGAAGACCCCGCCGCGTGCGCCGTAAAAGCCAACGTAAATAATGAACTGATGGCAATGAATGTGGATAAGATAAAACGGGTTTTCATGGTGTCTGATGGTTGTAAAACTGAACTTAAATAGAGAGATTTATGTCTGAAGAGTTCCCTACCAACATAACCTTATGACGATGCATTTAACTTCACGTCGTGCTCACCTGCAATACGCTATAGGGGCAACATTGGCCGCGGTCGGCTCTCAGTGGGTTGCTCTTGCTGCTTCGTATACATTGCCTATCGCCAGCGCGCTCGACGAAGACTTGGCGAGCACCGTTAAACAAGGCAAACCTTTGGTAGTTATGGTCAGCTTGGACGGTTGTCCGTTTTGCCGTGTTGTACGAGAAAATTTTTTGCCATCGCTCCAGCGCGAGCAGCATTTGACTGTTGTGCAAGTTGACATGCGTAAGCCAACAGCGATTAAAGACCTGCAAGGCCGGCGTACCACGCACGACCAACTCACCAGAATGTGGGGCATTAAAGTCGCCCCCACGCTATTGTTTTTCGGTAAAAATGGCGGAGAAGTTGCAGACAGGCTGGTGGGTGCATCAGTGCCAGATTTTTATGGTGCCTATCTACAAGAGCGTGTCGACAAAGCGCTTTTGTCTTTTGTCTAGACTTTCAAGCAAAAGCCCCGACTAACCTTTTGAGCTAGACGGGGCTTTGATACGACGAGCCGGGTTATTTAACCTGGTCCAAGTACTTGGTCAGACGGTCTTTGTTCATTGCCAAAGATTTGCTGTAGGTGGCGGCTTCTTTCTTAGCGTCGTCCAAGTTGGTGGCCTTGCCGACTTGGATCACGCCCACCATAGCCATAGGCTTGTGTGGGTCGCATTGGTACATGTAGACGCCTTCTTCGGTGAGCGTGACCACGATTTCTTCGTCCATCTTGCCCTTCCAGCCCTTAGCACCTTTAGGTGCAAAAAAGGATGTGCTGTTGTGCGATGCGTCAGTCTTGATGAACTTGACGGTATCGCCTTTGGCGGCCCGCACAAAGCCTGGTTCAAAAGCCATGATGAATCGCCCCGTATTTTGAGGAGGCTCAAATCTCTGAGAGGATTGAGCCATGAAGAAGTCAAATAAGTTTTCACCCGAAGTTCGGGAACGCGCAGTGCGCATGGTGCAGGAGCACCGAGGCGAGTACCCCTCGCTGTGGGCTGCCATTGAATCCATCGCCCCCAAGATTGGCTGCGTACCGCAGACGCTCAATGAATGGGTCAAGCGCGTAGAGGTCGATTCAGGCGTGCGGGACGGCGTCACCACCGCAGAAGCGCAGCGTGTCAAGGAGTTGGAGCGCGAGGTCAAGGAACTGCGCCGGGCCAATGAGATCCTCAAGCTGGCCAGTGCTTTTTTTGCCCAGGCGGAGCTCGACCGCAAACTCAAGTACTGAAAGGCTTCATCGACCAGCACCGTGAAACTTTCGGGGTCGAGCCAATCTGCAAGGTCTTGCAGATTGCCCCGTCGGGCTACCGGCGCCATGCCGCCCAGCAGCGCAACCCAGAGCTGCGCTGTGCACGCGCCAAGACGGATGACACCCTCAAGCCGGAGATCCAGCGGGTCTGGCAGGGCAATATGCGGGTCTACGGCGCCGATAAGGTCTGGAAACAGATGAACCGGGAAGGCATGGCGGTAGCACGCTGCACGGTCGAGCGGTTGATGCGAAGCTTGGGTTTGCGCGGTGTGCGCCGTGGCAAGGTGGTGCGCACGACCATTGGCGATATGACCGCTGCCCGCCCACTGGACCGGGTCAATCGGCAATTCAAGGCTGATCGTCCCAACCAGTTGTGGGTGTCAGACTTCACGTACGTGTCAACCTGGCAGGGCTGGCAATACGTGGCCTTTGTCATTGACGTTTACGCTCGCCGGATCGTGGGCTGGCGCCAGAGCAGTTCCATGCGAACAGACTTTGTACTGGATGCATTGGAGCAAGCCTTGTATGACCGGCAACCCGAACGTACCGACGCCCTGATCCACCACAGCGACAGGGGTTCGCAATACGTGTCCATTCGGTACAGCGAGCGGCTGGCAGAAGCAGGCATTGAACCATCGGTAGGCAGCCGGGGTGACAGCTACGACAACGCTCTGGCTGAAACCATCAACGGCCTGTACAAGACTGAATTGATTCACCGCAGAGCACCTTGGAAGACCAAGGAATCACTGGAACTGGCTACGCTTGAATGGGTGTCCTGGTTTAACCACCACCGACTGCTGGAGCCCATCGGTTACATTCCCCCTGCCGAAGCTGAGGAAAATTACTATCGGCAATTAGCCAGTCAGGCCGTCATGTCGGTCTGACTTAACCCAACGGGCCTCCATGAAACCCGGGGCGATTCAGAATGACAATACCGTCCATGGGCGCGACTATCTTGGTAAAAGAGATCGCTGTGTCAGAGTACTTTGCTTCTTGTGCCAATGTCGTGGCATCTGCTGCGCGAGCGGCCAGGCTGGCCTTAGCTGCTTCTACACCCGCTTTGGCAGATTGCACGCCTGCTGACGAAATATCAACCACCGATTGCGATACGAACCCTTGGCTCAAGAGATCCAGATCGCGTTGGTATTTAGACTGAGCCAGCACTAAATCTATAGCGGCTTTAGCGACAGCAGCTTGCGCGCCGACAGTATTTTTGACCAAAGCTTCTTGCTGCCCAGCGACAACGCCACGCCTTGCATTGACGTCACGGTCGTCTAAGGCGATTAATAGTTGGCCGCGCTGTACCTTATCACCTACATCGACATAAATCTGAGTAATCGTAGCGTTCAGGCGAGCACTCAGCGCTACTGGCACACGCGCTTGCACGCTGCCAGGACCTAATACAAGTGCAGGCAGGCTACCTGTTTGCGCTGTATAGCCATTGATTTCAGTAGTTTTTCCAAAACGCCAAAAACCGACTACCAACAGCCCAAGCAATAACAGCGCAAGGATTGCAGCTTGGAAAATACGACGCTTGGTCATTGATTTGTGCTCATGTCTGTCTTGCGTCAACTTTCAGATTGACGCAGATAATTTGATTGCAGGTTTTGATCGGAACAGATCCCTACTTGCAATTGTTATGAAGCTTCCATTTTTCTTCATGCCCCATTGCCTTGGCAAAGTCTGGGGGGGTGCAGCGCTCTAGTTCACTTTGAGAGAGCGATGTCGTTGCGGCTGGTTTTGTAGCTTGTGCGATGTGCTCAGTTTCAGATGCAGACGTTCTGTAGACCCACTGAGCCATCCCTACGATTGCAAAAACTGACAGAGAAAGTACTGCAAGCTGCTCCCACTTGATGCCCAAGTTTTTGTCTGCCGGCATTTCACACACACCACCTGGGCAAAGCTGAGCTTTGTTCTTGGTCAGCAAGTTGTACAACTTGCAGCCCACGCAAATACCAAATGAGGTTTCAAAAAGCATCAGCGTTAGACAAATCGCGCAGGTAATGATGTTGACTGGGCCAATCATGCTGTTGAACACCATGGTGTAAGCCATCACCAGTGCCAGTACAAAACCAATCGCCCAAGCAAAACGTTTTTGCGGCGCACCGGCCCATTCAGCTTGCTGCTTGCGCACCATCCATTGGCCAATGATCATTGTTGGGGCGTACTTTGGATTGACGAATAGCCGTATAGAAAACTCTGCTAAAAAGGCCAATACAAACAGTCGGGTGGGTTGAAAGTTTCCAATCAGCCACGCATTCATGAACGAAATAAGGCCTACAAAAAGCAAGATGCCCGCAGCTGCACGCACCGCACGTTCGTTCAAAACGCGTACGCTGTACCCTTCTATTTCTTCACCGAATTTAAAAACTTTAGACATTGCACGTTCCCTGTATGTGTTGAATAATTCAAACTTGTTTGATTTAGGCGAGGCGTCCGATTGCGCAACTGACAAATGATTTCGCATTGACTACACCCGCGTGCAGGCCGCTGACAGATCTTTTTTCTGGGTAACCCATAGAAAGAAGCTTTTCTATCACCAGTGCACGCAAATGGGCAGGCCCAGCGAACTGAACAATCTGGCGGGCACGCTCAACCTTCACATCGGATATGCCCGGTATTTTTTTCAAACTACTCAAGATCGATTTTTCGCATCCACCACATTTAAGATTCTCGATCTCGATTTGTATTACAGCTGTCATCGCGATGTCCTTTAGCTAAAGCACCGCTCAGATTAAGCTTTTTACGGTACACAGGCAGTGTCCACTGTTTGACCGGTTTGGCGTATGATCAAAATCATATGGAGCAGCTGATTCTTCCTGGCAATTTGAAGGCACTGTTGCCTCAAGACGCCCATGAATTTTGTGTTGGTAGTCATTACAAAAAGAATGAACGCCTATTCAAAACAGGCGGAAGAACCGAATGGATGTTTTTTATCGTTTTTGGTGAAGTTACGCTTGAGCGCATCGGTCTTAAGGGTGAGGCGGTTGTCTTGCAGCGCACCCGAACTGGATTTGTGAGTGAAGCCAGCCTCAACGTGGAGCGCTACCACTGCGATGGAGTTGCTGTAAGTGATACGCTGGCTATTAAAATACCGATCTGCCGATTGGCAAACTCGCTTAGTCAAGATTCCCAATTTGCCGGTCGGTGGATCAACATGCTCAACAGCGAGGTCAGGCGACTGCGCTTGCAATGTGAACGCCTGAGCATGAAATCCGTGAAAGACCGCTTACTGCATTTGGTACAGACTGAAGGCAGGGACGGGCTCTACGCAGTGCCATCCGGTCTCAAAACATTGGCGGGCGAGTTGGGCGTGACGCATGAAGCGCTATACAGAACGATAGCCGAGCTTCAAAAATCAAATATTCTTACCAAAGTTGACGGTGATTTGATTGTTCGGCAGCGATGATGAATAGTCGTAAGCCTTGTTTTGAGTCAGATGTACTTACATCAGTGTGTTGGAACTCTTAAAAACTGCGCAGTAGGTGCCACAGAACCACTCCCCACGCTTAAAACTCAAGCCCATGACTAATTGCAATTAATTTAGAGGCTGCTTGCGCATGTATTTATTGGGCTACAGCACAGGTATGCTGTCACTGACAGAGGAGCGCAGCATCATACGTGTGTAAAAACGCTCCAAGACAGGATATTTATCTTGCCAGCTAAAGTCATCGGCATAGCGTAGACCCACATAGCCAAGGGCACTTACCACGGCTATGTCGGCCAAGCTCAGGGCTTTGCCGTGAAAGTAGTCACGCTCGCCCAGCTCATTGCTCAGCACTTGCAGGCTACGGTGAATTTTGCTGAACTGGCGTGCTACCCAGTCGGGGTATTGCAACTCGGCAGGTCGCTTGCGGCGTTCGGCAAATACGGCAAGCGCTGCGTCCATTACGCCATCGGCCAGTGCCTCTAGCCGTTTTACTGCAATGCGTGCTCGAAACTCCAATGGCACGAGCTGGTTGACTGCGCTGGCACCATCCAGGTATTCCACAATCACGCGCGAGTCAAAGAGCGCCGTGCCATCGGTCATTACCCATACAGGCACTTTGCCCAAGGGATTGAGGGCAATGATTTTCGTGTCTTGGTTCCAAGGTACGTCTAGCTTGGGCATAAAAGGTATTTGCTTTTCGGCCGCAGCTATACGCACTTTGCGTGCATAGGGACTGGTGGTGGAGTAGTAGAGCTGTTCTGGATGATTAGATGGCATGCGAATGGGGCTCTCACGGTTTGATTGAATTTAGGACAATGTGATGTCAATAATAGAGATGGTTCACTCGCGCTCCACTTCTAAAAATATTGCATTAGCTACCTGCGGCAACCAGACTTGCGCGTGTTTGAGATGGGCAAAGGGTTCGTAGTTGAAGTTCTTGATGGCGGCGTTCATGTCGCCGTCGCCGTCCACTGCTTTTTTCATGTGAGTGCGAAGCGCCTGTAACAGGTCGCGCGTGTGCCTACGTGCAGTGTCTAGGTTGGTCACGCCGCCGTGGCCTGGCACGATAACTGCCGGGTTAAGCGCGTCAATCTCTGCAAACGAGGTTAGCCACGTCTTGCTTTTGCTCACCGCGTGCATGCCTAGCACGCGATCTACATAGACAATGTCGCCCGAAAAGAGTAGGTTTCTTTGCGGCAACCACACCATCGTGTCGCCGGGGGTGTGGCCACCTCCTCGGTGCTTGATTTCAATGATGACCCCACCCAGTTCGAGTCTGCTGTCGTTGTTGGTGATCCAGCGGGCAGGTAGTGTTGGCACGGTGCCATCCAAACGCTCTCTGAGCACCTTCAAACCTACCAGGTGCTCTTCTGAGCGTGCGTTCATGTCTGCCTTGGCTTCGGAGTGGGCTATGGCTTCAATGCCTAGCGATGCAAAATAACCGTTGCCTAGCCAGCGGTGGTCTTGCCCGCCTGTATTGATGACCCACTTAATGGGCTGTGTGCTAACTTTTTTTGCCGCTTCATGGATTTTTTTTGCCGACTGAAAGCTGGCACCACTGTCGACCAATACTGCACCTACTGGAGTGACTATCAAACCAATGTTGGCATTTAAACCCTCATTGTCATAAGTGCGACCCTCGGTCTCCCCAATGTAGGCAAATATGCCATCACCGACGGCCTTGAATTCCACGTCTACTGCACAGGCTGGGTAAGTAAAGGATAGGCAAAAGATGCATAAAGATATGGCGCGGGCAAATGAATTTGATCTATGCATAGGCTTAATATAAAAACTGAGAGAGTATAAGATTTCACTTATATTTTGGACGGAGTGTATACCCGGTAAGCTTGGTGGCTCAACCAAGAGGTTTGTGCCAAACTACATTTCCAATTGATATGAGGAGTTTCGATGCCAAATTTAGCACTTCGATCGATATTGCTGGCTTTGGGTACAGTTAGCGCTGTTGCTGTTGCTTTTGCTCAAGAGGCGCTGATTTTTAAAGATGCTGATCTTGCAATGGGTGAGAAATTAATAGCAGAGCACAAATGTGTTGCCTGTCATACCCAAAAAGTCGGCGGTAACGGTTCAGCAATTTATCGTCCGCTTGCGCGTATCAGCACAGCTGGCTTTCTGCGCGGTATGGTGGAGCAATGCAACTCAGAGCTGAACTTGGGCCTGTTCCCGGAGGATGTGACGGCTGTGGCGGCGGTACTCAATCGCGACCACTACCGTTTTAAATAATCTATTCAACCAGCAAGTCCCAATTAGGATAATGCAAACGCTATGAAATAAGGAGCTACTTGTGCCCGATTTAATTGGGCTTAAGGCATATTTGACAGGCAAGATTTGACTTTGCGAGCAGGCACGTGTGGTTGAAATTTATGGATGCCATTGTATACGGGTGGGAGTATAGAAATACGCACACATGACAGGTAAACATGCAATCAGTGCTCAAGGTTTACTTTGAGTTTTTGAGCTGGTGCGCGCTAGCTTTCTATACAACGTACGTTCGCTGATGTTAAGTCTGTCGGCAAGAAGGCGCAGCGGCCCGTCGTGCTGCTCTACCAGTTTGCATAGGTCCGCTAGGCTGATTTTTTTTGATGCGTTGATGTGATGTTGAGGCTGGGTTGCTGTGGGATTGGCAATGCCTGTTGATGCACGCAAAGCTCGCTCGATACTGGCCAAGCCAATAGTGCCAGAAGATGAAAAGAGGGCGGCACGTTCCAATATATTACGTAGCTCGCGTATGTTGCCAGGAAAAGAGTACTGCGCAAGCAGCTCTAGCCCTGCCGAGTCTATGCGCACTTTTTTGCCTGGGTACATGCGCTTGAGCAGTGAGCCGGCTATCTCTGGTACGTCAGTTAGCCGATCGCGCAAGTTGGGCAATGTGATGGGAAAGACGCTGATGCGGTAGTACAAGTCCTTTCTGAATTTGCCCTGCGTAACCATGCCTACCAAGTCTTGATGGGTAGCGCAAACCAGCCGAAAATCACTTCGGATAATGTCGAGCCCGCCCACGCGCCTAAATGCATTGGTTTCCACCAGGCGCAGTAACTTGACTTGCTGCGATAGGGGCATATCGCCAATTTCATCTAAAAATAGCGTCCCACCTTTGGCGGATTCCACCAGGCCTGCTTTACGAAATTGCGCACCCGTAAAAGCCCCCTTTTCATGACCAAACAGCTCACTCTCGAACAATGCATCAGGGATACCTGAGCAATCTACTGGCACAAAAGGCCCGCTGCTGCGCGCGCTGAGTTGATGAATTTGCTGGGCTACCATTTCTTTACCTGTACCCGTTGCGCCCAGCAACAACACAGCTGTTTCGTGTGCGGCCACTTTATGGATGTCACTCAACATTTTGGTAAATGCGGACGACTTTCCGACCAGCAGGACCTGACTATTGCTTGACTTGGGGGTTTCAATCGTCGTTAGAGTTTCGATGTAAAGCATTTCGCCGCCTTCTGCCAACTTTTGAGGGGTAAGCAGAACGTCCACATGTTCCTGGCCTGTGCGGGTGTGGTGAAGATGAATGACACGTTCGGGTAGGCCAGATGCGCGCGCCTCACGCAGCGGGCAATCCTCGCCCATCTCGTCACAGGGTCTGTCTATGCCGTGTGATACCGCATGGCAGCGCTTGCCAACGATGTCGGATCCATATTTCGCTTCATATGCCGCGTTGGACGCAACGATGCGGTACTGCCCATCTATGGCAATTTTCGGCTCATCGGACAGAGCCATCTTTTGCTGGATATCCAACAATCTGTTTTCAGCAATCGGGAGGTGTGACATGCCGATAATTATGACATTTTAATTTCGTCATGACTATTGACATAAAAATTATCGATTCAAATTTAAAAAAATGATTTTTATGGTTGATTTTATTAAGGAAATATAAATTTCAGCGTATTTTGCTAACGGCACGAATATTGCAAATTTGTACCGTGAGCACTTGCTAAATATCAATATTGTCATGAATCGGGGTCAAGTATGGGGCAAACAGAGATTGTGTTGTTGGCGACGTTTTTAACGTCGGTGGCGGCTGTTATGGGGTTTGTGTGGGCGCAGTCGCAAAACCTGCTGGGGTTTGGTCAGAAATCGTCTGAAGTTATTTTTGCACCGGGAGAAGTGGGGCACGCTGAAGGAGACTCGTTACACCTTGGTAACGATATCCACAGCGATGCCACGCAGGCCGAACTCAAAGTTAGGGTTGATGCGGATTTGGCTTCCCGCTCCCCTGTTATGTGGTGGATTGGCTCTGCTGCGTACTGGTTGGTAGTCGGTTCAATGTTTGGTCTCATTGCTTCGGTGAAGATGCACATGCCAGACTGGCTGGTTGAGTGGAGCGTTATGACTTTCGGGCGTGTTCGCCCTATTCATCTCAACATAGTTGCCTATGGCTGGGCGTCTATGTCGGGCGTGGGGGTGGCGCTGTGGATGATTCCACGTTTGCTTAAAACGCCTTTGAGGGGCAGTGGCTTTGCAACCTCTGGCGCCATATTGTGGAACGTGGGCATGGTGGCGGGTATAGCAGCGCTGTTTTCGGGCTGGACGGATGGCTTGGAGTGGCTGGAGTTTCCATGGCAAATTGATGGCCTTTTTGCTCTCGGGGGCGGGTTGGCAGCGGTGCCCTTGCTGCTGACTTTGAGGCATCGCAAGGTGGACCATCTGTTCGTATCTGTGTGGTACTGCGGCGCGGCCCTGCTGTGGTTTCCATTGTTGTTTCTTATCGCCAATGTTCCAGCTCTGCACTTTGGTGTTGAACAGGCCACCATGAACTGGTGGTTTGCGCACAACGTGCTGGGTTTGTGGATGACCCCACTGGCACTGGGCGCCGCTTACTACTTGATCTCCAAAGTACTTGGTAAGCCTGTGTACTCGTACAACTTGTCTTTGATTGGCTTTTGGGCGTTGGCGTTGTTTTATAACAATGTAGGGGTGCATCACCTGATCGGTGGCCCTGTACCGACCTGGTTGGTGTCGATTGGTATCGTGCACTCGATGATGATGTTTGTGCCAGTGTTGTCAGTGTTTGTGAATCACTTTTACACATTAAAAGGTAACTGGCGCAAGGTATGGGCATCACCAACCTTGCGTTTTATTGCAATAGGCGCCATGACGTACACCGTGGTGTCGATGCAAGGCTCTATTGAGGCGCTGCGTAGCGTGAACAGAGCCGTGCACTTTACCCATTACACGGTTGCACATGCGCATCTTGGTGTGTATGGTTTTTTCTCAATGATCATGTTTGGCGCGATTTACTTTTTAGTACCGCGCATTACGGGGCGCGACTGGCGCTACCCCAAGCTTATCTCCTTGCATTTTTGGTTGATCGCCATTGGGTTCGGCATTTACTTCGTGTTTCTAACCATTGCAGGTGTGCTGCAAGGGTTGTTAATGCTGGATGCTACGAAACCCTTTATGGACAGCGTCGCAGTGACGATTCCATATTTACAAATGCGCTCAGTGGGTGGCACGTTGATGACCATAGGGCATTTTGTGTTTGCTTTCCACTTGGCTTCAATGTTCTTTAACGTAGGTCCCAACCGTTACGGTGCTACGCAGCTCGGCAGAGCTGTCAAGACTGACATTGCCTAATAAGGAAATCTCCATGAATAAAATTTCATACACCCTCATCGGAGCGTTCCTCACGCTGCTACTTTCAGCTGTCACGTTGATCTTGGCACCCTACATTCAGTTCAAGGATGTACCAGCACCTGCTGGGTTGAAACCTTACACTGCACTCGAAGACTTTGGTCGTCGTTCGTATGTATCCAACGGTTGTGTGTATTGCCACTCCCAGCAGCCACGTGACCCAAGTTTTGCGCCCGACGGTATTCGGGGTTGGGGCCGCCCATCCGTGCCTGCCGACTATGCCTACGATACCCCGCACTTGTTAGGCACGATGCGTACCGGCCCGGACTTGTTCAATATTGGCCAACGCCAACCTAGCGCTGACTGGCACCATGCCCACTTGTATCAGCCGCGGTCATTAAGCAAGGGCAGCACGATGCCCAGCTATCCCTACCTGTACAAATTGCAAAGCGCGACCAGACCGGGAGACGTGCAGGTAACTCTGCCGCCAGAATACGCGCCCAAAGAGGGAGTGGTGGTGGCTACCGATGAAGCAATCGCTTTGGTGGCCTATCTCAAGGCACTCAACCATACCTATGCCATTACCAGCACGGGTAGCAAAGTCCAGTCTGCAACGGCAACCAATGCCACCGCAGTAAAGTGAAGCACGCCATGGAACACACAAAAACGATTGTTCAAACTGAATCATATGCAGGCATAGACTTTAACGAAGCCCTCAACGCTCATATGCGTTGGAAGCAAAAGTTATTGGATATGCTGCAAAGCCCAGCTCAAGCCGGTCTTGACCCCACTGAAGTAGCCCGTGACGACTGTTGTACCCTTGGACTTTGGTTAGCTGGTGATGGTAAGTCCCAGTATGGACGCGGCGCTCAATTCACCGAGTTGGTGCTAGCCCATAGGGGGTTTCATAATAGTGCAGCGCAAGTCGTGCATAAGATCCAATCGCAGGACTTGATGGCGGCCAGCCAGGAGCTGGCAGGTAACTTTGAGCGGTTCTCCGCCAAAGTCAGCACTCTACTTTCCGACTCCATCCATGGGCGTGAAACTGCAGAACCGCACGAAGATGTGCAACCCATTCCTTGGTGGTTGGCTGTAGTTATCGTGGCTCTGGTGGTTTGGTCTGCTTGGTATTTTGTTACCGAAGGCGGCAGTGACCGGGCTGACACCGGGGATCAGCGCACACCTCAAGCTTTGCTTGAAGCACCTAAAAGCGTCAATGGCCAGCAGATTTATTCGGCAAACTGTGCCGCTTGTCATCAGCCTACTGGCATCGGGGTAACGGGGGCGTTTCCGCCGCTGGCAAACTCTGATTGGGTGAAGGGCAATCCGCAGCGGCTTGCGCGCGTTTTAACATATGGCTTGCAAGGTCCTGCCAAGGTCAACGGGATTGAATACAACGGTGCAATGCCCGCATTTGAGGCGGTTTTGGATGATGAGCAAATTGCAGCCGTTGTTACCTATATTCGTGGTGAGTGGGGCAACCTCTCGCCACCGTTGGAAATCAGTCTGGTGAAGGCGGCACGTGCTGAAAAACGCAGTAAACCGTGGACAGAAGGTGAGCTGCAATAGACTTTATTGAACTGTGCCTTTTGAAGTTTCAAAAAATGTGTACAAGTTGTCTCCTCTGTCAGCAGGCTGTAAAAAGTACTGCTGTTTATCGACCACTACCGCAAGGTGAGTGGTCGCTTTTTTTGGATTTAGTGAATGTCTAACGTGTCAGAAAAAGTTTTATTGGATGTGCATGGAATGTGGTGTACCAGTTGCGCCCGCGCCTTGGAAAAAGCATTGATCAATACGCCAGGCGTGAGCCTGGCAACAGTCAACTTTTCGAGCGGTGGCGCTGCTGTTGAGTTTGATTCTGGGCGCACATCCTTAGACAACTTGGTAAAAGTTGCCAGCGCGTTGGGCTATCCTTTGGCGCCTGCTGACGACGCTCATGGCATGCACGCACTTGAATTGGAAAAGCAGTTAAAGCGGTTGCAAAGCCGGTTGATCATCTCCGTTTTTTTATCAATGTGGATCATGCTGCCGCAATGGGTGATCTACTTTGACCCAAGTGCCTTTAATCAAAGCGTGGCAAGCTCCTTAGGTTGGCTGGGCTTTGCGTTGAACGTGCCTTTGATTTTTTACGGTGGAGGCATGTTTTTACGAGCTGGTTGGCGTACCTTGCGAGTTGGAGCGCCAGGCATGGACACATTGGTGAGCATAGGAAGTTTGTCTTCTTTGGTCTTGTCAGGGATATTGCTGCTGAACGGACAACCCTATGCCTTGTATTTGGACACAGGCAGCACCTTGGTGGTGTTGCTCTTGATCGCCAGATACATTGACATGCGTGTACGCGCCCAAGCGGGCGATGCTGTGAGGGCGCTTACCTCATCTATTCCGCAAACGGCCTGGGTGCTGCTTGATGGTTTGCTGATCGACGTGCCTACCAAGAACTTAAAACCTGGCGACACGGTGCGGTTGCAACCTGGCGACACAGTACAGGGTGATGGTGTGGTGATTGCAGGAATTTCGGAGCTAGATCAATCGTTTTTGACGGGTGAAAATTCGCCTAATGCTATCGCTCCAGGCGATAGAGTTGCGGCAGGTTCAATTAATCTATACGCCATGATCGACTACCAAATCGACACCGCAATAGGCCAGCGCCGCATTGACCTGATCGTACAGTCAGTGAGGCAGTTGATTTCACAAAAAGGCCAGTTGCAAGCTCTTACCGACGTATGGTCGATGCGTTTAACTATGGCGATAGTGCCCTTGGCACTATTGACTGGCGCCTTGCTATGGCTGCAAGGCGGAGACGGGCTAGCTGTAGCTCAGCGCATGCTGGCGGTCATTGTGGTGACCTGCCCTTGTGCGCTTAGCCTAGCCATTCCGCTGGCCTTCAGAATGGCGGCAGCCCGGGCGGTTGAAGATGGAAGTATTATCCGACACTCCCATGCCGTAGAGCGTGCGTCGTGGTTTGATTGCGTGGTGTTCGATAAAACCGGAACCCTGACGGTGCTCAGACACACTGTGGAGAAAATGATCACGACGCAAGATGTCGACCCCATGGAAATGCTGCTGATGGCAGCAAGTCTGGCCAAGACTAGCCAACACCATATGGCGCTGGCAGTGGTGAATAAGGCAAAAAAAGAAAACGTATCTTTGGCCGATTTGGTATGGCGAACGACGCCGACCGAGACGGCTGGTAGAGGGATAGATGCTGTAGCAGTGGACGGTACCCAATGGTTCTTAGGTCGCCCGTTGCATAACGCGTTGACCACGGACGCTGACGATGTGGCTATGTCCAGCGTTCAATTACGCCGTAATGATGTGCCGATGCTGACTTGCTACGTTCTTGAGTCAGTCCGAATCGAAGCTGCTGCACTCATCAAGATACTCCAACATGAAAACATGAAAACTTGGCTCGCTAGTGGTGACCACACGCAGGCAGTGCTGCGCTGCGCACGAGCTGTAGGAATTGCAGAGGCGCAATGCCGTGCGCACTGCCTGCCAGACGACAAGGCTGCTTTAATCAAGCAACTGCAAGCTCAGGGTTTGCGAGTGGTGTTTGTTGGTGATGGCATCAACGATGCGCCTGCCATGGCAGCAGCGGATCTAAGCATTGCAGTGCAGGGTGCCAACCGCATTGCACAAACCAGCGCAAGTGTGGTCATGACGCGGGGTGATTTGTTGCAGCTGTTGCCACTGATTAAAGCCGTGCGCAGCTGCAGGCGACGCATGCAGCAAAATCTCTGGTGGGCTGTGCTCTACAACATTGCTGCCTTGCCAGCTGCCGTCTTTGGCTGGATCAGCCCAAGTATGGCGGCAGCAGCAATGGTAGCTAGCTCGTTGTCAGTGACTATCAATTCCGCGCGCGCTCACACCGCACAGCTTCATTCCAAAAAACATCCGTAAGCGACTTGAGTTTGTTGATGCTCTTTAAATTTCAGTAGCCGGAAGCGTTGGTAAAACTTCTGGCTTCGCGCGCAAAGTGGCTGTGTTGCGCTTAGGTAGGGGGTTTCTGGTCATAATAAAACTGTGCTCACTCATTTGATCAACCAGCTACTTTCACTTTACCCAGTCTTGCTGCATGTAAGCCCAAGTTTGGCAAGTTTAGATTCTGCTGTCAGCGCATCTAGCGCGCCTGCAGGCGTTGTCTTATTTGAAGAAAATCAATCCTGCCAAGGCTTACCCTTGCTGCTTGATGGGGAAGTTCAGGTTTCGCGTCGCTCCATTGAGGGGCGTTCTTTAGAACTGTATCGTGTCCAGCCGGGCGAGCTGTGCTTGGTGTCCTCGTCCAGCCTTTTTCGCAACACGTTAATGTCCGCGTATGGCATAACTACCAAACCAACGACGATGTTTTTGATTTCACCGCTCATTTTTCAGCAGTGGTTGGATGCCCCTCAATTTCGCAATCAAGTGCTTGATCTTTTTGCGACTCGCATGGCGGATTTGACCAAGTTGATTGATGTTTTAGCCTTTCATCGGCTCGACCAAAGATTGGCGAAATCCTTGCTGGGGCGTGGCAGCAGGCTGAGCTGCACACATCAAGAATTAGCTGACGAGCTGGGCAGCGTTCGTGAAGTGGTGACACGATTACTGCATCGTTTTGAACGAGAAGGATGGATTAGCCTGTCACGTGGAAAAATTCAAATTCATCAAAGCGTCGCGTTGCGTAACTTTGCTGCGCTAAGTGACTGAAGTCACATACCTTGCCATCCCCACACTGTGTAATGGTGTCTGGAAATATTTCCGTGATGTAAACAAAGGAAAAGCTATGAAAACGAATATGGGCAGCACTGATCGTATTTTGCGCGTACTAGCCGGGCTAATTCTGTTGGGCTTGGCGTTTACAGGAACATTCGGAGTATGGGATTGGGTTGGTTACGTTATCGGTGCAATGATGCTCGGTACCGCAGCAATTGGATGGTGCCCGCCTTATGCATTGTTTGGTTGGAACACCTGCGCAATGAAGAGTAAGCCATAGAGTGCGCTTTTAGCCGAGCGTATCATTCATGATATTGCTGGCCCAAGATATCGCATACAAGCCTTCAGTTTGCGATGGTGCAGGTGACAGGCCACCTGCACCAGCAACTGTCACCATCGCCTTTTTCTCGGCGTCGTAGCGGTGTACCGATGCCACATGAATCACTTCACTTTGATTCACAAAACTGTAGCAGGTGTTGGCAATGATGGGCTCTGCGGGAATTGGCTGACCCAGGGACATAGCAGCAATAGCACCAGCGCATACTTTGGCTTCTTGGTTAGCCATATGCCCAGACTTAGGCATGCCTGGGGAGCCCGCAACCGAATCACCCAAAACGTGAATGCCCTTGTGGCGAGTGGATTCGTATGTCAGAAAATCTACCGCGCACCATCTATCCGCGACATTTGCTAGACCAGCTCGCCGAGCGATAGCTCCAGCACGTTGTGGCGGAATGAAATTCAGTACATTGACTTTTTGTTTACCGTGCACTTTGAATTCGATGGTGCGTTCCGTAGCATTTACAGTTTCTACTTCGGCGTTTGGAACGTATTCAAGCAGGCCGGTATATTTATTTTTCCAATAGGTTTCAAATAAGCCTTTTTTAGCCTGAATTTCTGGGTTGCTGTCAAACACAAAAACCTTACCTTTGGGATTGCGTGTTTGCAAATAGTGAGCAATCAAGCTTGCACGCTCATAGGGCCCGGGTGGGCAACGGTAAGGAACTTTTGGAATATGTATGGCGACCGTGCCACCTTGCGGCATTCCAAAGAGCATGTCTCGAAGGGTTTGTGTTTGCTCTCCAGCTTTCCAGGCATGTGGAACCAGGCTTTGCGCTTGCGCTGTAGACATGCCGCCAATGCCTTCGTAGTTGTAATCAACACCGGGGGAAACGATCAAACGGTCGTAGCTTATGCGCTCTTTACCTACCCTCACTTCTTTGCGATCAGGGTCAATATCGTCCGCCATCGCGCGTATCCACCTAATGTCGTATTTCGCCACAAAGCGGTCGTAAGGGCGGCTGATATCCCGCAAGCTCATGCCGCCGTATATGACTCGGTTGCTCAAAGGACACATGACAAATTCTGCGTTGGGCTCTATCAACGTCACGCGTAGCGCCGGATTAAAGCGCTTGAGGTATTTTGCTGCCGTAGCACCGCCAAAACCTCCACCAATAATCACAATGCTTTGTCCCGCCTGAGCGAGGGATAGAAACGGATGGACGACCAATGCTGTGGTACCTACCTGAAGCAATTTACGGCGTGATAAGGTCATGACAAACTCACTTGAGTTGAGAGAAGTACTGGGCAATTTGTTTGAGCTGATCGTCGCTATAGCCTCGAACAATATGATGCATGACAGTACCGGTTCTTTGCCCCGCTTTGTATGCAATTAATGTCGTGTAAAGGTCTTCATACTTGCGCCCGTTGATGGTCATCCCAACACCTTCAGCCTTGCCATCGGTGCCGTGGCAAGTCATACAGCTCGATGCCCACAATGTGGTTTGAAACTCTACAGGGGGACTTTTTGCAGGCTGCGCAAAAAGCAACGGAGTGGTCGCTAAAGCGCAAGCAATGGTCAACAATCTAGATTTATTCATGGCTAATATTTTTTAGTTGTAAGCGCAATAGAAATACCGAATATAAAGTGTACGACCAAGCTTGGGGCGATTACTGCGACACCCAAGGTCCAAGGTAAGGTGTCCCCAAACAGCAACGGCAAGGTCAGTGAATTGACGACAACATAATAAGCCGCCCCGTATACAGCACCCGCTCCTACGACACTAAAACGTGACCAAGTGCGCAATGGGTTTTGCACCAGTAGCCACACCAATGGCAGCGTTGACAGCCACCCGATCACTAGGTGCTGCGCAAAGAGCAGAAATGGATCGTTGCTGCCAAATAGCAGGTCAGCTACTTTGGGGCCGTAGTGACCAACTCGCAAGCCAAAAAACTTGAAGATGAAACCGACTGGCATCATCACCAAGGAAGCGATGGTGCCGGAGCGTATGGTTTCTTTGAATAATGCAATGGTCGATGAATGCACAAGGTCCTCAAGGTTGTAAATGCGAAAATCTGTTGGCTACAGGATAGAAACAACTCGTAGTGGGCGCATTTAGGCTATCTTTGTTGGATATACATAAGTTTTTAATTATGCTCTTATGTTTTTTAGTATCACTTTCCATTTTTGAAAGAAGGCTCCCAATGTCGCAAGAACTGCTTGGCTAAAGCCGCCTCACCCCTCTCAAGGATGAAGTAACGAAATGACTCGGCCGCTGGCGACAGCATTTTGGACAAGGTATGCACGCAGTTCCATTTGCGTACCACCGGCGTGCCCTCAACAGGTATCACTTTGAGCAACTGGTGATCCAGTTCCAGACCAATGGTGTGCAATGACAGAAAGCTGATGCCCATACCCGCCATCACTGCTTGTTTGATGGTTTCGTTGCTGTCTGTCTCCATGGCAACATTGAGTTCAAAAGTCTGGAGTTGCAAAAACTTCTCAAGTGCGGTTCGCGTACCAGACCCTTGTTCACGGCTAATAAACGGCTCTTTCATTAGGCTAGACGCGCTGACTTGTACTTGATTTGCCAACTTATGATCCGGCGCGGCAATAAACACATGTGGATGCGCCGCAAACGGCTCAGCACGGGTCGCCATTTTCTCTGGCGGACGCCCCATAACAGCAATATCTACCTCACTGTGGTCCAGCAAATTTACCAGTTGCTGGCGGTTACCCACCACCAATTTCACTTCAATGCCAGGATGTTCGCGTTTGAACTCGGCAAGCATGTGCGGCAGAAAATATTTGGCTGTGCTGACCATCCCAATGGTCAGAGAACCAAGCTCCAATTTTTGTAGGCGAGCGGTGGCATCTTCGGCATCTTTGAGTGTGGCCAGTATTTTTCGCACATAGACCAGCATGTATTCGCCGGTGGTGGTGAGGCTGACTTTTTTGCCTGTACGGTCAAAAAGCGGTAGGCCAATATGGCTTTCGAGCTCCTTGATTTGCATGGTGATAGCGGGCGGCGTGAGGTGCAGGCTTTGAGCAGCTTTCGCAAAGCTCAAATGCTTGGCTACCTCGTTAAACACCCGCAACTGCCTGAAAGTTGCATTTTTCATTCAGTAAAACCTTAACTCAAACCACATAAGTATTGAATATATCTTATTTAATTATTTTCTTATAGTTCCTGTATCCCCGCTAACTAACCATGACTGGAGTGCAAATGAGTGATACAGGACAAATTACGGACGCCAAAACGCGGTATAGCGCAGGCGTTCTTAAATACAAGCAAATGGGCTACTGGATGCCCGACTACGTACCTAAAGACACAGACACCATTTGCCTGTTTCGTATTACGCCGCAAGATGGCGTGGATGCAGAAGAGGCGGCAGCTGCTGTTGCTGGTGAGTCATCTACCGCTACTTGGACGGTCGTGTGGACTGACCGCCTGACGGCTTGTGATAGCTACCGAGCCAAAGCTTTCAAAGTTATTCCTGTACCCAACAATCCGGGCCAATACTTTGCGTATGTGGCTTACGACCTGATTTTGTTCGAAGAGGGTTCGATTTCTAACATGACGGCCTCATTGATTGGCAATGTGTTTAGCTTCAAACCGTTAAAGGCGGCACGTCTTGAAGACATCCGCCTGCCAGTGGCTTACATCAAAACCTTCAAAGGCCCGCCAACAGGCTTGGTGGTGGAGCGCGAACGCTTGGACAAGTTTGGTCGTCCTCTTTTGGGTGCTACTACCAAGCCAAAGCTTGGTTTGTCTGCCCGCAACTATGGCCGCGTAATTTACGAAGGCCTCAGAGGCGGTCTGGACTTTATGAAGGACGATGAGAACATCAACTCGCAGCCTTTCATGCACTGGCGCGACCGCTTCCTATATGTGATGGACGGTGTGAACAAGGCGCAGGCAGTAACAGGTGAGGTCAAAGGCTCCTACCTGAACGTGACTGGCGCGACCATGGAAGACATTTATGAGCGCGCCGAGTTCGCCAAAGAGTTAGGCTCGATTGTCATCATGCTGGACTTGGTGATTGGCTGGTCAGCGATTCAAAGTATGGCCAATTGGGCGCGCAAGAACGACATGATCGTCCACATGCACCGCGCTGGCCACGGTACCTACACCCGACAGAAAAACCATGGCGTGAGCTTTCGCGTGATGGCCAAGTGGTTGCGCCTTGCAGGTGTAGACCACCTGCATACGGGCACCGCCGTGGGCAAGCTGGAAGGTGACCCGTTGACTGTGCAGGGTTATTACAACGTGTGCCGCGATAGCTACACCAAGATGGATTTACCGCGCGGTCTGTATTTCGATCAAGACTGGGCAGATATGAAGAAGGTCATGCCCGTGGCATCCGGCGGTATCCATGCAGGCCAGATGCACCAATTGCTGGACTTGTTTGGCGACGACGTGATCTTACAGTTTGGCGGCGGCACCATTGGCCACCCACAGGGTATCCAAGCAGGCGCGGTAGCTAACCGCGTGGCATTGGAGTCAATGGTCAAGGCGCGTAACGAAGGCAAAGACATCAAGAACGAGGGCCCAGAGATTTTGAGGAAAGCCGCACAAACCTGTGGCCCGCTCAAAGCAGCGCTAGACACTTGGGGTGATATCAGCTTTAACTATGCATCCACTGACAGCAGTGACTACGTTGAAACCCCGGCGGTTTCCAACTAAGCAAACGAACAGGAGAACTACACCATGATGACCAACCCTATCGGCCGTTTAACGCAAGGCCAGTTCAGCTTTCTGCCCGATTTGACGGACGCAGAAATCACGCTTCAGATTGAATACGGCTTGACGAAAGGCTACGCCTGGAGTGTTGAGTACACCGACGATCCGCACCCACGCAATACCTACTGGGAAATGTATGGCATGCCCATGTTCGACCTACAGGATGCAGCTGGCGTGCTGATGGAACTGAAGGGCTGCCGTAAAGCTTTCCCGCATCACTACATCCGCCTTATGGCCTTTGATTCGACCCGGAATATCGAGTCAATCACCATGAGCATGATCGTTAACCGTCCCAAGTATGAACCTGGCTTCATGCTGGAGCGCCAAGAAGTCAACGGACGAAGTCTGCGCTACACCACGCGCGGCTATGGGGCTAACAAGCCAGAAGGCGAACGCTTTTAAAAAGCACCGTCCACGAAGCCTTTCATTGCCAACAGTTTATTTCACCATGAATGCACCAAATTACACCATCCCTGGCTCGGTTCTGGCAGTTGTCACAACCGATGAGTCAGATGCCCAAGTCAGCGCGCTCAGTGCTGCGCGTACGGTAGCCCAGATGTTGGCACATTCACAAGTGGAGCCAGTGCTCAAAGAACTGGGTGACGACTTGATTGGCCTCGTGCCGGTCAAGTCGCGCATTCGAGATATTGCGGCATTGTTGGTCATTGATAAGCTGCGTTTGAATTTGGGGTTAGCCGCGCAAGCACCCTCATTACATATGTGCTTTACCGGTAATCCAGGCACAGGAAAAACCACAGTGGCCATGCGAATGGCGCAAATTTTGTACCGCTTAGGCTACGTACGTAAAGGCCATTTGGTGGCTGTAACCCGCGATGATTTGGTCGGCCAATACATCGGTCACACAGCGCCAAAAACAAAAGAGGTGTTGAAAAAAGCCATGGGTGGCGTACTGTTTATTGACGAAGCTTACTACCTGTACAAGCCAGAAAACGAGCGCGACTACGGACAAGAGGCAATTGAAATTTTGTTGCAGGTCATGGAAAACCAGCGCGACGACTTGGTGGTGATCTTGGCAGGTTACAAAGACCGCATGGATACCTTCTTCAAGAGCAATCCTGGTATGAGTTCACGCGTGGCTCACCATATTGATTTTCCTGACTATTCCGTGGGCGAGCTGATGCAGATATCGCAAAAGATGCTGGGCATTCAAAACTACCGCTTTGGCGAAGGCGCTGCTCAAGCATTTGAAGAGTACATGGCATTGCGAATTACGCAGCCCCATTTTGCCAACGCCCGCAGTGTACGCAACGCACTTGACCGAGTGCGGCTACGCCAAGCCAGTCGTTTGTTTGCCAGCCCAGAACGGCAGTTGACGGTAGATGACTTAACAACCATCGAGGCGCAAGACATCCGCGCCAGCCGCGTTTTTCAAAGCACTTCAGGACAATAGCATGAGCCAAACTGTACCATTGCAAGCCATAATTTTTGATGTGGACGGCACGCTTGCAGAGACCGAGTTTGCTCATCTGGCCGCTTTTAACGAAGCATTCCAGCATGAAAATTTAGATTGGCAGTGGGACACCGCCGTCTACACCAAGCTACTGGAAGTCTCTGGTGGTAAAGAGCGCATTTCCCACTACTGGAGGCAAATTCAGCCGGACTTAAAGAGTATTGGTAGTGGTGCTTTTTCGGACACGGTACAGCGTATCCATGACCAAAAAACTGCTGCCTACGAACGGATGGTAGCTGAGGGTGTTGTGCAGCTACGACCAGGTGTGCTGACGCTGATTGAGCAAGCACTTAAAGCAGATATCCGTTTGGCGATTGCCACCACGACGTCAAAAGTCAATGTCTCTGCCTTGATGCGCCAGGCCATAGGGCTGACTTGGTCGGATTACTTTTTGGTGATCGAAGATGCGTCCACCGCACCACAAAAAAAACCACACCCGCAGGCATACATCCAAACGTTGGCTCGACTCGGTCTGCCAGCGGGCGCATGCATAGCAATAGAAGACTCAGCCAATGGCCTGAAGGCGGCCTTGGCAGCAAAACTGGCAACTGTGATCACCATCAATAATTTTACCGAGCATCATGATTTTTCGGGCGCCTTGTGTGTCCTGCCCAGTTTGGCGCAAACCAGCTTGGCGCAACTTACTGCATTACATGCTACCGCGCTAACCAAAAAAATCTATCGTCCATAACTCAATATTACGCTCCATGACCACCCCTATCCGTATCGCCCCCTCCATTTTGTCGGCAGATTTTTCACGCTTAGGCGAGGAAGTGCGTGCGATTGAAGCAGCCGGGGCTGATCTGGTGCATTTTGATGTGATGGACAACCACTACGTGCCGAACCTGACCATCGGCCCGCTGGTGTGCGAGGCGATTCGCCCGCATGTACAGATTCCCATTGACGTGCATTTGATGGTCGAACCAGTCGATGCGTTAATCCCGCTCTTTGCCAAAGCGGGCGCAAATATCATCACCTTTCACCCCGAGGCATCGCGCCATGTTGATCGCACCCTGCAAATCATCAAAGAGCACGGTTGCAAGGCTGGGCTGGTGCTCAACCCCGCCACGTCCTTGGAGTGGCTAGACCATGTGATGGATAAGCTCGACATCATTTTGCTGATGAGCGTGAACCCTGGTTTCGGCGGACAAAAATTCATCCCAAGCACCCTGGGCAAACTACGCTCCGTTCGCCAACGCATCCATGCGCACATCGCCAAGGGTGGACAGCCCATTTGGCTGGAGGTCGATGGCGGCGTGAAGATCGACAACATTGCCGAGATTGTGCGCGCAGGAGCTGACACCTGTGTGGCGGGTAGCGCCGTGTTTAGTGCGCCTGACGCCGAAGGCGGCTATCACGATGTGATGCGTGAGCTCCGCAGCCACGCTGCTGCCAACTGAGTCTAGCTACCCTTTTTTGAATCCTTTGAAGGTCTTTCCATGCTGCTACTCCAACGCTCCACTTTGACGCAATTCCTCATCGAGGAACGTCGCCGCTTCCCAACTGCGGGCGGGGACTTCAATGCCTTGATTTTGGATGTCGCGTTAGCCTGCAAAGAGATCGCCCGCGCTGTGGCGTTAGGAGAGTTGGGTGGCGTGATGGGAAACCATGCTTCAGAAGCCGGTGGTTCTGTCAATGTGCAGGGGGAGACACAAAAGAAGCTAGACGTGCTGAGCAATGACGTGTTCATCCAACGTACCGAATGGGCGGGCAACCTGGCAGGCATGGCCTCGGAGGAGATGGACTTGCCCTACCAGATCCCTACCAAGCACCAGCGCGGCAAGTACCTACTGGTGTTTGATCCGCTGGATGGCTCCAGCAACATTGACGTGAACGTGTCAGTGGGCAGTATCTTCTCGGTGCTGCGCGTACCCGAGGACTTGGAAGCTGCTGCGCGCGATCAGCAGCGCGATGTGTGCGAGGCTGACTTTTTGCAAGCGGGTAGCACGCAAGTAGCGGCTGGCTATGCGCTGTATGGTCCCACCACCATGCTAGTGCTGACTGTGGGTAATGGTGTGAATGGTTTCACGCTGGACCCCACACTGGGCGAATTTATGTTGACCCACCCAATGATGCAGATTCCGCCAACAACCCAAGAGTTTGCCATTAATGCCTCTAATAGCCGCTTTTGGGAAGCACCAGTCAAGCGCTATGTTGATGAATGCATGGCAGGTAAGACCGGAGCGCGCGGCAAAGATTTCAACATGCGCTGGATTGCCAGCATGGTTGCCGAGGCGCACCGCATTTTGATGCGTGGCGGCGTATTTTTGTATCCACGCGATACCAAGGACGTGACCAAACCCGGTCGCCTGCGCTTGCTGTACGAGGCTAATCCGATTGGCATGATCATGGAGCAGGCCGGGGGGCGTGCGTCCACAGGCGAAAAACCGATGCTATCTGTGAAGCCTACGTCTTTGCATCAGCGCATAGGTTTGGTATTTGGTTCGCGCAATGAGGTGGAGCGGATTGAGCGCTATCACGCCGAGCCGTCTGGTGCCGAGTCCGGTAACCCGTTGTTTGTTGAGCGAAGTTTGTTCCGTAACTAGAGTGACAAGTTTTTTCTGCTACATATTTAATAGCTGCATTTGCAATATTAAATTTGGCTGCAGGCCTTTTTAATCAAGAATTTAACTACCCGAGGCATATCCCATGTCAGAACGTCACCCCATCATTGCCATCACTGGTTCGTCCGGTGCGGGTACCTCATCGGTTACCAAAACATTTGAAAATATCTTTCGCCGTGAAAACGTGAATGCAGCGCTGATCGAAGGTGACAGTTTTCACCGCTATGACCGCAAAGAGATGAAGCTGCGCGCAGCAGAAGCCGAGAAGCAGGGTGACCAGCATTTCAGCCATTTTGGTGAGGCGAACAATCTATTCCCTGAAATTGCGGCACTGTTCCGCGACTACGCCAACACGGGTAGTGGCCAGCGCCGCAAGTATTTGCACAACGCGCAAGAAGCTGAGCCCTACAAACAAGAACCGGGCACATTCACGCCTTGGGAGAGTCTCCCCAAAGATTCAGATTTGCTTTTTTACGAAGGTCTGCATGGAGGTGTCATCACCCCTGAAATCAACATTGCCCAACATCCTGACCTGTTGATTGGTGTGGTGCCAGTCATCAACCTGGAGTGGATCCAAAAGCTCTATCGCGATAAGAACCAGCGTGGTTATAGCGCCGAGGCTGTGACCGACACTATTTTGCGGCGTATGCCTGACTATGTGAATTACATTTGCCCGCAGTTTGCCCACACCCATGTGAACTTCCAGCGCGTACCGATGGTGGACACATCTAATCCCTTTATCTCGCGTGACATTCCTTCGCCCGACGAGAGCATGGTGGTGATCCGATTTGCCAAACCCAAAGGAATAGATTTTCAGTACCTGTTGAACATGATCAACGACTCCTTCATGTCGCGCGCTAACACCATCGTTGTACCTGGCGGCAAGATGGAACTGGCGATGCAACTGATTTTCACGCCATTCATCTGGCGAATGATGGAACGGCGCAAGCGCGCCATTGCAAGTAATTGATTTGAATGGCAAACCACATGACCACTGATACCAAAGATATGAGCCAGCAAATGGCCAATGCCGTCCGCATGCTCGCCGTAGATGCCGTTGAAAAAGCCAAGTCGGGCCACCCTGGTGCGCCCATGGGCATGGCAGAGATTGCCGAGGTGGTATGGAACCGCCACCTCAAACACAACCCTGCTAATCCGCAATGGATGGATCGTGACCGCTTTGTGCTGTCTAACGGCCACGGCTCGATGTTGATCTATGCGTTGCTGCACCTGACGGGCTACGACTTGCCCATGAAAGAGCTTCAGGCCTTTAGGCAACTGCACAGCAAAACGCCTGGCCACCCGGAGGTGGATGTCACCCCTGGGGTAGAGACGACGACTGGCCCATTGGGGCAGGGGCTGAGCAATGGAGTAGGCATGGCCCTAGCTGAAAAGCTGTTGGCTACTGAATTTAACCGCTGCGAAGACGGGCAAACCCATAATGTGGTGGACCACTTTACCTATGTGTTCCTGGGCGATGGTTGCTTGATGGAAGGCATCAGCCACGAGGCCTGTTCATTTGCGGGCACCATGCGACTGTCCAAACTAATAGCGCTGTATGACGATAACGGTATCTCGATTGACGGCCATGTAGAGGGCTGGTTTACCGATGACACGCCTCAGCGTTTTGAGTCTTATGGCTGGAACGTTATAGCCAATGTGGACGGCCACGATGCCAGCGCTGTTAATGCCGCTATTTCACAGGCGCGTACACAGGCCTACGATCCAAAAGGGCGCCCCACGATGATCTGTTGCAAGACGGTGATCGGCCAGGGCTCGCCCAATAAGGCGGGAACGCATGATGTCCATGGCGCTGCACTGGGCGCTGCCGAAGTACAGGCCACCCGCGATGCCCTGGATTGGACACACGCGCCGTTTGTGATTCCACCAGACATTACAGCTGCATGGGATGCGCGAGAGCGTGGCTCGAAAGCTGAACGCGCATGGCGTGAAAAATTTGAAGCTTACCGCACCCATTACCCTGACGATGCCGCCGAGTTGGAGCGCCGTGTTCATGGTGACTTGGGGGCTGATTACCGCGAACGCTTGGCGGGTGTGTTCAAGGCTATTGCCGCCAAACCTGATGTCGTTGCCACACGCAAAGCCAGTCAGAACGCGCTGGATGCGCTGGCACCATTGCTTCCTGAATTTTTCGGTGGTAGTGCTGACCTGACGGGCTCTAACCTGACTAACTTCAAGGGTTGCACCAAGGCGGGTCGCGACACTTGGGGCAATCATCTGTCATACGGGGTGCGCGAGTTTGGGATGGCCGCAATCATGAATGGCATGGCCTTGCATGGTGGCTACATACCCTACGGTGGTACGTTCTTGACCTTCAGCGATTATTCACGCAATGCCATTCGCATGGCTGCGCTGATGAAGCGGCGTGTTATCCATGTGTTCACCCACGATTCGATTGGCCTGGGCGAAGACGGACCTACCCATCAAAGCGTGGAGCACGTGCCAAGCCTACGTATCATTCCGGGGCTGGACGTTTGGCGTCCGGCGGATAGCTTGGAGACTGCAGTAGCTTGGGCTTGCGCGGTAGAGCGCAACAACGGGCCTAGCGCGCTGGCTTTGTCCCGGCAGAATCTGCCGCAGCTGGTTGCAGACCCCAAGATGGTAGATGCCATCCGAAAAGGTGGCTATATCTTGAGCGATATAGACAACCCGCAAGTCGTCATCATTGGTACCGGTTCTGAATTACACATGGCAATTGAGGCACAGGCTTTGCTGGCCAGTGCAGGCATTGCAGCGCGGGTGGTATCCATGCCGTGTACCAATGTGTTCGACAGGCAGACGGAAGCCTATCAAAACCTGGTGATTCCCCAATCGCTGCCTGCCATTGCAATTGAGGCTGCGCACCCTGATTTTTGGCGCAAATACGTTGGGCGTTCAGGAGTAGTGATTGGCATTGACTCGTTTGGCGAATCTGCGCCCGCCAAAGATCTCTACCAGCATTTCGGTATTTCAACCCAGCGAGTTGTGGAAGCGGCAAAGACCTTGGCGCATATAGCAACCCACATGGCGGCTGAGAAAACCAACGAATCCATCGTGCGTGCCTACAACTGACAGGATTTGACATGACATCAGCCTTTCCCTTTGACCTTGTGATGTTCGATTTGGACGGCACTTTGATCGAAACCGCGCCAGAAATATTTGACGCAGTGTCAGACACACTGGCCAGATTTGACCTGCCAGCTGTAACACAAAAACAAGTCGACGACTGGATTGGTCATGGCACGCGGGAACTGTTGATTCAGACCTTGGCATTTACGGGTAAAACTGATCACGCTGCGGTACGCGTCTCAGATAGCCTGAAACTGATTGAAGCAGAGTTTGTCGTCAACTATCAAAAACGCTGCGGTACGCGCAGTACCTTGTACCCGCATGTGCGTGAGACCTTGCAGGCGCTGCGTCAGGCATGCGTCAAGCTCGCTGTGGTGACTAACAAGGAAGGGCAGTACACGCAGACTGTATTGAAGGCACATGGGTTGCAAGATGCTTTTGACAGAGTCATCTCGGGTGACAGCTTGCCCACTAAAAAACCCAAACCAAACGGCATCTGGGCTTGCATGGAGCAGTTTGGCGTGGCACTTGACCACTGCTTATTTGTAGGTGACTCATCAATAGACGTTGCTACTGCTAAAAATGCTGGCGTGCAGGTTTGGGCTCTGCCCTACGGTTACAACATGGGCGCCAAGATTGAAGATAGTCATCCTGACCGCGTCATTGCAGATTGCTCCGTGATATTTAATTTGATCAAACGTTAACCCCAAGGCACGTATACCAAAATGACAGCCTACAGCCACACCGCTTTAGCACCACCACACTACTTTGTGCCGCAGCCCTCACGTCACCCTGCTGTGGCTGCAACAGGTTTGTTTTTCGTCATCCTGGGAGCGAGCCAATGGCTTAACGATGCCGTATGGGGCAAGTGGGCAGTGACATTTGGCATGGTGCTATTTTTAAGCGTCTTATTTCAATGGTTTAGTCAGGCCATTGCAGAAAGTCAGTCTGGGCTGTACGGTAAAAAAATTGATTTGGCCTACCGCTGGAGTATGAGCTGGTTTATCTTTTCCGAGGTCATGTTTTTTGGCGCTTTCTTCACCGCACTCTGGTGGGCCAGGATGCATTCTGTGCCTGAACTGGCCAATTTTGAGAATGCACTTCTTTGGCCTGACATAAAAGCTGTATGGCCCACGGCCGTGAATGGCGCAACCGCTTCACCGGCCGACACGGTGGAGGCATTCCAGGTGATGACACCCTTTTGGTTGCCCACCATCAATACCGCTCTCTTGCTTAGCTCTGGTTTAACACTCACTGTTGCTCACCACGCTTTGCTCAAAAGCCAGCGCACTAAAAGTCTGCTGTTCATGTGGGCAACGGTATTGCTGGGTATCGTGTTCTTGGTCGTGCAAGGCTATGAATACGTTCATGCCTACAGTGCAATGAACCTCAAACTCTCTTCAGGGGTGTATGGGTCAACCTTTTACATGTTGACAGGATTTCACGGTTTTCATGTCTTTGTCGGCATGTTGATGTTGCTGTTTGTCACCCTGCGTTTGCATAAGGGGCACTTTAATGCGGCCAATCATTTTGCATTTGAAGGATCCGCATGGTATTGGCACTTCGTGGATGTGGTGTGGCTGGGCTTGTATGTCCTGGTGTATTGGTTATAGAGGCGCATATGAAAATACCATCGAACCTCATCTTTGGTGCTGCCTATGTATTGGTGGTTACAGTTGCGCAAGCGCAAACCACAGCGCCTAGTGGTGACGTTAAGCGCGGAGAAAGGCAGGCATCCATGTGCATAGGGTGTCACGGCATTACAGGCTATAAAGCCTCGTTTCCAGAGGTGTATCGAGTTCCAAAAATCGCAGGGCAAAACGCAGGGGCACTCCTTAATGCACTGGATGCATATAAAAGTGGCCAGCGAAAACATCCCACCATGCGTGCAGTAGCGCAGTCATTGACGCCGCAGGATATGCAAGACCTTGCGGCTTACTACGAAAGCTTGGGAAAATGACCATTTCAAAATATGTTCTTAGCTTGCTATCCGGACTTTCGCTGCCTTTCGTAGCCATCGGTGGTGATATTGCGAATGGCAAAACGCTGGCAGAAAAAAACGGCTGCGTTGCTTGCCACGGTGCAGACTTCAACAAAACGATAGATACCAATACCCCCAAGCTTGCAGGCCAGTATCCAGACTATCTTTACGCAGCTCTTAAGGCCTATCAGGCCAAAGGGAAACGCGTCGTAGGTAGAGACAACCCCGTCATGTCAACTGTGGCGGGCAGTCTGACACCTAAAGACATGCAGGACATTGCTGCATATATTGGCCATCTTCCTGGCTCCATTAAAACAGTTGAACCCTCCGGTTTTAGATAGCATGTTTATAAAGTCCACACCTTCCGTATCGCGCATCTTTTCCAAATGGGTATCAGCCTGCCTCTCAATGGGATTTACTGCAGCGCAAGCCGTCAATGACCTGCCCGGCGGCCCGGCGGTTCGCCAGCTGAACATGCACCCCGCAGTGACCAAAATTGCCGAGGAGCAGCACTGGCTGCACTGGTTCATGATGATCATCTGCCTGGTGATTTTTGTAGCCGTGTTTGCCGTGATGTTTTATTCCATCTGGAAACACCGCAAGTCGGTCGGCCACAAAGCCGCCAATTTCCATGAGTCTGTCGCTGTTGAAATTGCATGGACGATCGTGCCTTTCCTGATCGTGATCGGCATGGCCTTGCCTGCTACCAAGGTGCTGGTTGCGCAAAAAGACACCACCGCCGCTGATGTGACGATCAAAACCACTGGCATGCAGTGGAAATGGGGCTATGACTACGTCAAGGGCGAAGGCGAAGGCATTGGCTTTCTGTCAACACTCGACAACACCCACCGCGTCATGTCCAACGCGGGCGGCCCCAAGCCTGGCGAACTGGTAGACAACTACCTGTTGAAAGTTGACAACCCGATGGTGGTGCCTGTTGGCAAGAAAATCCGCATCATCACCACGGCCAACGACGTGATTCATGCTTTTGCTGTGCCTGCCTTTGGCATCAAGCAGGACGCGATTCCCGGCTTTGTGCGCGACACCTGGTTTCGTGCCGAAAAAGTGGGTGACTACTACGGCCAGTGCCAGGAACTGTGCGGCAAAGAGCACGCCTACATGCCGATCCACGTGAAGGTTGTCTCAGCGGCTGACTACAGCGCCTGGGTGGCCGGCAAAAACAAGGAAATGGCTGCCAAAGCCGATGACCCGTCCAAAGTCTGGGTGCTGGCTGACCTGAAAGCACGCGGCGAAAAAGTTTATGCAGCCAATTGCGTTGCCTGCCACCAGCCAACCGGCAAAGGTGCTGGCGCTATAAAGGCACTGGACGGATCGGCTGTGGTGCTGGATGCCGACCATGGCAAACAAATCACCATCATGCTGAACGGTGCCAACAACGGTGCGATGCCCGCGTGGAAAGCGCTGAGCGACACCGACTTGGCCGCTGTGATCAGCTACACCAAGAACAACTGGTCGAATAAGACCGGACAAATTGTGCAGCCCGCCGAATTGCAAGCCGCACGCAAATAAAACTGCGAACAAGGCTGCTTACCCATTTAAATTTACAAGGTATCTGACCACCCCGTCATTTGCCAAGACACGAAGGAAGCTGAGATGAGTGCCGTACTAGACCCGCATGACCACGCACATGATGATCACCATAATCACGACGATCATCACGGCGCACCTTTAGGCTGGCGCAGGTGGGTGTACGCCACCAACCACAAAGATATTGGTACGCTGTACTTGCTGTTCAGCTTCACCATGCTGATCATCGGCGGCATATTGGCCATGATCATCCGCGCTGAGTTGTTTCAGCCCGGATTGCAGTTGGTCAACCCCGAATTGTTCAACCAGCTCACCACCATGCACGGCTTGATCATGGTGTTTGGTGCGATCATGCCTGGCTTCGTAGGCTTTGCCAACTGGATGATTCCGCTGCAAATTGGCGCGGCTGACATGGCTTTTGCCCGCATGAACAATTTCAGCTTTTGGTTGATGATTCCTGCTTCGTTGATGCTGGTTGGTTCGTTTTTCATGCCTGGCGGTGCGCCCGCTGCGGGCTGGACACTATACGCTCCGTTGACCTTGCAGATGGGGCCGTCTATGGATGCTGGTATTTTTGCCATGCACATCCTGGGCGCATCGTCCATTATGGGTTCGATCAACATCATCGTGACGATTTTGAACATGCGTGCTCCAGGCATGACGTTGATGAAAATGCCAATGTTCTGCTGGACCTGGTTGATTACTGCTTACCTGTTGATTGCGGTGATGCCGGTGTTGGCAGGTGCCATCACCATGACGCTGACGGACCGCCACTTTGGCACCAGCTTCTTCAACCCCGCTGGCGGTGGTGACCCAGTCATGTACCAGCACATTTTCTGGTTCTTCGGTCATCCAGAGGTCTACATCATGATCTTGCCGGCCTTCGGCATCATCAGTCACGTTATTCCGGCGTTTTCACGCAAGCGCCTGTTCGGCTATGCATCCATGGTGTACGCCACCGGCTCCATTGCGATTTTGAGCTTCGTCGTCTGGGCGCACCACATGTTTACCACCGGCATGCCGGTGACTGGTCAGCTGTTTTTCATGTACTCGACCATGCTGATTGCCGTGCCCACGGGCGTGAAGGTGTTCAACTGGATCGCGACCATGTGGAAGGGTTCGATGACCTTCGAGACACCCATGCTGTTTGCTGTCGGCTTTATCTTCGTGTTCACCATTGGCGGCCTGACGGGCGTGATCTTGTCGGTCGCACCAATTGACACGCAACTGCAGGACACCTATTACGTGGTGGCGCACTTCCACTACGTTTTGGTGGCCGGTTCTTTGTTTGCCATGTTTGCCGGGGTGTACTACTGGGCGCCTAAATGGACAGGCGTGATGTACAACGAGACACGCGGAAAGATCCATTTTTGGGCTTCGATGATTTTCTTTAACGTCACGTTTTTCCCGCAGCACTTCTTGGGCTTGGCAGGCATGCCGCGCCGCTACGCAGACTACCCGATGCAGTTTGCTGACTTCAACATGATCTCCTCCCTGGGCAGCTTTGGTTTCGGTCTGACGCAGGTGTATTTCTTTGTCGCCATTGTGTTGCCGATGATGCGTGGACAGGGCGAGGCGGCTAAACAAAACCCTTGGCAAGACCCAGACGGCAACGGCGCGGAAGGCCTGGAGTGGGAAGTTCCGTCACCTGCACCTTTTCATACTTTTGAGACGCCGCCTAAGCTCAACAGCAATGCCACCAAGATTTTGACGCACTGATTTCATTTTTTAACCAGGACTCCCCATGACCATCAAGGTAGGTATCAACGGCTTTGGCCGCATTGGCCGCAACGTTTTTCGCGCTGCAATTCAGAGCTTTGACGATATTGAAATCGTTGGCATCAACGATTTGCTGGAGCCAGATTATTTGGCTTACATGCTCAGCTACGACTCGGTGCATGGTCGCTTCAAAGGGGAGGTATCGGTGCAGGGCAACATGCTGATGGTCAACGGCAAGAAAATTCGCCTGACTCAGGAGCGTGACCCAGCGGCACTGAAGTGGCGCGACGTGGGTGCTGATGTGGTGATCGAATCTACAGGCCTGTTTTTGGACAAAGCGGGTTCTGAAAAGCACTTGGCTGCAGGCGCAAAAAAAGTGATCATCTCTGCCCCTAGTAAAGACGATACACCGATGTTTGTGTATGGCGTGAACCACACCAGCTACAAAGGCGATGCGATCATCAGCAACGCCAGCTGCACTACCAATGCACTGGCACCTGTGGCGAAAGTGTTGAACGACAAATGGGGTATCAAGCGCGGCCTGATGACAACCATCCACGCGGCTACTGCCACGCAAAAAACTGTAGACGGTCCAAGCAACAAGGACTGGCGTGGTGGACGTGGTATCTTAGAAAACATCATCCCCAGCAGCACCGGCGCTGCCAAAGCAGTCGGCGTGGTGATTCCTGAATTGAACAAAAAACTCACGGGTATGTCGTTTCGCGTGCCCACCAGCGACGTGTCGGTGGTGGACTTGACGGTAGAGCTGACCAAAGAAGCCAGCTACCAGGATATTTGCGCCGAGATGAAGACGCAAAGTCACGGCGCGATGAAGGGTGTGCTGGGCTACACCGAAGACAAAGTGGTGGCTACCGACTTCCGGGGCGAGGTGTGTACCAGTGTGTTTGACGCCGAAGCTGGCCTGGCGCTGGACGGTACATTTGTGAAAGTAGTCGCTTGGTACGACAACGAATGGGGTTACTCCAATAAATGCCTAGAGATGGCGCGCGTGGTGGGAGCCAGGCTGTGAACGTATTGCGATTTACCGATGTCGTGAAGAATGGATTTGTCAACGGTAAACGTGTGTTCATCCGCGCTGACTTGAATGTGCCGCAAGATGCCAACGGTGCCATCACCGAAGACACGCGTATCCGCGCCAGTTTGCCGTGCATACAAACGGCGCTGGATGCAGGCGCTGCGGTGATGGTGACCAGCCATTTGGGGCGGCCTACAGAAGGCGCTTTTAAACCCGCAGACAGTTTGGCGCCCGTGGCCAAGCGCTTGGGTGAATTGCTGGGCCGCGAAGTGACGTTACTTGCAAACTGGACAGACGGCTTTGCCGTGCAGCCCGGGCAGATCGTCATGCTGGAAAACTGCCGCCTGAATGTAGGCGAAAAAAAGAACGACGAAGCTCTCGCGCGTAAACTGGCTGCGCTGTGCGATGTGTTTGTACATGATGCCTTTGGCACTGCGCACCGCGCTGAAGCCAGTACTTATGGCATTGCCCAGTATGCACCCATTGCCTGTGCCGGGCCCCTGCTGGCCGCTGAGATGGATGCCATCAGCAAGGCGCTGGCCAACCCCAAGCGCCCCTTGGTAGCCATCGTCGCGGGCAGCAAAGTCTCCAGCAAGTTAAACATTTTGCAGGCCTTGGCTAAAAACGTAGATCAGCTGATTGTGGGTGGCGGTATTGCCAATACCTTCATGTTGGCGGCAGGTTTGAATATTGGTAAAAGTCTGGCCGAGCCTAGCCTGTTGGCAGATGCCAAAGCGGTGATTGAGGCCATGAAGGCGCGCGGCGCAGATGTGCCGATACCTACCGACGTGGTGACTGCCAAAACCTTCAGCGCGGATGCGGTTGCTACCGTCAGGGCCGCTACCGATGTGGCTGATGATGATTTGATCCTGGACATTGGCCCCGAGACAGCTAAAAAGCTTGCCGAGCAGCTCAAAGCCGCAGGAACCATCGTCTGGAACGGCCCTGTAGGAGTATTTGAATTTGCGGCGTTTGAAAACGGCACCAAAGCTATCGCGATGGCTGTAGCGCAGTCCAGCGCCTTCAGTATTGCGGGCGGTGGCGACACCTTGGCGGCAATCGCCAAATATGACATTGAGAAAAAGGTGGGCTATATCTCTACTGGAGGTGGTGCTTTTTTGGAGGTGCTCGAAGGCAAAACTCTGCCAGCCTTTGAAATTTTGCAACAACGTTCAGCTTCTTGAACAACTATAAAGTTCACAGCATTTTTGTGCTGAGTTTTATTGGTCTACGCACATATTTTTAAACTTTAGGAATTACCATGGCTTTTGTTTCCCTTCGTCAAGTACTAGACCATGCCGCTGAAAACAGCTACGGTGTGCCCGCCTTTAACGTCAACAACTTGGAGCAGATCATCGCCATCATGGAGGCCGCACAAGAGACCAATAGCCCGGTCATCCTGCAAGCCTCTGCAGGCGCGCGCAAGTATGCGGGTGAGGCCTACCTGCGCCACATGATGCTGGCCGCTGTTGAGTCACACCCCGACATCCCGGTGGTGGTACACCAAGACCACGGTACATCAGCTGCGGTGTGCCAGCAGTCCATTCGCTCGGGCTTTACCAGCGTGATGATGGACGGCTCCTTGATGGCGGACGGTAAGACGCCCTCCAGCTACGAGTACAACGTTGATGTGACCCGCAAAGTCTGCGAGATCTCCCACCCCATCGGCGTATCAGTCGAAGGCGAACTGGGTTGCCTGGGTTCGCTGGAAACGGGCGACGCGGGCGAAGAAGACGGCATTGGCGCGGTAGGCAAACTCACCCACGACATGATGTTGACCGACCCGGTGCAAGCTAAAGACTTTGTGGAGAAAACAGCGGTTGACGCGTTAGCGATTGCCATTGGCACCAGCCACGGGGCTTACAAGTTCACCCGCAAGCCTACAGGCGATATTTTGGCGATGGACCGCATCGCTGCTATTCATGCGCAAATCCCCAACACCCATTTGGTGATGCATGGCTCCAGCAGCGTGCCGCAAGAGTGGCTAGAGATCATTCGCCAGTTTGGTGGTGATATCAAAGAAACCTACGGCGTACCTGTGGAGGAAATTCAACGCGGCATCAAAACGGGGGTGCGCAAGATCAACATTGATACTGACATCCGCCTGGCCATGACCGGTGCCATGCGAAGAGTGTTTGCTCAGCAGCCTAGCGAGTTTGATCCGCGCAAGGCGCTGGTGGCTGCAAAAAATGCGGCTCGCGGCATAGTGAAAGCACGTTTTGAGGCTTTTGGCTGCGCTGGAATGGCTTCGAAAATTAAGCCATTAGCTCTTGATTTCATGGCTTCCCGTTATATTTGAATCGCGGCGGGTCCCTGCCCCTTGGGGTATCCCCATCTGTTTGGTGGGTGAGCATCTGCTCTCATAAGAGTCTCAACGTCATGGTGTTGATACGCCCTTTGGTTTTTCCTGCGAAGTATCGGCGAGTTGTGTTCGATGAGGAAAACGATCATTTTCCAAAGCTTGTTTGTTTGGAAATTGAAAAGCGCTACTAAGTGAAGTTTTTAGGGATGGGAACAGACAAAGATTGGTTGTTTTTTTGGTGAAATTGGACGTCACCCGCTTCAATAGACACCTCTTAAGGTCTAAATTGAACTGGAGTGATAGCTATGAAGACAGTGAGATACCCAGCCGAATTCAAGGCTGAAGCGGTACGTTAAGTAACCGAGCCTGGTCACGGAGTCGTTGACGTTGCAAGCGATTGGGCATGTCCGACAAAAACCTGTACCTGTGGGTACGCCTTGCAAAGGATAGAGTGGGCCCCGGAAGTGGGAATACTGCCCAACTCAAAGCCGAAGTGTCGTGCCTCAATGCAGATTTGAAGAGGGCCAACGAGTAGCGTGACATCCTAAAAAAGGCCGTAACGTACTTTGCCAAACTGTCCGGGTGAAGTAAGCATTTATGGCTTCACACCAGGGCCAATTACGCCTCAGTAGCATGTGCCGGGTCTTGCGTATTAAGCGCAGCGGCATTACGCTTGTAAGACCACCCCCAAGAGCGCTCGTACCCTTGCCGATGAATCGCTCATAGCTGACATCACAAAGTCCTTTGAAAACACCCAAGGCATTTACGGCAGCCCACGCGTTCAATGCGACCTGCTCGAGGCCGACATTGCCTGCGGCGAGAAGCGCGTTGCACGCCTTATGCGCCAAGTTCAGCTGCGTTCGGTACGCGGCTACAAGCGACCGCGCTACAAGGTAGGCATGCCTTCCACCACAACGCCACACCTTTTGCAGCGGGAATTCACAGTCGCGCAGCCTGACCAGGTCTGGGTCATGGACATCACCTACATCCGCACCCATGAAGGCTGGCTGTATCTGCCAGTGGTGATTGACCTGTACTCACGCGCAGTGGTTGGCTGGTCCATACAGTCCACCATGGCCACCGAATTGGGCTGGATACATGGATGATGTCAGTGTGGCGCAGGCGTCCCAAAACACCGGTGATGATTCATTCTGACCAGGGCAGCCAGTTTGGCAGTGATGAGTTCAACCGCTGGTGCAAAGACAACCACCTGGTGCCCAGCATGAGCCGTCGAAGGAACTGCTGGGACAATTCAGTTGCCGAGTCCTTCTTTAGTAACTTGAAGAAAGAGCGAATAAAACGTCGCATCTATGCTGCCCGCCATGAGGCCAAGTCAGACGTGTTTGATTACATAGAAGGTTTTTACAATCGAGTGCGCAGGCACAGTCATCTTGACCTAATGGGCCCGCTTGCGTTCGAGCATCTTCAAACTGGAAGTTTATTTATGTCTACAGAAGCTGGTGACGTCCGTACTGAGTGCATTAGCGTTGGCGACCGGTTGGTGAAAGCGTCAATCTAAATGTTCGTCAGCACTAAAAGACCATTCTGGAACTGAGGGGTCTTTCCGTCTCTTCAACTAACTGATCTAAACGGTCATGCATGTCGCCAATACCTCGCACCTCAATTTCCTTTTGCAACGCACGTACCCGCATATATGTTGCGCGGTCTTTGATTCTGGGTAACGAGTTCCCACCGAGTGACCGATTTAAACCGTATTTGATTCCTACGGCCTCGTGAGCTTCGTCGAGGAAAGTCTGCATAGCCGATACATATCTAATACCTTTTTCTGACCGGCTGCTTAGTCGAACCCCTTCAACAAACTCGGCAGCCAGACCAGGGTGGAGTTGGTTTGCATCTCCGACTACAAAAAAGTGAAGATGAAGATAGCCCTCGTCCCCATGGGCAACGATACCTTTGAGATTCTCACCAAAGCGGATTTCGAGCCAATATTTTGATGCCCATACCCAATCCTGAAAGCGTTTTTTTTCGGTGCTATTTTGCTTTCCGAAATCCTCAACGGGGACGGGCCAACTTGTCACTCCACCCAACAGACACCTGTGATCGGAACGTCGCTTGCGAAGGCTCTTTTTGCCACCTCTATAAGTGATGTGGGTGAGAGTGGCCATGTAGTCATCGACTGCAATTTTCACGTCCTCAACACAACCAACCAACCATTTTGGAGATTTTGGCTTCTTTACATGGCTGCAAAATCCATCTTCACGGTTAGCTTCGGCTGAAATGCGGTTTACCTCTCTCGCGGAAAACGCCTCTATCCTTATAAATTGAGCCGCCATCAATCTTCCTTCGTGGCGTGGATTTTTACGCCCTCATCGTTGGCTGCATTTTGTTCAATTTGCTGATGCTTGGGCTTTGAAATGGTGACGCTACATGGTCGGCAACTTCTCGGAGGAGATTTGAAGTTTGGGTGCCGGGAACTTTGGAATAGACATCCGGGAGCCCGCATAAAATGAAGACCCAAATCAAAGAATATTGGAATACTGATCCCCCCAGAAAGGCGCATCAACATTGAGTTTTGGTTCCGGCCTGTCACGCCGGGGGTCGCGGGTTCGAGTCCCGTCCGCTCCGCCAGTTTAAAAGCCCTGCTGCTCAACGAGTAACAGGGCTTTTTGCTTTGTGGGTGAGATGGTGAATTTGCTATCAATTTATTAACTTGATATCATTATGGTCAATCTAAGGAGATCGCACATGTCAGCCGTCACTGTCAGAAACCTACCCGAAGAAACGCACCGCGCCCTTAAGCGGCGTGCGGTTCAGCATGGCCGCAGCACGGAGGCTGAGATACGTTACATTCTTGAAGCTGCTGTTCGTCCCAAGCAAGGCATGGGTACCGCGCTGGCAGCCATTGGCCGCAGCCTGGGTGGCGCAGATATCAAAATTGCGCGTGATGCAACACCCGTTAAGGCTGCAGTTTTCAAATGATCGTTCTAGACACCAACGTCGTCTCTGAACCTTTAAAACCCAAGCCTGATGCGGCGGTTCTCAAATGGCTGGATGCGCAAGACCCGCAAACGCTTTACATCACCACCATCAACCTGGCAGAGTTGCTGGCGGGTATTGAGCTGATGCCTGCTGGCCGCAAGCGCACAGCGCTCAAGTCTGCGCTTGACAGTCAAATCATGCCTTTGTTTGATGGGCGCATCTTGCAGTTTGATGCCAAGGCCGCCGCCGTATTTGCGCAGATCAATGCCAAAGTGCAGTCTCAAGGCGCGGCTATCAGTTTTGCCGATTGCGCCATTGCTGCTATCGCGCAAGTCAATCACTTTTCTGTCGCCACCAGAAACCTTCGTGACTTTAAAAACACAGGCGTGTCACTTTTCAATCCTTGGGATGCTTGAGCTCTTGTGTTGATGCTTGTGCCCCACAATCATCCACATGAAAAAACACTTTTCTGAAACCACGGGCCCGCAACGGCTGGCATATGGCCTGGCGACTGCTATGGCGGTAGCCGCTGTGCCGCTGCCCATGGGGTGGGAGTTTCGCGCTTTGCTGGCCTGGTGCGCCGGGCTGGTGGTTTATCTGGGTTTGGCTTGGTGGCTGTGTTTGGCATTTGATGCTCAGCGTACCCGTGAGCGGGTGCAAGCGCAGGATGAGCCGAATGTTGTGCTTGTTTTGGTGTTGCTATTGGCCAATGCCGCTTGTGTGGTGGCCATCACACTTTTGATGCAGCAAAGCCGTGACCTGTCTGGCATTGAACAGGTGCTGCACATCGGGCTGTCAGCAGCTGCGCTGGCCGCATCGTGGTTTTTTATTCAGACGATTTTTGCTTTTCACTATGCACACCGTTATTACTTTGAAGAAAAGCAGGGCGAGCCCGATGGCCCAGGGCTGAACTTTCCCGGTGGGCAGGCGCCCGATTATTTTGACTTTTTGTATTACGCCCATGTGGTGGGCATGACGTCTCAGGTGGCAGACGTGCAAGTCACGTCGCGGGAGATGCGCCACATCACGCTGATCCACAGCGTGCTGGCTTTTGGTTTTAATATGCTGATTCTTGCGCTCAGCATTAACGTGATAGCAGGTCTGCTTTAGCGTTTGAACTTCACCAACCCCGTCGCCAGTGCAGTTCCACACACAATCACCACCGCGCACAGCAGCATCCACGGTGTGACGACTTCAGCCAAGAAGACCGCGCCATAAAACACGGCAAACACCGGGATCAAAAACGTCACCGTCAGCGTGCGCTGGGGGCCGGCTTTTTCAATCAGCCTGAAGTACAGGATGTAGGCGATGCCCGTGCATGCCACGCCTAACACCAGCAAGGCCAGCCAGGCTGTGGTGCTGGGGTTGCTGGCAGGCCACAACCAGATGGCAGGCAGCGCCAGCCCCAGCGTTGCGCCGATCTGGCTGCCTGCGGCGGTCACCATCGGGTTGATGCCTGCCATGTACTTTTTGGCAAAGCTGGCAGCAATGCCGTAGCACAGGCAGGCCAGCAGGCAGGCCAGCACAGCCCAGCCGGGTGCCAGGCCCGATGCATCGGGTTTGAAGGTGGCTTTGTCCCATGCCAGAAGGGCAATACCGGTAAAACCAATGGCAATACCGACAACACGCGACAGTGCGGGTTTGTCTTTCAGCCAGACCCACGCCACCAATGCGCCAAACATGGGCACGGTGGCGTTCAGGATGGCCGACAAACCCGTGGTGATGGACAGCAATGCATACGCAAAGCAGGCAAACGGAATGGCGGAGTTGAAGATGCCCATGAAGAAAATTTTTCTCCAGTGTTGGCGCAACTCGGGCAACAGCCCTTTGACGAGAACAATCGGCAGCAAAAACGCGGCGGCTATCGCCACGCGCCCGGCGGCTGTGGCCATGGCCCCAAATTCAACGGCACTAAAACGCATGAATAAAAAAGACGATCCCCACAGTGCGCCGAGCGTCAGGTAGTCGGCCAGCCAGGTTTTTTTAGCGGTTGTCAAAGCAGATTCTCTTTAAGTGCGCGCTCAAGCTTAAGCAGCGCGGTTTTACGGTCAAGCCCACCAGCATAGCCTGTCAATGAGCCGTCTGCACCCAGCACGCGGTGGCAGGGCACGATGATGCTGATCGGGTTGCGTCCCACGGCTGCACCCACCGCGCGCACCGCCGCAGCATTGCCAATCGTTTTGCTGACGTTGCCGTAGCTGCTGGTCTGGCCGGGCGCAATGGCCAGCAGCGCTTGCCACACGCTTTGCTGAAAAGCTGTGCCGCCTGACAGGTCAAGGGGCAGGTCAAAAACCTGCCGTTGACCCGCAAAATATTCAGTCAATTGCGTTGCAGTTTTGATCAGCACGGGATGCTTTGCATTGACTGGCCAGCTCGACGCTGAAGCCAACTCATCAGGCAAGTGCCGCTGCCCGATAAACCACACGCCCGCCAACCCTGAGTCAGTGGCAGCCAGCGTCATGAGGCCCAGCGGGCTTTGAAAGCCTGTTTGAACGATAGAAGGGTGAAATTTCATGATTGAATGCCTTTTTGAGCGATTTCTTTATACATTTTAGGCCTCCAGGCCAATGGATACGGGCGCAAACAGCTACTTATTTAATAGCGTTATTTCGTTACCCCACGCCATTTACCTGACCAGGTGCGGATGACCGCATAGCTGCGCCAGGGCTTCCAGGGCAGGGACGCCGCTTCAGCCAGCCGCGCTGGATTCTTCAAGCCTTGAACCCCTAAAATTTTCTGCAACGCCACATCGCCTGACACAAATGCATCTGGCCAGCGCAGCGCGCGCATGGCGATGTACTGGGCTGTCCAGTCGCCGATGCCGGGCAGGGTTTTCAGTGCTTCAACGGTAGCCTGCACATCTGCACCCCCGTGCAACTGCAAGCCAGTCGTCACTGCTATGGCCAGTCCAACAATGGCCCCATGGCGCTGTTTGACGATGCCCAACTGCCCCAACTCGTCACCACTGGCAGCCGCCAATATGGCGGGCGAGGGGAAGAGCCGCGTCAGCTCGGGCCACGGCGTGGCTATCGGCTCACCAAACTTGTCGACCAGGCGCTGCGCCAGCGTGCGTGCCGCTGCCACCGTGATTTGCTGGCCCAGAACAGCGCGCACCGCCAGCTCAAAACCATCGAGCGCGCCTGGCACGCGCAAGCCGTCACCCGCAGGAAAGTCTTGATGCAACACCGCGTTGATGGCTTGCGGGTCAGCGTCCAGATCAAACGCGGCGCGCACCCGGCGTATGACCAGTGGTAACACGCCGTGGAGTGTTTCGCTGACCGTCAACACCAACTGGTGGCGCGGCTCGTCAAAACGCATTTGCAGCCAGCCCGCATGCCTTTTGCCTGCTATTTCAATGCCAAATGTGCGCCTGACCCAATATTCATGGGCGCAAGCAGCTATAGATTCGATAGTGTTGATTCGTCTTGTGTCCATGAACGACAGCATCGCCGCCACGTCATACGGCGGCCTGTAGCCCAGCCGCACTGTGATGCCTTGGGTGCTGTCCGCTTTTGGCGCAGCACGGCGCAGCTGGGTGGGGTTCAGTTTGTAATGAGCTGCAAACGCCGCGTTAAAGCGCCGCACACTGGCAAAGCCGCTCATCAGCGCGATGTGCGTGATGGGCAGTTGCGTGTCGGCCAGCAGTTGTTTGGCTGTGAGCAGCCTGCGCGTTTGCAGGTATTGCAATGGCGACACGCCAAACTGCGCTTCAAAAATACGCCGCAAGTGGCGGTCTGAGATGCCGAGTTTTAGCGCCAGCTTTTCGACGGAAGGTGAGCTGTCTGCCCAGCTTTCCGGTTCGTCTAAAAGTCGTGCAGCCTGATGCGCCAGGATATAAGACGCATCCTGAATCGACCACACCACCGAATGCGGTGCCAGCTCAGGCCGGCAGCGCAGGCAGGGGCGAAAGCCGGCGCTTTCAGCCTGCGCCGCATGACCAAAAAATCGGCAGTTCTCGCGCTTGGGTGCTTTGACACTGCACACCGGGCGGCAGTAAATGCCCGTCGATGTGACCCCGGTAAAAAAGCAGCCGTCAAACCGGGCATCGCGCGCCTTCATGGCCGCGTAGCAGGCATCGGCTGACGTGGAGAGATCGTGCGCTTTCATGGCATTTATCTTACCCGTGCTGGTGGTTTTGACTGGCCGTTTTCGGACATGTCACCCGCACGCTCGCAACCTACAATCAACGCCTTTGTTCAGACACAGATTGCGCCCACCCCATGCAACTCAACCCATCGATTTTCAAAGCCTACGACATACGCGGCGTCACGCCCACCACCATCAACGACGAGGTGGCTTTTGCACTGGGCAGAGCTTTTGGTGCGGCGGCACTGGCCGAGAATGAAAAAACGGTGGCGGTGGGGCGTGACGGTCGTTTGAGCGGGCCTTCACTCGCAGCGGCCTTGATGCGCGGCCTGGCTGCCAGCGGTGTTGAGGTGCTGGATATGGGCATGGTCACCACACCCATGCTGTACTTTGCGGCCAGCACACTGTGTACATCGGGCATTCAGGTCACCGGCAGCCACAACCCGAGGGACTACAACGGTTTCAAAATGGTGTTGGCGGGTCGGGCGATTTATGGCGATGAGATTCAGCGCCTGCGCCAAGTGATGGAAACTGAAAGCGCTGTGTTGGCAGCAACACCTGCAAGCATCAAGCAGGTCGATGTTTCAAGCGCTTACCGTGACCGGATTGTTGAAGGCATCCAACTCGCCCGCACTATGAAAATCGTGATTGATTCCGGCAACGGCATTGCGGGCGCATCTGCCCCGGCCATCTTCCGCGCGCTGGGTTGCGAGGTGATTGAACTCTTCAGTGAAGTCGATGGCAACTTTCCCAACCACCACCCCGACCCGAGCAAGCCTGAAAACCTGCGCGATTTGATGGATGCTTTGAAAACCACAGGCGCTGAACTGGGCTTGGCGTTTGACGGCGACGGCGACCGCCTGGGTATCGTCACGCAGGATGGGCAGAACATTTACCCCGACCGCCAGATGATGCTGTTTGCCCGCGATGTGCTGAGCCGCGTGCCGGGCGGCACGATTTTGTTTGACGTGAAATGCTCGCAGCGCCTGGCGCCTGAAATTGAAGCCGCAGGTGGCGTGCCGCTGATGTACAAAACCGGGCACTCGCTCATCAAAGCCAAAATGAAAGAAATCAACTCGCCCCTGGGTGGTGAGATGAGTGGGCATATTTTCTTCAAAGAGCGCTGGTATGGTTTTGACGACGGCACGTATGCTGGCGCGCGTCTGCTGGAGATTGTGAGCCGCTCTGCTGATGCGAGCGCTGTGCTCAATGCCTTGCCTACTAGTTTCAGTACGCCTGAATTGAATGTGGTTTGCAAGGAAGGCGAACCGCACAGTGTTGTAGGAGCCTTGATCAAGACCGCTAACTTTGCTGCACCTGCTGTGATCAGCAACATCGACGGCGTTCGCGTTGATTGGCCAGACGGTTTCGGTTTGATTCGCGCGTCAAACACCACGCCGGTGCTGGTCCTGCGGTTTGAAGGGCACACTGAAGCGGCGCTGCATCGGATTGAGGCGGATATGCTGGCGCTTTTGAGGAGCGTGAAGCCGGATGCGAGCTTTGCGGCTGCGGCGCATTGATATGGGCAAAATGACGCGGGGAAAGTTTCCAACGCAAAGTCGCAAAGTAGCAAAGTACGCAAAGATTTTTTTTATTCGATTCGTTTGATGGTTTTACCTTTGCGACCTTTGCACCTTAGCGCCTTTGCGTTGGAAGCTCGTGTTTTGAGTCTAGTTTGCGCACGAAATCCATGAAAATTCTCCTCGTCAAACTCTCCTCCCTCGGCGACATTGTTCACACGCTGCCCGTGGTGCAGGACATTTTGACGGCGCTGCCTGATGCGCAAATCGACTGGGTGGTTGAAAAGAGTTTTGCACCACTGCTGACACAAGTCAAAGGCGTCCAGCGCATCATCCCGTGCGAGCTGCGGCGCTGGCGCAAGGCGTTTTGGGCTGCGCAAACCCGCAGCGAATGGCGAGCGTTCAAAACTGATTTGCAATCGCAAAGCTATGACGCAGTGATTGACCTGCAGGGTCTGACCAAGTCCGCCGTTGTTGCACGCCTGGCCAAAGTAACTAAGCACGGCAAGCGCTACGCCATGGCGAATCAGACCGAGGGCTCGGGCTATGAAGCGCCAACCCGCTGGGTGGCGGATGTGGCGATTGCGCTTGAGCCGCATGTCCACGCAGTGCAGCGTGGCCGTTTTCTGGCGGCGCGTGCTTTGGGCTACAGGGTGCAAAAAGAGGCTGATTTTGGCCTGTTTTATGCATCAAAAAGGCCTTTTGACCAATCAATACGGGCGCAAGCAGCTCCTGAAAATATAGCGTTTATTCACGGTACATCACGGCATGACAAAACCTGGCCGCTGCAAAACTGGGTAGAACTGGGTCTGCGCCTGGCTGCCAGTGGCCGACAGGTGACATTGGTTCACGGTAGCGCCAAAGAGCTGGCGACCAGCCAGGCCATCGCAGCGCAACTGCCCGGCAGCATGGTTTTGCCATTGCTGCCGCTTGATGCACTGACGCATGAACTCTGTCAATGTACAGGCGCGATTGGCGTTGACAGCGGCGTCAGCCACATTGCTGTGGCGCTCGGTTTGCCGCATGTGCAGATTTATAACTTTGACACCGCCTGGCGCACCGGCCCGCAGGCTTGCGCACATCAGGTCAGTGTGTTTGCTGAAGGCCACCCGACTGTTGATGCTGTGTGGCAAGCCTGGCAGTCCTGTGCGAGCGCATCTTCATGAGTGGCTTCATTCTCGGCATGTATTCAGGCCTGATGCGGCTGGCGCAGCCGCTGCTGCGCCGCAAAATGGCTCAACGGGCGGTGCAAGAGCCGGGTTACGGCGAGGCGGTTAACGAGCGGTTTGGCCGCTACACCCAGCCGCGTGAAACGTCGTCCAGCCTGGTCTGGGTGCATGCCGTGTCGCTGGGTGAGACGCGCACCGCTGGCGTGTTGATCAATGCATTGCGCGTGCAGTACCCCGGGCTGCGCATCCTGCTCACCCACGGCACAGCAACGGGGCGTGCTGAGGGCAGGGCGCTGCTGCAGCCCGGCGACGTGCAGGTCTGGCAGCCGTGGGACACACGGGTGGTGGTCGAGCGGTTTTTTGACCACTTCAAGCCGCGCCTGGGGCTGCTGATGGAAACTGAAGTCTGGCCGTGCGCTATAGCTGCCGCCAATGCGCGCAACATACCTATCGTGTTGGTGAACGGACGACTGTCTGACAAATCATTGCAACAGGCTTTGACCATGTCGCCACTGGCCTACCCGGCCTACGCTGCCTTGGCGGCCGTGTACGCGCAAACGGCGGCGGATGCCAAACGCTACCGCCAGTTGGGCGTCGATGTGGCAGGTGTTTTTGGCAACCTCAAGTTTGATGCCGCACCAAATGCAAGCCAGCAATCCCTGGGCAAATCATGGCGCAAGGCCATCGACCAGCCCGTGATCCTGTTTGCCAGCTCCCGGGACGGTGAAGAAGCCCTGTTTTTAAAGGAAATAATAGCCATAGCCCAACAAATACGGGCGCAAGCAGCTCCTGAATCAATAGCAAATAAATACCTCATCGTTCCGCGCCATCCGCAGCGCTTTAACGATGTAGCGGCGCTGGTTGTACAGCATGGCTTAACGCTGTCACGCCGCTCAAGCTGGCAAGGCAGCCCGTTTGATAACGATGAAGCCATAGGAGCTGACGTTTGGCTGGGCGACACGCTGGGCGAAATGCCGCTGTATTACGGCTTGAGCGATGTGGCCTTGCTGGGTGGCAGTTTTGAACAGCTCGGGGGTCAAAACCTGATTGAAGCCGCTGCCTGCGGCTGCCCGGTGGTGATGGGGCCGCACACCTTTAATTTTGCTGAAGCGGCTGACTTGGCTGAAGCCGCAGGGGCTGCACAACGGGTTGCTGATATGAAAGCTGCTTTGCGCTGGGCAGCTCAATGCGTCAGTGAGCCTGAAACCCAACACCGCATGGCGCAAGCTGCGTTGGCCTTTGCATCAAGCCATCAGGGTGCAACAAAGCGCACTACAACCGCGCTTGCCAGATTTTTAAATTAGCGCAGCGCACTGACCTGTGTTTTTGCCACGGCTGGTAGCGGCAAGAAACCCACCTGTTTGACCAGCGCATCACCCTGAGCGACCGACGTCTGAATAAACGGCAAAGCGCTCTTGCGGGTTGCCTTGACAGCCACAGGGATCAGGGCATACGGCACAGCAGCCATGGGGTATGCACCGGGGCCGGCAGAGCCGTCCAGGTCAGCGGCATTCGAGTCCTTGGTCCACTGGGCACGCTCCAGTGCCTCGGCAATGGACGCGGCATTCGGTGCAACGCTTTTGCCAGAGCCGTTGAGCAATTCAGCAATGCCCAAACCGGCTTTTTGCGCTGCACCCAACGATTCGTAACCCACAGCGCCTGGCGTAGCCTTGACGGCATCGAGTAAAGCTTGACCACCCCTGGCGCTGCGGCCAGCCGTTAAATTAAGGTTGTTGGTTGAACCCACCACACGCCGCCATTTTGAATTGCCACGCGAAAGATAGGTTGAAAAAATATACGACTGGCCCGAACCATCAGCCCGCCAGACCGGCACAATCGCGCGATTCGGCAGCTTGACACCCGGGTTGGAGCCGGCGATTTGTGCGTGATTCCAGTTGGTGATCGTGCCCTGAAAAATATCCGCCAGAATGTCGCCATTCAGCTTGATGGCTTGTGTGCCAAGCTCCGGCAGATTCACAATCACAGCCACTGCAGCGCCTGCCAGCGGTATCTGGCGTAAACCCGCCTGGCGCAGGGCGGCGGCTGTCATGGGCACGTCGCTGACACCGAAATCCACGCTTTGTTCAATCGCACGCGAAACACCGGCTGAAGAACCGCCGCCTTCATAAGTCACGCCGCCAGACGCCGGCCCGTATTGGGTGGCCCAGCCACCGACCAGCTCGCGCACCAGCGTTGAGCCTGCGCCCGTGACCTGGGCTTGCGCGGAGGCCGCACAAAACAGGGCTAGCAGGGCGACTGTGGCGACATTGGATTTAAAAGTGGTTTTTGTCATTGTTGATCACCAGTGCGGTGCGGTTGCTGAAAAGAAGATGGCACGATTTTAGTGCGTGCTTGTGACAAACGGCAACTTATCGCGGACGGTGACTGTGCGGTTTTTCTCGCAGACGCGGCATTGTGAACGCCATGTTGTAACTTGATGTGACTGATCTCGCTATTTTTGAGCTGTGGTTCAACGAACGTTCAAGGAATCACCGTCGTGAAAAGATAGGTCGCAAATATCACCAGATGCACCACGCCCTGCAACACGGTGGTGCGGCCCGTGCCCAGCGACAGCGTGGTCACCAGCAGCGACAGCATCAGCAAAATGCTCGATTTGGCGTCCAGCCCCAAAGTCAGTGTCCAGCCGGTGGCAATCGACACCATCGCCACCGCAGGTATCGTCAGGCCAATGCTGGCCAGAGCCGAGCCAAGTGCCAGGTTCAGGCTGGTTTGCAGGCGGTTGGCTCGCGCGGTGCGCAGGGCGGCCAGGCCTTCAGGCAGCAGCACCACAGCGGCAATGATGACACCGACCACCGCTTTGGGCGCACCCGCCTGACTGACGGCTGATTCAATGGTTGGGGCCAGCGCTTTGGCCAGCAGCACTACGGCACCCAGGCAGGTCAGCAGCAGGCCAAGGCTGGCCAGTGCCACGCCATGGGTTGGCGGCGCGGCATGCATGTCTTCATCTGTGGTGGCGTCTTCTGGCAGAAAATAATCACGATGCCGCACCGTTTGCACCAGCACAAACGTGCCGTACAGCACCACCGACACCACCGCAATAAAGGCCAGTTGCGCCGTGTTGTAGTACGGCCCGGGTGTGCTGGTCGTGTAGTTGGGCAGCACCATCGTCAGCACGGCAATGGCGGCCAGTGTGGCCAGCGAGGCGCTGACGCCATACTGGCCAAAGCTTTGTTCACCATGGCGCGAGCCACCCACCAGCAGGCACAGGCCAACCATGCCGTTCAAAATAATCATCACGGCGGCAAACACCGTGTCGCGCGCCAAGGCTGTGGTGGCGGGCCCGCCAGACAGCATCAGCGAAACAATCAGCGCCACTTCAATGATGGTCACAGCCACTGCCAGCACCAGCGTGCCATAAGGCTCACCCAGCCGATGGGCGATGACTTCAGCATGATGCACCGCTGCCAGCACGCAAGCCAGCATGCCGATGGTCAAAAGGATCGTGAAAAATACGCCTGCACCGCCGGCCCACATGCCACCCATCAACGCCCAGCCCGCCAGCGGCACGCCCCATGACCAGATGGGCAGATAAAGCGAGCGGAACATGCAGCGTGTCTACTTGGCCAGCAGCGAATTGATGATCAACAAATCAGTCGGGGTGAGCGTGCCACTGGCCTGGCGCAGCCGCAGATTGCCCAGCAGCACGTTGTAACGCGCTTGCGCCAGGTCGCGCTTGGTCTGGAACAACTGGCTTTGCGAGTTGAGCACATCAATGTTGATGCGCACACCGACCTGGTAGCCCAGCTTGTTGGCGTCCAGCGCGCTCTGGCTGGACAGCTCGGCGGCCTCCAGCGCTTTGACCTGACCCTGGCCGGACTGCACGCCAAAAAAGGCGGTGCGGGTGGCCAAAGCCACGTTGCGCCGCGCGCCTTCCAGGTCGCTTTGCGCTTTGTCTTTGAGCGACAGCGTTTCTTTGATGCGGTTTTGAGTGGCAAAGCCTGCAAACAGCGGCAGGTTAAAGGCCAGGCCGATGGTGGCGGTGTTGCTGCGGCTGTTCAACGCGCTTTGGGCTGTACCCGACGGATTGCGGGTGGCGTTGTAGCTGGCATTGACATCCAGCGTTGGCTTGTGGCCGGCCTCGGCCTTGTTGACTTCAAGTTCTGCAATCTCCAGGCCGTTTTGAGCCTGCCGCACGCTGGGGTGGACCAGTGCCGACTGGTCAACCCAGGCATTCACATCTTGCGGCACAACCGGCGGCAAGGCAACGGGCACGACCAGGCCTTTGGGCTGTGCGTTGGTTTTGCCCACCAGTGTGTCAAGCGCGAGTTTTTTTACCCGCAAATCGTTGTCGGCAGATATTTCTTGCGCCGTCACCAAGTCAAACCGCGCCTGCGCTTCACGCGAGTCGGTGATGGTTGATGTGCCGACTTCAAAGTTGCGCTTGGCAGACGCCAACTGTTCTGCCACAGCCGCTTTTTGCGCCTTGACAAAGGCCAGCGTGTCCTGCGCGGCCAGTACATCAAAGTAAGCCTGACTGGTGCGCACGATCAAGTCCTGATCGGCGGCGTCCAGCACCGCCTTGGCCAGATCCACCTGCTTCAAGCCCTGCTCATAAGTGGCCCAGTTGGCGGGCCGGTACAGCGGCTGCGATGCGGTGAGTGTGGCGTTTTGGGTGCTGAAGCTGCGGTCTATGACAGGGTTGTTGTTGTCAAAGGCGGTGCGCGATGCGCCCACATTCAAACCCGCTGTTGGCAAGATGCCAGCGCGTGCCTGGTCAGCGCGTGCCAGGTTGGCATCGTATTGCAGCTTGGCTGACTGGTAAACGGCATCAAACGCGCGTGCCGAGTCATACAGCTCGACCAGGTTTTGCGCCTGCGCGCTCATGGCCAGCAGAGCTGAAGCGACTGCGGCGACCAGGGGTTTGGCATTGCGTTTGATGTGATGGTTCATACATGTCCTGAATAAATGATCGCTGGTTCAATACTTCAATACTGGTCAATACTGGTCAATATTGCGCAATGCTGGCATCCAGCTGCTGCGCCCACGCCGCAATGCCGCCTTGCAGATTGACGACCTCGGTAAAACCTTGGCTAGCGAGGTAATTAGCGACCTGCTGGCTGCGTATGCCGTGATGACACAGGCAGGCCAGCGGCTGGTCGCTGCCGTAGCTGCTTTTGAATTCTTCGATCCGCGCCGGGATGCTCTGCATGGGTACATGCAGCAGGGTAAAACCATCGGGCGTGACGGACGCGGTTTGCAACTCCCACGGTTCGCGCACGTCCAGCACCACAGGCTGGGTACTGGCCTGGTCGCGCCAGGCGGCGAAATGGGCGGGGCTGACTTGGGTGATCATGTGCAGGGCGGGCAGGTTTAAAAGCTGAACTTGGACGGCTCGGCAAAGCCAAGCAAGCGCGGTGCAACGGTGTCCCAGGCTTGCGTGGTACGCCAGGCCGCGTCACCCACGCGCGTGACCAGCGTGGCGCGCATGACGGGCTCGTCCCCCACAATCGCGCTCAAGCGGCCACCGACTTTGAGCAGCGCCAGCAAACGGGCGGGCACTTCAGCCACTGAGCCACTCAGCACAATTACATCAAAGAGGTCATGGTTTTGGTGGTCGTTTGCGCCATTGGCGGTGCGCACTTCAGCGTTGTAAATGCCGGCTTTTTGCAGATTGCCTCTGGCCGTTTGCGCCAGCGCCGCATCAATCTCCAGGCTGACGACCTGCTGCGCGCGGTGGCCCAGCAGCGCCGCCATGTAGCCGGAGCCGGTGCCAATCTCCAGCACTTTTTCATGCTTTTGCAGTGCCAGGTCTTGCAGGATGCGTGCCTCGACTTTGGGCGACAGCATGCACTGGCCGGGCTGCTGCGGTGATGCGAGTGGAATCTCCATGTCGGCAAAAGCCAGCGCCTTGTAGGCGGTGGGTACAAAGTCTTCACGCTTGATGACCGCCAGCAGCGCCAGTACCTGGCTGTCCAGCACCTCCCAGGGGCGGATTTGCTGCTCAATCATGTTGAAACGGGCTTGTTCGTAGTTCATTTTGTTGTCAGGAGTTAAAGTGAAAAGTTGACTGAATTTTAGTCAGACGAAGGTGATGTGGACTGGCTGGTTTTGGATGCAAACTTGCGTTTGAACCACTCTGCCAGATCGTCCATAAAGCAATAGGTCACGGGAACAACAACCAGTGTCAGCAAAGACGACGTGATGACGCCGCCAATCACGGCCTGGCCCATGGGCGCACGTTGCTCTGAGCCTTCAGTCAGTGCAAAAGCCAGCGGAATCATGCCAAAAATCATGGCCAGTGTGGTCATCAAAATCGGGCGCAGCCGGACTTTGGCCGCGACCAGCAAGGCCTCGCTGCGTTCCATGCCCTCTTCACGCATCCTGATGGCAAAGTCAACCAGCAAAATCGCGTTTTTGGTCACCAGCCCCATCAGCATCACCACGCCAATGATGGAAAACATCGACAGGGTGGAACGGAACAACAGCAGTGCCAGCACCACACCAATCAGCGTCAGCGGCAGCGAGGTCATGAGTGCCAGTGGCTGCAAAAAGCTTTTGAACTGGCTGGCCAGAATCATGTAGATGAACAGGATGGCCATGATCAAAGCCGAGATAGCATAGCCAAACGATTCGGCCATGTTTTTGGTTGAGCCGCCAAACTGGTAGCTGTAGCCGGGCGGGAAAGGTGTTTTATTCAACGCGGTCTTGATGTCGTTAGACACCTCGCCCGCTGAGCGGTCATACACGTTGGCATTGACCGCGACTTCACGCACCAGGTCGCGGCGGTTGATCTGGTTGGGCCCGGTGGACTCGGTCACGCTGGCCACCTGGCTCAAGCGCACGATGCGGGTTGAGCCGTCGGCATTGGTGCCAGTGTTGCTGGTCATGAAGGGCAGGCGTTCCAGGTCTGCCGGGGCGTTGCGTGCGTCAGGGCTGAGCCGCACATTCACGTCATAGGTCTGGTCGTCAGGCGCGCGCCAGTTGCCCACCGTCTGGCCCGCCACCAGCGTGCGCAGTGCTGCGGCAATACTGGACACCGACAAGCCCAAATCACTGGCGGCATCACGCCGCACATCGACCTGAATGACAGGCTTGTCCTGCTTGACGCTGGAGTCCAGATCGACCAGACCAGGGATGCCGCGAATGTTGTCTTGCACCACGCGGCTCAAGCGCTCCAGCTCTTTCAGGTCGGGGCCTTTGAGAGAAAACTCCACCTGCTTGTTGCCGCCCACAGCGTCCAGCAGGCCCACATGGGTGACGGTGATGCCTGGCACCTGCTTGAGCCGCTCGCGCAGCGCGCCTGACAACTGGTCCACACTGCGGCTGCGTGCCTTGCGGTCAACCAGCCGCACATACACGTTGGCGTAAATTTTGCCTTGTGCATTGCCAGTGTTGAGGGTGGACAGGGTGTAGCGCACCTCAGGAAACTCGCGCACGATGGCTTCGACCTGTTTGGATTTGGCCTCCGTGGCCTCTAGCGACGAGCCAACTGGCGTATAAAAATTCAGTGAGGTTTCTGAAAAGTCCGCCTTGGGTACAAACTCGGTGCCCAGCAGCGGCACCATGAAAATACTGGTGACAAATACCGCCAGTGCGACCAGCAGTGTTTTGATTTTGTGAATCAAGGCCCAGCGCAAAATGCTCTGGTAGCCTTCGCTCAGGCGCTCGGTCATGGTGTCAAACCAGCCGGTCACGCGGCCTATGGTTTTGTCATAAAACGTGATACGCGGGCCGTGTTTGCCATGCGCTTCAATGGCCGGGTCGTGCCAGATGCTCGACAGCATCGGATCCAGCGTGAAGCTCACAAACATCGAAATCAGCACCGCAGCCACGATGGTGATGCCGAATTCGTGAAAAAACTTGCCGATGATGCCGCCCATAAAACCCACCGGCAAAAACACCGCGACGATGGAGAAGGTGGTCGCCAGCACCGCCAGGCCAATTTCTTTGGTGCCGTCCATTGACGCCTGGTAGGGCGTTTTGCCCATCAGCACATGCCGCACAATGTTTTCACGCACCACAATCGCGTCGTCTATCAGCAATCCTACGCACAGCGACAAAGCCATCAGCGTGATGTTGTTGATGGTGAAGCCAAACAGGTTCATGAACAAAAAAGTGCCAATGATGGAGATCGGCAGCGTCAGCCCGGTGATGACCGTGGAGCGCCAGGAGTTCAAAAACAAAAACACAATCAGCACAGTGAGCAGTGCGCCTTCAATCAGCGTGCGGCGCACGTTTTCAACCGCGACACGAATCGGGCGCGAGCTGTCGGTCACCAGCTCAAGCTTCAGGCCCGGCGGCAGCGCGGCTTTCATTTCCAGCATCGCCTTGTTCAGCCCATCCACCACTTGAATGGTGTTTTCGTCTTGCGCCTTTTGTACCGTCAGCAGCAGCGTGCGCTGGCCGTTGTACAGCGCCAGGCTGTCCACCTCTTGCGCGCCATCGGCAATGCGGGCAACCTGGTCAACGGTCACAGCCACATTGTTTTTGCGCGCCACAATGATCTTGCCAAAGTCTTCAGGCCGCTTCATGCGGGCGTCGATTTTGACCACACGCTCCTGCGCCAGTGAGCGGATGCTGCCAATTGGCAAGTCCTGGTTTTCATTGCGCACAGCGTTGACCACCTGGTCCGCCGTGATGCCAAGGGATTCCATCGCCTGCGGATTCAAATACACATTGATCTCGCGCTTGGTGCCGCCCACGATGTTGACAGCGCCTGCACCGCGCACGTTCTCCAATCGTTTTTTCAAAACCTGATCGGCCCAGTTTGTCAATTCAACCGCAGACATTTTTGTGGCGGCGTTTTCTGGCAGAACAGCTACCGACCAAATGGCGCGGCTTGCCGGGTCAAAGCGCAGCACCCGCGGCTCTTTGACTTCAGCACGCAAATTGGGCCGAATCGCCGATATCTTTTCCCGCACATCCTCAGCGGCCTTGCGGCCATTGACATACAACTGAAACTCAATGATGACAACCGACTGGCCTTCGTAGCTGCGTGAGGTCAGCGCGCTGACACCGGCGATCGAATTGACACCTTCTTCAATTTTTTTGGTGACTTCACTCTCGACAATTTCAGGCGACGCGCCGGGGTAATCAGCCGTCACCACAACGACTGGCAAATCAATGTTCGGAAACTGGTCAACCTGCATCCGCTGATAAGAAAAAAGCCCCAGCACGACGATGGCCAGCATCATCATGGTGGCGAACACCGGGTTTTTAAGACTGACTTGGGTGAACCACATGCTGTGCTTAAGGGGAGAGTTTTGCGCTGGATGCGGCTGCAGACGATCCAGTCATGGCTGTGAATTTGACGGGCGTACCCTCACGCAGGCTGCCCACATTGCCGCGCAGCACCACCGCGCTGTCAGCCAAGCCTTTGACGGCCACAACATCCACACCATCAGCAGAGCCACGCGCGCCCAGTTCAACCGTTTTGTACACCACCTGGGCGTTTTCAATGGCCTGCACATAAGGCGCGGGCTTGTCGGTACGCACACTGGCCAGCGGCACGGCCAGCAGCGATGCACGAGACGTACCCAGCGTGCCTTGTGCAAACAGGCCCTGGCGCAGCGGCACACCCGGCGTGCTGTCAATGCTCAAATAGGTCAGCACGCTGCGGCTGCCCGCTTGCGCCGTCGGGTTGATGCGCGCGACTTTGGCGGCAACGGGTTTGGGGCTGCCTTCAATTTGCAACTGGGCGATTTGGCCGACTTGTATTTGGGTAGAGTCAGCCGCACTCAGTGTGGCTTCAAGCTCCAGGCGGCTCAGGTCAACGATTTCAACAATCCGGGTATCAACGCCCACCCGCTCACCTGTTTGTGCCAATCGCTGGGATATCTGGCCAGAAATTGGCGCTTTCAATACCGTGTCGTCAACCGACTTTTTGGCAACATCAGCGCCGGCCAGCGCCGCCTTGTAGGTGGATTGCGCGGCGTTTAAATTGGCCAGCGACGTGTCGAGTGCCGTTTTTGAAATAAAGCCCTGGTCGACCAGAGCCTTGTTGTTGTCGTATTGGCGCTGCGCCATATCGACTTGCGCTTTGCTGGACTCGGCCTGCTCGCGCGCCTGGCGCACCCGCGATTGCAGCTCGCTCGCGTCAATGCGGGCAATCACTTGCCCGGCTTTGACAAAATCGCCTTCTCGCAGCGTCAAGCCTTGCAGTTCGCCAGCAACGCGGGCCTTGACGACTGCGGAGTTAACGGCTTTGAGCGTGCCTGACAATGCCAGGCCTTGCGTGATGTCAATCATCTGGGCTTTGACCACATCGCTGGCGGCCAGCTCAACCACAGGGTTTTCTTTGGGTGCGGTTGTCAACGCTTGTTTTGTCTTGCGCTCAAGCATGACGCGGGATGCAGTCACACCCACAATACCCACAACAAGCAGCACAAGCAGCCATTTGCCCCAGCTTTTAATCTTCAAACGCATGCTAAATTTTTCCGGTGGTTAAATGGATCGGGGTGTTGATGCACATGCCGTGCAAGATCATGCTGACCTGCGAATCAATGTATTTTTTGGGGTCCATCGGCGTGTCGCAAGGCACGCAAATTCCCCCGGAATGCTTGGAAATGATGAGGTAGATCATCGGCGCAATCAGGCTGTACACCGCGTAGTCCAGATCCATCGGCTTGAATTCTTTGCGGTCCATGCCGCGCTGCAATATGCGGCGGATCAGCATTTGGCCGGGCTGAATCACTTCTTGCTGGTAAAAAGCCGCCAACTCCGGGAAATTGGTGGCCTCGCTCATCATCAGCTTGGTGATGCCTGATGCTTTGGTGGCACCTACCCGCTCCCACCAGGTGTTCATGCAATAGGCCACCATCTCGGCGGTGCTGCCTTCAAAGGTTTCAAACTCTGCGCCCCAAGCGGTAAAGCGGCTTGACAGGTTTTCACGCACCACGGCTTTGAACAGCTCTTCTTTGCTTTGAAAGTACAAAAACAGCGTGCCTTTGGACACGCCTGCCCTGGCGGCGACTTCTTCAGCCCGGGTGGCGGCAAAGCCTTTTTCAACAAACAGGTCCAGTGCCGCGTCGAGCAGTTCACCCGGACGCGCCTCTTTGCGGCGCTCGCGTTTGACGCTGAGCGCCGCGTTGATGGGGCAGAATAATTTGGATAAAGGCATAGTTACTGACTGACTGGTTATTAATGTAACGCCTTCAGTCCCTACCGTCAACCGGAAGGGCTGTCTTTACATCAGCGCAACTTGGCGGTGGCCAAACCCAGCAGCTCATGAATCAGCCGTGTTGTGCCCGACAGCCCGTCTGTGGTGGGTAGCCACTGCAACAGGTTTGATTTGGTCGGTAGCACGTAGCCGGCAGGGGCGGCCACGATGACCAGGCCAGCGCGTTCAAACTCCAACATCGCACGCGGCATGTGCAGTGCGTCCGTCACCAGCGCGATGCGATTGACGCCGTCGCGCTTGAGCAGCGGCGCAATCATTTGCGCATTTTCTGCCGTGTCGCGGGACTGGTTTTCAACCCAGCGCAGGGTAAAACCATAGTCCTCCAGTGCCACCCGTGCAGCTACTTCGGCTTCAGAGCTTTTGACGTTGCTGCCTGCCGCCCAGCCGCTGCCACCGCTAAATGCCACCGGCAAGCCAGACTGCTTGGCCAGCCAAATGCCATAGCGCAGCCGTGCCGCAGTTGACGGGCCGGGTTGGGCAGTGCCGTATTCAGGCGCTTGTGGGTAGGTGCCGCCACCCAACACCACAATGGCCTGCACCTGATTTGCCTTGAGTTGCATTGCCGTGGCAGGGGCGTACTGTTGCAGGGCGTTTTGCGCCAGCCACACAGTGGTGCCCTGGCAGCTCAAAAGCCACAGCCCAGCAAAAGCCACAACACCCAACACCCAGCCACTGCGCTTGTGTCTGGCAATCAGCACCAAACCCAGCAAGCCTAACAAAGGCAAAAAGGCCAGCGGCATGACCAGGCTGGTGATGACAGGTTTAAGGCTTCCCAGTTCCATGGATGATTGACTTATTCACTATTATTTTTATAGCTGCTTGCGCCCGTATTAATTGGGCTAGAGGCCTAAATGAGATATGAAAACGGCTAAAAAAGACCAAAAATCAATAAAAAGCCTGCAAACCGGTCTGTGCCCGGCCCAAAATCAGCGCATGCACATCGTGCGTGCCTTCGTAGGTGTTGACGGTTTCTAAATTGATCATGTGGCGAATCACATGGTATTCGTCATGAATGCCATTACCGCCGTGCATGTCGCGTGCCATGCGGGCCACGTCCAGCGCCTTGCCGCAGGAGTTGCGTTTGATCAGACTGATCATTTCCGGCACATCTTTGCCTTCGTCCATCAGGCGGCCGACCCGCAGGCAGCCTTGCAGGCCGAGGGCGATTTCCGTCTGCATATCAGCCAGCTTCTTTTGAATCAGCTGGTTTTGCGCCAGAGGGCGGCCAAACTGCACCCGATCCATGGTGTACTGGCGGGCACGGTGCCAGCAGTCTTCAGCCGCACCCAAAGCGCCCCAGGCAATGCCGTAACGCGCCTTGTTCAGGCAGCCAAACGGGCCTTTGAGGCCGCTCACATTGGGCAGCAAGTTGCCTTCAGGCACAAACACGTTGTCCATCACGATCTCTCCAGTGATCGAGGCGCGCAAGCTCATCTTGCCTTCGATTTTGGGGGCACTCAGGCCTTTCATGCCCTTTTCCAGGATAAAGCCGCGAATCGACTCCTGCCCACCGGTATTGCCGTCCGGGTCCGTCAGCTTGGCCCAGACCACAAACACATCGGCAATCGGTGAATTGGTGATCCACATCTTCGCCCCGTTCATGATGAAGCCACCGTCAGTCGGCTTGGCGCGGCTCAGCATGCTGGCCGGGTCAGAGCCGTGGTTCGGCTCGGTCAGGCCAAAGCAGCCGACCCATTCGCCAGTCGCCAGTTTGGGCAAATACTTTTCCTTTTGCGCCTCGCTGCCGTAGGCGTTGATCGGGTGCATGACCAGCGAGGACTGCACACTGATGGCGCTGCGGTAGCCGCTGTCAACCCGCTCGACTTCACGCGCTATCAGGCCGTAGGCCACATAGCTCAGGCCAGCGCAGCCGTAGCCTTCAATGCTGGAGCCTAAAAAGCCCATCGCGCCCGCTTCATTCATGATCTCGCGGTCAAACTTCTCGTGGCGTGCGGCCATCAGCACGCGGGTCTGCAGCTTGTCCTGGCAAAACTGGTGGGCAGCGTCTTGTATGGCGCGCTCGTCGTCGCTGAGCTGGTCCTCCAGCATGAAAGGGTCTTCCCACTTGAATTTGGCTTTGACGTTGGTTTTCATGAAGAATATGTCCTTGGGTGGTCTTTTGTAAATGCTTTAAGCCTAAAGTGTATCGGGCAACCATGGCGACGTACAGTGCCGTACAGTCCACCCAGAACCATACAACAGAACGGAAAACAAGTTTATGAGTCAAGTACAAACCATCACCCTGGGCGGCGGCTGCTTCTGGTGTACCGAGGCGGTTTTCGTCAAAGTGCGCGGCATCACCGACGTGGAGTCCGGCTACAGCAACGGCCAGGTCAATCGCCCCAGCTACGAAGACGTCTGCACCGGCCGCACCGGCTGCAACGAAGTCGTCAAGCTGGACTACGACCCCGAGCAGATCAGTTTGACTCAAATACTGGAAATCTTCTTCGTCATCCACGACGCCACCACCCTGAACCGCCAGGGCAACGACACCGGCACCCAATACCGCAGCGGTATCTATTACTCAACAGACGATCAAAAACAAGTCGCCAACGACATGATTCGCCAGATGAGCCAGGACAAACTTTTCGGCAGCCCCATCGTGACCGAAGTGCAGCCCCTGGCCAACTACTGGCCCGCCGAGGCGTATCACCAAGACTATTTTGAGAACAACCCGAACCAGGGTTACTGCGTGGCCGTGGCGGGGCCGAAAGTGGCGAAGTTTCGCAAGACGTTCACGTCGCTGGTGAAGGATTGATGCTACTTATTTAGGAGCTGCTTGCGCCCGGATTTAAAGAGCTAGCTGAATGGTAGCCTAGCCACCTCCGCACAGCGACTGCGCCATGCGCGTGCGGTTTTGGGGTGAAATCACGCGCGGCGTTGAAAAATGGGTCAAGCTGTCGCTTGGCCATTTTTTGAGTTGTATCAACCACAGCAACCGCGCGCCTTCCACCCCAAAGCCCGGTCGCATGGCGCAGTCACTGCGCTTTATCAGCGTCGTTAGCGAGTTGATTGAAAGATATTTGCTATTTATTTAGTAGCTGCTTACGCAGGTATTTGTTGGTCTAATGGCCAAATAAGTAGCTAAAAACCGTTGAAAATGACGTTTTTAGATCACCGCAATTCATAAAACCGACTTTCCCGGCAATTTTCGTGTTGCATCTATGTGCAAAGCCTTGGAAAGCAGTCAAAATTGCCTGAATGATGACCCGAATTCAAATCTCTAAGCTTGCGTGTTTTAACGCTCTTTTTATTGCAACAAACTATGCAAGTCTGGCCCGTGAAAGTTATGCTTTCTTTGGGGGAAACCGCCACGTTTTACCGCAGGATTTGCGGTATGCATCCCTTTGGGCTGCAGCAAGATGAAGCCCGTTGCATTTTTTCTTTCTACGTTTGGCATACTGAGCTCACTAGTCTTCTGTTGGCTGTCATTTTTGTACATCTCGCAGGCTGATGGCGATGCGCTAGCAATTTTTGGCGGCGTCATCTCGGCACTCTACGGCGTGTCTAACGCGCTACTAATTGGAGCAGCTTGGTTTCGCCCAAGCCCTCGCATTGGTCGTCATTCGAGATGGGTGGCTTGTGTTTTCGCCATCCTGTACCTACTAGCGTGCCTAGACTCTGGCATGGTTAGCGGTCTTGAGTTTCTATCGTTCCTGGCTCTGTCAGTCGTGTTGCTCATTAACTGCATCGCTGTGTCTCGCGCTACAGCTCAACAGGTCAATCTAGGTGGATCGCCTGATTTTTAAGGTTAGGCTTCAAAACAGCAACGCCCCAGTTTTACAAGATTTATAACAACCATCTCACATCAATAAGGAAAAAAATGCCTAAAACCTATTGGGTCAGCACCTACCGCGCCGTCAAAAATACCGAAAAGCTCGCCGCCTACGCAACGCTAGCGGGCCCGGCACTAACCGCAGCAGGTGGTCGATTCTTGGCACGCGGTGTGCCGTCTATGGCTTATGAACTCGGGTTGAAGGAGCGCACCGTCCTGATCGAGTTTGACAGTGTCGAACAAGCCACCGCCGCACATGACAGCCCGGCCTACCAGGCAGCTTTGGACGCGCTGGGTGATGGCGCGGATCGGGACATTCGGATCATTGAAGGCGTTTGAGCGAAAGGGCAGGGGCACCTGAGTCAGTTCGCGCAAAACAGCATTCAACAGTCTGCGCTGAAGTGCTGCATATCGTTATTATTTTGATAGCTGCTTGCGCCCGTATTCATTGGGCTATAGACTAATAGTCATTGCGGACTTGATCCGCAATCCATGCTTGAACTCAGAGCCAACAGATTCGGGGATGGATCCCGGGTCAAGCCCGGGATGACGATTCAAACCCGCTTTTGTGCCACTCATCAATCATTCAACACTCCCTCAGCCTGCGCCAGCTTTTGCATCAGCTCAGCAAACGCTGGTGGTTCGGTCATAAACATCGGGCGCATGGTGGCGTAGTCTTGCGCTAGATCGGCTTGCCTTTCAGTGGGCGGTAGCAAACGAAATGAACCCGGCTGTGCCAAGTCATAACGCGCCCAGCTTCTTGCGAATACGCGGCTTTTCCAATCCACCACGCGGGCGCACTGGGCTTTATCGGCCAAGAATTGCGTGGCTTTGGGGTGCATGAGCAGTTTGGCCATGTCAAAGTAATGGCGGGCATAGCGGCTGGGTGTGGGCGATGCTGCAGGGCGGTGAAACTCGGCATGCAGGATGGTGGCTTTTTCCCAGAAGGTGCGCTCCAGCTCCAGCGCAGTCACGCTGCATGCCCAGCTTTCAAACAAAGCGGGATAAGCATCGGCGATCAGTGGCTTGACGGGGTAGCTGCCCGTGGGCTGCTGATCGGTGAGGGTGCCCAGCTCTAGTTTTACTTCGCGCTTCAAATATTCAAAGCCTTTGGCTTGGCCGCAAGGGTAGGCGAAGTAAACAATCGGCGATTTGGCATCTGCATCAAGCTCCATCCGTAGCCAATTGCCTGAGCCCAAGACCTGCTTGATGGCAGCATCCAGCACGGGCATCAGCACGTCTTTGGCTTTGGCGCCGCATAAAGCCTGCATCTCCATTACCGCCGCATCGCGCTTGACGCGGCTGGTGAGTGCATCAAAACCTGCAGCGTCCGCGCCCACAAAGCTGGGCACGAGGCACAGGTCAATGTCCTCAGAAAACCGATCAATCACGCCAAATACTTTTGACAGCGACGTGCCCCCTTTAAACACCAGATGCGGCGCAAGCTCGGGCAGGGTAAAGAGCAAACCCAGCAACCAGCTGACCCAGAAGTCTTTTTCCAGGATGACGGCTTCTGTTCTAAGGTTCAGCGCGGCATCGCGGTAGGCCAGGTGCTGGTCTTCCTCTGTAAGTTTTAGAAAATTGTTGTTCATGGTTTTGCGATCTCTCTGAAAAGGGGATGCATCCAGGCGGGCGCAAGGCTCATATCCGCCAATATTTCGGCTCGCTCTTTTGCTGGAATCCGATTGCGTAGCCGCTCAATATGCTTTGGCATCACATGCACTTGCCCCATGCTGCGAAATGCCTGAATCAGCAGCCCGCTTAACTTTCCAGCCGCAGCCATTTGGCGTGGTGTGGTGCGTATAAACACAATTCGCGTGGGGCCAACTTTTACATTGCGGCTCGCGCCGTCTGTCAAGTACACCACCTGCGCAGGCACTTGCTCTGAAATGCCCAGCAAGTTGGCTGCGTACACGCCAGTGGGTTGCAATCGCAAACCATCTTTGCGCGCTACGGCACCGGCTATGTTTTCAATCGGCGGCCATAGCAAGCCCAGCACAGGATGATGGCGCGGTACGTCGTACAAACCCCTGCCCAGCAAACGAATACTGCCGGCAGCTTTGTGCCGTTTGAGTGCGGCAGCTACAGCGTCACGACTACCCAAATCCACAAAATCAGCAGGCGTGAACACCCAATCTGCAGCCTTGGACTGGATGCGTCCTAACATCAGAGTGTCTGTTGAATTGTGATGTTTGCCCATTTACGCCACGAAAAATAGCATGTATTTGTGGCAAAAACAAGTATTCTGGCGAGAATAAAGCAAATTAAAACTTCATCGACTGGCTTGGCTACTTCAATTCAGTATGATTTTAATAGCTGCTTGCGCCCGTATTCATTGGGCTGAAGCCATATTTGATACCTAAAAACGGCGGTTTTCAGGCTAAAAACCCGTTTCAAACCCGCTTCTGCGCAAAATAAAACCATTCCTGCCCCACTTCACCGCGCGGGTTGGGGAAGACGACAAAGCCATCGCCTTGGGCACGCGCTTCAACGCCGCTGTGGCGCACGCCAATCACGTCGCCAGCTTTGACCGCGTCAAAGCTGCGCCATTCGCGGGTGAAGGTGTCGCCGGGGTGGTCTTTGTCGGTGACGTCCACCAGTCGCAAAATTTCAGGTGTCGCAATTGGCGAGATGGGTGGCGCAGACGTAATGCCCAGCAAACCCAGCGTCTGCAAAATCGCATGCCGCGCCACGGCAATGCCCGCCGGGTCATCATGCTGGCCGCATTCGAGAGTGACGGCGTAGCCGCCCCGGGCGCGCATGTATTCGGTGGTGCCGACGCCGTAGTTGGGGTTGGTGACCAGTGTTTGTGATCTTGTGTTGGCAGCCTCCGCATTGGCCGCACGCCGCTGCACGCCGCGTGCGTAGGTGTCCAGCCAGCCCTCGACGATGCGCGGTGCGCCTGTGTGTAGCGCCAATTGCATTTCTTCAGCCGCCAATGCAAACGGCTCCAGCGTGCCCGTGTTGTTCTGCGGGCCAATCATCACAAACGGTGCGCCGCCGGTATGAAACGAATGCAGGTCCAGCAGCACATCATGCGCATCGAGCAGCGGGCACAGCACGTTGGCAATGCGGTCTTCAAAGTCTTGCGGGATGGCGCTGGGCGCCATGTTGCGGTTTAAATTGCGGTCGCCAAAGCGCCGTTTGAGCTGGTGCGCCAGCGGGTTGGTGATGGGCACAAACGTGACCGAGCCGCGTTCAATGGCCACACCACCAGCGTCAATGTCTTGCAGCAGTTGCATGATGGCCTGCGTGCCGCAAATCTCATTGCCATGCACCGCGCCCAACACCAACAGCGCCGGGCCGGGTGCCAGGCCGTGGAAGGTGTGGGTGCGCAGGTGGGTAGGGGGGCTGTCAGATATAGCTTGGTTTTCAGTCATGGTTTGTTTATACCGCAGAGCATCAGATAAACTGTGTGAAGTATTTATAATGCAACCAAATTGCATTTAAATATATTTTTAAATCCCCCCTCTTTTCAGGCCGCCATGACATCAAACATCGCTGACAAATTAGCCAGTGACCCGATCAATCAGCTGCTGACCGCCCACGGCCTGCGGCGTACCAGCGCGGCGCGCCTGGTTCTGGGCTGGCTACTTGCTCACCCTGACACCAGCTACACCCATGCACAGTTGCAGACAGCACTGGCCGATGAGAACAGTGAGCTTGACCGCGTGACCCTGTACCGCTTGATTGACCGATTAACCCAAGTCGGCCTGCTCTTGTGCCGGGTGGATGCCAGCCGCACCCGGCGCTATCAGGCCATGCCGGCTGAAATTCATGCGATTCCGCACTTTGAATGCCAAAGCTGCCACCGTGACAGCCCCCTGTCTGGCGCACTTTCCGGGGCATTGAAGGCCAATGCGAATGACCTGGAGCGGGCTGCACAAACTGCGCTTGAAGCGCTCAAGGCACTGGGCTACAAGGGCATCAGCATGGACTTTGCCGTGCGCGGCGTGTGTGCTGACTGCGCCACGGGAGCGGCGGCTTGATCAGTTCCCATCAGCTTGCCTACAGCTATGCCAAGGGGCCAGAGTTAGCGTTTGCTGACCTGGACGTGGCGCAGGGCGAAGTGTTGCTGCTCACAGGCGCATCAGGCTCAGGCAAGTCGACCTGGCTGGCGCTGGCCGCTGGCTTGCTGCCCGCCAGCAGCGGCAGCGTGACAGTGGCTGGGCAGGCCTTAGATCATTTAAGCAAAACAGCCAGTGATGCCTGGCGGGCAAAGACGATTGGCTTTTTGCCACAAAAGCTGCATTTGAGTGCGGCGCTGACGGTGCGGGGCAACCTTGAATTGGCACAGTGGGCGGCTGGGCAAACAACCGACGACAAACGCATCACCCAAGCCCTGACGGCGCTGGGCGTACACGATTTGGGGGGTCGCAAGCCGTCGCAGCTGTCGGGTGGGCAGGCGCAGCGGGTGGCGCTGGCGCGGGCAGTGTTGATGCAACCCAAAGTGATTCTGGCAGACGAGCCCACCGCCAGCCTGGACGATGAGGCCTGCGCCGCAGCACTGGCGCTGCTGCTGGCCACGGCAGGGCGGCTTGAAGCGACTTTGGTCATTGCCACGCATGATTCACGCATCCAACAGCATCTAAAAGCCGTTTCAAAGCCGTTTTTAAGCATTAAATTGGCCTCTAGCCCAATGAATACGGGCGCAAGCAGCTCCTGAATAAATAGCATGAAAACGCTTCTTCTTTCATGGCGCTACCTCTGGTCAAGGCCACTGGCTGCCAGCTTGAACCTGCTGTTGCTCGCGCTGGGCTTGGCAGCCATCACGTTTGTGCTGCTGGCCAGCCACCAGATCAACCGGGCGTTTGAGCGTGACCTGGCGGGCATTGATGTGGTGGTGGGTGCCAAGGGCAGCCCGATGCAACTGATTTTGTCGGGCGTGTTTCATATTGATGCACCAACTGGCAACATACCGCTGGCAGCGGCCAAAGAGCTCCAGGCCAACCCGCAGGTGGCCAAACTGATTCCCATCAGCCTGGGCGACAACTTTCTTGGGTTTCGGATTGTGGGCACGTCGTTTGACTACCCCAAACTTTACGGCGCAGTGTTGGCTGACGGCGCTCTCTGGGCGCAGCCCATGCAGGCCGTCGTGGGTAGCCAGGTAGCGCGGCAAACTGGCTTGAAAGTGGGCGACAGCTTTGCCGGCTCGCACGGGTTGGGCTCGGGCGGTGAATCGCATGGCCAAGCGCTTTATGTGGTGTCGGGCGTGCTGGCGGCCAGTGGTTCGGTGCTGGATCGTTTGATATTGACTTCAACCGAATCAGTGTGGAAAGTGCATGAAAGCGACACCGCACTGGACGCGGAAGACCAGAAGATTCTGGAGGAAGAACGCGAGATCACGCTGGCGCTGATTCAATACAAATCGCCGCTGGCAGCGGTGACGTTTCCGCGTTTTGTCAATTCAACAACTGAAATGCAGGCCGCAGCGCCAGCACTTGAAATTACCCGGCTGCTGGGCATGCTGGGTGTGGGAACGGATGTGCTCAAAACCCTGAGTGGCGTGCTGCTGCTCACCGCAGGTTTGAGCGTCTTCATCGCGCTGTGGAGCGCCGTGCGCGAGCGCCGGGCTGACCTGGCGCTGCTGCGCATGCTGGGCGCGCCACCGCGCAAGATAGCTGGCCTGCTGCTCTGTGAAGCGCTGTGGCTGGCGCTGCTGGCCTGTGTGCTGGGCATGGCGGCAGGGCAGGGACTGATGGCGCTGCTGGGCTGGGCGCTGCAAATGGATAAATCGATCTCCATCGGCCTGTTTGCATGGCCTGTGGAGATGGCTTTAGTACCGGTACTGGCCCTGGGTGTGGCGTGCAGCGCCAGCCTGCTGCCCGCCTGGGAGGCGTATCGGGTCAGTGTGTTTGAACTTCTTCAATCTCGTTAAATCTTAAGGAAAAATCATGAAAAAATATTTGGCTTTTGCTACCCTTTTTGTTGCCGCGTTTTCAGCTGTTGCTGCACCCCATTCCGACAAAGAACTCAAAGAAGACATCACCCGCCACCGCGCCATGGCCGCTGCCCACGAAGGCGCTGCCAAATGCCTGGAGTCTGGCAAAAAAGCCGATGTGTGCGAAAAAGAATTGCAAGCGGCTTGCAAGGGCCTGGCGGTGGGTAAATACTGCGGCATGAAGCACGCGCATTGATCAGGTTGCAACAGCCACCCGTGTAAAAGTGCAAAATCTGACGACACACCGTATTAAGGAGCAGCGCATGTTGATGATCAGTTCTAAAAAAATGGCTGTTGCTGTTTGCTTGGCTTTTGCTGCTGTATCGAGCATGGGGCAAGTGCTTTCGTCGCCCATCGCCACGCCGCCTGCAGGCACAGGCGCGGGCACACACGGTGCGGGCAGCCCGTTTGCACCGTTGCAAGCGCGTCAGGACGTGATTCCGTGGTCAGTGCTGACCGATGTCAAAACCAAGACTGAAAAAAACCGCATCCTGCCGGTCTTTAACACCAGCCAGACGGCATTGAACCAGAAAACCCAGCGCATCCAGGGCTTCATGATGCCGCTGGAGCCTGGCACCAGTCAACGCCACTTTTTGCTCTCGTCGGTGCCGCTGACCTGTTCTTTTTGCACCCCCGGCGGGCCCGAGAGCATGGTTGAAGTGCGTACCAAAACACCCGTCAAGTACGGCATGGAACCTGTCGTGGTCGAAGGCAAGTTTCTGGTGCTCAATGATGATTCTTACGGCTTGTATTACCGCATGACGGACGCGACCAGCGTCAAGTAAGCAGCTGATTGCTACTGCGTAATCTTTTTCGCTTCTTCGATCTGGTATTCAAAGTAGCGCTGAAAGCTGAACGCGATGCTCGACATCAATGCGGTTGCGCCCATCAGCACTGAAAACACCACCGCACCAATCACCAGCCAGTTGGTTTGACCCGCCACCGTATCAGGCTGCTGCGGATTGTGGGTGGCGTTCCACTTTTCAAGCGACGACAAACCGTAGTAAATCGCCGTGATGGCAGTCGTTGCCAGCAAAAAGCCCAGCACGGGTACTAGCAGCCAAGCCAGTTGGTCGTCTTGGCCTAGGGTACGCACCCGATACACACCGTACCAGCCGATGGCCCCCAGCAATGGATGCAACCAGGCCAGCTTGTCTTTGAAGCCAAACAAGTAGAAGCGGTGAAGTCCGAGTTGGCCGAAGATGAAGGCCAGCCAGGTGGCGAGTGTTTTGTTTTTTGTTGTCATGCACTAATTATCGTGGCGGCATGTCGGTAGGCGGTTGCGTGTTGCCTAATCCCAGTGTTTTTTGCATGATGACAATGTCGCGCCAGGCGCCAAACTTCCAGCCGCAGGCGTCAATTTTGCCCACCTGCTCAAAGCCGAGTGCCAAATGCACACCGACAGAACCTGCGTTGGCCGAATCGCCCACAATCGCCATCATTTTGCGGATGCCCACGGCCTCACAGCGTGCCATCAGCTCGGCCAGCAGTGCGCGACCCAGGCCTTTGCTGTGCTGGTCAGGCGCGAGGTAAATCGAATCTTCTACTGAATAGCGGTAGGCGGGTCGCGGTTTGAACCAGTTGCCGTAGGCAAAACCGACGACCTTGCTGTCGTCTACCGCCACAAGATAAGGCAGGCCTTTACCCAGCACATCAGCGCGGCGTAGTGTCATGTCTTGTACGCTGGGGGCTTCGGTTTCAAACGTGCCGGTACTGTTTAAAACATGGTGCGCGTAAATGGCGGTGATGGCGGGAATGTCAGCGTCCAGGCTGGGGCGGATGATGGGCATAAGTTCAAGTCTTGTGAGTTGAAGTTGGAAGGCTATAATCATAGGCTTTGCTGCGGTTCGCTGGCCGGGTGGTCATGTCGAGTGTCTCAACCGCTGCAAGAACTTTTTGGGCATGCTTACATATTGTGTGGTGTGCCCTCCACCCTTTGGGAATACATCATGGTCGTCATCCGGCTTGCACGCGGCGGTTCTAAGCACCGTCCATTTTTTAACATTGTTGTGGCTGACAAGCGCGTTCGCCGCGATGGTCGCTTCATCGAGCGCATCGGTTTTTACAACCCGATTGCCAAAGGCGGCGAAGAAGGCTTGCGCATCATGCAAGACCGCCTGACCCACTGGGTTGGCGTAGGCGCACAAGCGTCCCCAACCGTTGAGCGCCTGATTAAGCAAGGCGCAACTGCTGCTGCCAAGGCTGCTTAACTTCAAATGTCGCTCAGCTTTAAGGCATCCGCACTGCCGGATGATTCTGTTGAAGTTGGGCGCATTTTGGATGCGTGGGGCGTCAAGGGATGGCTCAAAATCCTGCCCCACAGCAACCAACCTGAGGCCTTGTTCTCAGCCAAATCCTGGTTTTTGCAAGCACCTGATGCCAAGTTTCGTCCAGGCTTTAACGCCTTCACGGGCACCGTCACCGTCACGGTGGACGAAGCAAAAACCCATTCTGATTCAGTCGTCGCCAAAATCGATGGTCTTGATGACCGCAATGATGCTGAAACCCTGCGAGGCTGTCGCATCTTTTTGCCGCGCAGCGCCTTTCCCAAAGCCTCCAAAGACGAGTATTACTGGGTTGATCTGATTGGCCTGAACGTGGTCAATCGTGAAGGTGTCAACCTGGGTTGCGTGCGTGATTTGATGGCGACCGGGCCTCACTCGGTTTTATGCGTTGAATATGAGGTGAGCCAAGAAGACGGCAGCAGCAAAACTGAAGAACGCCTGATTCCGTTTGTCTCGGCTTATGTGGATTCGGTTGATACGGCCGGCAAATTGATCACGGTTGACTGGCAGCCTGATTACTGAGTTTTTTTGATTGACATTCACCATGCGCTTTGATGTCATCACTCTCTTTCCTGAACTCTTCGCCCCGTTTTTGACGAGCGGTGTCACGCGGCGTGCCTATGAATCCGGGCTGGTCGAGGTCAAATTGTGGAATCCGCGCGATTTTGCTGAAGGTAACTACCGCCGGGTAGATGACAGACCCTTTGGTGGCGGGCCCGGCATGGTGATGCTGGCCGAGCCGCTGGCCTTGTGCCTGGCGGCGATTCGCACTGAGCGGGCTTGCAGCAATGACGCTGTCGTCCTTTTTTCCCCCGTTGGTAAAACATTGACCCACAGCGGTGTTGAAAGCTGGTCCTCAAGCACTGGTGCCGTGTTGCTCTGTGGCCGATACGAAGGCATCGACCAGCGCTTTATCGACCAGCACGTCACGCATCAAATCAGCCTGGGCGACTTTGTGTTGTCGGGTGGCGAGATTGCCGCCATGGCTTTGCTCGACGCGGTGGCCAGGCTGCAACCCGGCGTGCTCAATGACGAAGGCAGTCACCAGTTCGACAGTTTTAACCCGGCACTGGATGGCCTGCTGGACTGCCCGCATTACACCCGGCCAGAAGACTGGCAGGGGCAAACCGTGCCTGATGTGTTGATGTCGGGCAACCACGCCCGCATCGAACGCTGGCGGCGTGAGCAACGCTTGAGCCTGTCCCAGCAGACGCGGCCAGAGCTGGTTGAAACAGCGCGTTTGGCTGGGCAATTGACGGCTAAAGACGAGGCTTTTTTGGCAGTGCTGACGGCAAACGCAAGCCAGAAGTGATAAATTGCTATAATCAAAGGCTTTTCGATCCTCTGGCGGCCATCGTGACCATGTGCAACATCTTGGATGTTCCTGGAATCACGGTCTTTAGCGTAGCGCGTGAATGAACGAAAAAGTATTTTGGAAAAATCATGAATCTGATTCAAATTCTTGAGCAAGAAGAAATTGCTCGTCTGAACAAAACCATCCCTGTTTACGCACCTGGCGACACCGTCATTGTTAGCGTCAATGTGGTTGAGGGCACGCGCAAACGTGTGCAGGCTTTTGAGGGTGTGGTGATTGCCAAGCGCAATCGCGGCCTGAATTCAAGCTTCATCGTTCGCAAAATCTCCAACGGCGAAGGTGTCGAGCGTACTTTTCAAGTTCACAGCCCACTGATCGCCAAGATCGAAGTCAAGCGCCGTGGTGATGTGCGCCGTGCCAAGCTGTACTACCTGCGCAGCCGCAGCGGCAAGTCGGCACGTATCAAGGAAAAACTGGGCGCCAAGGCCGCGTAACTTTTTGATTAAGCGCACCTTGCCTTAAAAGGCCACGAACAAAGCCACTCTCAGGAGTGGCTTTTTTTATGTAAATCATTGATGCAATTTAGCAAACCTCTTCCCAAGTTTGACCCGCGCAGTATCCCTGTGCAGGGCATTGACGACCACCTCGAAGGTGTCGCGCTGGAACGCCTGACACCTGACGCATTAAGAGCTCGATTTGCCAGCCCGCCGATCTGGACGCCCGAGCACACCGTTGAAAAAAAGTTTGAAAACCGTGAACCTGCTGCCGCTGCCGTTTTGATACCGCTGGTCATGCGTGATGAATTGATGCTGCTCCTCACCCAGCGCACCACCAACTTGTCTACCCATTCAGGCCAGGTGGCGCTGCCTGGGGGTCGTACTGACGACACCGATGTGGACGCTCTAGACACTGCCCTGCGCGAAGCCACAGAAGAAATCGGTTTGCCGCGCAGCCATGCCGAAGTGCTGGGCACATTGCCTGTGTATGTGACGGGCACGGCCTACATCATCACACCCGTGGTGGCGCTGGTCACGCCGGGCTTTGTGCTGCAACCCAACCCAGACGAGGTGGCTGATGTGTTTGAAGTGCCATTGGCATATCTGATGAACCCGGCCAACCACCGCCGACATGCGGTCGAGTTTGACGGCATCACGCGCGAGTGGTTGTCCATGCCTTACCTTGACAGTTCGGTTCTGCTGGGCAACGGCCAGTCACCTGAGCGCTTTATTTGGGGTGCGACTGCCGGGATGCTGCGCAACCTGTATCGGTTTTTAGCCGCTTGACCGTTATCATTACCGGATGAGTTTTTTTGCTGTTCTTTTTGCCCTGTTGATTGAACAAGCCCGCCCGCTGGCGCGTGGCAACTGGATTCATTCGGGCTTCAGGCTGTGGGCACGCTGGGCCAGCCGTCATCTGGATGCCGGGCAACCCCATCATGGCTGGATTGCATGGAGTATTGCCGTTGCATTGCCAAGCCTGGGTGCGTTGCTGATTCACTGGGCGCTTTGGTACGCCCACCCGCTGCTGGCGTTTGCCTGGAGCGTGGCTATTTTGTACGTGACGCTGGGTTTTCGCCAGTTCAGCCATTACTTCACCGACATACGCGATGCGCTGGACGATGGCGACGAAGACACCGCCCGTGAGCTGCTGGCGCAATGGCGGCAGGTTGATGCCAGTGAACTGCCGCGCAGCGAAATTGTGCGCCACGTGATTGAATATTCAGTCTTGGCTGCGCATCGCCATGTGTTTGGGGTGCTGGGCTGGTTTTCAGTGCTGGCGGCTTTTGGCCTGGGGCCCATGGGCGCGGTGCTGTATCGCATGAGCGAGTTTGTGACCCGCTACTGGCGCTACAAAAGCAAATCACGGGAGGCTGGCGAGGGCGCGAGCCCAGCCTTGCAAGCCGCTGCCAGCCAGGCCTGGGGCGTGATGGACTATGTGCCTGCCCGAGTCACGGCACTCGGGTTTGCTGTGGTGGGCAGTTTTGAAGACGCGATTGATGCCTGGCGCAACTATGCGCAGCGCTTGACGCAGCGGCAGGAAATGACGCTGGAAAACCACAACGACGGCATCATTCTGGCGGCCACATCAGGTGCTGTAAACGTGCGGCTGGGTGGGCAGGCTTTGCAAACCAGGTTCGATCCGAATGCATCGGCAGGCTTTTTGGCCGCCAATGCCGCGACGCTGGACACACCAACCCAGGCCACGCCCGGCCGTGAGCCTGAAGTCGCCCACCTGCGCAGCATTGTCGGGCTGGTGTGGCGATCAGTGGTGCTGTGGATGGTGCTGTTGGCGCTGCTGACGCTGGCCAGATTGCTGGGCTAGTACCGCGTTTGCGACAGCTCAGCAAACAGCTCGCTATACAAACGATAGCGGTTTGCGCCTATATTTATTGGACTAGAGCCCGATTTCATGCTTGAAATCACGCCACAACCGGGCTCATGCAAGTGCGTGCAGTTGTAGAACTTGCAGTTTTGCGCATGTGCTTTGAAGTCTGGCATCAGCTGTGCCAGTTGCATCGGCTCAATGTGATGCAAGCCAAATTCCTGAAAGCCTGGCGAGTCAATCAGCGCTGCGGTGCGTGCGGCATCTACCCAATACAGCGTTGTGCTGGTGGTGGTGTGTTTGCCTGAATTGAGGGCTTGCGAGATTTCGGCCGTCAACACCTTGGCAGAAGGGATGAGCAGGTTGGTCAAACTGCTTTTGCCGGAGCCTGAAGGGCCGAGCACCAGTGTTTTTTTGTTGTTCAGCAAAGCCATCAGAGCATCGGTTTGCGTAGCATTTTCTGGCGCTTCCAGTTTGGGCTTGATGGCCAGCGGCAACATCTGGTAGCCCATTGCCCGGTACGGTGCCAGCTTGGCCCATGCTCTGCCGAAGGGCTCTAGCAAATCGCTTTTGTTCAGCGCAATGATGGGTGTGATTGCCGCTGCCTCAGCCGCAATCAGCGCGCGGGTCAATTGGCTTTCTGAAAATTCTGGCTCGGCGGCAATCAAGATGAGTATCTGATCCAGATTGGCCGCAAACGACTTGGTGCGCAGCTCGTCTTGCCTGTAGAAAACATTGCTGCGCTCGTCAATTTTCTCAATCGTGCCTTCGTCTTCACTCGGCAGCCAGCGCACCCTGTCACCTACCAGTGCCTGCCCTTTTTTCCCGCGTGGGTGGCAAATGATGCGTTGGCCATCTGGCGCTTCAACCAGCACATGGCGGCCAAACCCTGCAACCACCAAACCCTGCTGCATGCCCGCTATGGGGGCGCTTGCCGGGCGCTGGAATTTGCTCAAACCAGCAGCGCGTCAGCTTTAGACGCGCAGAAAAAGTCACTGACGGAGATGCCATTCACATCATGCGTGTTAAAGCGCACGGTGCATTTGCTGTAGCTCACCGCCAGGTCGGGGTGGTGGTCTTCGGCATTGGCAATAAAGGCCAGTGCGTTTACAAACCCAATTGTCTCGTGGTAGTTTTTAAAGGTGTAGGTTTTCTCCAGCGCGCCATCTATCAGTCGCCAGCCAAGTGCCTGCTCGCCATTGAGCTTGCTGAGTTGCGTCACGACTTCAGTGGCGCTCAAGGCTTTGCGGTTTTGGTGAATCGGGTTGCTCATGCTGTCACTCCGGCTGTCATGCGTGCCAGGCGCTCGGACGCTGGCGGATGCGAATAGTAAAACTTGACGAATATCGGGTCGGGCGTCAGTGTGCTGGCGTTGTCCTGGTAAAGCTTGAGCAAGGCGCTTTGCAAATCTTTTCCGTCGGTTTGTTGGGCAGCGTAGGCATCCGCTTCAAACTCGTGCTTGCGCGAAAACTGCGCAAAAATCGGCGAAATAAAAAAGCTGAACAGCGGCACCACCAGCATGAACAGCAGCAGTGCAAGTGCATCATTGCCGCCGTTCAAATTGGGTGTGATACCCAGCCCGGTGTAAAACCACACCTGTGACGACAGCCAGCCCAGCAGCGCGAAACCGACCAGACTCATGGCAAACATGCCGATGATGCGTTTGATGATGTGTTTGTGCTTGAAGTGTCCCAGCTCATGGGCTAGCACGGCATCGACCTCCGCCGGGCTGAGTTGCTTGAGCAGCGTGTCGTAAAACACCACGCGCTTGGCAGCACCAAAACCGGTGAAGTAGGCATTGGCATGGGCCGAGCGCTTGCTGCCGTCCATCACAAACAAGCCCTTGGCCGCAAAGCCGCAGCGCTGCATCAGCGCCGTAACTCGCGCCTTGAGCGTTTCATCATCCAGCGGCTTGAACTTGTTGAACAGCGGCGCAATCACCGTAGGGTAGAGCACCAAAAGAGCCAAGTTAAAACCCATCCATGCGCTCCACGCCCACAGCCACCACAAGCTGCCCGCGCTGCCCATCAACCACAGGATCAACGCCACGATTGGCAACCCAATGACCGCGCCTACGAGTAGTCCCTTGACCATGTCCGTCAGCCACAATTTGAAGGTCATTTTGTTAAAGCCAAAACGCTCTTCAATCTTGAACGTGCTGTAGAGCGTGAAAGGCAAGTCCAGCACACCGCTGATGACGGCAAACGCAGCCAGCAGCACCAGTTGCGGCACCAGGCTGCCGTAGTCGGCCAGGCTCGTGCTATTGATGGCCTGATTCAGCGCATCAATACCGCCTAAAAGCGTCCAGCCCAGCAGCAGGGCCGCGCCAAAAGCCATCTCCAGCAAGCCAAAGCGTGCTTTGGTGATGGTGTAGTCAGCGGCCTTCTGGTGTGAAGCCAGCGAAATGGTGTCTGCAAACGCCGCAGGCACGGCATCTCGGTTTTGTGCCACATAGCGAATCTGCCGCGTCGCCAGATAAAACCGGACCAGCAAGCCCACCACCAATACTGCTGCGAATACCGAGGTAAAAATCAGAGAATAGTTTTGCATGCCTGGCAGTTTAGGCTATCAGCGAGAATGGCGTGATGACTGAACCTGATAACCAACTCAAAAAATCTGACCAAAATCTGGTCTGGCTAGACTGCGAAATGACCGGGCTCGACCCCGAAAAAGAACGCCTGATCGAAATCGCCATCATCGTCACCGGCCCCCAGCTCACCCCGCGCATTGAAGGCCCGGTGCTGGCGATTCACCAGTCTGATGACGTGTTGAACCAGATGGACAAATGGAACAAGGGAACGCATGGCAAAAGCGGGCTGATCGACAAGGTCAAGGCCAGCGCCATCTCTGAGGCAGATGCAGAAGCCCAAATCCTCGCTTTCATCTCCAAGTACGTCCCCAAAAGCGAGTCCCCCTTGTGCGGCAACACCATCAGCCAGGACAGGCGCTTTCTGGTCAAGTACATGCCTAAATTAGAAGCCTATCTGCACTACCGCAACATCGACGTCAGCACGTTTAAAGAGCTGGCCAAGCGCTGGCGTCCAGAGGTGTACAACGCCTTTAAAAAGCAGCAAAAACACACCGCATTAGCCGATGTGCATGAATCGATTGATGAGCTGGAGCATTACCGGACGCATTTTTTGAAGTGAGTTTGGCGTTGACGCGGTTTTAACGGCCATAGCATCAAAAAACGCTGTTTTTAACGATTTTTTAGGCATCATTTAAGCCTCTAGACCAATAGATTCGGGCGCAAGCAGCTACTAAATTTGTAGCAAATAAATCTGTGAATTCAGTCCCAGCCAGTTGCATGCGGCGGCGCGCAAGGTTGCCGGGTGGCCTGTGCTGATGAATTCAAGGGATGGCACATTGTTTGGTGCTGACACAGCAAGACCCAGCCGCTGCCGCGTTTGCCTGGCTACAGCTTCACCCGTGTCGATGAGTTGCACGTCTTGTCCTGCCTGCTCTGCAATCTGCTGTGCTGCGAACGGGTAGTGCGTACACCCAAGAACAATGGTGTCGATGCGGGTTTCAGGCTTATTTTCAGTGCTAAAAGTGTCTTTAGACTTTATTATTCGGGCGCAAACAGCTACTAATTCAATAGCGTTTGAGTTTTGCACAGATTGCTCAATCGCTTCCGCCAAGCCGTCACAAGGCAGTAGCGTAAAACGTGCGTGGCTGTTTTGTGCGGCAAGCAGCGCCGCAAAACGTGCGCTGGCCAATGTGCTGCGGGTGGCCATCACGGCGATGTGTTTGGTTTTGCTGAGCGCCACAGCTGGTTTTAAGGCCGGCTCTACGCCGATGATGGGCAGCGTGGGGTACGCGGCACGCAACACGTCTATCGCGGCTGCTGTGGCTGTGTTGCAGGCCACTACCAGTGCTTTGATGTTTTGCTTGACTAGATGCGCCGTGATAGCCATTGACCGGGCGACAACATGCGCATCGTCCCGCTCGCCATACGGCGCATGGCCGCTGTCGGCGATGTAGATGAAACGCTCGTTGGGCAGCTCAGCACGTAATGCTTTCAAAACGCTCAGGCCACCAATGCCGGAGTCGAAGACGCCGATGGAAGCGGTTGTTGCCGTCACGACGCGGGAACGAAGTGGCGTTCTTTACACCACGCATCAAAAATCAGGCGCAAATCCTCAGGAAGATCAAGCACGAAATCCACATTCAGTGGGTGGCTTGATGACAAGAAGTGCCGCACCGCATCCAGCAAGACGTAGCCTTGCCTTTGGTCTTTGTCTTTTTTGCTCGACTTTCTTTCTGGCTTGCGTGACAGCCACAGCTTGTGTAGTGCCATGAAACGAGGATCAGGCACGACCAGGGGGCAAGCCTTACCGTTTTCAGTGGCCAGCACGCAGCTGACGGGGCGGCCCAGTAGCAAGCTTTCCTGCTCAAACAGGCTGTACATGGGTGCAAAAGCTTCTGCTTTAGGCAGTGGATGAACGCTGGGTGCAGCCAACAGCTCGACTTCATACTGCTTGTCGTTGATGGCCTGATAGGGCTTGCTCCGGTTGATTTTGTAGCTGGGATCAATTTCGCGCAGCACGGCGAACAGGCTTTTTCTATGCTGGCGCGTTCTCAAGCCTGCATTAAAGGTCAACGCTGCCTTTGTTTCTCGGCACCAAGTCAAATCAAAGTCTTCAGTGGCTTCATTGCCAGTGGGAAAGCGCACGCCGCAGGCTAATTCATAAGCAGAAAATGCATTTGTGCCGACCACCATCACATCAATGCCGAGCAATTCTTCTATGTCCAGCTGACGCAAGATCGTGCCAATCAGGTTAATCATTTGCGGCAAACGGAACAGGCGGGTTTTGTACAGGGCAACACGCTCTGTCAAGATGCTTTCTTGCTGCGCAAGTCGCGCTTGCAAGCGCTGTTTTTCGTGCAGGTACTGTGCATGTTGCTGTTCGGTTTGCACACTACGTGGCCCTTGAGCCGTACCGTTGTCTTTAGCGCTTAGCTTGGCAACCAGATAGTCTGCCCCGTTTTTCTGTGCCCAATACAGAGAGGCTGGCAGCTCGTGCATGCTGCGTGCAGTGTCTAACCAGGCGGAGTAGGCCTGTTCCAGGTTGGCAATATTTCGCTGGGCTTCTGAAGAAATGGGAATGTAGTCATGCGGTTCAAATATCATAAGTATTTGATTTTATTCGATTTCTACCAAAAATGTTGTAAATGATAATTTTTGGTAGAAATTTATTTAAATCAACAATAAAACATCATCGAGAGGTGACAGAAATCCCTTTGAATTCGCCTGTTTTCACCGACTCAGCAATCCGCTTTTGCCACTCAGCAGGCCCAGTAATGTGCGCACTGGTGCCGCCTGAGTCAACCGCCACCGTGACCGGCATGTCCACCACGTCAAACTCGTAAATCGCTTCCATGCCCAAATCGGCAAAGCCGACGACTTTGGCGTGTTTGATGGCTTTTGATACGAGGTACGCAGCGCCGCCCACGGCCATCAGGTAGGCGCTTTTGTGCTTTTTGATGGCTGCAATGCCTTCCGGGCCGCGCTCGGCTTTGCCGATCATGCTGATGAGGCCGGTTTGCGCCAGCATCATCTCGGTAAAGCCATCCATGCGGGTGGCAGTCGTCGGGCCTGCCGGGCCAACGGCTTCGCCTTTGACCGGGTCAACCGGGCCAACGTAGTAAATCACGCGGTTGGTAAAGTCAACGGGCAGTGTCTCACCGGCGGCCAGCATGGTTTGGATGCGCTTGTGCGCCGCGTCGCGGCCGGTCAGCATTTTGCCGCTGAGCAGCAGCGTATCGCCGGGCTTCCAGCTGGCTACTTCTGCTTTGGTCAGTGCGTTCAGGTTCACGGCTTTGCTTTTGACGTAATCGGGTGCCCAGTTCACATCTGGCCAAGTGTCTAGCGGCGGCGGTGTCAGGTAGACCGGTCCGCTGCCATCCATCACAAAATGGGCGTGGCGGGTGGCCGCGCAGTTCGGGATCATCGCGACCGGTTTGCCTGCGGCGTGGGTCGGGTACATATTGATTTTGACGTCGAGCACCGTCGTCAGGCCGCCCAGGCCTTGCGCGCCAATACCCAGGGCGTTGACTTTTTCAAACAGCTCAATGCGCAGGGCTTCAACCTTGGTCAATGCCGCACCTGACTTGGCCTTGGCTTGCAGCTCGTACATGTCCAAGTCTTCCATCAGGCTTTCTTTGGCCAGCAGCATGGCTTTTTCAGCCGTGCCGCCAATGCCAATGCCCAGCATGCCGGGCGGGCACCAGCCTGCGCCCATGGTGGGCACTGTTTTCAGCACCCAGTCAACGATGGAGTCGCCTGGGTTCAGCATTGCCAGCTTGCTTTTGTTTTCGCTGCCACCGCCTTTGGCCGCTACTGTCACTTCAATCGTGTTGCCTGTGACCAGTTCGGTATTGATCACGGCGGGTGTATTGTCTTTGGTGTTTTTGCGGTCGAATTGCGGGTCCGCCACGACGGACGCGCGCAGTGTGTTGTCCGGGTGGTTATAGCCACGGCGCACGCCTTCGTTGACGGCGTCGTCAACGGACCCCGTAAAGCCTTCCCAGCGCACGTCCATGCCGATTTTTAAAAACACATTAACGATACCGGTGTCCTGGCAAATCGGGCGCTGGCCTGTCGCGCTCATTTTGCTGTTGGTCAGAATTTGTGCAATCGCGTCTTTGGCGGCTGGGCTCTGCTCGGCCTCATAGGCACGTGCCAAGTGGGCAATGTAGTCTGCCGGGTGGTAGTAGCTGATGTATTGCAGGGCGGCGGCGATGGACTCGATCAGGTCGGCTTGTTTGATGATTGTCATGGGGTGTGATTCGTGGGATAAGGAGCTTGTCAGACAGTAAATTTCACCCGCTATTTTGACAGGTCAAAACAAATCATGACAACACGCACTGAGAACGACACCTTTGGCCCGATAGACGTGCCCGCCGACAAGCTGTGGGGCGCGCAAACCCAGCGCTCACTGCAAAACTTTGATATTTCAGGCGAGCTGATGCCGCGTGAAATCATTCGTGCGCTGGCGCAAATCAAGCGCTCGTCCAGCATCGTCAATCACGCACTCGGTTTGCAGAACGAAACCATCACACAGGCCATCGTGGCGGCGGCTGATGAGGTGATGGCCGGGCTGCATGCCGATGAATTCCCGCTGGTGGTGTGGCAGACGGGCTCTGGCACGCAAACCAACATGAACGTCAACGAAGTGCTGGCCAACCGCGCGAGTGAATTGACGGGTGGCCAGCGCGGGCAAGGGCGCCTGATACACCCGAATGACGACGTGAATCGTAGCCAGTCGTCTAACGACGTGTTTCCCACAGCCATGCACATTGCGGCAGCCGTTGGCATCACTGAAAAGCTTTTGCCAGCGCTTGAAACGCTGCGCACAACGCTGGCGCACAAGTCCAAAGCGTTTGACGGCATCGTCAAAATTGGCCGCACGCATTTGCAAGATGCCACGCCGCTAACGCTGGGCCAAGAATTTTCAGGTTACGTGGCACAGCTTGAGCACGGCGAAAGGCACATCCACGCTGCTTTGCCCCATCTGTACGAATTGGCGCTTGGCGGCACTGCGGTGGGCACCGGGCTGAACGCCCCCAAAGGCTATGCTGTGGCGGTAGCAGCTGAGTTGGCCAGTTTGACGGCGCTGCCATTCATCACGGCGCCGAATAAATTTGAAGCACTTGCCTCTTGCGACGCACTGGTGCATGCCCACGGCGCACTAAAAACACTGGCTGCCAGTTTGATGAAAATTGCCAACGACATTCGCTGGCTGGGCAGCGGGCCGCGCAGTGGCATTGGCGAGCTGAGCATTCCCGAGAACGAGCCTGGCTCGTCCATCATGCCGGGCAAAGTCAACCCCACCCAATGTGAAGCCATGATCATGCTGTGTACCCAAGTGTTTGGCAACGATGTTGCTATCAATTTTGGCGGCGCATCGGGCAATTTTGAACTCAATGTGTTCAGGCCAATGATTGCGCACAACTTTTTGCAAAGCGTGCGCTTGCTGGCTGATGGCATGAGGAGTTTTAACGACCATTGCGCCACAGGCATTGAGCCGAGGCGTGAACGCATCGCCGAGCTGGTCGGCGCGTCATTGATGCTGGTGACGGCGCTGAACCCGCACATCGGTTACGACAAAGCCGCGTTTATTGCAAAAAAGGCGCACAAGGAAGGCAGCAGTTTGCGGGCTTCGGCTATTGCTTCAGGCTATTTGACGGGTGAGCAGTTTGATGCATGGGTCGTTCCGGCAAAGATGACCCACCCCTAAAAATCAATGCTTTTGCGCCGCAATGCCCGACATCACCTTGTCGGTATAGGCAATTGCCAGGGCAGAGAGTAAAAACGCAATGTGAATCACGGTTTGTGCAATCAGCACCCGGTCGGTGTAGTTGTCAGCGTTGATGAACGTCTTGAGCAAATGAATTGAGCTGATGCCAATGATGGCGGTGGCCAGCTTGACCTTGAGCACACTGGCATTGACATGGCTTAGCCACTCGGGCTGGTCCGGGTGGCCGTCCAGATCCATCCGGCTGACGAAGGTGGCATAGCCGCCCACAATCACCATGATCAGCAGGTTGGAGATCATCACCACATCAATCAGCGCCAGCACCACCAGCATGATGACGGTTTCGTTCAGTGTGGTGATCGGGGCGGTGGCTTTGTAGCCAATGCTGGAGACCAGCGCCTGCAAGTCGGGCTGGTTGCCAAAGGCCGCGCCAATCAGGTGTTTGAGCTCCACCATGAAGTGCATCACGTACACGGCCTGCGCTGCAATCAGGCCAATGTACAGGGGCAACTGCAGCCAGCGGCTGGCAAAAATGAAGTTGGCCAGTGGGCTCAGGGGCGGCTTTTTTGGGGGGGTGGGTTCGTTCATGGTGGTGGATTTTAACGGCTTGGTTTTTCTGTAAGATTCACGCCAGTCAGTGGCTTGTAAGAGCCATGCGGGACAGTAACATGGTTCAATGACAAGCTAACGATAAACAGGAGACAAAAATGAGCACAAGCAACACAAACATCGAATCCATGCTGGTTGAAGACCGCGTGTTTCCGCCCAGCGCCGCGATTGTCAAGGCGGCCCGCATATCTGGCATGGACGCCTACAACGCCATGTGTGCTGAAGCAGACAAGGATTTTGAAGGCTTTTGGGCCAAGCTGGCACGTGACAACTTGAGCTGGAAGAAGCCTTTTACCGAAGTGCTCAACGAGTCCAATGCACCGTTTTACACCTGGTTTGCTGACGGTCAATTGAATGCGTCGTACAACTGCCTGGATCGGCATTTGGGCACATCCACTGAAAATAAAAAGGCGATTATTTTTGAAGGCGACGACGGCAGCATTGTCAACGTCACCTACAAAGAACTGCACGCCAAAGTCAGCCAGTTTGCCAGTGCGCTCAAAGCCATGGGCATCAACAAAGGTGATCGCGTCATCATCTACATGCCGATGACGGTAGAAGGTGTTGTCGCCATGCAAGCCTGCGCCCGCATTGGCGCGACGCACTCGGTGGTGTTTGGTGGCTTTTCAGCCAAAAGCCTGCAAGAGCGCATCATGGACGCAGGCGCTGTGGCTGTCATCACGGCCAACTACCAGCTGCGCGGCGGCAAAGAGCTGCCGCTCAAAGCCATGGTGGATGAAGGCTTGGCACTCGGCGGTTGTGAGTCGATCAAAAACGTCATCGTCTACCAACGTACCGCTACCGCCTGCAACATGGTGGCCGGGCGCGACAGCCTGATGCATGAAGTCACAGCCAAAGCCGCACCAGTGTGCGAGCCTGAATTTGTAGGCGCTGAGCACCCGTTGTTTGTGCTGTACACATCAGGTTCTACTGGCAAGCCCAAGGGCGTGCAGCACAGCACAGGCGGCTATTTGTTGTGGGCCAAACTGACGATGGACTGGACCTTTGATCTGCAACCGTCAGACGTTTTTTGGTGTACCGCCGACATTGGCTGGATCACGGGTCACACCTATGTGGCTTACGGCCCGCTGGCGGCAGGCGCAACACAAGTGATTTTTGAAGGTATCCCTACCTTCCCGAATGCGGGCCGATTCTGGCAAATGATTGAGCGCCACAAGGTGACGATTTTCTATACCGCGCCTACTGCCATCCGTTCGCTGATCAAGGCCGCTGAGGCTGATGAGAAAGTTCATCCGGCGCGTTCAGACTTGAGCAGCCTGCGCATCCTTGGTTCGGTCGGTGAGCCGATCAACCCTGAAGCCTGGATGTGGTATTACAAAAACGTGGGCGGCGAGCGTTGCCCGGTGGTTGACACTTTCTGGCAAACCGAAACCGGTGGCCACATGATCACGCCGCTGCCTGGCGCCACGCCGTTGGTGCCTGGAAGCTGCACACTGCCACTGCCCGGCATCATGGCTGCGATTGTGGACGAGACAGGCAACGAGTTGCCCAACGGCGCAGGCGGCATGCTGGTTGTCAAGCGCCCATGGCCATCCATGATTCGCACGATTTGGGGTGACCCTGAACGCTTTAAAAAGGCTTACTTTCCGCCAGAAATGGGCGGCACAATTTACCTGGCTGGGGACGGCGCGGTGCGCAACAAAGACAACGGCTACTTCCGCATCACGGGACGTATCGACGACGTGCTGAACGTGTCCGGTCACCGCATGGGCACGATGGAAATCGAGTCGGCGCTGGTGTCGTGCTCGCATCTGGTGGCCGAGGCTGCAGTGGTGGGCAGGCCAGACGATTTGACAGGCGAGGCCATTGTGGCGTTTGTGGTGCTCAAGCGCTCACGCCCAACAGGCGACGAAGCCAAAGCGATTGCCAAAGAACTGCGTGACTGGGTCGCCAAACAAATTGGCCCGATTGCCAAACCCAAAGACATCCGCTTTGGCGACAACCTGCCCAAAACCCGCAGCGGCAAAATCATGCGCCGCCTGTTGCGCGGCATTGCCAAGGGTGAGGCGATCACGCAGGATACATCTACGCTTGAGAATCCCGCGATTCTTGATCAACTGTCTGAGAATTTGTAAACCAGCAGACGAAAAAAAGCCCGCTATCAGCGGGCTTTTTTGTTTGAAGCTTCGAAAAAATTACTTGGAACCAGCCATGATCCAGGTCACCAGTTTCTTGGCATCCGCATCGTTGATCTGCGCATTGGCTGGCATCGGCACCGGACCCCAGGCACCCGAGCCGCCTTTAACCACTTTGCCAGCCAGCTTGTCAACAGCATCAGCCTGACCTGCGTATTTGGTGGCGATATCTTTGTAGGACGGGCCGACCAGCTTTTTATCAACCGCGTGGCAGGCCATGCAGTTTTTGGCGGTGGCCAAAGCCAGGTCAGCCAGTGCTGGTGTAGAGACTGAATAGACGGTGGCTAGGGCGGCGATTGCGACAAGAATGCGTTTCATGAAATTGTCCTCTTGAGTACGTAACAAGTTGGGTTACAGTGGTTTAACGCCATTGTAATGACATGGGTTGACGGGCAGTATTGCCTTTACAACCACGTCACACATCACTTTTTGATACAAACTCGTTGAACCGGAGTTATACATGTACTTTTTACTCATTGGCATTGCCGCACTGGCCATGAAATACCTTGAATTTGGTCCCGTTGCCGCCTGGCCGTGGTGGGTTGTGCTGTCTCCGTTTGGCATGGCTATCGCCTGGTGGGCCTGGGCTGATAGCTCAGGCTACACCAAGCGTAGAGAGATGGATGATATGGACAAACGCAAGCAAGACCGCCTGGAAAAACAGCGTGAACAGATGGGCATGCTGCCCACCAAGCGAAAAAAATAAATCAATAATCGTCCAGCACCGCACCCTTGCTGGCGCTTGATGCATTGAACGCAAACTTCGCTTGCACACCACGTACGTAGCGCGGCTTGGGTGCTACCCAACCTACTTTGCGTTTGGCCAATTCTTCATCAGTGATGTTCAGTTGCAACAGCAGCTGTTTGGCATCAATCGTGACCGAATCACCTTCCTGAATAAACGCAATATTGCCGCCAGCAGCCGCCTCAGGCGCTACGTGGCCGACCACCATGCCCCATGTGCCGCCCGAAAAGCGGCCATCCGTAATCAAACCCACGCTTTCACCCAAACCAGCGCCAATTAGCGCGCCTGTGGGGGCCAGCATTTCCGGCATGCCAGGGCCGCCTTTAGGACCCAGGTAGCGCAGCACCATCACGTCGCCGGCAACAATTTTGCCCGCCAGAATAGCGGCCAGTCCAGACTGCTCGTCATCAAACACGCGCGCCGGGCCAGTCATGACCGGGTTTTTCAGGCCTGTGATTTTGGCCACAGCGCCTTCGGGCGACAGGTTGCCTTTGAGAATCGCCAGATGCCCTTGCTTGTACATGGGCTTGTCAATCGCGCGAATCACATCTTGGTCAGCGCGTGGCACATCAGGAATGTCTTTCAGCACTTCAGCTATCGTCTGGCCGCTAATCGTCATGCAGTCGCCGTGCAGCAAACCTGCGGCCAGCAGCGTTTTCATGACTTGCGGAATGCCACCCGCTTTGTGCAGGTCAACCGCCAGGTATTTGCCTGATGGTTTCAAGTCGCACAGCACTGGTGTTTTAACGCGGATGCGCTCAAAATCATCAATCGACCAGTCCACGCCTGCCGTATGGGCAATCGCCAAAAAGTGCAGCACGGCGTTGGTTGAACCGCCTGTGGCCATGATGACTGCGACTGCATTTTCAATTGCTTTTTTCGTCACGATGTCGCGCGGCTTGATGTCTTTTTTTACTGCTTCAATCAGCACCCGGGCTGACTCAGCCGCCGAATTCATTTTTTCATCATGCGGGTTTGCCATGGTGCTGGAGTAAGGCAGCGAAATACCCAACGCCTCAAACGCGCTCGACATGGTGTTGGCCGTGTACATACCGCCGCAGCTGCCGGTGCCGGGCACAGCGCGGCGCTCAATTTGCTCCAGATCTTCATCGCTCATGCGGCCAGCCGAGTTTTCACCCACAGCTTCAAACACGCTGACGATGTTCAGGTCTTTGCCTTTGTAGTGGCCGGGCAAAATCGTGCCGCCGTAAACATAAATGGCGGGCACATTGGCGCGCAGCATACCCATCAGACCGCCCGGCATGTTTTTGTCGCAGCCACCTACCACCAGCACGCCGTCCATCCACTGGCCTTGTACGCAGGTCTCGATGCAATCGGAAATCACCTCCCGCGACACCAGCGAATACTTCATGCCCTCAGTCCCCATCGCCATGCCGTCGGAAATGGTGGGCGTGCCAAACACCTGCGCGTTGCCACCCGCCGCTTCAATCGCGGTAATGGCTGCATCGGCCAGCTTTTGCAGGCCGCTGTTGCACGGTGTGATGGTGCTGTGCCCGTTGGCCACGCCAATCATGGGTTTTTTAAAGTCAGCAGTCTCGTAACCCATGGCGTAGTACATCGAGCGATTCGGCGCGCGGGACTTGCCTTCGGTGATATTTTTGCTGCGGGGGTTCAGGGTGATGGTTTTGATTTCCATGGATGTCTCTTGAGTTTGTTCAAATTTGATTGTATTGGCTCTGAATTCACGAGCGTGCAAAATACCCCCATGCTTATTCACCCTGAAATCCATCCCGTCGCCCTGCAATTGGGCCCTCTGGCCATTCATTGGTATGGCCTGACTTATTTGGCGGCTTTTGGTCTGTTCTTTTTCTTGGCAACACTGCGCCTGAAGCACCAGCCCTACGCCTCCATCACTGGGGCGGGCGCGTGGAGCAAGCGCGACATTGAAGACATTTTGTTTTTAGGTGTGATGGGTGTGGTGATTGGCGGGCGGGTTGGTTACTGCCTGTTTTACAAGCCTGCTTACTACGCCAGTCACCCACTGGAGATTTTCTACGTCTGGCAGGGCGGCATGAGCTTTCATGGCGGCTTGCTTGGCGTTTTGGTGTCGCAGTGGTGGTTTGCCCGCACACGCCAGCGGCCTTGGCTGCAGGTGATGGACTTCATTGCACCCTGCGTACCCACCGGGCTGGCGGCGGGCCGAGCGGGTAACTTTATCAATGGCGAGCTTTGGGGTAGGGTGGCTGAACCGTCATTGCCGTGGGGCATGTTGTTCAGGGATGGCGGCCCGTTGCCGCGCCATCCGTCGCAGGTTTACCAGTTTTTACTGGAAGGTTTGCTGCTTTTCATCCTGCTGTGGCTATACGCACGCAAGCCACGCAAGTTAGGCCAGGTATCCGGGGCGTTTTTATTCGGCTACGGCGTGTTCAGGTTCATCGCCGAGTTTTTCCGCGAACCCGACGCACACCTGGGAATCTTGCAGCTCGGCATGAGCATGGGTCAGTGGCTGTGCGTGCCGATGATCTTGGGCGGCGTCGCCATGTGGGTTTGGGCTTCAAAAAGGGCTTGAGACTGTAAAAATAGCCATTTTTAAGTATGTTTTAGGCCTGTAGACCAATAAATACGGGCGCAAACAGCTCTTAAAAACATAGCGACTCTGTACCCTTCAGGTTAACTGCTTGGCCAGCAAAACAGCGACATGCACCGCCTCCCGTGCCGCACCGTCCCTGATCTGGTGGCGGCAACTGGTGCCGTCTGCCACCACGATAGCGCCGGGCTGCTTGCGTACTGCGGGCAGCAGGCTCAGCTCGGCCATTTGCATGGACACGTCGTAGTGCGCTGCCTCGTAGCCAAAGCTGCCGGCCATGCCGCAGCAGCTGGATTCAATCAACTCGGGCTGTGCGCCGGGGATGAGCCTGAGCACGTCCATGATGGGGCTGACAGCGCCAAAGGCTTTTTGGTGGCAGTGGCCGTGTAGCAGGATGGGTTGAGCTATTGGTTTCAGTTTGGTTTTGAGCGACTCAAGGTTGCCCGCTGCTGCCTCGCGCGCCAAAAATTCTTCTAGCAGCAGGGCGTGCTGGCTGACGGTTTGCGCCGCATCACCTAAACCCATCACCAGCGTTTCGTCGCGCAAGGTCAGCAGGCATGAAGGTTCCAGCCCGACGATGGCGATACCTTTGGCTGCAAAAGGCAGAAGGGCGTTGACCAGCTCTGCTGCCTTGGTTTTGGCCTGGTCGACCATGCCGCTGGCCAGGTAGGTTCTACCGCAGCACAGGGCTTTGCCATCCGCTACGGTTTTAATAGCTATATGTACTGTGTATCCGGAGGCTTGCAGCACTTTGACAGCTGAAAAAGCGTTTTCAAATTCAAAGTAGCCGTTGAAGGTATCGACAAAAAGTACGACGGGTTTGGCGGCTTGCAGCACTTCATCGCGTGTGGCGGTTTTGACGCCTGAATTGAAAAAGGTTTGTGTTCGCCATTGCGGCAAGGTGCGCTTGCTCGACAAACCCAACAGTTTTTCGCTCAACGCGGTCAAACCCGGAATCTTGTCACGCAAATTCAGCAGCAGTGCAAAACGGCTGGCCCAAGGTGCGTAATCTGGCAGGTAGGCGACCAGTTTGTCTTTGAATGTGTAGCCGTGCTTGGCCTTGTAGTGGTGCAAAAACTCGACCTTCATTTTGGCCATGTCAACACCTGTGGGGCAGTCGCGCTTGCAACCTTTGCAGCCTACGCACAGGTCCAGCGCGTCCCTAACAGATTCATCGGCTTCGTCCGAATCGCCACCCAACTGGCCCGACAACGCCAGCCGCAACGTGTTGGCCCGTCCGCGCGTTGAATCTTTTTCATCGCGCGTTACGCGGTAGCTGGGGCACATCGTGCCAGCATCAAACTTGCGGCAGTGGCCGTTGTTGTTGCACATCTCTATCGCTTTGGCAAACCCCTGCGCGGCGTCAGCACCTGTGCCGGGCGCGGTGGTTTGTTCTGTCACCGGGTCGTTTTGTACGTTCCATGCGCTCCAGTCAAGCGCGGTTTTGATGGGGATAACTTTATAGCTGGGCGCAAAGCGCATCAGGCGCGTGTCGTCCATGCGGGGTGGGTTGATGATGCGGCTTGGGCTGAGCAGGTTGATCGGGTCGAGGTAGTTTTTGATCTTGCCAAAGGCCTCGTTGATCTTCGGGCCAAACTGCCATTCAATCCACTCGCCCCGGCAAAGGCCGTCGCCATGTTCGCCGCTGTACGCGCCCTTGTATTTGCGCACCAGTGCGGATGCTTCTTCTGCAATCGCGCGCATCTTGGTCGCACCTTCCCTGCGCATGTCCAGTATCGGACGCACATGCAGCGTGCCGACCGATGCATGCGCGTACCAGGTGCCTTTGCTGCCGTGTTTTTTAAACACTTCTGTCAGGCCGTCGGTGTACTCCGCCAGGTGCTCCAGCGGCACGGCGCAGTCCTCTATAAAGCTCACCGGCTTGCCGTCACCCTTTAAGCTCATCATGATGTTCAGGCCCGCTTTGCGCACGTCCCACAGGTTTTTTTGCGGGGCATCGTCGATCATTTCAACCACCGTACCCGGTAGACCCAGGCCGCCCATCAGTTCCACCAGTTGTTTGATTTTTGGAATCAGGTCAGCCTTGGATTCGCCCGAAAACTCCACCAGCAAAATCGCGTCAGGCTTGCCAATCAGGGCCGTGCGTACGGTCGGCGCAAATGCCGGGTTTTGCAGCGACAGCTCGATCATGGTGCGGTCCACCAGCTCTACGGCGGTCAATGTCCTGTCACCAATCTTCACGATATGCTGCGCCGAATCCATCGCCTTGTGAAAGGTAGGGAAGTTCACCACGCCCAGCACTTTGGTGCGCGGCAACTCGCTTAGTTTTAAGGTCAGTGATTTGGTCAAGCCCAGCGTGCCTTCACTGCCAACCATCAAATGCGCCAGATTGACTGAGCCATCTGACGTATACGGTTTTTCGTTCTGGTTGTTGAAGATGTCCAGGTTGTAGCCCGCCACCCGGCGCAGCACCTTGGGCCAGTGTTCTACAAGCTCCGGGCGCAATTCGTCAGACAGGGTTTTGACATAGTCGCCCAGCGCACGAGCCTGGCCCCTAGCGTTGTCGTAGCGCCCCAGCTCCAGCAGATAACCGTCAGACCGCCAAACACTTGCGCCCAAGACGTTATGCACCATGTTGCCGTAGGCAATGCTGCGGCTGCCGCAGGAGTTGTTGCCCGCCATGCCGCCCAGCGTGGCCTGCGCGCTGGTCGACACATCGACCGGATACCAAAGCCCGTATTTTTTAAGCGCGGCGTTTAAATGGTCTAGCACGATGCCGGGCTCGACCTCTGCCGTGCGCTTGGCAACATCCACATTCAAAATATTGCGCAGGTGCTTGCTGTAGTCCATGACCAAACCGGCGCCCACGGTTTGCCCGCACTGGCTGGTGCCGCCGCCACGCGGCACGATGGGTACGTTGAGATCACGGCAAATATCAAGCGCGGTTTGAACGTCTTCAGATGTGCGCGGCACAAATACGCCAATTGGCATGATCTGGTAAATCGACGCATCAGTGGCGTAGCGGCCTTTGTCGGCGGGGGCAAACAGCACTTCACCGCGCGTTTGCAAAGCCAGATTTTTTGCCAGCTTGCCAGCAACTTCATTGCTGATGCGGGCAACCTGTTTGTAGGCTGCCTGTGCGCCTTGGGCTATTTTGAGAGGCAGGGGGGCGTTCATGATGTCGCTTTTAAAACCGCTGTAGCAGTACGCAACTGTTCAATCACCACGTCACGCTTGTTGATCAAATGGCTCATCAGTACGGTGCGCATCGCTACCGGGTCGCGTGTACTCAGGGCGCTGATCATTTGCTCATGCTCCTTCACAGCGGCCCTCCACTTTTCACCGTCTTGATTGGAGCGAAAGCGCAGCGCTTGCAGGCGGGCGTTGACTTGGTTGTAAGTCGCCGTTAACACCGGGTTTTTAGCTGCGGTATTGATAGCGCTGTGGATGCTGGCGTTGAGCCGGTAGTAGCCTGGCAAGTCATGCCGCGTGTAGGCTGCCAGCATTTCGTAATGCATGGCCTTGATCTCTGCCAGCTCAGCATCGGTGATGCGCATGGCGGCCAGCTCGCCCGACTGTGCTTCCAGGCCCGCCATGACTTCAAAAGTATTCAGCACATCCGCCTCGGTCAGCTCAACCGCTATAGCGCCCCGGTTGGGTAGCAGCTCGACCAGGCCTTCAGCGGCCAGCATTTTGATGGCCTCACGCAGCGGCGTGCGGGACACATTGAGTGTGTTGCTCAGCTCACGTTCATTGAGCTTGGCACCCGGCGGGATGCGGTTTTCAACCAGCATCTGGCGCAAGCGGTGGGTGACTTGTTCATGCAGGGCGGCACGGGGAATGGAAATGATTTCAGCAGTCATTGATCTATTTTGTATGCAAAATATTTGCCTGTCAAACTCGGTATTAACCAGTAAATTGAAATTATTTACTTGACAAACGTATTTTGTATGCAAAAAATAACGATATAGGAGATTTCATGCTGACCCTCGACTTTCATCCCACAGGCCGCCACTTTTTGCAAATCCCCGGCCCATCACCCGTGCCAGACCGCGTTTTGCGGGCCATGAGCTACCCCACCATCGACCACCGCGGGCCAGAGTTTGCGGCGCTGGGACTGAAGGTGTTGGCCGACGTAAAAAAGATATTCAAAACCACCCAGCCTGTCATCATTTACCCGGCCTCAGGCACCGGCGCGTGGGAGGCAGCGCTTGTCAATACGCTGAGTGCGGGCGACCACGTGTTGATGTATGAGACAGGCCACTTTGCCTGGCTGTGGCAAAAGCTGGCCACCCGCCTGGGCTTGAAGGCTGAAGTGATGAGCCACCCGGGCGCAGAGGTATGGCGGCACGGGGTGCAGGCGCATTTGATTGAAGAGCGCCTGAAAGCTGACACCGCCCACAGCATCAAAGCTGTTTGCGTGGTACACAACGAAACATCGACCGGCGTGACCAGCAACATCGCTGCCGTGCGCAAAGCCATTGACGCTGCCAGGCACCCGGCGCTGCTGATGGTCGATACGATTTCGGGTCTGGCATCAGCTGACTATTGCCACGACGCATGGGGCGTTGACGTGACCATCAGCGGCTCGCAAAAAGGGCTAATGCTGCCGCCGGGTATCAGCTTTAACGCCGTCTCTAGCAAAGCAATTGAAGCCAGCAAAAAAGCCACACTGCCCAAAGCCTTCTGGGCCTGGGACGAGATCATTGAGATGAACAAAACCGGCTACTGGCCCTCTACCCCCAACACCAATTTGCTGTACGCACTGAGCGAGGCTTGCGACATGCTGCTCGAACACGGACTTGACGCCGTGTTTGCCCGCCACCAGCGCTGGGCTGAGGGTGTGCGTGGCGCGGTCAAGGCCTGGGGCTTGCAAATTCAATGTGCAGACCCGGCGGTGTATTCACCAGTGCTGACGGGGGTGATGACCCCTGTTGGCATTGATGCAGACGCGGTGCGAAAAATCATTTATGAGCGTTTTGACTGTTCACTTGGCACGGGCCTGGGCAAGGTCAAAGGCAAGATGTTTCGCATCGGCCATTTGGGTGACTGCAACGACCTGACGCTGATGGCTGCATTGGCCGGATGTGAGATGGGCTTGAAGCTGGCGGGTGTGAAGTTGGCAGGGTCTGGCGTGCAGGCGGCGATGGATTACTTTTCTAGTCATTCCGCTGTCGTACACATGCGCAAAGCGGCTTGAAAACTTTAAAACTACTGGAGACAAAAACATGCAACGCAGAACCATTCTCACCGCCACAGCAGCAGGTGCCGCCATGCTGGCTTCCCCCATGCTGCGTGCGCAAACGCTACCGTCGGGCTCGGTCAAAATCATCGTCGGCTTTCCACCCGGCGGCGGCACGGATGCGCTGGCGCGTGTCGTTGGCCAAAAGCTCAGCACCATGTGGAGCTTACCTGTAGTCATTGAAAATAAAGCCGGCGCAGCGGGGGTTATTGCTGCTGACTTTGTGGCCAAGCAGCCTGGCGACGGCAACACGCTGCTGATGGCGCACATCAACAGCCATGCACTGGCTCCCGCACTGGGCACCAAGCTGGGCTACAGCGCCGAGCGCGACTTTGCGCCCATCAGCATGGTTGGCATCACGCCCAACATGCTGGTGTGCAACGCTGACCAGAGTGCCAAAACCGTCAAAGACCTGGTTGCGCTGTGCAAGGCCAAACCGGGGCAGATCAGTTTTGCATCAGCCGGTGGCGGCTCGGCGCAACACTTTGCGCTGGAGATGTTCAAGTTGCAGGCCAAAATTTTTGCGCTGCATATCCCGTACCGCGGCTCTGGCCCGGCGCTGGTGGATTTGATAGGCGGGCAGGTCAACTATTGTTTTGAAACCATGACATCGGCCACGCCGCACGTCAAAAGCGGCAAAGCCATTGCGCTGGCGCAAACCCGCCTGAAGCGCGCCAAAGGTCACCCCAATGTGCCAACGATGGACGAGTCTGGCTTTCCAGGTTTTGAGGCCACGGTTTGGTACGGCTTGATGGGACCATCAAAAATGCCGCCTGCCATGGTGCAGCGCATGAACGAAGACGTGAACAAGGTGTTGGCCATGACCGATGTGCAGGAAAAGATGGAGCAGTTTGGCGCGGAAGATGGTGGTGGCAGCACGGAGAAGTTTGCGGCCTTCATCAAGGCCGAGCAGCAAAAGTGGGCGCAGGTGGCCAGCCAGGCCAAGGTGAAAGTCGACGCTTGAACTGTTTTGCAGAAAAAGCAGCCTAAAACCTGCTTTTCAGGCTCATTTCAAGTATGTTTTAGTGTCATAGCCCAATAAATACGGGCGCAAGCAGCTATTAAAATAATAGCATTTAATTTGCAAGGGTTTTCGGTTTGAAGCTGCAATACGGGCTGACCCCACATTCCCAGCAGCGCGGCAACCTGGCTGTACACACATATCGGCCATGCAATATCAGCCAGTGGTGCGCATCCACCAAGAATTCTGGCGGTATGCTTTTGAGCAGTTTCAGTTCCACTTCAAGCGGCGTTTTGCCCGGTGCCAGTCCTGTGCGGTTGCCCATCCGAAAGATGTGGGTGTCTACTGCCATCGTTGCCTCGCCGAATGCCGAGTTCAGCACCACGTTGGCTGTTTTGCGACCCACGCCTGGCAGCGCCTCAAGCGCCTCACGCGAACGCGGCACAACGCCGCCGTGCTGACTAACCAGCATCTGGCAGGTCTGCACCAGGTGCTTGGCTTTGCTATGAAAAAGACCAATGGTTTTGATGTGATTTTCTAACTGCTGCAGCCCCAGGTCAAGAATGGCTTGCGGTGTATTGGCCACCGGGAAGAGCTTGCGCGTGGCCTTGTTCACGCTCACGTCGGTTGCCTGGGCAGACAGCAGCACGGCGGTGAGCAGCTCAAACACGCTGGTGTATTCAAGCTCGGTCACTGGCATCGGGTTAGCGACCTGCAATGTCGCAAAAAATGCATTGATGGATTCTTTGTTCATGGCATGTTGTCAAGGAATATTTGAGCCTGCGCCAGCATGCCGGCACGTATCGGTTTGAAGACTTTGACCGGGAATTTGTCGGGTAACTGCGCAGCCATCTCGTCAAGCACGCTGGGCACCAGCAGCACCATCGCCACCATGGCATCAAACGCACCCGGCACACCGCTTTGCAGTGCAAGCGCCTGCCAGTGGCGGGTTTGAATCTGATGCAGGTGGTAGTGGGTGTTTTTGCACCTGATGGCCATTGCCAGCTTGGCGCGTTTGGGGCTAACCAGATTCGGGCCATTGCCAATGATCGGCCAGGCCGACAGCACGTCGTAGAGCGGTGTCATGCGGTAAGACCCACCACGTTCTAAAAAGATCGAGAAGTTTTTGGCATGACCGTCAGTGGCGGCCATGAGCCAGAAGGCGAGCTGTGTTTTTGCAAAAATCAGACTGTCGGCTTTGGCATTGCTGCTGGCCAGCAGGCTTAAGCCAGATCGAATACCCTGGCCGCCATCGCTTTCATATTTCAAGTCACCCGGCCAACCATGAGCCTGGCAAAAATCTTCTTGCGGTAGCCTTGCTATCCAGCGTTCGTTGTCCATCCATTGCCTGTCAAAACGCTCAACGACCAATACCTTTTGGCGGCCAAATTGCGCCATCTCCGTTTGCGCAACTGCAAACCCCATCGCTGTTAGCAGCTTGGCGCACAGCCATTCGTTTTCGACTGAATCGGTCATGTCTGCACGCATGTTGCCCACCAAGCCTAGTGGCAGCTTGAGGATATGCGTTGTTGGCGTAGCGCCTACGGGCAAATGCCAGCGCTGGCCAATGCGTAGCAGCGCTGTTTTTTCTTGTGCTCCAGCAATTGAAATACGAAAGTCATGTGCGGGTGAATCTTCGTCTGGCGCATCGTTGTCAACGTCATCAATCAGTGTCTCTATTTGTGCATCAGTCAGCGGCACGCTTTCAAGAGCATCATGCCGTGGAGGCGGCTTTCCAGTAGGCATTAGTTGCACTGCACCAACACAGTCGCGGCCAATCGCAGCGAGTAAATCAGCTGCACGTATTGACGGCGCACCAAAGCGCCTGCGCAGCCGCTCACGAATGCTGGTGCTGTCGGGTAGCAAATTGTCAAAGTAATGCTCCACCTTGGCGCCCATCACATCGCCGCCACCTGCCGGTATGGGGAGCGACACCGACAAGGGTCTGGCATTAGGTGATTGCACCCATGCTGCGTCGTAGTGCAGGCCAGGTGCGCCCGTACGCGACTGAAACCATTGGCCCACGTACTGGCCGTTCATCCACAGGTCAAGATCTGTTGTTGCCATAGCGCGTGCCTACCAGTCGGTTGATGGGCTTTGCACCGTGGGCGCAGGCGCAGGTGTGTGGGGGGCATAGCGCTGGGTGTCCATCAGCAAGAGTCGTGAATCAAGTGCGTGCAGCACGCGCAGCAACTGGTCTAAGCTGACAGCTGCTGGGTTATTCTCAATATCAGCCATACGCACCTGCTTGACACCAATGCGCTCGCCCAGAGCCGCTTGCGTCAAGCCGCGTGCCTTGCGCAGTGACTTGATATGAACTGATAACTGAGCTGGCGATTGAATAAGAAACGTCTGAAGTGTGGTCATGGTCATTCACTTTTTATTTATCATCTTTAAGCGATATTTGCACTTTATCGTAAATAAACAATAAATGCAAATAATCGCTAAAAGGCGATTAAATGAATCAGTCAATATTCTGCACGGCAACCGGACTGTTGCTTAATTGGCGACAATGCAAATCATCAAATCAAAATAACCACGAGCTGTCATGCCCCTTCAATTTGCCTCCCGCCTGAACAACGTCGAAACCTCAGCCATCCGCGAGCTATTCAAGCTGCTGGGCAAGCCCGGCATCATCAGCTTTGCGGGCGGCTTTCCCGACCCTGCCATGTTTGATGTGGAGGGTATTCGCGAAGCCTCAAATGCTGCCTTGACTCAAGCCCCGGGTGCTGCATTGCAATACGGCGCAACCGAAGGTTTCGGCCCATTGCGCGAAGAGCTGGCCAGCTTCATGGCTACGAAAGGCGTGACGGTAGCTGCCCAAGAACTCATCGTCACCACGGGCAGCCAGCAGGCACTTGATCTGCTGGGCAAAACCATGATCTCCCCCTGCGATAAAGTCATTGTTGAAGGCCCCACGTTTTTGGCTACCATCCAGTGCTTCAGGTTGTACGGTGCAGAGCTGATCAGCGCGCCTTGCGACGGCCATGGCGTGAACACCGACGAGCTAGAAAAACTGATTGCCGAACACAAACCCAAGTTTGTGTATTTGATTCCCACCTTCGGCAACCCCAGCGGTGCGTTGCTGAGCCTGGAGCGCCGTAAAAAGGTGCTGGAGCTGGCTGTCAAATACAACACGCTGATCGTTGAAGATGACCCATACGGGGATTTGTACTTTAACGAGCCACCGCCGCCGTCGCTTTTGGCGCTCAGCAGCAGCGTACCTGGCAGCCGGGACTTGATCGCCTATTGCGGTTCTTTGTCAAAAGTGCTGTCGCCTGGCTTGCGTGTGGGCTGGATGATTGCCCAGGCCGAACTGCTGGCCAAGGCGACCATGTGCAAGCAATTCAGCGATGCCCACACCAGCACATTTGCCCAGGCTACCGCCGCGCAATACCTCAAAGCTGGCCGTATGCCAGCCACACTCAACAACGTGCGAACCGTTTATGCCGAACGCTCCAAAGCCATGGGGCAAGCCTTGAGCCGCGAGCTGGGCGACGCAGTGGCGTTTACGCAGCCGCAGGGCGGGCTCTTCTTTTGGGCACGACTGACGGGCAAGGGCGGCAAAATAACAGACGCCAGCGAGTTTGCCAAACGTGCAATTGAGCAAGGCGTGGCCTTTGTGCCAGGCTCGCCGTTTTATGCTGCGAATCCTGACACGGCCAGCTTCAGGCTCAGTTTTGCAACTACCGATGTGGGAAAAATCCAGGAGGGTGTTGGGCGATTGGCTCGTGCGCTGTCTTCATTCCAGACGGTTGAACCCACTTAAAAGCCTGCGTTCATCAACACGTAGTACGCTATTGGGTTGTTTGATGTTTCGCTTGACAAGTTTCAAAGGAGATTTTTCGTGAAAAAACTTTTCCCATCCGCTAACGAGGCGCTCAAAGGCGTCGTTCACGACGGCCAGTTGCTGGCTGTCGGCGGCTTTGGCCTGTGCGGTATTCCAGAGGCGCTGATCGACGCGCTCAAGGATAGCGGCGTACAAAACCTGACGGTCATCTCCAACAACGCTGGCGTTGATGGTTTTGGCCTGGGCAAATTACTGGAAACTCGCCAAATCAAAAAAATGATTGCCAGCTACGTGGGCGAGAACAAGGAGTTTGAACGCCAGTATCTGGCAGGTGAGCTTGAGCTTGAGTTCACACCACAAGGCACATTGGCTGAAAAGCTGCGCGCTGGCGGCTCGGGTATCCCTGCGTTTTTCACCAAAACTGGCGTGGGCACGCTGGTGGCTGAGGGCAAAGAGCTGCGTGAATTTGACGGCGAGACTTACGTGATGGAACGCGCGCTGCTGCCTGATGTGTCACTTGTCAAAGCCTGGCGTGCAGACCAATCCGGCAACCTGCAATTTCGTTTGACGGCGCGCAACTTTAACCCCGCCGTTGCCATGGCTGGCAAGGTGTGCATTGTTGAAGTGGAGGAGGTGGTTGAAACGGGCGCCATGGCGCCTGACCAGATTCATTTGCCCGGTATTTATATACACCGCATCGTGTGCAACCCGACGCCTGAAAAGCGAATTGAAAAACGGACGATTACTGAGAAAGCAGGGGTTTAAATCATGGCCTGGACACAAGACCAAATGGCAGCGCGTGCTGCCCAGGAACTGCAAGACGGTTTTTACGTCAATCTAGGCATTGGCATCCCTACCCTGGTGGCCAATCATGTCAGCCCGGATATTGAGGTCTGGCTGCAATCTGAAAACGGCATGTTGGGCATTGGCCCTTTCCCGACGGAAGACCAGGTGGATGCTGATTTGATCAACGCTGGCAAACAAACCGTCACGACCATCAAGGGCTCATCGATTTTTGGATCTGACCAATCGTTTGGCATGATTCGCGCAGGCAAGATCAACCTGAGCATTTTGGGTGCGATGCAGGTCAGTGAAAAGGGTGACCTGGCCAACTGGATGATTCCGGGCAAGATGGTCAAGGGCATGGGCGGTGCAATGGATCTGGTCGCGGGCGTCAAGCGCGTGATTATTTTGATGGAGCACGTCGCGCGCAAAAAAGACGGGACTGAAGACATGAAAATCCTGCCGCAATGCACGCTGCCATTGACTGGAGTGGGCGTTGTTGACCGCATCATCACCGACTTGGCAGTGATGGACGTGACGCCTGATGGATTGAAGGTGATTGAGCTGGCTGATGGCGTGACGCTGGAGGCGCTTCAGGCTAAAACTGGCGTGAAACTCATTTAAGGATGCGCTGAATAAGTAGTTGTATTTCCAGCGCTGTTTTTCATTATTTCGTCTGGTGGAATTTCAGGATGAATTCATCCGGAGCTTGATCGATTTTTGCATGTTTGCAGCCTCTATTTAGGGCTTTGGCTGCGCTTTACGCGCACCTATGCCGCCAACGGCTTGCCCCATTTGTCGATATTGACCAAAGCCAGCCTGGCAAACACCCGGCTCGCGTTCTTGGCAAGGCCCCCGATAGCGCACCTTGGCAAAGCCCCACAGGCGCTTGAGCGGCAAAAATGCATGCTCGACCTTGGCCCGGGTCTGGCTCTTGGTGGTGTTGACCTCTTTGTCGCGCTCACTCAAAGGTTTGTTCCTGTAGGCGCGTTTGTTGGTGAAGTCTTTTGCTCTGGGCGCTACGTCTTTGAGCGCCTGCTTTTGCCCCGCATAGGCGCTGTCGCCATACAGGCGCGTTTCCTGCCCGTGCAGCAGGCAAGGCAGTTGCTGGCTGTCGTGTACGTTGGCCGCTGTCACGCTAGCGCTATGAACCAAGCCGCTGGCGCTGTCCACGCCAATGTGCGCTTTCATGCCAAAGTACCATTGCCCGGCTTTAAAAGTCTGGTGCATCTCGAGATCACGCGCTTTGTCCTGATTCTTGGTGGAACTGGGCGCTGCAATGATGGTGGCGTCCACGATGGTGTCGCCGCACAGCATTAAACCGTTGGCCTGGAGCAACTCGCCAACTTTGGCAAAGATGGCGACGCCCAAGTGGTGGGTTTCCAGTAGGTGGCGAAAGTGAAGTAGCGTGGTGGCGTCTGGCACGCCCTCGCGGCCTAGGTCTACACGGCAGAAGTCTCTGAAGGCTGTGATGTCATACAGCGCATCTTCGCAGGCCTCATCGGCCAGATTGAACCAGTTGGCCACGCAGTACATGCGCAGCATGGTCTGCATTGAACGGGGCGGTCTGCCGTTGCCTGCCTTTGGGTAGTGCGGCTCAATCAGTGATTGCAGGGCTGCCCAAGGCATGAGTTTGTCCATGCGTGACAAGAAAGACGCTTTGCGCGTGGTCTTGCAGTGGGCGTCAAATCCGCTACTGGCTAATGTGCTTTGTGTCATCATTTGTTTATAACGCGCCGGCCTTTGTCGGCGTGGACTTGTTCAGTGTTTCCTTAATTTTTGTCGTGACGCGTCGGCTCCATCTTCTTCAAATCAAACCCCTGTTTACGGAGTCTTTCCATCAGTTGGCTGTAGGCTGTGGAGTTTGGGATCGGTGTTCTTGACAACACCCACAGCAAGTCCTTGGTTGGCTCGCTGACTGCCACGAGGCTATAGGCCTCGTCCAGGTCAATCACCCAGTAGTTGCCCCACACAAATGGCAAAAACGACAGCCACGCTGGCGCAAAACGTACTTCGAGTTTGGGTGATGTGGTGTTACCAATCTGGCGCGCTTCGCCCACAGCTACCTTGACCTTGCCGTCTGACTCGGTGCAGCGGTTCGTCACGCGGATGGTGCCGTTGGGCTGCGCTTCATAGGTCGCCACCGTGTTGCTGACGCAGTTTTTTTGAAATGGGTTGGGAAATTTGGCGACTTCATACCATGTGCCCATGTAGCGCGGCACGTTCAGACTGGGGATGGTGGCCAGCTCGGTTTGTGCCCAGGCGGTAAGGCTGCAAGCAGCCAATAGCAGCGACGAAAACAGGTTTTTCAAATGCATGGTGATGTTCTCAATCAATCGGTGAAAGTGTTTAACCTGCCAGACCCGCATACACGTTTTGCACGTCATCGTTGGCATCAATGGCCGCTAAAAAGGCTTCGACTTCGTTCATGTCCGCAGCGCTAAGGCTGGCCGGATCCATCGGGTTTTTAGCCTTGTAGCCCAGCTTGGCTGACAGCACGGTAAAGCCCTGGGCGGGCAGGGCGCGGCTGACCAGGTCCAGGTCAGTGGGGTCGGTTAAAAACAGGGTGTGGCCTTCTTCCTCGCCAGTTTCAAAATCTTGCGCACCGGCTTCAATCGCCGCAGTTTCGGCATCCGCACCGGGGGCGGTGGGCTCGGCTTCGATCATGCCGACATGGTCAAAGTCCCATGACACCGAACCGGAGGTGCCGAGTTGCCCTTTTCTGAAAAGCACCCGCACTTCAGACGCGGTACGGTTGTGGTTGTCGGTCAGGCATTCGACCATCAAAGGCACGCGGTGCGGCGCAAAGCCTTCGTAAATGACATGTTCAAAATTCACGGCCTCAGCGCCCGTGCCTGAGCCTTTTTTGATGGCTCGGTCCAGCGTGTCTTTGGGCATGCTGACCTTGCGGGCCTGCTCTACCAGCAGCCGCAACTTGGCGTTACCGGCAGGGTCGGCACCGCCGCGCGCTGCCACCATGATCTCTTTGGCCAGTTTGCCAAATACCCGGCCTCTGGCGTTGGCTGCCAGTTCTTTGCCTTTTGCTTTCCATTGCGCGCCCATGATCCAGTTCCTTTTTTGTTGCTAGCGCGGGTGGCGCTGTGTCTGTCGTGCCGGGTATGTTAAGCCCATTGAAGGCTGCACCCACTAGAGTGTGGCTTGCACCAGCCGCCGCAGCTCGGGCGTGATGTCAGGCAGCACGCCAAACCAGGCTTCAAACGCGGGGCGGGCCTGGTTCAGCAACATGCCCAGTCCGCCGACTGTGGGGTTGCCGCGCGCTTTGGCGGCTTGCAGCAACGCTGTTTCGAGCGGCACGTAAATGATGTCTGACACCAACGCGGTAGTTGGCAGCGCAGACAGGTCGATGTCCAGCGGCGGGTGGCCGTGCATGCCCTGACTGGTGGTGTTGACGAGCAGTGCCGCGCCACTCAGTGCCGCATGGCGTTGCTCCCATGGCATGGCTTTGACGGGTGCGCCAAACTCGCTTGCCATGGCTTGGGCTTTGTCAAAGCTGCGGTTGACCAGCCGAATCTCTTGGGCGCCGTGGTCAGCCAGCGCCAAGACCACAGCCCGCGCTGCGCCACCTGCGCCCAGCACCACCACCGGGCCAGCGTCGGCGCGCCAGTCAGGTTGCGCGTCGAGCAGGCTCTGGATGTAGCCAAAACCATCGGTGTTCATGCCTTTGAGAGAACCATCAGGCTGCACGGCGATGGTGTTAACCGCACCTACACGTTTGGCATTGGCATCGGCCACATGCACCAGCGAGAGTACATCTACCTTGTGCGGAATTGTGACGTTGCAGCCTTTAAACCCAAGCGCGGCCAGGCCTTGCAGCGCTACAGGCAACTGTTCCGGTTGCACCGCAAGCTGGACATAACTGCCCATCAGGCCGTGCTGCTCAAGCCAGTAGTTGTGTATCAGCGGTGAGCGCGAATGCGCTACGGGCCAGCCCATGACGCCTGCCAGACAGTAGGATTTTTCTTGCATGTTGAATTTTTATGAAATTTTGCCGATGCGCAATTTTGCCTTGCGCTGAATGCGCGGCATGATGCCGTGTTCATTTCTTGTTAGTTAGCACGCTAATATCCTTATAAACTTGAAGATTGGAGCGCAAAATCGTCGTCATGCTAAAACTCATTTCCTCTATGGCAACCCGCCCCTTGCTGGCCGACCTGGCTGCGCAGTGGCAACGCATGTCGGGCGTCGGTGTTGTCATTGAATCAGTCGGTGGCGTGGACGCGGCCAGGCGAGTCCAGGCGGGTGAGGCTTTTGATGGCGTGGTGCTGGCATCGGACGCGATTGACAAACTGATCATGGCTGGCTGTGTTGTTGCTGGCAGTCGGCATGATTTGGTGCAGTCCAGCGTGGCGGTGGCAGTCAAGGTGGGCACGCCGTTACCTGACATCAGCACTGAAGCGGCATTGCGCAGCGCGATTGTTGCCGCGCCAACGATTGGTTATTCAACCGGGCCCAGCGGTGTGGCTTTGATCAAGCTGTTTGAGCGCTGGGGATTGCTGGATGAGTTGCAAAAACGCCTCGTGCAAGCGCCACCGGGCGTGCCAGTCGGCACACTGGTCGCGCGCGGGGAGGTGGCGCTGGGTTTTCAGCAGCTCAGTGAGCTGATGCACCTGGAGGGCATTGCTGTGGTGGACACGCTACCCGACGAGGCGGCGATTGACACGATATTTTCAGCGGGCGTATGCGCCGTGTCCAATCAACCCCAGGAGCTGGCACGGTTTTTCGCATTCATGGCTTCGCGTGAAGTGGCTGACGTCAAACTGCAACATGGCATGCAATCTGTATCGATTCAAGGATAAATATGAGCCTGCAAAAACCCCTCATCATCGACTGCCACGGCCACTACACCACCGCGCCCAAAGCGCTGGAGGTCTGGCGCAACCAGCAGATCGCTGGCATCAAAGACCCGGCCGTGATGCCCAAGAGTGCTGATCTGAAAATCAGCGACGACGAGCTGCGCGAGACGATCGAGCAAAACCAGTTGCGCCTGATGAAAGAGCGCGGCAGTGACCTGACGCTCTTCAGCCCGCGCGCCAGTTTCATGGCGCACCACATTGGCGACTTCAATGTGTCGTCCACCTGGGCGGCGATTTGCAACGAACTTTGCTACCGCGTCAGTCAGCTTTTTCCCGATCACTTCGTACCTGTGGCCATGCTGCCGCAAAGCCCCGGCGTTGACCCGAAAACCTGCATTCCTGAACTGGTCAAATGCGTGGAGCAATACGGCAATGTCGGCATCAATTTAAACCCGGATCCATCAGGCGGCCACTGGACGTCACCGCCCTTGAGTGATAAGCACTGGTACCCGATTTACGAAAAGATGGTGGAGTACGACATTCCGGCCATGATTCATGTGTCAACCAGCTGTAACACCTGCTTTCACACCACCGGGGCGCATTACTTGAATGCCGACACCACAGCTTTCATGCAGTGCCTGACGAGTGATTTGTTCAAGGATTTCCCGACGCTGAAGTTTTTGATTCCGCATGGCGGCGGCGCTGTGCCCTACCACTGGGGGCGGTTTCGCGGGCTGGCGCAAGAACTCAAAAAACCTTTGTTGCAAGACCATTTGCTGAACAACGTCTTTTTTGACACCTGCGTGTACCACCAGCCGGGCATTGATTTGCTGACCAAGGTGATTCCGGTTAAAAACATTTTGTTTGCCAGTGAGATGATCGGCGCGGTGCGCGGTATTGACCCTGAAACGGGCAACTACTTTGACGATACCAAGCGCTACATTGAATCGTCAACGCAACTGAGCGCCGAGCAAAAGTATCAGATTTACGAAGGTAACACGCGCCGCGTTTTCCCGCGCCTGGATGCGGCTCTCAAAGTAAAAGGACTGTGACATGACAACCCTGGGAATCGTCAAACGCAACATCGTCCGTGCCGACAAAGCCAGTGTGACGCGCCTGTCAAAGCTCGGCGTCGCCACCATTCATGAGGCGATGGGTCGGGTCGGATTGATGAAGCCCTACATGCGCCCCATTTACAAGGGCGCCAACATCTGCGGCACAGCCGTGACGATACTTTTGCAGCCGGGTGATAACTGGATGATGCACGTCGCAGCCGAGCAATTGCAGCCAGGCGACGTGGCGGTCGCGGCCTGTACCACCGAGAACGAAGACGGCTTTTTTGGCGACCTGCTGGCCACGTCGTTCAAAGCGCGCGGGGCGGTGGGCCTGATCATTGACGGCGGGGTGCGTGATGTCACCGACCTTGAAAAAATGGGTTTCCCCGTGGTCAGCAAGGCCATCCATTCCAAAGGCTGCATCAAGTCCACACTGGGCTCGGTCAACATCCCCATCGTTTGTGCAGGCGCGCTCGTCAACCCCGGTGATGTGGTGATTGCCGACATTGATGGCGTGGTGGTGGTACCCGCAGCCATGGCTGGCGAGGTGGCTGATGCGGCAGAAAAGCGTGAGAGTTTTGAAGGCGAAAAGCGCGCCCGGTTTGCAGCCGGTGAGCTGGGGCTGGACATGTACAACATGCGTGAGCCTTTGGCTAAGGCTGGTCTTCGGTACATCGATTAACAACCTGAATTCAGCTTCCAACGCAAAGGCGCAAAGATGCAAAGACCGCAAAGGTTTTTATGAAATGCTTTACTTCGCGTCCTTTGCGCTTTTGCGTCTTTGCGTTGGAAACTTTTTCTTCCGCGTTTATTTGACGCTTCAAAACCTGTAAAAAATGCAATTCACTAAAACCCCTGGCTGGCTCGATTGGTATGTGGGCCCCGCCAAACCGACTTTTCAACTACCGCCGGGTGCTGTCGATGCGCATTGCCACGTGTTTGGCCCGGGCGATGTCTTTCCTTATGCACCCGAGCGCAAGTACACACCCTGCGATGCGTCAAAAGAGCAGTTGTTTGCCTTGCGCGACCACCTGGGGTTTGACAAGAACGTGATCGTGCAGGCCACCTGCCACGGCACTGACAACCGGGCGCTGGTGGATGCGCTCGAGGCATCCAGTAACAAGGCGCGGGGCGTCGCTACCGTTAACCGCCATGTGACAGATGCAGAGCTGCAAGCCATGCACGAGGCGGGGGTGCGCGGCACGCGCTTTAACTTCGTCAAGCGCCTGGCCGACTTCACGCCGCGCGAGGTACTGCTGGAGATTGCCAATCGCATTGCGCCGCTGGGCTGGCATGTGGTGATTTATTTTGAAGCGGTGGACTTGCCCGAGCTGTATGACTTTTTTACCGCGCTGCCCACGACGGTGGTGGTTGACCACATGGGTCGGCCTGACGTAACCAAACCAGTGGATGGCCCGGAGTTTGAACTGTTCGTCAAGATGATGCGTGAGCACACCAACATCTGGAGCAAGGTCAGTTGCCCCGAGCGCCTGAGCATCAAAGGCCCAAAAGCCCTGAATGGCGAGCAACGCGCCTACCAGGACGTGATGCCGTTTGCCAGACGACTGGTCGAAACCTTCCCTGACCGCGTGCTGTGGGGCACCGACTGGCCACACCCGAATTTGAAAGACCACATGCCTGACGACGGTTTGTTAGTGGACTTTATCCCGCTGATTGCGACGACGCCCGAGTTGCAGCAAAAGCTGCTGGTGGACAACCCAACGCGCCTGTACTGGAGCTGACATGTCGCTGGACAAAAACTATCTTGACGTACCCGGCACCACGATTTTTGATGCCGACGAAAGCCGCAAGGGCTACCACCTGAACCAGTTTTGCATGTCGCTGATGAAGCACGAAAACCGTGAGCGCTTCAAGGCTGACCAGCGGGCTTACCTTGACGAATGGCCGATGACGGAAGCGCAAAAGCAGGCGGTGCTGGATGTGGACTTGAACCGCGCCATTTCACTGGGTGGCAACATTTACTTTTTGGCCAAACTGGGGGCTACGCATGGCAAGAGCTTTCAGCAAATGGCCGGCAGCATGACCGGAATGACAGAACTGGAGTACCGCGACATGATGATTGCCGGCGGGCGGTCGGTCGAGGGCAACCGGGTGGTGGGTGAAGACGGCAGTGCGCAGGCTCATCGGCAGCCGCAGGGCGCTTCAGGCAAGGGATCGAATTAAATGGCACGTATCACCGCCAGCGTTTTTACATCGCATGTACCCGCCATCGGCGCTGCACTTGACATGGGCAAAACCCGTGAGCCTTACTGGGCGCCGTTGTTCAAGGGATACGAATATTCCAAGCAGTGGATGAAAGACAACACGCCGGACGTGATTTTATTGGTCTTCAACGACCACGCCACGGCTTTTAGCCTGGACATGATTCCGACCTTTGCGATTGGCACGGCTGCCAGTTACCAACCTGCCGACGAAGGCTGGGGCCCACGCCCTGTGCCTGTTGTACAGGGCCATCCTGAACTGGCAGCGCACATCGCGCAATCAGTGATTCAACAAGACTTTGACCTGACCATCGTGAACAAAATGGATGTTGACCATGGCCTGACCGTGCCACTGAGTTTGATGTGCGGCCAGCCACCCGAATCCAGCTTCAAATGGCCTTGCCCGGTGATTCCGTTCGCCGTGAATGTGGTGCAGTACCCCGTGCCGTCTGGTCAGCGTTGCCTGAACATTGGCAAGGCGATTCGCAAAGCAATTGAGTCGTATGACGAAGACCTGAACGTCCACATCTGGGGCACAGGCGGCATGAGCCACCAGTTGCAGGGCCCGCGCGCGGGCTTGATTAACAAAGCGTTTGATACCGCATTCATGGACACGCTGATCAACAACCCCGAAGCACAAGCCGCTGTGCCGCACATTGACTACGTGCGTGAGGCAGGCAGCGAGGGCATTGAGCTGGTGATGTGGTTAATTGCACGCGGTGCGATGGCAGACTTGAATGGCGGCAGCAAGCCGACTGTCAAGCACCGCTTCTACCATGTGCCCGCATCCAACACGGCTGTGGGCCATCTGATTCTGGAGAACAACTTATGACTATCAAAGTAGCCCTGGCGGGCGCAGGCGCTTTCGGCATCAAGCACTTGGACGGCATTAAAAACATTGACGGCGTTGAAGTCGTCTCGCTTATCAGCCGCGATATTGAAAAGACCCGAGAGGTAGCGGCCAAATACGGCATCGCACATGTTACGACAGACCTGGCCGAGAGCCTGGCGCTTAAAGAAGTGGATGCCGTCATCCTGTGTACACCGACCCAGATGCATGCTGAGCAGACGCTGGCTTGCCTCAAAGCGGGCAAGCATGTGCAGGTTGAAATCCCCTTGGCCGACAGCATTCAGGGTGCGAACGCAGTGGTAGCCGCTGCCAAAAGCAATGGCCTGGTCGCCATGTGCGGCCACACCCGCCGCTTTAATCCTAGCCACCAATACGTTCACCAGCAAATCAAGGCGGGTCAATTCAACATCCAGCAGATGGATGTGCAAACCTACTTTTTCCGCCGCACCAACATGAACGCGCTGGGCCAGGCACGGAGCTGGACAGACCATTTGCTGTGGCATCACGCCGCGCACACGGTGGATTTGTTCGCGTATCAGTGTGGTAGCCCGATTGTGAAAGCCAACGCATTGCAGGGCCCGATTCACCCGGCGCTCGGCATTGCGATGGACATGAGCATTCAGCTCAAAGCCGCGAACGGCGCGATCTGCACACTCAGTTTGAGTTTTAACAACGACGGCCCGCTGGGTACGTTTTTCCGCTATATCGGCGACACGGCTACTTATTTGGCGCGGTACGACGATTTATATAAATCAACGAATCAGGGCAAAGACGAAGCAATAGACGTGAGCCAGGTGGACGTGAGCATGAACGGCATCGAGCTGCAAGACCGCGAATTTTTTAGTGCCATTCGAGAAGGGCGTGAGCCCAACAGCAGCGTGGCGCAGGTTCTTAACTGTTATCAGGTGCTTCACGACTTGGAGTTGCAGTTGTCATGAATCTGCCTACCCGCAAACTCGGCCCGTTCAGCGTTTCAGCCATCGGCCTGGGCTGCATGAACCTCAGCCATGCTTATGGCGCACCCGTCAGCGCAGAGCAGGCCGAGCGCGTGCTGCTGGTCGCGCTTGATGCAGGAGTCACGCTGTTTGACACGGCAACGCTCTATGGCTTTGGCGCTAACGAAACACTGGTCGGCAAAGTGCTCAAACCGCATCGTCACAAGTTCACACTGGCCAGCAAATGCGGTATGCAGGGTGTGGATGTCAACACCGACGGAAAGCTGGTGCGCGTGATTGACGGCAAGCCCGCAACGCTGCAAAAAACCCTTGAAGACAGCCTGCGCCGCCTGCAGACCGACGTGATTGATCTGTACTACCTGCACCGCTGGGACAAGACCGTGCCCGTTGAGGACAGCGTGGGCGCACTGGCTGACATGGTTAAAAAGGGTCATATCCGCAGCATCGGTTTGTCTGAAGTCTCAGCTGTAACGTTGCGCAAAGCCCATGCAGTACATCCAATAGCTGCGGTGCAAACTGAATATTCATTGTGGACGCGCAACCCTGAAATTGCAGTGCTTCAGGCTTGCAAAGAACTGGGCACGGCTTTTGTCGCCTTCAGCCCGGTAGCGCGGGGCTTTTTGTGCGGCGCACCCATTGATATAGCCGCACTTGATGCCAAAGACATTCGCCGCAGCATGCCGCGCTTTTTGCCAGAAAATTTTGCAGCCAATCAAAAGCTGTTGCCCGCCTACAATGCGCTGGCGCAAGAGGCGGGTTGTAGCCCGTCGCAACTGGCGCTTAGCTGGCTGCTGCACAAAGCACCGCACATCATCCCCATCCCCGGCACTACCAGCTCTGCCCATCTGCTGGACGACCTGGGCGCTGTGCATGTCAGGCTCAGCCCTCAAACCATGACCCAGCTTGATGGCCTGATCAACCAGCACACCGTGCAGGGCGCGCGTTACAACGCGCAGGCAACCTCTGAAGTGGATACCGAGATTTTTTAGTCTGCGTCACTCTCCTACCTGAGGCACTCTCCTACATATCTCACGCCATTTCCCTGACCAGGCCAAGCCGGGCCTTGCATGACGATTGTCTTTTTACCAAAGGCAATCACCATGGCAAATGACAGCAATTTAAGTTCAACCTATGGCGGCTTGCGCCCCAGCCCCAGCCTGACGGGCATGACATCGACCAGCGCGCTGGAGTCTCCTTCACATATTTTCACGGGTGACCGAGATGCTGAAGACATCAACGGCGATGCAATTGACACCTTGAACAACCTGCTTGAAATTTGTCGCGATGGTGAATTCGGTTTTACCGAAAGCGCGGAACACACCAAAACGCAAGCGATCAAATCTGTTTTCCTTCAGCGTGCCGGGGATTGCCGCTCGGCAGCTTCAGAGTTGCAGGAATTGATCATTAACATGGGCGGCGAGCCAGACGAAGGCGGTACGGCCGGTGGTGCCATTCACCGTGGCTGGGTGGCGGTCAAAGGCACGCTCAGCGGCTACAGCGACATCAACATGCTGGAAGAGTGCGAACGTGCCGAAGATGTTGCGCTTGCGCAGTACCGCAAAGCGCTGAAACAGGATTTGCCACTGCACGCCAAAACCGTTGTGGAGCGTCAGGCGCAGGGCACACAAAAAAACCACGATCAGATCAGAGACATGCGCGATGCGCACAGGGTTTCTGACTGAGCCATCATTTAGATTCGTATTTCATGTTTTATTTGCTGGCGCTCGAGGCTCAGCAATCTGGCAGCCAGACGGTTGCCAGCCGGGGGCAGCAAAATGAAGCTGCCCCTTTTTTTATGCCTTTTCAACCTCATCAGGAGTCACCATGTCAACACGCCGCACCCTTCACCGTCTCGCCTTCACCGCTCTTGCTGCTGTCGCTTTAGCGGGCTGCGGCGCGATGATGCCACCCGCCAACCTGGTCGCGCTGTCCACCCAGTTGCGCAGTGCCAATGAGGTGCCGCCCGTTGTCACCAGCGGCGGCGGCTCTGTTGATGCATCCTTTAACAAAGACACCATGCAGCTGCGCTGGAGGGTCAGCTACAGCGGCTTGACTGGCAATGCCACGGCTGGTCATTTTCACGGCCCGGCAGCAGTCGGCGCCAACGCTGGCGTGGCGCTGGGCTGGGCCAATCCCATTACCAGCGGCATGGAAGGCAGCGCAACCCTGACAGCTGCCCAGGCTGCTGATCTGATGGCTGGCCGCTGGTACGCCAACATCCACACCGCCGCCAACCCCGGCGGCGAGCTGCGCGGGCAGATGACTGTGCGCAACTGAGGATTTCAGGCTGCTATTGAATAAGTAGCTGCTCGCGCCCGTATTGATTGATCTGGGGCCTGATTTCATACTGAAATCAGGCCCTTTTTTGTTGTTTTAGTCTAGTTTTTGAGCTATTTTCTGTTCTTTTCAATGACATTCATGTCTGCGGGATGTGCTGTGTTCGGTAAAACCTTAAAATCACAACCTCACCGCAGCACTCGCTGCTTTTGCCTGACCTCCTGAAAACGCCCCATGAACGCCCCTGTGGATGTTTCCTTTTTCGCCCGCGCTGCCAAGCCGTTGACCAGTTATCGCAAATACTGGGCAGCGCGCTTTGGCACGGCCAAGTTTTTGCCGACCAGTCGTGCGGAGATGGACGCTCTCGGCTGGGACAGTTGCGACATCATCATCGTGACGGGCGACGCCTACGTAGACCATCCCAGCTTTGGCATGGCCGTGATTGGCCGCATGCTGGAGGCCCAGGGTTTCAGGGTTGGCATCATCGCCCAGCCTGACTGGCAAAGTGCCGAGCCCTTCAAGGTACTGGGCAAGCCAAACCTGTTTTGGGGCATCACCGCCGGCAACATGGACAGCATGATCAACCGCTACACGGCTGACCACAAGATCCGATCAGACGACGCCTATACCCCCGGCGACATTGGCGGCAAACGGCCCGACCGCGCCGCGCTGGTGTATTGCCAGCGCGCCAGAGAAGCTTTTAAAGACGTGCCGATTATCTTGGGCGGCATTGAAGGCAGTTTGAGGCGCATTGCGCATTACGACTACTGGTCAGACAAAGTGCGCCGCTCGGTGGTGGTCGATGCTAAATGCGACTTGCTGCTGTATGGCAATGCCGAGCGCGCAATCGTTGAAATTGCTCACCGCCTGGCAGCAAAAGAAAGCGTCGCGTCGATGACCGACATTCGCGGTACGGCGTTTATCCGCCGCGCGGGAGACGAAACATCGAAAGGCTGGTTTGAGATTGACTCCACCAGCGTGGACGCACCAGGCCGGATTGAGGCGCACGTCAACCCGTACATGATGATCTCGGACGTGGCCAAAGAGCAGGGCGCGACTTGCGCGCGAGAAGACGAGGCTGAGGCAGTTGCCAAAGTTGCGACTGCCCAAGCCAACCCGGCGATCAAACCCTTGACCTTTGTCGTCAACCCCGCCTTGCCATCGACTGTGCAAACTGCGCAAGGCAAGATCAAAGTCCCGCCACGTGACCGCTCCGTTATCCGGCTGCCGTCTTACGAACAGGTCAAAAGCGATGCGGTGCTGTACGCCCACGCCAACCGCGTGCTGCACCTGGAGACCAACCCCGGCAACGCACGCGCACTTGTGCAAGCCCATGGCGAAGGCGTGACAGCTCGCGACGTGTGGATCACCCCACCGCCGATACCGCTGACCACGGCCGAGATGGATTACGTGTTTGACTTGCCCTATGCCCGCAGCCCCCACCCGAGCTACGCAGACGAAAACGGCAGCCATGACCACGCGACCAAAATCCCTGCGTGGGAAATGATCCGCTTTTCTGTCAACATCATGCGCGGCTGCTTTGGCGGCTGCACGTTTTGCTCGATCACCGAGCACGAAGGCCGCATCATTCAAAGCCGGTCTGAGGATTCAGTCATTCGTGAGATTGAAGCGATACGTGACACTGTCAAGGGCTTTACCGGCTCTATTTCAGACCTGGGCGGGCCGACTGCCAACATGTACCGCATTGGCTGCAAATCACCGGAGATTGAAGCGGCCTGCCGCAAGCCGTCATGCGTGTATCCCGGTATTTGCCCGAACCTGAACACTGACCACAACCCGCTGATCAAAATGTACCGCCGCGCGCGGGCGCTCAAGGGCGTGAAAAAGATTTTGATCAGCTCTGGCCTGCGCTACGACTTGGCGGTGCAAAGCCCGGAATACGTGAAAGAACTGGTGACCCACCACGTCGGTGGCTATTTGAAAATCGCCCCAGAGCACACCGAGCAAGGCCCGCTCACCAAGATGATGAAGCCGGGTATTGGCAGCTACGACAAGTTCAAGCAGCTGTTTGAAAAGTACAGTCTTGAAGCGGGTAAAAAACAGTTTTTGATACCGTACTTCATCGCCGCCCATCCGGGGACGAGTGACGAAGACATGATGCACCTGGCGCAGTGGCTGAAAAAAAGCGGCTTTCGCGCCGACCAGGTGCAAACCTTTTACCCGTCACCCATGGCCACTGCCACGGCGATGTACCACACCAGCAAAAACCCGCTGCGCAAAATCACACGGGACAGCGAAACCGTTGACATCGTGCGCGGTGAAAAGCGCCGCCGCCTGCACAAAGCCTTTTTGCGTTACCACGACCCCAACAACTGGCCGTTGCTGCGTGAAGCCCTCAAGACGATGGGCCGGGCTGATTTGATTGGCAATGGCAAGCACCATCTGATCCCAACGTTTCAGCCCTTAACCGATGGCACTTACCAGAGCGCGCGGCGTAAAAATTCAACGTCGGTGGCCAAAACCTCTGCCGTTGCGTCACCTGTCAAAGGCCGTATCCTGACGCAGCACACGGGCTTGCCGCCCAGAGAAAATGGCTCTCTCAAAGTCGTTGGGAAATCACTGGCGCGCAAGCGTTGATGGTCGTGGAATATCAGCTTTTAAAAGGTTGAAGGAATCGCCCCGGGTTTGAGCTGACCCCCAGAAGTTGAACAAACTTCAAAGTGTTTCTTGGGAAACTACAAAACAGATGTCAGGCTTGAGGTCGCCAAGAGTTTTTGGCAGGCCAAAACGGAGCGCAGCTGCTGGCGGCTCGATGACCCTCTCAATCCTTCGCTCGTTGTAGCTTAACAAACGTATTGCATGCCCTGTCGCTGGCAGGCTTCAGGCCCGGTTAAGGCGGTAAGGGGTCTGCTTGGTCAGGGCATCCTGATCCCGGAACTGGCGCGGTGACAGGCCCGTGGTGCGCTTGAATACCTTGGAGAACCCGAATGCGTCCTGGTAGCCGACGGCCTGGGCGATTTGCTCCAAGGTTTGCTCACTGTCAATGAGCAGTTGCATGGCTTTTTGCATGCGCAGCATGCGCAGGTGATTGAGCGGAGTGTCGCCTAAGGCTTGACGGAAGCGCTCGGCCAGCGCTGTGCGGGACAGGCCTGCGGTGCGCGCGAGCGCCTCTAGCGTCCAGGGTTTGGCGCAGTCTTGATGCAGGTGAGACAGGGCTCGGCGAATTTGCGGGTCTCGCACAGCCAGGCTCCAGCCCGCCTGATTGCCCGGTTGGCGCGCCAGCTGCTCGCGCAGCGCGTAGGTAAACACGGCATCGATCAGGCCATGCACGATGGTGGACGCGCCCAGCTCGGCATGCCGCGCCTCGGCATCGAGCAGGCCGATCGTCATCGCCAGGGGCGAGAGGCTTTGAACGCTGTCGCGCCGCAGCACCAGCCAGGGCGGCATTTCGCGCAAAAAGGGGTGAAGCGGTGTGTTCCAAAACTGGTAAGCGCAACTGACGACTTGTGCCCCTACCAGTGCAGCGGGCTCTTGCGGCGTGCCTGCGAAACGGCCAGTTACGGTATGGATGAGCCCGGCATCGGCTGCATTCTCTAGCGAAAGAAAATGCTCATAGCCGCGCGCCATCAAGGCCACATCACCTGCTTGCAGCGTAATCGGCTGATCGAGCGCAGGCGCGATCAAAAACAACTGGCCTTGGGTGACGGCATGCAGGCCAATGCTTTTGTCGCAAGGAAAGCGCAGCGCGGTGCCGGGCACGAGGCTGCTGAGGTCTAGCAGGCGGCGCTGCAGGCCGGCTTGCTGAAGAATGTCGCTCAAGATGTCCATGCCAGTATTATGCATAATTTGTACTATAAGACATGATATTTGTATTTTTAACCATTTATAGTTCACAAAAATAGGTTCAGTATTCACTCCTCAATTATTTCTTTGGAGTGTTTTATGTCTCGTATTCTTGTTGTCGGTTCTAGCGGAACAGTCGGTTCGGCATTGACCGGTTTGCTTGCAGCCCAAGGCCACGAGGTGCGCCGCGCTACCAGCGGGGCGGTCAGCGAAAGCGGTCAGGTCAAGCTGAATTTGCTCACTGGCGATGGCTTGCAAGCCGCCTTCGAAGGCGTTCATGCCGCCTTCTTGCTCGCGCCTCCGGGCCATACCAATCAAGACGCGCTGCTGGCCCCGCTGATTGAGCAGGCCAAAACCAGCGGCGTTAGCAAAGTGGTGTTGATGTCCGCCATGGGTGCGAATGCCGATGACAACGCGCCACTGCGCAAAGCCGAGCTGCATCTGGAGTGCTCGGGCCTGACATGGAACGTGATCCGCCCCAATTGGTTCATGCAAAATTTCAACACGTTCTGGCTGCATGGCATCCAGCAGCAAGGCCAGATCTTCGTACCTTTAGGCAAAGCCAAAGGCAGCTTCATTGATGCGCGCGACATCGCCGCTGTGGCAGCCAAGCTGTTGACCAGCTCGCAATTTGACAACGCTGCGTTTGACCTGACAGGCTGCGAAGCTTTCGATCACGATCAAGTGGCTGCGATCTTGAGCAAGGCAGCAGGCCGCGCGATTGGCTACACAGACATCAGCCCCGACGCAATGCGCGAAGGCTTGCTTGGCGCTGGGCTGCCCGCAGATTACGCTGAGTTTTTACTGTTGATCCTGAGCTTTTTCAAGCTGGGCTATTCCGAACGCACCACCGATGCCGTGCTGCGCATCACAGGCGCCGAGCCACGCAGCCTCGCGCAATACGCGCAAGACTATCAGGCAGTCTGGAAATAATCCCTGGGATACGCACGCCGGCGGACTCGTTCGTATCAAGTTCAGATCGCCCAGACAAGGCCTGCCCAGTCGATGCCGCATGCTGCGTCGCAGAATGTTAAAGCTCTCAAGGGGAATGATGACTGCATTTGGCGATGCCACGCAATTGAAACACCACAGATGTCGATAGACACTGGACAGGTTCATGCACTTTAATGACGTGCAACAGTGTCCTCAAGGCTGAACATAGGCGGTCTTGACCGTTGTATAAAACTCTGATGCATAGCGCCCCTGCTCGCGCGACCCGTAGCTGGATCCCTTGCGCCCGCCAAAAGGCACATGGGGATCCACGCCTGCGGTAGGGGCGTTCACCATGACCATGCCCGCCTGCAGGTGACGCTTGAAATGCGCGGCCTGCCGTAGCGAGGTGGTACACACCCCGGCGGACAGACCGAACTCGGTGTCGTTAGCTACCGCCAGAGCTTCCTCGGCATCCTTGACCCGGATGACACTGGCCACCGGGCCAAATATCTCTTCGCGGTTCAAGCGCATTGTGTTGCTGGTTTCAGTGAACAGCGTCGGCTGCAGGTAGTACCCAGGCTCGCCTTGTGCATTGGTTTCAAAAGCTGCGCCGCCAAAAGCCAGTAGGGCCCCTTCATTCTGGCCGATGGCGATGTAAGCCAGGTCCTGCGCCAACTGGCCGGCATCGACCACGGGGCCGATGTGGGTGGCGCTGTGACGAGCGTTGCCCACCACCAAGTCGCGCAGTCTGTCCACCATTGCGCTGACAAAACGGTCGTGAATTTCCTGGGTGACTACCAGGCGCGAGGAAGCAGTGCAGCGCTGGCCAGTGGCATAGAAAGCGCCGTTGATGGCGGCGTTGACAGCCACGTCCAAATTGGCATCGTCCAGCACCACCAGCGGGTTCTTGCCACCCATTTCCAGCTGAAACTTGGCAATCGGGCCTTCGCGGCCTACACAGGCTCGGGCCACCTTGCGTCCGGTGACCTCCGAACCGGTGAAGGTGACGGCATTCACCCGCGCATCGTTTACCAGGGTGTCACCAATGTCGCGGCCACGACCCATGACCAGGTTGAAGGTGCCAGCGGGTAAACCAGCGCGACTCAGTATCTCGGTGAGTGCCCAGGCACTGGCTGGCACCCATTCAGCAGGCTTGAAGACGACGGTGTTGCCATAGGCTAGTGCAGGAGCGATTTTCCAGGCCGGAATGGCGATTGGGAAGTTCCACGGCGTGATGATGCCCACCACCCCAACGGGTTCCCGCGTCAACTCCACCGTCATGCCAGGACGCACTGAGGGCAGCAACTCCCCGCCGGGGCGCAGCACTTCGCCAGCGAAAAACTTGAAGATGTGGCCGGCGCGCACCACCTCGCTGATTGCTTCGGCCAAGGTCTTGCCTTCCTCGCGGGCAAGCAGGTCGCCTAGCTCGGCACGGCGTGCCAGGATTTCAACGCCGACGGCTTCCAGCGCCTCGGCTCGCTGCTGAATGGGGAAGGCGGCCCATGCGGGGGCTGCCGCATGCGCGGCGGCAATCGCCATTTCGGCCTGCGCGTTACTGGCGCGGGCGTAACTGCCAATGATGTCGCGCGTGTCGCTGGGGTTGATGTTATCGGCGGCGTCTGTGCTCTCCAGCCATTGACCTGCGATGTAGTTACGTTGCATGCTGGAGTCTCCGGTTTATGCTGAGGTTGTGAGGGGCCGGTCATGTGCGCAGCCGGGTAGGCAGATGAGACCTGACAAGGTATTGATGCTAAAAATGTTTTGTCGGCTACACCCTTCCATTTTTTGTATTTCCTTCATTTCCTGGCCGCAGCTGAATAGTTCTCTTTGAAGCGCACGGGCACCCGTTCATCAAAACCAAAAGCCACGCGCCGTACCTCGGGGCTGTCGGTGGGTTGGTGCCCAACGCCCAGGGCCGATGCGCGGGGTGCGGGAATCGCCACCACCGTGCCCGCCAGGCGGCCCAGCCCGGTGATTTCGCACTCCACCAGATCTCCCGGATCGACCGAGCGGGAGTGGCACGGTGTGCCCATGAGAATCACGTCGCCCGGCACCAGCGTGATGTGGCGAGCCAGGTCGGCAATCACGTAGTGCGGCCCCCAGATGGTCTCGTCGCCGATGTGAGCCTCTTGCACGACCAGGCCGTTGCGGTAGGTGCGCAGCGTCTGTTCGAACAGGTTCACGCCTTTGACGATGCCGGGGCCGATGGGCAGCAAGGTATCGGCGCCCTTGACTCGGAGCATGCTGCCCTGGTCGGTGTCGCGGTAGTTTTGCAGACCCATGTCCAGCGCCGGGCAGAAGCCTTCGATGTAGTCCCAGGCTTCGTCGGGAAGCACGTTGCGGCAGGTCTTGCTGATGACCACGGCGTACTCGCCCTCGTAGTTCAAATAAAGGCTGTCATCCGGTTTCAGGATTTCACAGCCATGACCGTTGATCGAGGTTGGTGGCTTGGTGAAGTAGGTCGGCGTCTCGGTGGGTTTGGGCTGGTTGCGCGTCTCGAAGCTGCGCGAGCTGTACGAAATGTGCACGGCGATGATCTTGCTTGGCGACACCGGCGGCAGGTGCTGTACTTCGGCCGGATTCACCAAGCGGCCATCGTCCAGCCGCAGCTTGCCCTGGTCAGCGCCGTCTTCGATGATCGTGCCCCAGCAGGCGCTGCCGCCCACCAGCACCCGGCGTCTTTCGACGCGCGGGCCGCGCATGACTGCGGGTAGTTCTTTCAGGGGGAATTCAAAGTTCATGCTGCTTCTTGCCCGGTTGATGTGTCAAACCACATATGGATATTGCCGGTGCCACGGGCGTTTTCGTAGGCCGACAGTGGCTCGCCCCTGGCACGACAGCTGGCCCCGCCCATGGCACCCAGCATCTGCAGGTAGTGCGCGCCGAAGGCCTCCCAGGGTTTTTTGCGGTAGTCGTCGTCCCAGCGCTCCAGCACGGTGTCGTGGCGGCCTTGTTCCATCAGGGCGATGGCCGCTTTGTCACTGACGATGTTCTCGGGTCGCGAAACGTTGCTCTCGTGGAAGATGCGTGGGTGGTTCGGCTTCCAGTCAATGGCATTGAACTTGTGGCTGAGAGCTCCAGAGGCCAGCAGCACCACGTTCAGGTCGCTGCGGCGGATGGCCTCACCAATCACCTCGCCGGACTGCAGGAAGTGCGTCCAGTCGCAGTTCTGACAGGAACTGGCCGTCAGCACCGGTATGCCGGCCTGTTCCAGCCGCAGGTGTTTCACCAGGTTGATGGTGGCGTACTGTTTGCCCAGCTCGGGGTGGCTGATGACGCGGTTGTAGCCACCCTGTTCGCGTGACACCGCTTCGATGGCCAGCGCCAGTGCGGGGTGCCCGCGGTAGTCGTAGGGCACACCGTGCAGGTACCAGGGCATTTCGTCCGAGATGTAGTTGCCGCTGTAGCGCTCGGCGCCGTCCACCAGGTGGTAGCCAGTGGTGAACCAATGGCTGTCGAAAACCAGCACCACATCCGGTTTGACGGCGGATATCTTGTCGCGCACCCGGGCGTAGCCGGGAATCAGGTCCGAGTCTTCGCCATTGCCCATGAGGCGTCGAAATTCTTCACACTGCATCAGGCCGGGGTGGTGCGATACCAGGGCTGCGCCTACGATTTGTCCCATTCAATAACTCCTTATTTGATAGCTAGTTGCGCAAGTAAATAGGACACTAGAGGCCTTTTTAATTAAAATATTAGCGGTGGCTGAAGCTGGCGCGGAAAGGCTTCTTGGGCACCACCACGTCCTTCACGTCGCAGAAAAATTCAAAACTCCAGTCGCCGCCCTCACGCCCCACGCCGCTGCGCTTGATGCCGCCAAACGGTGCGGCCAGGTCGCGGATGCCGAAGCTGTTGATCCAGATGAAGCCGGTGCGCACCTGCCCGGCGATGGCGGTGGCGTGCGCCACTTCGCCGTAGCAGACACCGCCCAGGCCGTAGTCGGTGCCGTTGGCCAGGGCGACCACTTCCGCGTCGCTGGCAAAGGTTTGCAGCGTCAGCACCGGGCCAAAAACTTCGTTCTGCACGATTTCACTGTCTTGCCGCAGGTGGGTCAGCATGGTGGGCTCGAAATACTGTGCGCCGAAGGGGTGCGGCTTGCCGCCCCAGAGCAGCTCGGCACCGTCGTTGACGGCGCGTTCAACAAAACCTCTGACCCTCTCGACCTGGCGCGGGTGAATGATCGGGCCGATCTCGATGGCCTCGTCACGCGGGTCACCGATGTTCAGCTTCTCCACGTAGCCGCGCATCGCTGCCACAAAGGCATCGCGCACGTTGACATGCACCAGGAAACGTGTCCCCGCCAGGCATACCTGGCCCGCGTTGCGGTACATCAGCGCACCTGTGGCTGCTGCGTTGTCGATGTCGGCATCTTCCAGCACGATGAAGGGTGACTTGCCGCCCAGCTCCAGGCTGCAGGGCACCAGGTTGGCTCCCGCCGCCTGGGCAATCCACTTGGCGGTGGGCACCGAGCCGGTGAACGAGACGCGGGCCAGGCGCGGGTCGCTGACCAGCTTGGCCCCTGTGTTGGCGCCGCTGCCCTGCACGATGTTGAACACGCCCGGTGGCAGGCCTGCGGCATGGGCGCAGTCGGCCAGCAGGCTACTGGTCAGCGGCGCCCATTCCGGTGGCTTGACGATCACCGTGTTGCCTGCGGCCAGCGCGGGGCCAAGCTTCCAGGTGGCCAGCATCAGTGGCGAGTTCCACGGCGTGATGATGGCCACCACGCCTGCCGGGTCGTGTCGCACGATGTGGGTGGCCTGCTCGGTCTCGATCGGCCGGTCTTGCAGCGTGAGTGCGTGTTCGGCAAACCAGGTGAGGTTGAGCATGGCACGCGGTACCACGCCATGTTTCATGCGCGACAGCAGGATGCCCGCGTCGTTCGATTCAAGCTGGCAGAAGGCGTCGCTGCGATTGCCAATCTCGGCGGCAAAACGATCCAGGTAAGGTTTGCGCTCGGCGGCGCTCAGAGCGCTCCAGCTGGGGAAGGCGGCTTCGGCGGCGGTGATGGCCGCGTCCACATGGTCAGCCGTGCCTTCGCTGATGCGGCCGAGCAGGCTTTGGTCGATGGGGCAATGCAGGTCGAACAAGACGTTGGAAGCCACGCGATGGCCGTTGATGTAGTGGTGTGGCGAGACGCTGTGGCCTGCGACGGTGAGGGTTTCGGTTGACAAAATTGCTCCTAAATTAATAGTTACTTGTGCTGATTTTTAAAGCGCTAGAGCCTGATTTCATTCAAATTCAGAAGCTTGCAGGGGTTCATCAGCCCCTGCGGGTCCAGCGCCTGTTTGATCCGCCGCATCAGCTGCAGCTCCAGCGGCTGTTTGTAGCGTGCCGACTCGTCGCGGCGCAGCACGCCCAGGCCATGCTCAGCCGAAATCGAGCCGTGGTGGACATGCACTGCGTCGTGCACGAGTTGGTTCAGCGGGCCTTCGAGTGCCAGAAATTCGGCGACTTGATCTGCGCTGCTGCGAGGCAGCGAAGAAGCGTTGTAGTGCAGGTTACCGTCGCCCAGGTGGCCGAAAGTGACTTGTCGCACTTGCGGAAACTGTGCGGCGATCAGTGCATCGGTGCTGGCGATGAAGGCCGGGATTTGCGAGATCGGCAGTGCAATGTCGTGCTTGATGGTCTTGCCCTCAGCCCCTTGCGCTTCGGAAATGTTTTCGCGCAGCGCCCACAGCGCCTGTGCCTGGGCCAGGTTGGTGGCGAGTGCGCCATCTGTCACCCACTCGTTTTCCAAGGCGGTTTCCAGCAGGCCTTGCATGGCCGCTGCCGCCTGCGCCTCGTCGGTGGCGGCCGACAGCTCCAGCAGCACGTACCAGGGAGACACTTCGGCCAGCGGGCGGCGTGTGCCGGGGATGTGCTGCAGCACCAGTTCCACACAGGTGTCACTGAGCAATTCAAATGCCGTCAGCCCAGCGCCCAGCCGCACCTGCGCCAAGGCCAGCAAGTCCAGCGCTTGCTGCGGGCTGGGCACGGCCACCAGCGCCACCGCCTGAGCGGCGGGCAAGGGGAACAGCTTTAGAACGGCGGCAGTGATCACACCCAGCGTGCCTTCGGAGCCGATGTAGATGTCGCGCAGGTCGTAGCCGGTGTTGTCCTTGCGCAAGGTGCGCAGGCCGTTCCATAGTTCGCCCTCGGCCGTTACCACTTCCAGCCCCAGACACAGCTCGCGCGCGTTACCGTAGCGCAGTACCTGCACGCCGCCGGCATTGCTGGCCAGGTTGCCGCCGATGGTGCAAGTGCCCTCGGCCGCCAGACTCAGCGGGAACAGCCGGCCAGCGGCTTTAGCCGCCTCTTGCACCTCCAATAGAGTGACACCCGCCTCGACCGTCATGGTGTTGTTCAACGGATCTACGGTGCGAATCCGGCTCAGGCGGGTCAGCGATAAAACGATGGGCAGACGATCAGTATCAGCCTCAGGCACCGAGCCACCCGACAAACCGGTATTGCCACCTTGCGGAACCACAGGTACACGATTTGAGTGGCACCATGCGACGACTTTCGCCACCTCGTCGGCGCTATCGGGCTGTGCTACGGCCAGAGCCTGCCCAGTCCATTTGCCCCGGTAGTCAGTCAGAAAAGGGGTAGCTTCGGCGCCTGTGAGCAGTCTGCCGCAGAAGGCGGAGCGCAAAGATTCCAACACTCAGTAAGCCTGACTCGCGGCGGCCAAAGTCGCCGTCTGTTTGAACTGAGCCGCCAGAACGGCAGCTGCCCGCACCAGCAAGGAGGTGTCCACCCCGACGGCAACGAATTTCGCTCCCAGCCCCAAGTAATGCCGGGCCAGGATTTCGTCGGCGCACAAAATACCGGGAGCTTTGCCCGCGAGCAAGATGCGGCCTATCGCGTGGTCAATCGCAGCCCTGACTTCCAAATGCGCGGGCTGGCCCAGGTAGCCCAAAGAGGCCGACAAATCCGCCGGGCCAATGAACACGCCGTCCACGCCTTCGACCGCCGCAATCGAATCGATCTGCTGCAAGGCGGCCAGTGACTCGACCTGCACCAGCAGGCACACTCGCTCGTTGGCTTCATGCAGATAGTTCGGGTATCGCGACCAGCGCGCCGAGCGGGCAATTGCACTGCCTACGCCGCGCACGCCTTCGGGTGGGTAACGCATGGCGCGCACCAGCCCGGCAGCCTGTTCAGCCGACTCGACCATAGGCACCAACAAGGTCGTGGCCCCGATGTCCAGCACCTGCTTGATCAAGGCTGGGTCGCCATGTGGCACTCGCACCACCGGATGTGTGGGATAAGGCGCCACGCTTTGCAGTGCGCCAAGCAGGCTGCGCAGGTCATTGGGCGCGTGCTCGCCGTCGAGCAGTAGCCAGTCGAATCCACTGCCGGCACAGATTTCTGCAGCGTAGGGGTCTGCAAGCGCCTGCCACAGTCCGATTTGCACCTCGCCGCGAATCAGTGCTTGTTTGAAATGATTGTCGGGTGTTTGCATGGGCTCATGTGAAGCGAAAGGAAATTGCGCCCAGCGGACCATAATCGGCATGGAAAGTGTCTCCCGCCGCACCGGACACTGGCCGCGTGAAAGAACCACCCAGTACCACTTCGCCCGCAACCAGGCTTTCGCCGTAGAGTGACAGCTTGTTTGCCAGCCAGGCGACACCATTGGCAGGGTGATTCAACACGGCGGCAGCCAGTCCGCTTTCTTCTATGACGCCGTTTTTGTAGAGCAGCGCGCCGCACCAGCGAAGGTCTACCGCGTCAGGCTTGACAGGGCGACCACCCATCACAATGCCGGCATTTGCGGCGTTGTCAGCAATGGTGTCGAGCACTTTACGTGGCACTTTGGTGACGCGGTCGAACTGCTCGATGCGGGCGTCGATGATTTCCAGTGCGGGCACCACGTAATCCGTGGCGGCCAGAACGTCAAAAATCGTCACGTTCGGGCCGCGCAGGGGTTTGCCGAGGATGAAGGCCAGCTCCACCTCCACACGCGGCAGGATAAAGCGCGCCATCGGGATGTCGCCGCCCTCGGGAAATAGCATGTCGTCCGTCATGGCACCGTAGTCTGGCTCGGTGATCTGAGATGAAATTTGCATGGCGCGCGAGGTCAGACCAATCTTGTGGCCCAGAATAGTTCTCCCTTCGTCCAGCTTGATTTGCACCCAGGCGCGCTGAATGGCGTAGCTGTCTGCAATCTCCATATCTGGATAGCGTTTGGAAAAGTGCTCGACTTGCACCCGGGTGATTTCTGCCTGGTGCAATTCGCGAGCTAAGGCCAAATGGGTACTGGTGGTAAGCATGCAGGTGTTTTTCTGGCGCACTTGATCAAGGCAATGGCGGCTTGACTCAGGATTCGGCGGTGAAACCGATCGCCTTCACAATGGGTCCCCACTTTTCGCCATCTGCCTTGAGCAGGGCGGCCAATTCGGAGGAAGTGGACGAGCGTGCTTCGAGTCCCATCGCGGCAAGACCGTCGATGACTTCCTTGTTGGCCAGAGCACTTCGAATCGCCGCTTGTGCTTTTGTCACCACATCTGCAGGTGCTTTACCTGGCAGAAAAAAGCCAAACCACTCTCCAAAGACCATATCCTTGAAGCCTTGCTCCGTCAAGGTGCCGACGCCAGGGGTGAATTTGTTGCGCACAGCCCCCGAGGTGGCCAGAAGGCGAATCCTGCCGCCATTCAAGTGCTGTAAAAATTCACCAGCAGGTGCCGACACGGCGGCGATCTGCCCACCTATCAGGTCCAGGATGGCTGGCTGCGATCCCCGAAAACCCACATGCTGCAGATTAACTTTGCCAGCCCGTCCGATCAATTCCCCTACAAAGTGTGGAACAGAACCTGGCGCTGGAGATCCGAAGTTAGCCTGGGTTGGATTGGCCTTGCACCACTCCAGGAATTCAGGGACGGTCTTGACCGAGGCAGGCACGAGAGGGCCTACTGCAAAACCCATATCGAACACGACACCCAGCGACACAGGCGTTAAATCAGCCACCGGGTCATAAGGTAGTTTTTTGTAGGTGTGCGGGTAAATACCCAACATTGACATCGGCGTTACCAGCAGGGTGGCACCGTCCGGGGCCGACGATTTGAGTGCCGATATGGCGATCTGCCCGCCTGCGCCGGTACGTGTATCGACGACCGCAGCTTTCGCATAGCTGCCGTTCAACTGGGCGGCAACCCGGCGAGCGAGCGTATCGACTGTGCCGCCGGCGGCGAAACCCGTCAGGATCTTCGTGGTCTCGATGCTTTGAGCGCGGCTGACCAGGGGCAGGGTGCCCGCAGCAGTCAAAAGGGCAAAGCACATTAATTCACGGCGAGATGTATGCATGAAAAGTCTCCTTTGTAGTTAGTGGAACAAGAAAAATAGCTGTAACGCATCTTCAAAACTTCAGTTTGCAAGTAATCGTGCAAAACAACAAACGATAAATATTGCGGCATTATTTAATTTTTCTTCATAATCAAGCCATGTCTTTGCCTCGCTATTCCTTGCGCCAGCTCGATGCCTTTGCCACTGTGGCGGAACTGCTGAGTTTTACGGCTGCCTCCAATCGGCTGGCTCTGTCCCCTTCGGCTGTGAGCCAACTTGTGGTGGAGCTGGAGTCCAGCCTGGGCTTCAAGTTGTTTGATCGCAGCACGCGCAAGGTGGCGCTGTCAGCGGCGGGCAAGGAATTTTTAAGTTCGGTTCAGACCGCACTCAAACATCTGCGGGTTGCTGAAGTAGCGGCCACCGATTTGCGCAACCGGGCCTCAGGTCTTTTACGCGTAGCAGCCCCCATGGTGATTGCCAGCACCGTCTTGCCGCCCATCATTCGCGCCCACAGCCAGGATCGCCCCAAGCTTGTTGTGCGTATTCAGGACGCCGCGGTAGAGCAGCTTACAGACATGGTGGTCAGTGGCGAGGTGGATTTGGCCCTGGGTCCGGATCGCCAGAGCAGCGACGACGTGCTCCGCATCAGCCTTTTCTCAAGTCCCTGGGTGCTATGGTGTGCCAAAAATCATCCATTGGCTGCCAAACGTGTGCTTCAGTGGAGCGATTTGCGCCGCCATGCACTGGTGACTGCGGGGCGCGACCACGAACTAAGTGTTGCGCAGATGGGCGCGTCTTTGCCAGAGGATGAGCGCATCAGTCCGAACGAAGTGGTGGACAACATTTCGACAGCGCTTGGTTTGGCGGCTGCGGGTCTGGCCGCTACTGTGTCCCCTGCTTATGTTGCTCCTTGGGCCAAATGGCAGGGGTTGGTCATGCGCCGCATTGTGGAGCCCGAAGTCATGCGCCAGGTCTGCCTGTACCGGCCAGCTCACCGGATTGCGTCCCCTGCGACCGAGAGCTTTGCAGAATATCTGACGGAAAGGCTTACGAAGGGATTCAAAGCCAAGCTTTGACTTGATGACTTATTCGTCTTAACAACCGTCAGTTTTTTTTGAAGCGTCCCACCGCAATTCGAAGAAGAGCCAGCGAGTTTGATTCGAAATACGACACTTAATTTTGTGTGGGCAATGCAGGGAGTTGACTTGGTCAGGCGCTCCAATTTCAGACGAGATGCGCGCACTTGAGCGCCAACCGAATCTTATTTGCTGGCAGCTGCTGGCGCCAGTATGCCCAGGCGTTTTGAGACAGACTGCTCCAGCGCCACGACTTTGGGTTCGATCACCCCCTTTGTGTCGGTCACCACTTTTTCAAGCAGCACTTTTTGCATGTCACTGCTGAGCTGCTGAAATTTGTTGATAGCGGGTGACTCCAAAAAAGCAGCAACCTGTTTGAGCTCTTCTTCGGTAAATTTTTCTTCAAGAAAAGGCCCCACCGTGGTGGGGGCCAGCTTGACGGCGCGGCTGGCGACCAGTGGCACGGCTTCATCCAGATACTTTTTGACATCGGCCTGAATCTCTTTGGCCACGGCGTCGCGTTTGTCGGCTGGCACGCGCTCAGCCAGCGCCAGGCCTGCGCGATCCATCAGGGCGATGGCGGGCCTTTCGGCCATCGAGCGGCTCATGCCCTCAATGCCCGGTTGCTGAACCTTCAGGATGCGGGCGACCAGTGCTTTTTTGGCGGGGGTGGGCTGGGCTTGCACAGCCATGACAGGCAGTGCAAGAAGAAGGACGATGAAAAGTTTTTGATGCATGGTTTATCTTAAACGCGCCGTGTCTGTGCAGTGTCAAGAAGACGTTACAAAATGCCAAAGCGGCATTGGCCTACATGCGCAGCGGCTGGCCGTAACCGGTCATCTCCAGGTAGCCCCTGCCGACTGTTTTACCGTTGTTATCCAACAGCTCGCTCAAGCCCTCCCAGTAAATCGCGCCGGTGGATTGGCGGCTGTCGAGTTCCTGGTTGTCAATCACGGCTTTGACGGTGAAGGTGTCCGCCGGCGTGCGGACTGTCCATTCGACCGGGTAAGACGTTTGTGTGAGGGAGCTTTTCCAGAAACGGGTGGGCTTGAATATCACCTCACCACGACTAAAAATACGAAGCGTCTGGTTGGCTGACCTGAACGAGCCACCGTCCCACACCGCACCACCGGTCTTGTCACGCAGGTGGAAAGCCGTCAGCGCGCTGCCGTCCAGCAGATTCATGCCTATCCAGTCCCAGCCGACAGCAGCCGGAGCCAGTATTTCCTGACTCCATTCGTGGTCCAGCCAGGCCGTGCCAGAGATCTCAAATGTTTTGCCCTGCAGCACCAGGCTGCCGGTGGTGGCCAGTTGTGGCTGGCTGTAGTAATAGCTGGCCTGTTTTTCATCTGGCCCTTTGCGAGACAGGCCATTTTTGCCTTGCAATAAGACAGCTTGAGTCTCGGTAAATTGCAGCTTCAAGCCAAAGTCGCGGGCGGGCAATGTTGCGGTGTAGCGTTTGCCATCGGCCTGCAATGTCCAGTCACGCAGCTTGATGGCCATGTCAGTTTCGCTGGCAAATGCCACCCCAAAACCATCACGCGAAATACGCTGGTCATGCCAGAGTTTTTTGCCCTGCACGTCGGTAACCGCTGCGTGGGCGAACATCAGTTGTTTGGCTGCAAACTTTGACGCCATGCCTTGCGTGCTGTCAACACGGGAGCGAAAAAACGTGAGCTGAAAGCCAAACTCACGATTGCCTGACGCGCAATGCCCGGTGATGTACCACCACTCGGTTTTAAAGTCAGGGTGAGAGCCCCTGTCGCGCGGGAAGCTTAGCGTTTTAGCAGGCAGGGCATAGGCCGTGTTGCCAAAAGCCGCCAGGCTGATGCCGCCCAGTAAGACATCACGTCTGAGTGTCATACGTCCATCAACTGTGCGGTGCGCTGCTGCGCGTTCTGGCAGCAGCCCATTTTTTCCTGTACCCAGTGGGCGTCGTAGTAGGTGGGCAGGTAACGCTCACCTGAATCACACAGCAGCGACAAAATCGAGCCGGTCTCACCGCGTGCCAGCATCTCGTGAGCCAACACCAGCATGGCATAAAAATTGGTGCCCGTGGACGGCCCGACCTTTCGCCCCAGCAAGTTTGACAGCGCCTGCATCGCCGCCAGTGAATCGACGTTCTCGACATCGACCATGCGGTCAATCACGCTGCGAATAAAGCTGGCCTCCACACGCGGCCTGCCAATGCCTTCGATGCGTGAGCCTGCGTCTGTCAACGTTTTGTCACCCGTGCGGTGATAGGCGCTGAACACCGAGCCCGCCGGGTCGGCCACCGCCAGTTGGCAACTTGCACCGTGGTGTTTTTGAAACCGCATGTAGCGTCCAATCGTGGCGCTGGTTCCGCCCGTGCCTGCGCCCACCACAATCCAGCGCGGAATGGCAAAGCGCTCGTGCGACATCTGGCTGAACATGCTCTCGGCAATGTTGTTGTTGCCGCGCCAGTCGGTAGCCCGCTCGGCGTAGGTGAACTGGTCCATATAGTGGCCACCGCTGCTGCTGGCAATGGCGCGCGCGGCGTCGTACACGTCAGACGCGCTTTCAACCAGCTCGCAGCGGCCACCGTAATGGGCGATTTGTGCAATTTTTTCAGGTGATGTGCTGCGTGGCATCACGGCTACAAACGGCAAGCCCAGCAGGCGCGCAAAGTAGGCTTCACTGACGGCGGTTGACCCGCTTGAGGCTTCCACAATCGTCGAGCCTTCATGAATCAGCCCATTACACAGTGCATATAGAAAAAGCGAGCGCGCCAAGCGGTGCTTCAGGCTACCCGTGGGGTGAGTGGATTCGTCTTTGAGGTAAAAATCAATGCCACGCGCGGCAAACGCAGGCATTGGCAGGGCGATGAGGTGCGTGTCGGCGCTGCGCTGGTAGTCGGATTCAATGCGGGCGATGGCTGAAGCTAGCCAGGGAATTGATGTCGTATTCATGGCGATATTTTCGCCCGTGCTTCAGCCAACTGCTTTTCAAGCTGGGCGACCAGCGCCCGGGCTTCGTCACCTTCGGGGATATTTCTGCCGCTGTCGCGCCACTCCACCGCATTTTTAAAGCCTTCAGTCTGCGCCTGCCGCCTGAACCACATGCCCTCAGGGTTATGCCGCGTGATGCCGTCAAACACGGTGGCAAACATCTGGGTTTGCTCCAGCCCCATCGACAACCACACCTGGTTGACCACCAGCTTGTGCATCATCAGGTGGGACTTGGGCACGCCCGCAATGCGGTTGGCCAGCGCGTCGGTGGCGCTGTCCAGATCGACAGCAGGCACGGCGATATTGGCCAGACCCCATTCAGCAGCTTTGATGCCATCAATCGTGTCGCCGGTAAACATCAGTTGCTTGGCGCGCACTGCGCCGATGCGGTACGTCCACATCGCCGTCGTTGGGCAGCCCCACACGCGCGTGGGCATGTAGCCAATTTTGGCGTCGTCCGCCATCACGAGCATGTCGCAGCACAGCGCAATGTCACTGCCGCCTGCCACCGCGTAGCCGTGTACTTTAGCAATGGTGGGTTTGGTGCAGCGCCACAGCGACATGAACTCGTCGGTGTGGCGCTTCATCAGCTGGTAGTCCACCATCGGGTCCCAGGGTGTTTTTTCTTGTCGGCACGGGTGGTCGGTCGTGATGTTGGCCGGGTCAACACCCTCGGCGTACTCGTTCATGTCGTAGCCTGCACAAAAAGCCCGGCCTTCGCCTTCTACGATGATGACGTGGACGTCGTCATCGGCCTCCAGATATTTCACCGCCTGCTGGATGTCGCCCGGCATGCTGCTGCTGATGGCGTTGAGCTTGTCGGGGCGGTTCAGTTGCAGGCGGGCAATGCGCGGGTTACTTGTATCTATGGTGACTTTGACGGTATTGAAATCGGGCATGTCGGTCTCCTATTGTGTTGAGTGATGTTAGCAATCCAGCCCTTAGCCAAATTCAGTTTCCAACGCAAAGCCGCGAAGAACGCCAAGGACGCAAAGTAAAAAATGAATTGACTGCTTTGCGATCTTTGCAACTTTGCGCCTTTGCGTTGGAAGCTTTGTCGGTTGTTTGAGGGTACGTTACCAGTCTTCCTTCACAGCCAGCACCGCATCTTTACCCGCAGCTGCTCGCCCAGCCAGCCAGGCCGTGACGGTGCCTGCCAGTACCACGGCTGCACACAGACCCAAGAGCCGCAGCCAGGGCAAGACCATATCCATCGTCCAGTGAAAGCTTTGCGGGTTGACCACATGCACCAGCACAAGCGACACGACCAGGCCGAGACCCAGGCCTGCCACGCTGCCGATCAATGTCCAGGCCGCACCCTCACCCGCAACGACTGTCAAAATTTGTCGGCGGGTCAGCCCCAGATGCGCCAGCAAACCAAACTCTTTGCGCCGCGCCAGCACCTGCGCGCTAAAGCTGGCGGCCACGCCAAACAGGCCAATCGCAATCGCCACGCCTTGCAGCCAGTAGGTCACGGCAAAGCTGCGGTCAAAAATGCTGAGTGAGATGGCGCGGATCTGTCGCGTGGATGCAAACTCCAGCAGCCCACCTGCGCCCGCAAACTGGTCAGCCGCTGCACGAACCGCAAGCTCGACCTGGCTGCTGTCTGCGCCTGGCGTCAGCCACAGCGCCAGGTCGTTGATGCGGGTGTCGCCCGTCAGGCGTTCAAAGTCGGTTTTGCCAATGACCACTGCGCCAAACTGACGGGCGTAGTCGCGCCAGACGCCAGCGACATAGAACATATTTACTCCTAAATTAGGAGCTGCTTGCGCCCGTATTTGTTGGTATAGAGGCCTAAATGATACTGAAAATGAGCCAAAAACAGCCCCTGGACGCGCGCCATACAGGTCAACCATGGCTTCACTGACGTAAATGGCGATGTGGCCAGGCGGCACGGGCAGCGGGTTGCCTACCAGCGGCAGCACACTGGCCGGGTCGGCTACATCGCGCGCAATCAGCGCCACGGCGGGCTGGCTGCTGTCAAGCGAGATGGATGTGGTGCGCAGCGTGCTGATGCGCTGCACGCCTTTGACCGTGGCAACGCTTGCTACAAATGCTGGCGTGAAGTAAACCGTGTCTGCCGCAGCCCCAGCACCTGTTGGCAAGGCCGTGCGCATGTACAAATCAGCGGGCAGCACCACGTCCAGCCAATTCGTGACTGATTCCCTGAAGCTGGCGACCATCACCGTCAGCGCAACTGCCAGGCTCAGTGACGCCACTACCCCGCTAACGGCTATCGCAGCGCTGGCGCGCACACGCCGGGCGCGCTCCACCGCCAGTAGCGGCAGCAAACGATGACGGGTAAATGGCGCGATGCGGTCATACAAAAGCGCCACCAGCCATGGCAGCGCCGTGATGCCGCCCACCAGCAGCAGCCCGACAGACACATAAGCCGCCAGAGGTATGCCAAAAACAGGCGGAGCCAATGAAAGAAGCGCGCCAGCAGCTATCAAAATGATACTGAGCCAATGCCCATGGCCTGGCGCAGGCGCTGCGCCCAGGCCTTTGAGCGTTTGCGCAGGCGGCAGTTTTTGTGCGGCTCTGGCAGGCCACCAGCCGCCCACCACCGCAGCCAGCGTACCCAGTGCGCCGTAAATCAAGGCTGCCAGCCAACTGAACTGAAGGGGTGGCGCGACGCCCGCAAAATACCCACCGCCCAAGTCGCCGCCCAGCACGCGCAAAGCCAGCGCGGCCAGGCCCGTGCCTAGCAGCAAACCAAGGCTACTGCCCAGCAGGCCGAGCAGGCTCGATTCAATCAGCACCAGTGTCAAGCGCTCCCGCCCTGTCAAACCCAGCACGCCCAGCAACGCAAACTGCTGCGCACGTTTGGCCACACTGAGCGACAGCACGGAGAACACCAAAAACGCGCCCGTGAAAAGCGCCACCAGCGCCAGCACGGTCAGGTTAACGCGGTAAGCACGCGACAGATTGCTGACCCGCTCTGCTGCATCGCCCGGCTCAGCCGCCTTGATGTTGGGTGGCAGTTGCAGCGACTGGATGAATGCCGCCCTGTCGGTGCCAGGTTTGAGCCGCAGGTCAATGCGCGACAGTTGTCCGCGCTTGTCAAACAGGTCTTGCGCCGCGCCAATGTCCATCACCGCCAGGGCAGCGCCGCCTGCACTGACGCTGCCCGCGACTTTCACATCCAGCAATTGCAAACCGCTTTGAATTTTGAACGTGCTGGATGTACTGGATGTACTCGTCAGTGTTTGTCTGGCCGTGGCGTTTAAAAAAATCGAACCCGGTGTAAACAGCGCAAACCTGTCGGCATCTTTCATGGGTATTGGCATCAGGGCGGGTGCCAGTTGCGCCACCACCAGCGCATCAAGCCCTATCACCCGCAGCGCACAGCGTTTGCTGTTCGCCACCGCATAAGTGGTTAGCTCAAGTACCGGGCTGGCCACTGCGACTTGAGGGTTGTTGGCCACCCGCTCAAACACAGCTTCATCAAACGTGCCCTGCACAGCCCGCAGTTCCAGGTCAGGCTGGCCATTGACAGAACGCACCGCCGTTGAAAATTCACTCAGCGCAGAGGCATTGATCAAGTGCGTGGCAAACGCCAGCGCCACACCCAGCATGACAGCCACCACCGCTGCGGCATTGCGCCACGGGTGATGCGTGAGTTCGCGCCAAGAAAATTGGCGCAGGAGATTTGAGAGGGGGTTTGCAATACCCCCTCCCCCCTTGGGGGAGGGCAGGGGTGGGGGCAAGCG
>JBASFP010000101.1:0-37040 GCA_049653085.1 Polaromonas sp.
ACTCGTGTAATCTTGCTCATGGGACTTCTCCTTTTAAAGGTTTCAGATTGAATTTAACAACCCGATCTTGGCACTTTGATGCCGTTACCAAAAAGTGGGAAGTCCCTTCGTATTCGAATACGGGCGCAAATAGCTCCTATATTTATAGTAGATTGAACACCATTTCGACGGATTGTGAAGCGTAAATTTCAAAATTACGCTTCATCATGTGGATATGGCAAGCCAGAAAATGGCCGAGTTAGATAGGGAAAGTGGCATCGGCGACCGCAAATCAGACTTAGAGAACTTATAATAAGCACATAAACACTTATCCGCTTATGTCGCTAACTATAGCTATTAACGCCACGCCAGCTCGCTGGAGTCTGTCGATCAGCCCCGAGACTGACGCCAGCCTGCGCGAATATCTGGGTGCGCAGGGCATGAAAAAGGGGGACCTGTCACGCTTTGTAGAGGAAGCCGTGCGCTGGCGCATGTTGGACGCGACTTTGCAGGACATCAAGCAACGCAATGTCGACCAAAGTGACGCGGATTTGCAGGCCTTGATCGATGAGGCGCTTGACGCGGTACGCCACCCATGAAAGTGGTGCTGGACACGAATATTCTGATTTCCGCGCTGATCAGCAAAACCGCCGCCCCCCATCACATCTACCAGGCCTGGCAAGGCAGACGCCTGACAGTTCTGACATGCGCAGAGCAGCTTGTAGAAGTTCGTGAAGTCACCCGGCGTGTGGCAGTGGCCTTGCGTATCAAGCCGGCTGAAGCAGGCAGGCTGGTCAATAGCTTGCGCGACCTGGCGGTTGTACAAACCGACTTGCCTGTCGTGCAGCGCTCACCTGACCCCAAAGACGATTTCATTTTGGCGCTGGCACAAGCTGGCGGCGCACGCTACATCGTGACAGGCGACAAAAGCGGACTGCTGTCGCTGGGACAACATGCAGGGGCTGATATCTTGAGCGCTTCAGCATTTGTAGCAAGTCGCCTGAAATAAGTATTGCCTGGGCTTATAAACCAATAAATACGGGCGCAAGCAGCTACGAAATAAGTAGCAAACAAATTTCAATTCTTTGACACCCGCACCACCGCATCAGCCCGTAAATGCAAGTCCGGCAACAGTTCCAGCCCCAGGCCGGGCTTGTTGTTCAGGCTGATCATGCCGTTTTCAACCACGGGCAAATCAGTTACCAGCTCTTTGTACCAGCCGGTAAAAAACGCGCGCACGCTTTCTTGCACCAGCGCATTGGGGGCGTGCAGTGACAAGTGGGTTGACGCGGCCCACACCACCGGGCCAGTGCAGTCGTGCGGGGCGACGGGCAGTTGCCAGGCGTCGGCCATGGCGGCAATTTTGCGGGCTTCACTCAGGCCACCGCACCAGCTCAGGTCGAGCATGGCAACACCCGCCACGCCGGTTTGCAGGTAGTCTTTGAAGCCCCATTTATAGCTCAGGGTTTCACTGGCGCAGATGAGCGCTTCGCAATCGACTGCATACTGTTTCAGCAAATCGAGCGAGTCCATGCGTATCGCGTCTTCATGCCAAAAGGTGTTGAAGGGTTTGAGCGCTCTGGCGATTTTTTGCGCCATCGGCAAGCGCCACAGGCTGTGAAACTCGACCATGATGTCCATCTGGTTGCCCACCGCATCGCGGATTTTTTGAAATGGGGCTAGCGCCGCGTCAAGGTCAGTGTTGCTGATGTACTGGCCATGGCTTTTTTCAGCGGCCATGTCAAAAGGCCATATCTTCATGGCCGTGATGCCCTCAGACAACAGCGACTGAGCCAGCTCGCCAGCGTTGTTCAAAAAACCTTCCAGGTCTTCATAACACCCTTGGCTTTTACCCAATCCCCAGTTCGACGTTGTTTGATTGGTGGCGCTGCGCACATACTGGTAGCCAGCACAGGTGTTGTAAATGCGAATACTGTCACGACTCTTGCCGCCCAGCGCAGTGTGAATGGGCATGTTGGCAGCTTTGCCAAAGATGTCCCACAGGGCAATGTCTACCGCCGAGTTACCGCGCGTCTCGACGCCAGAGCCGCGCCAGCCCAGGTAGCCTGTGATGTCGCGATTGCGTGACTCGATGGCCAGCGGGTCTTGCCCCAGCAACTTGGGCGCTACCCACTCGTGCAAATAAGCCTCGACTGCTGCTGCGCCCATGAAGGTTTCACCCAGGCCAGTCAGGCCTTCGTCGGTGTGAAGCCTCACCCAAATGATGTTTGGGAACTCGCCAAGGCGAATGGTTTCTACTTGCTTGATTTGCATGAAGGGGAGTCAATACCTTTAAACGCAGAAGTCGCAAAGGTTTCTGCGATTTCTGCGTAATTTTTGCGACCTCTGCGTTCGACTGTCCGCTTTCAAAAGTGCGATTTATCCGCCGCGCGCTTTCTTCAATGCATCCAGCACCGTCGTCACAGCTTCTGCGCCAATCGTTGGCACATTGCGGTCGTACACGGGCTTGACCTTTTCAAACATGCGGCGCTGCTCTGCAGGTGTGACTTCATTGACCTGCATGCCTTTTGTTTTCAGGCTGGCCAATGATTTTTCGTTCAATGACCGGTTGGCTGCGCGTTGTACTTTTTGGCCTTCCATCGCGGCTTCACGCAGAACGGCTTGTTCTTGCGGGTTCAATTGATCCCACAGCTTTTTGCTGTACAAAATCAAAAATGGGGTGTAGGCATGGCGCGTCACGCTCAAGAACTTTTGCACCTCATTGAACTTCGACGTTTCAATCGTCACAAACGGGTTTTCCTGGCCGTCAATGGTTTTCGTCTCGAGTGCGGTAAACACTTCACCAAAAGCCATGGGCACAGCATTGGTACCCAGCGTTTTAAAGGTGTCCAGAAAAATATTGTTTTGCATCACGCGCACTTTGACGCCGTCAAAGTCTTCAGCCTTGGCTACCGCGCGTTTGCTGTTGGTCAGGTTTCTGAAACCGTTTTCCCAGTAGGCCAAATTCACCAAGCCGGCTTCTTCAAGCTTTTTGTTGAAGTACGCGCCTGCCGGGCCGTCGAGCACGGCATCGGCTTCTTTTTCATTCGCAAACAAAAACGGCAAGTCAAATGCGCCCAGCTCTTTGACAATGCCGACGAGTGGCGATGAAGATGTACACACCATCTCTTGCGTACCCGCACGCAGCGCTTGCGTGGCTGGCAAGTCACCGCCCGCAGAGCCGCCCCAGAAGGCGTTGATCTTCATCTTGCCGCCCGTTTTGGCCGCCAATACTTCCTGCATTTTCTTGACGCCCACACCGACCGGGTGGTCTTCATTCACACCGTTGGTGAACTTGATGGTGCGGTCTGCAAACTGCGCCATTGTGGACGTGGCCACCAGCAAAGTGGCTACTGCCAAAGCAGAGGTAAGGGTTCTACGTTTAAACATGTCTGTCTCCTGTTAATAAAAATAAAGCACTGAAAAAACTAACGCATCCACCACTGAAGTGGCACCAAAACTATCGCGGGAAAAGCGATCAACAAAAACAACACGGCGAGCTGCGCCAGCAAAAACGGCAACACACCTTTAAAAGCATCGTCCATGCTGATTTTGGCCACGCCGCACACCACATTGAGCACTGTGCCTACAGGCGGGGTGATCAGGCCAATCGCGTTGTTCATGATGAACAGCACACCAAAATAAACCGGGTCAATACCCGCCTTCAAAACCAGTGGCATCAGCACCGGCGTCAAAATCAGCACGGTGGGTGTGAAATCAAGCGCTGTGCCGACAATCACCACCAACGCCATCATGATGAACATCAGCAGCATCTTGTTGCCCATGAAGGGCTCCATCATCTTGGCAACCTCCGTCGGTATGTTGGCCACGGTGATCAGCCAGGCGCTAACCATGGCAGCGGCGACCAGAAACATCACAACAGCGGTTGTTTTGCCTGCCGCCAGAACCAGCCCATACAGTGCTGACCATTTCAGCTCGCGGTAAATAAACTTGCCCACCACAAAGCTGTACACCGCGGCCACCACCGCCGCCTCAGTCGGTGTAAACACACCAAATTTCATGCCGCCAATGATGACGACCGGCAAGAGCAGCGCAAAGCCACCCTCGGCCGTGATGCGCAAACGCTCGGGCATGGCAAGCTTGGGTGCGGGCTGCACGTTTTCTTTTTTGGCCACCCACCACCAGGTCAGGCCAATGGCAATGCCCATCAGCAGGCCTGGCACAATGCCCGCCAAAAACAGTTTGGTGATGGAGACATTGCCTGCAACGCCAAAAATAATCATGCCAATAGAAGGTGGTATGACTGGCGCAATAATGCCGCCGGACGCGATAAGGCCAGATGCGCGGCCAATGTTGTAGCCCGCAGCCCGCATCATGGGGATCAAGAGCGCAGCCAGCGCGGCTGTGTCAGCCACCGCTGAGCCCGACAGCGACGCCATGATGACCGCTGCAATCACCGTGACATAACCCAACCCGCCCCGAAAGTGCCCAACCCAGGCCATCGCCAAATTGACGATGCGGCGGCTCAAGCCACCCGCGTTCATAAACTCCCCAGCCAGCAAAAAGAAGGGCACAGCCAGAAGCGGGAAGTTGTCAGCGCCTTCTACAAAACGCTGGGCCAAAATCTGGCTGTCGAATGTGACAAGGCCACTGGTCATGTGCAAGAACGCCATCAAGCTCAGGCCACAAACCAGCAGCGCGTAGGCGATTGGCATACCGATGGCCATGGCGGCCAACAGGCTGACGATAAAGACTGTTACCGTCATGCCTTCACTCCATGTGAAGTTCCATTTGATGCTCCATCCAGCTGCTTTTCTGCATCCGCCAGGCCTTCTGTCTCAATCACCTGCACCAGCTCGGCTTCACTCAGTTGCCCCGTCAGCAGCTTGTAGATCACATTGATATTCATGATGCCCATCACCACCGCCACGATGTAGCCAATGCCGTAAACCCAGATCATGGACATGCCCACTACTGGCGAGATGTTGGTCACTTGCAGGTCATGCATCTTGAAGGTGCCAATAAAAAACAGAATGTTGACACCCAGCATGATGACTTCGCTTAAAAACAGGCAAACCTTTTTACCTGTCAGTCCAAGATGTTTGACCAGCGTGTCCACACCCAAATGCCCCTTCTCGCGCATGGCCACCATCGCGCCGATGTAGGTCAGCCAGATAAAACAGTAGCGCGACATTTCATCCGATATCGTGATACCGGTATTGAATGCGTAGCGCAGCACCACATTGCCAAACACCATCACCACCATGGCCAGCAGGCACAGCACGATGAGAAGTTCAAGCCCCTTGTAAAACCAGTGGATGGTTGCGTCCAGTGTTTTTTGCATGCTTGTTCCGCCGTCAGGCGGCCTTTAACATCCGCACGGGCTCATTGAGCCGTGGCAAGCGGCGACGTGAAGACAGCACTTCTTCAATGTCAACACGCGCGCCATCAATCAGCACCCGAATGGCTTTTTCAGCGCGATCCGGGTCATGTGCAATCACCGCGTCCAGCACCTCGCGGTGCAGCGGCAGCGAGCTGCGCGGGCCGTCTTTGCGGCGGGTTGAAATTTCAAAACTGGTACGCAGCAGCGCACCGAGTGCCTTGCTCATCTGCACCAGCATGCGGTTGCCGCAGGCGCGCAGCAAGCCCTGGTGAAAGCGCAGGTCATACGTCACATAGTCGCCACCACCTTCTACCGCGCGCTTCATGCCAGCGTAGGCGGCCTCGACCTCGGCGATGTCTTTGGCGGTCGCGCGCTCTGCCGTCAGGCGCATGGCAGCGGGTTCGACCACACGGCGCAGGTCTTGCAGGTCACGTAAAAATTCAGGCGTCAAACCGGCTTTGGATTGCCAGATGATGACGTCCGGGTCAAACCAGTTCCAGTGGTCTTCTGACAAAACCCGTGTGCCCACTTTGGGCCCGGTGGTCATCAGCCCCTTGGCTATCAGTGACTTGACCGCCTCACGCACCACTGTGCGGCTCACGCCCAACTCAAGGCAGAGCACAGGCTCAGGCGGGATCGACGCACCCACGCCATAACGCCCCGCCACAATGGCTTCGCCGAGATGGTCAACTGTGTTGCCGTGTACGTTCTTGATCATGGTTATTACTAGGATTCGCACTGCAATGGTATGACGATAATATGTTTACAAATTAAGGATTTTCCCTATGACCGGATCAGCGATACCCAAAAAGAAGCCCGAAGACCTGCGCAGCCAGCAATGGTTTGGCAGGCAGGACCGCGACGGTTTTGCCTACCGCAGCTGGGTCAAGGGCAAGGGCGTGCCGCATGACCAGTTTGATGGCCGCCCTGTCATTGGCATCTGCAACACCTTCAGCGAACTGACACCGTGCAACAGCCATTTCCGCACGATTGCAGAGCAGATCAAGATCGGCGTGTATGAGGCAGGCGGTTTTCCGCTTGAGTTTCCAGTCATGTCGCTGGGTGAAACGCTGCTGCGCCCTACCGCCATGCTGTACCGCAACCTGGCCAGCATGGACGTGGAGGAAAGCATTCGCGGAAACCCGATTGACGGTGTTGTGCTGCTGATGGGCTGCGACAAAACCACGCCGTCACTTGTGATGGGCGCGGCCAGCGTAGACCTGCCCACGGTAGGCGTGAGTGGCGGGCCGATGCTAAGCGGCAAGTGGCGCGGACAAGAACTGGGCAGCGGCACGGGCGTGTGGAGCATGAGCGAGCAGGTGCGCGCGGGCACGCTCAAACTGGCTGATTTTTTTGAGGCCGAAAGCTGCATGCACCGCAGCCACGGCCACTGCATGACGATGGGAACTGCATCAACAATGGCCAGCATGGTCGAGGCGTTGGGCATTGGCCTGCCCGGCAACGCGGCTTACCCAGCGGTCGATGGCAGACGCAATGTGTTGGCCCGCATGGCCGGGCGGCGCGCGGTGGAGATGGTGCATGAAGACCTGCTACTCTCAAAAATCCTCACGCGCGAGGCGTTTGAAAACGCCATCAAAACCCTGGCAGCCATTGGCGGCTCAACCAACGCGGTGATTCATTTGATTGCGATGGCTGGGCGCATTGGCATCAAGCTGGAACTTGACGACTTTGACCGCTTGGCCAGCGAGCTGCCTTGCTTGGTGAATCTGCAGCCGTCAGGCAAATTTTTGATGGAGGATTTTTGCTATGCGGGCGGTTTGCCAGTGGTGATGAAAGAAATCGCGCAGCACCTGCACCTGGACGCCATCACTGCCAACGGCCTGACGATTGGGCAGAACATTGCGGATGCGCAGAACTACAACACAGAAGTGATCAAACCACTGAACGCACCCTTCAAAGACAAAGCTGGCATTGCCGTGTTGCGTGGCAATTTGTCGCCACGCGGCGCGGTCATCAAGCCCAGTGCCGCCACACCCGAGCTGATGGTACACACTGGCCGCGCGGTGGTATTTGAAAATATTGAAGACTTTCACGCCCGCATTGACGACGACACCCTGGACATTGACGAGACCTGCGTGATGGTGCTGAAAAACTGCGGCCCCAAGGGCTACCCCGGTATGGCCGAAGTGGGCAACATGCCGCTGCCGCCCAAGGTATTGAAAAAAGGCATCACGGACATGGTGCGCATCAGCGACGCACGAATGAGCGGCACGGCCTACGGCACGGTGGTGCTGCACACCGCACCTGAAGCCGCTGCCGGTGGGCCACTCGCGCTGGTACACAACGGCGACTTAATTGAGCTGAACGTGCCCAAGCGCTTGCTGCATCTGCATGTGAGTGACGAAGAGCTGGCCAGGCGCCGCGCCTTGTGGGTAGCGCCGGAGTCCGCCATGGCATCGGGCTACTACAAGCTGTACATCGACCATGTGCTGCAAGCTGACGAAGGTGTGGACATGGACTTTTTGGTGGGCAAGCGCGGGTCGGCCGTGCCTAGAGACAACCACTGATGAAACTGCTCGCGCTTGACTGGGGCACATCATCTTTACGCGGCGCGGTGCTGGCTGACGATGGCCGTGTGCTGCTAGAGCGCTCTTTTGCAAGAGGCATTTTGACGGTCGAGAAAAACGGTTTTGCAGCGGTGTTTAAAAGCTGCTTCGGCGACTGGAAGCAACCCAACACCCTGTGCCTGATAGCCGGTATGGCGGGTAGCCAGCAGGGCTGGATAGAAGCCCCCTACTGCCTCTGCCCGGCTGGGCTTGCTGATGTTGCGGCGCAGCTGGCTTGGATTGAACCCGGCAGAATCGCCATCGTGCCGGGGTTGAGTGTTCACAACGATGGCGTACACGACGTGATGCGCGGTGAAGAAACGCAGGTGTTTGGCGCGCTGCAACTGCTGGGTTTGCAAGATGCCCGCATGGTACTGCCCGGTACGCACAGCAAATGGGTCACAGTCAGCAACAGCCGCATCAGCAACTTTTCAACCTGGATGACGGGCGAGTTTTACGCTTTGCTGTCGCAACATTCCATCTTGGCACGAACACTGCCTTCACTAGAAACCCCACACAACGACAAAGCTTTTGAACAAGGCGTGACCTATGCATTGCGCAGCGATGGCCTGCTGCACACCGCCTTCAGCACCCGTACGCTGTCACTTTTCAAACGCATGACCGCTGACGAATTACCCAGCTATTTGTCTGGCGTGGTGATTGGTGAAGAACTCAAAGGCCAGCACCTCACCAGCGGTGAAGCTTTGGTATTGATCGGTGCGCCTGCGCTGTGCTCACGCTACGATCAAGCCTTGGCGCTGTTAGGTGTCAAGCCAGTCATCATTGGCAACCAGGCCACTTGGGCTGGGTTGAAAGCCATCGCTGGCATGTGCTTGTTGCAAGCCGGATAAATACTATGATTTTTATAGCTGCTTGCGCCCGTCAATAAACGACTAGATGCCAATATGACATACAAACCGAATCCAAAAATCAACTTTGACCTGACCAGCAAGGTTTGCATCGTCACGGGTGGCGCGCAAGGCATTGGCCAGGCCTGCGCGGAGCGCTTTGCGCGCGAAGGCGCGCGCGTGGTCATTGCCGATATTGATGATGCTAACGGCAATGCACTGGCTCAAAAGCTACACGCCAGCTATGTCCATTGCGATGTTGGCGACAAGGCACAAGTCGATGCGCTGGTTGAAAAGACCATGGCGTTGCATGGCCGCGTGGATGTGCTGGTCAACAACGCAGGTATTTTTAAAGCGGCAGATTTTTTTGACGTGACGGAATCTGACTTTGACGCGGTGCTGCGCGTTAACCTGAAGGGCGCGTTTCTGGTCGGCCAGGCCGTCGCACGCGAAATGGCCAAAACGGGCGGTGGCAGCATCGTCAACATGAGCTCGGTCAACGGTGTGCTGGCCATCCCCAACATTGCCAGCTACAACGTCAGCAAGGGCGGCATCAACCAGCTCACCCGCGTCATGGCCCTTAGCCTGGCCGACCACGGCATTCGCGTCAACGCCGTTGCGCCCGACACGATAGCCACTGAACTGGCGGCCAAAGCGGTGTTGACCAGCGACGCAGCCAAACAAAAAATAATGAGCCGCACGCCGCTCAGGCGTTTGGGCAGCCCCGAAGAAATTGCGGATGTGGTGGCGTTTTTGGCCAGCGACGCGGCCAGCTACATGACGGGTGAAATTGTGGTGGCAGACGGTGGGCGCATGGCCTTGAACTACACCGTTTAGCTAAATCCACCAAGCCCGCCATGACCTTCAAAACCGCACTCGCATCACTGCCGCTGATCGCCATTTTGCGCGGCATCACGCCCAATGAAGCCGTGCCAATTGGCCAGGCGCTCGTCAGCACAGGCTGGACGCTGATTGAAGTGCCGCTGAACTCGCCGCAACCGCTGGACAGCATTGCCGCGATGGCAAGCGCCTTGCCGCAAGCGCTGATTGGCGCAGGCACGGTGCTGACCCCCGCCGACGTGCGCAATGTGCATGCTGCTGGCGGGCAACTCATCATTTCGCCCAACTACAACCCGGCTGTGGTGGCTGAAGCCGTGCGCCTGGGGCTGGTCTGCCTGCCTGGAGTGATGACGGCCACAGAAGCATTTGCAGCACTTGGTGCGGGGGCAACAGGCTTGAAAATTTTCCCGGCTGAAATGGCAACACCAGCCGTGGTCAAAGCCTTGCGTGCCGTGTTGCCAACTGACGCCATCGTGCTGCCCGTAGGCGGCATCACACCAGACAACATGGCGGCTTACCTGGCAGCAGGCGCCAGTGGTTTTGGCATCGGGTCAGCGCTGTACAAACCTGGCATGACAGCAGATCAGGTGACAGCAAACGCTATTGAATTTATAGCTGCTTGCGTCCGTATTTAAACGGTTTCACGCACTTTTTGTACCCGCCTGTTGACCACACTGGCAGCAACCATCCATTTGGCGCGCGTCAGCCAGCCCATGTGCAGCTGCGGGTGGGCGGTGTTTGAATAAAACTGCTCCGGGTCATGCGCCACACCCCAGTCGTGGATAGGCAGGCTGCCAGGGTCAGCACCCGCATACTGGCCATGCGCGTGCTGCAAACCATTCCAGAAGCGGCTGCCCTGTCTGTGAATGCCGTAACCCAGATTCATTTTGTTCCGGTTTAAAAGCGTCATGGCCTGCGCTTCAAGAATCGAGTCCGTCACGTAGGTGTCGGTTTGCACCCAGCGCTCTTGCAAATACACCTCGCCGACTGCATGGGTTATGGTGTTTTGCCCCATGTCAAGGATGCCGTACAAAAACGCCCCTGTCAGGGTGACAAACCTCAAGCGCGCAGGCACACCCGCGCAGCGCAGCAACGCCACAAACAAGGTGCCCTTGGTGTGGCAGTCACCATGGCCGGTTTTCAGCACCGACACGGCGGGCACGTGGTCAAAACCCGCCACGCAACCAAACGGCATGGCCTTGATGAAGTCATGGATCAGCGTGGCTTTTTGAACATCGGTAGAAGCCAGTTGCGTGATGCGCATCGCCTGTATGCGAAGGCGTGAATCGTCCAGATCCAGCAACCGGGTCGCACGCAACCAGTCAGAGGGCTTGTAAGTGGTAGGCGTCACAGCCTGGGGGTTTATCGTCATCATTTTTTTAATTTATGCTCAACTACAGATTATGAAGTTGCCTGCCAGCGCATCGCCACGCACTACCTGCGACTTATCGCAAAATACGTGACAAATGCCCGATATCAATCCCCCATTAAAACCAGCCAGCCCAGGCACGGTACACGGTCTTTTTACGGACGATGCCAGCCGTTACCGATGCTTTTGGTGCCAGGCCAGCACAGCTTATCAACACTATCACAATACGGAATGGGGCTTTCCCGTCAAAGACGAGCGCAGGCTGTTTGAAAAAATTTGCCTGGAGGGCTTTCAGGCTGGTCTAAGCTGGCTGACGATATTGAACAAGCGCGACAACTTTCGCGCAGCGTTTGCCAATTTTGAAGCCGAGCAGGTCTGCAAGTTTGATGAAGCCGATGTTAAGCGGCTGTTAAACGATGCAGGCATCGTGCGCCACGCGGGCAAAATTGCATCGACCATCAACAACGCCAAACGGGTGCTCGAATTGCGTGCCGAGTTCGGCTCACTCGGCGCGTATGTGTGGCGGCTTGAGCCTGATGCTGCCAGCAGGCCGCAACACATCACCTACGACGTGCTGAAAACATTCACCACCTCTGCGGCATCCACCCAATTGTCAAAAGACCTGAAAAAGCGCGGCTGGACATTTGTTGGCCCGACCACGATGTACGCCTTCATGCAGGCCATGGTGCTGGTCAATGACCACATTGAAGGTTGCCACAGCCGGGACGCTGCCTTGGCGGCGCGCGCTGTGTTTACGCCACCCACTGTTTAAGATGGGTCCATCCCAAAACTTTTAACCAAATTATCACCATGCGACTTCTCCACACCATGCTCCGCGTTGGCGACCTGCAGCGCTCGATTGACTTTTACACCCAGGTGCTGGGCATGCAATTGATACGCCGGTCTGAAAACCCGGAGTACAAATACTCACTGGCGTTTGTCGGCTACGAGGGCAACCCGGCGCAGGCTGAAATTGAGCTGACCTACAACCACGGCACTGACAGCTACGACATGGGCACAGCCTATGGCCACATTGCCCTGGGCGTACACGATGCGTATGCGGCGGTCGACAAAATCAAGGCCGCCGGTGGCAACGTGACGCGCGAGGCAGGGCCCGTCAAGGGTGGCACGACAGTGATTGCCTTTGTCACCGACCCCGACGGCTACAAGATTGAACTGATTCAGCGGATAGAAGGCGGCGCAGGCGCTGGGCTGCGTTAAGCTGCACAAGCAGCTATATTTTTAGGAGCTGCTTGCGCCCGTATTGATTGGCTTACAGTCATTTTTTATGAGTAAAACAGTAATTACTCAGCTCGCCAGATAAATCGGACAGCCGAACGCAGTGGGCGCAGAGGTTTCGCAGAAAAAACAGCCAAACATACCTTTTGATGATGTTTTTTGCGACTTTTGCCTCAGTTTTGCGATTTCTGCGTTCGGCTGTCCGGCTTTAAATACCCGTGCTGAGTAGTTACGTAAAACAGGCCAAATCACGCTGATTTTCGCCTGAAAACCAGACGATCAGGCTCAGACAGCGCCGCCTCAAAAGCGTAGCCTTCAGCATTGAAGGCCTGAAGCTTTTTAACCGTCGTCGCTTTCTTGTCAATCGCGTAACGCACCATCAGTCCGCGCGCCCGCTTGGCATGAAAGCTGATGATTTTGTATTGGTCATTTTTAAAATCTTCAAACACACAGCTCACCACACGGGCTTTGAGCGTCTTCAAATCAACCGCCTTGAAATACTCTTCACTGGCCAGATTCACAACGATGGGCGACGTGTCAAGCGCGGCGCGTTCGTTCAGGTAGTTTGCAATCTGCGAGCCCCAAAACTGGTACAAGTTGCTACCCTTGTCGGTGCCAAGCGCCGTGCCCATCTCGAGCCGGTACGGTTGCATCCAATCCAGTGGGCGCAACACGCCGTACAAGCCACTCAATATGCACACATGCTCATGCGCCCAATCCAGTTGCGCGGGGCTCAAGCTTTTGGCAGCCAGGCCCTCATATACATCACCGTTAAAAGCGAGTACCGCCTGCTTTGAATTTTTGGCGGTGAATTTTTTAGACCACGCCTGGTAACGCGCCACGTTCAGGCTAGAAAGCGCATCCGACAACTTCATCAGGCGACTGATGTCTCGTGGTGTTTTGGTTTTGAGAACGCTAATTAACGCCGCAGACTGGCGCGAGAACAATGGCTGGGTGTGGGTATTGACCTGCGGGGGCGTGTCGTAGTCGAGGGATTTGGCGGGTGATAGTAAGAACAGCATGGTTTGGGTGGCGAGAACCAGGCTACTTCAAGTCACTGGCCAGCGAAGCCAGCGTTTCAACCGCTATCGTGGTGTGCGCTGGGTAATGGGTGTGGTCGCAACCCAGCTTGACGCTGGCACCGGCTTTGACAGCCGCGCACATGACGGTGCTGAGTTCAAACCGCACAAAATGCACTGCAGACGTTTTTTCGTCGTTCTCGCGATCCATGTCTTCGTCGGCAATCGCATAAACCCGGGCGTGGCCCTCAACCTCGACAAACATGCGGTCTTCAACGCCAATCAATCGCGCCAGCTCGCGTTTGCGCTCATTGATGTCGGGGTACTCCAGCATCATGGTGGCCTTCCAGTTGCTGCCGTCGGGCATCAAGGGGGCGTAGGCTTCAATTTCCTGCAAGATGCCGTCTTCTTCAAAGACTTTTTCAATCCGCAGCATCTCCTGTATCTGGTAGCGGATGGTGGTTTCGCTTTCAAATTGCAGATTGATGAACTCACCCAGACGCACACTGCGCAGCTTGCGGTGCGCCATGATGGCGGGTTTATTTTCTTTGCGGTATTTGCTGTAGGCCTCCAGCGTCATGAGGCTATCGCGTGTGATCTTTCCGAGTAATTGCATAGCGCGTAATTTATTCCAGCCCGTAAGCGGTACGTATCAATGTGAGTGGATGCTTTTGCGGCACTGCGCCAAGTTTGTTCACCTCAAAACCCTGCGCAATGTGGTGGACACCCAGCGGGCAGTCACTGCTGATGACATCTGGCAAGCCGCCGTCTTTGTGGTTGGCCATAGCTTTGAAGAGTGGTTTACCGATTTTCATGGCTTGCTGGTGGTACGGCAATTTAACGCCGAAAGTACCGGCGTGACCCGAGCAGCGCTCGTGCGTGTGTACGCTGGTGCCGGGCACCATTTTCAGCATTTCTTCGGTTTTTTTACCGATGTTTTGTACCCGGCCGTGGCATGGAATCTGGTAGCTGATTTTGCCCAGTGGAATCGTCAAATCGACTTTTAGCAAGCCATCACGCTTGCGCGCCATCAGGTATTCGAACGGGTCCCACATGTGCTCCTTGACGAGCTGCACATCGGCGTCATTGGGGTACATCAGCGGAATCTCTTGCTTGAACATCAGCGTGCAACTGGGCACGGCGCTCAAAATGGCAAAGCCGTCTTTGGCATATCTGGCCAGCACGGGTATGTTGGCCTCTTTGCTGGCATTCACAGAGTCCAGGTCACCCAACTCCAGCTTGGGCATGCCGCAGCATTTTTCTTTTTCGACCAGCACATACGGCACTTCATTGTGGTCAAGAATCTTCAGCAGATCGTGGCCAATGCCAGGCTCGTTGTAGTTGATGTAGCAGGTCGAGTAAATCACCACTTTGCCCGGTGTTTTAACGCCGTCTTTCACCGCATGCGGTGGGGACTCAAGCGCGCCGGAACGAAATTTTTGGGTGGCCAGCTCGGGGATCCAAGCATTTTTATCAACACCTAAAACTTTTTCCATCACCGCACGTGCGGGTTTGGTTTTGTTCACCGCGTTGATGGTTTGCACCACGATGGGAATGCCGGCAAACATGCCTTGCGTGTCTGTCGATGCCAAAAACTTTTCAGCCAAGCCCACTTCGCCTTTTTTAAACTTGATAGCCTTGGCCCGCAGCATGGTGTGCGGAAAGTCGAGATTGAACTCGTGCGGCGGCACATACGGGCACTTGGTCAGGTAGCACAGGTCACACAGGTAGCACTGGTCCACCACGCTCCAGTAATCTTTTTTATCAACACCATCGACTTCCAGTGTTTTGCTGTTGTCAACCAAATCGAACAGCGTGGGGAACGAGCCGCACAAGCTGACGCAGCGGCGGCAGCCGTGGCATATGTCGAAGATGCGTTCCATCTCATGGAAGGTCGCCTCTTCGTTGTAGTAGTCCGGGTTTTTCCAGTCAATGGCGTGACGGGTGGGGGCGGACAGATTGCCTTCAGTGGCCATTTTTTTATTCCAGATAGTCAACGCTAACTTCGTAAAAGCGCGATGTCCAGACATGTCATTGCGGCCTTGAGCCGCCATCCATACAAGCACCGTGCTGCACGACGCCTGCTATGGATCCCGGGTCAAGCCCGGGATGACAGTCATTTCTTGGACGCGAATCAATCGACCAGTTCGGTCAAAGCTTTGGCATAGCGATTGGCATGTGAGCGCTCGGCTTTGGCCAGCGTCTCAAACCAGTCAGCGACTTCGTCATGTCCTTCGTCACGGGCGGTTTTGGCCATGCCGGGGTACATGTCGGTGTACTCGTGCGTCTCGCCAGCCACAGCTGATGCGAGGTTGTCACGGGTAGCACCAAACGGCATGCCGGTAGCAGGGTCGCCGCACTGCTCCAGCCATTCCAGGTGACCGTGCGCGTGGCCGGTTTCACCTTCAGCGGTAGAACGGAACAGGGCAGCCACATCTGGCTGGCCTTCAACGTCGGCCTTGTTTGCGAAATACAGATAACGGCGGTTGGCCTGGGACTCGCCTGCGAAGGCGGCTTTCAGGTTTTCTTCCGTTTTAGAGCCTTTGAGAGCCATAAAAATCTCCTGGTGGGTTGATAAACATCATCTGGCTTCTGGCAAATCGGGTTTGCTGAAGGCCCTTTACCTTAACCGATTGGAGAGCCACACCAATTGCACGAATCAATAAGTAAAAAAGAGAAAAACTATTACCTGGGTGGCTTTGGTAACTATTCACAATACCGCGATGAATTAAAGGTTACTTGAGTTGGGGGCATTTAAAATTACGATACAGTAAATGAGTTACGAATAGGTGAATTTAAAATGACACAATTATTTGATTCCTTGCCCCCACCCGCGCCCATTCAGCAACTGCACCACTACGCCTACCGCGCCAAAGATGCCGAGGAAACGCGGCATTTTTATGAAGACATTCTGGGGCTGCCGCTGTTTCACATCATTCAGAGCGACATCGTGCCCAGCACGGGGGAATATTGCCCGTACATGCACTTCTTCTTCAGGCTGCAAGACGGCTCGTTCATCGCGTTTTTTGACCTGGGTGACGACGAGGCCGCGCTGCCGTCGCCCAACACGCCGCTGTGGGTCAACCATGTATCGTTTCGCGTCAACACGGTGGCGGAGCTTGAGGCCATGAAGACACGGCTGGAGGCCGAAGGCATTGAGGTGCTGGGCGTGACCGATCACCACATCTTTAAAAGCATTTACTTTTTTGACCCCAACGGCGTGCGGCTGGAGCTCACTGCACAACTGGCCGATGACGTGCACATGCAAAAGGAAAGCACCAACGCCCACACCCGCCTGGCCGAGTGGACGGCGCGCAAAGTGGCCTGGCGGGCGGAGCGGGCAGTGCAGGTGTAAGCACAGCTTGCTATAAAATTAGGAGCTTCTTACGCCCGTATTCATTGGTCAAAACCCTTAAAACATAGATAAAAAAGGCCTGAAACAAGGCTAAAATGACGTTTTATGCGACAAACGCCATCCAACTACCTGCAAGCTGGCTTCAGCAACGGTTATGAGTTTTCTAAAGGTTCAGGCTACAAGTTGCCTGAATACCCTTTCACGCCGCCGCCCGAGCTGACTTTGAGACCGATCAAGCGCCACGACATCGTCATCGTCGGTGCGGGCTTGGCCGGTTTGACGCTGGCTTGCGCCTTGAATCAATACGGCATCCAAGCCCTCTTGCTGGACGAAGACAACACCGTTGGCGTGAAAGGTGCATCGTCGCGCGGCATTTGTTATGCGCAAAAAACGCTGGAAATTTTCAAACGTCTGGGCATTTACGACCGCATCGCCGCCAAGGGCGTGCAGTGGTCTGTAGGCCGCACCTTTGCGGGCAACGACGAGGTTTACTCGTTTGACTTGGCATCTGCAAACACGCACAACGTGAGTACGCAGCCGCCGTTCATCAACATCCAGCAGTTTTATGTTGAAGGTTTTTTGGTCGAGCAGTTGTACAAAAGTCATCGATCCGTTCGCCCTGAGCCTGTCAAAGGGAAGGCACAAGCACAAGCTTCGACAAGCTCAGCCCGAACGGTCAATAAAAGCACGATTGACCTGCGCTGGCACAACCGCATCACAGCGTTTGAACAAAACGCGAAATTTGCCACCTTGAGCATCACCACCCCCGCAGGCGACTACAAAATACAAGCCACGCATGTGATTGACTGTAGCGGCGCACGCAGCCCGTTTCGCACCTGGGTTGATGCCAGCGTGACCGCCAAAAAAGGCGACGACCGCTGGTGCATTGCCGATGTGCGTTTTAAAAAACCGCCTCCGGTGGAGCGCCACACCTGGATAGAAGCGCCGTATAACGAAGGCCGCGCCGTGTGGCAGCACCTGATGGCTGACGGCGTGTGGCGCATTGACTACCAGATGCGGCCCGATGCCGACCCGGAAGAAGTCAGCCGTGAGGCCGTGGTGCGCGATAGGATTAACGGCCAGTTGGGACGTGACGTGCCGCATGATGAGTACGAGATTGTCTGGGTCGGCCCCTACGCCTACCGCAGCGAATGCCTGGACCAACTGCGCCACGGCCGGGTGTTTTTTGTCGGCGATGCGGCGCATGTGGTCAGCCCGTTTGGCGCGCGCGGCGGCAACTCGGGCGTGCAAGACGCTGACAACCTGGCCTGGAAGCTGGCGGCTGTAGCCAACAACCGCGCATCTAGCAAGTTGTTAGACAGCTACCACGACGAGCGCCACGAAGCCGCCACGCAAAACGTGCAAGTCACCAACCGCACCGCGCGCTTTTTACGCCCCGCCGACGGCATGGAGCGCGTGTTTCGCACTGCCGCCATCAGCCTGGCCAAGCGCCATGCGTTTGCGCGGCAACTGGTCAACACTGGGCGCATGTCAACGCCCAACACCTACAGCCGCTCCAGTGCCTGCATGCCCACAGGCGGGCGGGCGCTGCCAAACGTGGCTTTCAAGTGGTCAGACGGCAGCACGGGCGACGTGGCCGACTTGCTCACCAGGGCAGGCGGGCGGTTAACGCTGCTGCTGTTTGGTGTCCTCAAAGGTGAGCAGGCCAGGCGAATCAAACCGCTGACAAAGCACACGGACATCTTCTGCGTCAACGTGCTGGGCGCTGACATGCCAGCCTCTGCCAAAGAACATGTTCGAGACCCAGCAGGCCATCTGGCAGCCAGCGTTGGCGGGGCTGTCTGGGCACTGCTGCGCCCAGACAGCTATGTTGCCGCAACGGGTCAGCATATCGATCAAAAATTTGCCCGCGCCTTGTGCATCGCCAGTGGAGACAGCTTGTGAAACCCAACCCCAATTTTGAAGACGCCGACCTGTTTTATGAAAACCTGCTGGACGCCCACCAGGGCTTGAGCCGTGAAGAGTCTGAAGCCTTCAACGCCCGGCTGGTGCTGATTTTGGCCAACGAGCTGGGCGGCAGCCAGCGGCTGGCAGCTTGCCTGGCAGCGGCAGAAAAAAACCCGCAAGACCCGCCCAAGGCCTTGCAGCAACGCTGAAAAAAGCGCATCCTCTGTTTTACGTGCCGTCTATCCCGCCCGGCGCGCTCAGGAGCTTCAACATGCGACCTTCCCTTTTTAAACTGTTCGTAGCGCTGCCATTGACCATTGCAGCCTTCGTCTCAAGCCACGCCGCCACTGCACCCGCGTCCAGCCCAAGCAGCGCGCAAACCATCATGGACGCCATGACCAAAGCCAACGCGGCGGTGGTCGGCGTCAAAGTCACCGCCGTCAAAGGCGCTCGCTCAGCCCAGACCTTGGGTTTGAACCGCAGCGGCTCGGGCGTGGTGATAGGCAGCGACGGCCTGATTTTGACCATCGGCTACCTGATGCTCGAAGCCCAGCAGATCGAAATCATCACCCAAGAAGGCAAAACCCTGCCCGCTGTGGCCGTTGGCTACGACCTGGCCACAGGCTTTGGCCTCATCAAGCCACTGCTGCCATTGCGCGGCGTCGCGCCCGTGGCGCTAGGCAGCCAGCAAGACTTGCAACCCGGCGAGCCGCTGATGGCCGCGACTGGTGCGAGTGACAGCGATGAGGGCGGCGTCAGCATGACGCAACTGGTCAGCCAGCGCGCGTTTTCAGGCACCTGGGAGTACCACCTCGACAACGCCCTGTTCACCAGCCCACCCGTCAGCAGCGGGCGCGGCAACCACAGCGGCGCACCGCTGTTTAACCGCAAAGGCGAGCTGATGGGCATTGGCTCATTGTTTGTGGTCGATGCGTTAGGGCAAAACACCCGCAACCCCGGCAACATGTTTGTGCCGATTGACCTGCTCAAACCCATCCTGGCGGACATGCAGCGGCTGGGCAGCAGCAAACTGAGCCATCGCGCCTGGCTGGGCGTCACGTCAAGCGACCAGGGCGGGCGCGTACAGGTCATGCGCGTGGCAGAAGGCAGCCCGGCAGACGAGGCAGGTTTAAAGCCCGGCACAGTCGTGCAAGCCGTTGATGGCGTGGAGGTGACGACGCTGGAGGCCTTTTACAAAAAACTCTGGGCTCGCGACACACCCGAGCAACCCGTCAAACTTACCATCCGCGAAGGCGATGAAGTCAAAACCATCGACATCAAACCCCAAAACCGCATGCTGAGTTTGAAAAAGCCTGCTGGGATCTGATGTTGGGTGTTTTTAGGCCTTTTTAAGGGTTGTTTTAGGTCTCTAGCCCAATGAATACGGGTGCAAGAAGCTCCTTAATTAGGAGCATATTCAACTACTCAGAATCGCCAGCGCAGCCAACACATCGTCCTTGGTACGGTAGCGGCCAAAGGCTTTGGTGTCCTGGTCGCGCACGATGGGGAAGGTGTCCATGATGTAGGCGGCATCGTCAGCCCCCAAGCCATACAACCAGAAAAACAGTGCATCAAGAGCAGCCAGGCGGGTGCGGCGCTCCTCGTCGTTCCACACAAAGGGCGGTAGCACCTGCCCTGCTGAATCAACATAACCCAGGTCACGGGCAAACGGAGCCATGTCGAGGTCTGTATAGATGCGTGCCAACACCAAGAAAAAAAGCTAAAGCAAATTTCTTGACAATTAATATTGAATTATTACGCTTAGAGTAATTTTGCATATTACAATATCCCATCTTTGAAAGACAATCAAACGTATGGAAGTCAAGTATGAAAGTGATTCACTGGAACGCCTTGAAAAAGACGCGACGTATAGCGCTGGATACGATGGCGCGATTGTCAAATCTTTCCGAATGCGGATGCAACTTATTCGGGCAGCAGTCGACGAAAGAGCGTTCTACTCACTCAAATCTCTTCATTTTGAAAAGTTACGTGGCGATCGACTTGGGCAGCATTCGATGCGACTCAATAGCCAATGGCGGTTAATTATCAAGTTCGAAAAAACAGATTCAGGGAAATTGGTCGTGGTAATTTCTATTTCAGACTACCACTGAGAGCAACTCCAGGAGAAAATTATGAATGTTGCAGAAATATTTGCACCCGGTGACTTTCTTCAAGAGGAACTGGATGCCCGAGGCTGGACACAGGTGGAATTTGCCGAGGTGATGGGTCGTTCGCAAAAATTGGTGAGCCAACTCATCACTGGAAAAGTGGCTATCACGCCTGAAACAGCCGTGCAGCTGGGCGATGCTCTTGGCACAGGTGCAGAGCTATGGATGAATCTTGAAAGTCAGTATCAGCTTTCAAAAGTTAAAGTGGTAAGCAATGTTATTTCTCGCCGTGCAAAACTTTACGAAGTTTTCCCTGTTCGGGAGATGATAAAAAGACGGTGGATTGAGGCAAGCGAAAACGTAGAAGTCCTTGAACAACAGTTCATGAATTTTTTCGGCATGACCTCGATGGCGGATTCGCCTAATTTCGCACACGCCGCCAAAAAGTCCTCGCCAACTGTGGAAACGTCAATGGTGCAGCTTGCATGGCTTTTCCGGGCAAAAACACTTGCTTCATCGCAAGTATTGGGTAAATACAAAAAAGACGGTCTTCAAAAAGCACTTCCACAACTACGCGCACTGTTAACTGCGCCAGAAGAAGTGAGGCATGTAACGAAAATTCTTTCCGCTTGTGGCGTCAGGTTTGTATTAGTCGAGGCTATGCCTTCATCAAAAATCGACGGCGCATGTTTTTGGATTAATCAGACCCAGCCAGTTATTGCTCTATCACTGAGATTCGACCGGATAGACAATTTTTGGTTCGTACTTCGACATGAAATTGAGCACGTTTTGCAGGGTCACGGGCAGGACACAGGTTTTATTCTTGATGAAGACACAGAGGGCTCAGACCCACACACCCTAAATCTTGAAGAGGAAATGGCAAATGCTGCAGCTATTGAATTTTGCGTCCCCAAAGCAGAGTTGGATGGGTTTGTTGCAAGAGTTTCGCCTTATTTCAGCGAAGAGAGGATTGGCTTATTTGCACAGAGATTGGGTATCCACACAGGAATCGTTGCAGGCCAGCTAAGAAAAAAACTCGGACGATACGACAGATGGAATCAACATCTTGCCAAGATACGTCACATTGCTATTAAATCCGCACCGACCGACGGATGGGGATTGATTGAAAACACTTGAAGGGATATCAAAATGTCTGCCTACTCAAACGCGGTTAGAACCTACATCGAACGCTACAAACAAGAAGTCGGAAATGACGGATTGCTTGATGCCCACCAGTTAGCGGAGTGGGCTTACAAAAATGGACTGCATAAGCCCACCGTGAGAACAGTCATTGATGCAATAGCAGCTGATATTGCGCAAGTATTTCGAGAGGAGTACCGAACAAGTGAATCCGGTCAACGCTATCGCGCAAAGCATGCGACGACGCAAAAAAGTGGAAATAAAACACTGTCTCTTTGGGCAGACATAGACGATCCACACGCGCCTCATGAGCATTTCTTGAAATCATTTGCACAACGGAGACAGCAAATCGTTGGCGACTGTTTTCAGCTAAAAACTGATGCTGATGTTTACAACGACCACCGCAATCCAAGAGAACCCATTCAAATTGTTTTGGATTTTAGTTTGGACGTAGAAGAGTTACAGATACCCTACAAGAAAGCAGCCTAAAAAAGAGTTTGACTAAAACTCTTTTGTGCGCGAAGCTGCCTTGTCTTTATTGCCCTGCATCCAATATCGTATTTAAAAGGTTGGTTGAAAAACAGTTCGATGAAACTAGATTTCTTAGCGCAAATATCTGAAGAATTGCCATTCAAGTTTGCGGGCATTACCGCCCTGTACTCAACCTCAGGTCTGTTGGTGTAGCTGTCAGCAGCCAGCACGGTATGCTTAAAGTTATGACCAAGAGCGCGAGCATAAATACCACCAAGACAAAAGACGGAAAGATCACGGTAATCAATCCAGCTACGAGATGCTTTCGAGTCTCGACGAGATAGTGTGTCAATCATCGGTGCCAACACAGCATCTTTGATAACAGTGCGCGTCAAAAGAGGCGCACTTGCACGATCAAACATATCCGGGTAGTAGGCGGGGAACTCTGTTGAATCATCGCCCAGTCCGACCACATCAAACGTGTTTTGTAAACCAAGCCATATCGAAATTAAAGTGACTGAAAATTTCGTCCCCGCATCCACCTTGTCCCGCACCTCCTCCCGCAAGCGCCGCACGCTGTAGGGTGCGTACCGCGCATCACGCACGGGCAACAAATTACGGTCTTCGGCGTAAAACAAAAACAGCAGGCGGTACAGCAGCACCAGCGCGGCTTCGCGCACTTCGTCCAGATACTCTGCCGTGTACTGCGGGCGCTTGAACTGGCCGTAGCCGACGTCTTGCGTTTTGGCATGCAGGTCACCGCGTGCCAGTGCATCCGCCAGTTGCGGAAAAATGTCACTGAAAACCCGTGCGCCCAGGTCTTGCGAGACTTTTTCTTCATACAGCCGCGCTTCGTTCAGGGCGTAGGCGTGGAAGGTTCTATTGCTGCTATCCCAAGTCTGCGGCAAAAAGGCTTCGCGCTGAAAGAACAAATAAAACAAGCGCAGCGCGTGGGCGGGTTCTATCTCGTCCAGGTCATGCTGAATGCCCTTCAAGCCCAGCGCGCCAGCCAGGTCAATTTCAAAAAACTCTTCAGCGCGTGACGGGGCGTCTTGCCAGTAAAGCCGCCACACCGCGCCGTTGGTCAGCATGCCCCACTTGATGGCGCGATCAGACACCACATCAGCACGACTGAGGTAGCGCAGCATTTGTGAAGACGGTGCGTCAGGGTCATTTGGCTCGGTGGTGTCACCCCGGTCTAGCGGGCGCAGCCAACGCTTGGCTTCCAGAATGGCCAGCCCGTGGCGCAAGCGTTGGTCGTCTTTCAAAGGCAGCGATATGGACTTGGCAGCGGCGCTGGCAAAAAGCAGCATGTCAGGAACGTCTTCACGGCGTTTGCCAGACATATTGACCTGGGGCATGGTGTCGTCGCCCCAACCCAGAGCCGCCAGCACTTTGCAGATGACTTGCTGCTCAGTCTGTGGTTCGTTAATGGTTGATGCTGCGTCAAGCCCGGTAAAAATGCCTTGCAACGCGCTTTGAAAAGCAGCAAACGCGGTGTCGTGCAAGTCTTGGTACGGCGGCGTGTCCTTCACGCCACGCAGTAAAAAGTCTTGGGTAAAAAGTTGCCCTTGCATGGGTGAGATGTGTGTAAATCTTGTGAAAGGAGCCGAACAGTTGACTGAGTGTAAAGGTGAGCCGAGCGCTAGTTAACGCCGCCTCAGCACCGCAAAACCACATGCTGAGCCTGAAAAAGGCTGCTGGGATCTGATTTTGGCTGTTTTTTGGCTTTTTTAGGGTGTGCTTTTGGGCTCTAAGCCAATGAATACGGGCGCAAGCAGCTCCTGAATAAATAGCATTTCATTGGCTTGTGGCTGTCGAATAAAATTGCAGCAACTAACCCGTACACACAACGGCATCGCATGGATGCCGTTTTTTTATTCCACTATGACCGACTCTGCCTCCTCCACACCAGCCGCACCCGCCACACCCGGCCTTGACAGCCTGGCCAAATCGTTTGAGCCTGCGGCGATTGAGGCGCACTTAGCCCCGCTGTGGGAGCAAAGCGGCATGTACGAGCCGACGCTTGACGCTAACAAGCCGTCGTTTTCCATCCAGCTACCACCGCCCAACGTCACCGGAACGCTGCACATGGGCCATGCGTTTAACCAGACCATCATGGACAGCCTCACCCGCTACCACCGCATGCGCGGCCACAACACGCTGTGGGTGCCGGGCACCGACCACGCGGGCATTGCCACGCAAATTGTGGTGGAGCGCAAGCTGCAAGCCGCTGGGCAAACGCGCCACGACTTGGGCCGCAAGAACTTTGTAGCCAAAGTGTGGGAGTGGAAGGAAGAGTCTGGAGCCACCATTACCCAGCAAATGCGCCGCATGGGCGACTCGGTGGCATGGAAGCACGAGTACTTCACGATGGACCCCAAAATGTCCACTGTCGTCACATCGACGTTTGTGAAGCTGTACGAACAGGGCCTGATTTACCGTGGCAAGCGGTTGGTGAACTGGGACCCGGTTTTGAAGTCAGCGGTGAGTGACCTGGAAGTGGAAAGCGAAGAGCGCGACAGCTTCATGTGGCACATTGAATACCCGTTTTCAGACGGCCCGCAAAAAGACATTGATGGCAACACTATGCGCGGCATGCACATTGCCACCACCCGGCCAGAAACCATGCTGGCCGACGGCGCACTGGCCGTACACCCTGACGACACACGCTACCAGCACCTGATTGGCAAGCTGGTTGATTTGCCACTGTGTGACCGGGCGATTCCGGTGATTGCCGACAGCTATGTTGACCCAGCATTTGGCAGCGGCTGCGTGAAAATTACCGGCGCGCATGACTTTAACGACTACCAGGTCGCGCAGCGGCACAACCTGCCGCTCATCACCATCTTCACGCTCGACGCGAAGATCAATGAAAACGGCCCGGTGCAGTACCAGGGCATGGACAGATACGTGTGCCGCAAGGCGGTTTTGGCAGACCTCGAAGCGCAAGGCTTTTTAGAAAAAGCGGTGCCGCATAAAAACATGGTGCCCGTTTGCGCAAGGACGGGTGCGGTGGTCGAGCCAATGCTGACCGACCAGTGGTTTGTGGCGCTGAGCAAAGTCAGCGATGCAGATCCGACGGGAAAATCCATTTCGCAAAAAGCCCGCGACGCAGTCGCCAACGGCGACGTGAAGTTTGTGCCCGAGCAGTGGGTCAACACCTACAACCAGTGGATGAATAACATTCAGGACTGGTGCATTTCACGCCAGTTGTGGTGGGGCCACCAGATTCCGGCTTGGTACGACGAAGACGGCACCGTGTATGTGGCTGAAAACGAAGCCGCTGCGCAACTGCAAGCGTCGGGTAAAAAGTTGACGCGCGATGAAGATGTTTTAGATACGTGGTACTCATCAGCACTGGTCCCGTTTTCATCTTTGGGCTACCCTGAAAAAACCAAAGAACTCGATCTGTTTTTGCCGTCCAGCGTGCTGGTCACGGGTTACGACATCATCTTCTTCTGGGTCGCGCGGATGATCATGATGACGACGCACTTTACGGGACAAGTGCCCTTCAAGCACGTCTACATTCACGGCTTGGTGAAGGACGCTCAGGGCAAAAAAATGAGCAAGTCTGAGGGCAACGTGCTGGACCCAGTGGACTTGATCGACGGTATTGAACTGGCCCCGCTGCTCGACAAGCGCTCACAAGGCCTGCGCAAGCCTGAGACCGCGCCACAGGTGCGCAAACTGACTGAAAAAGAATTCCCGACTGGTATACCGGGCTACGGTGCAGACGCGCTGCGCTTTACTTTTGCGTCCCTGGCCAGCCTGGGCCGCAGCATCAACTTTGACAGCAAGCGCTGCGAGGGCTACCGCAACTTTTGCAACAAGCTCTGGAACGCGACACGATTCACATTGATGAACTGTGAAGGTCAGGACTGCGGGCTGGCCGACCACACCAAAGAGCAGTGCCAGCCGGGTGGAGAGTTTCACAACTACATGAGCTTCTCGCAAGCCGACAGATGGATTTCTTCGACGCTCCAGCGGGTTGAAGCCGATGTAGCAAAAGGCTTCGAAGACTACCGCCTGGACAACGTCGCCAGCAGCATTTACCAGTTTGTATGGGACGAGTTTTGCGACTGGTATCTGGAAATTGCCAAGGTGCAAATTCAAACAGGTAATGACTCACAAAAACGCGCCACCCGCCGCACGCTGATCCGCACATTAGAGGCTATTTTGCGGCTCGCGCACCCGGTTATTCCGTTCATCACTGAATCGCTTTGGCAGCAAGTTGCTGTGGTTGCAGGTATCAAAAAAACCACCTACATTGGCCAGGCTGCCTACCCGCAAAGCCAGCCGAACAAGATTGACGAGGCTGCTGAGGCGCATGTGGCCAAGCTGAAAAAGCTGGTTGATGCCACGCGCGAATTGCGCGGTGAGATGAAGGTCTCGCCCGCCACCCGCATGCCATTGTTTGTGCTGGGCGATACTGAATTCATGACGCAGTCTGGCGCGGTCATCAAGGCACTGGCCAAGTTGAGTGAAGTCAAAGTGTTTGACGATGAAGCCACTTGGGCAGCGGCCGCGCAAGCAGCACCGGTTGCCATCATTGGAGACGCCAAAATTTGCCTGCACATGGAAGTGGATGTGGCCGCTGAAAAAACCCGGCTGGGTAAAGAAATCACGCGACTGGAAGGCGAACTGTTAAAGGTCAACACCAAGCTGGCCAACGAATCCTTCACCAGCAAAGTGCCACCAGCGGTTTTGGCGCAAGAGCAAAAGCGCCAGACAGACTTTACCGCGACGTTAGAAAAACTGAATGCGCAACTCTTGCGTTTAACGACCTGATATCAGCGCATCATCACTTCAGACTCACCCCATTGCGATGGCGACAGGGCGCCTGGCAGTTCCAGATCCATAGGCGCACTGGGCGTTAACGACCCAATGCCGCTGCTGCCTTCCAGGTTTGATATCGCCTCATGCATGCGGTGCGCCACGTACCAGCTGGAGCGCAGCCGCGCCTCCCGCGTGTGTGAGCCCAGGCGTGGCGTGATGAACAGGTTTTTCAGGCCATGCAGGGGCGAGTCAACGCCTGCAAAATTCGCCTCGGCACCGTCCAGGATGCAGGCCTCAATCCGGCCATCGGTCAAGGCTTCAGCCAGCGCGCCTTCGTCAAACAACTGGCTGCGGCTGATGCCTACCCACAACTGATGGCGCTTGCAGGCGGCCAGCAGCTTGCTGTTGACAAAACCCTTGTAGCGGGCCGCGTAGAGCATTTGCACCGATATGGCGTTGGAATGACTCATCAACTCAGGCAAGCTGACCGGCTGGATGTGCAGGCGCTCCCAAATGGGTGCAGTGTGGTGAACCGCCGGGTCATAACCGATCAGCCGCACACCCAAACCGTGCAGCATACCGGCCAGCGTGTGGGCGGTGGGCGCCAAACCCAAAATACCCACTGTGCTGCCGTACAGCTCGCGGCCCATTTGCTGTGTGGGGTGTTTGCGCCCCACCAAAGCCGACACAATGCCGCGCCGGTACAGCAACAGCAGCGTGGACAACAAATACTCGGCGTTCGAGCGCACATTGGCGCTGCTGGCGTGAATCACCTTGATGTCGCGCTCTTTGCAGGCTTCAAGATCGGTGTTGTCGGTGCCCACATGCATGCGTGCAACAGCCTTGAGTTTGGGCAAAAAGTCAAGAAAATCGCGAGTCACCACGCTTTGCCGTTGAAACACGATGCCTTTGGTCTTGTAGCAGGCCTTGCGCAGCGCCACCAGGTCGTCGGCCAACTCCGGGTGGTAAGCAACGCTGTGCCGGGTTTCCAGCCAGGCGGTGGCCTCGGGAACCAAAGCGTCTAGAAGTAAGATGTCCACTCGTGCGTCCTGGTTATGTTTCGTCTCTGTCTTCACCCATGATCAGGGCTTGTATGGCATTGATTGAGGCTTTTGTCTGACCCCTCATCCGTGACAATTTTGCGACACTTTATGCCATTTAAGCTTCTAAATCTATGGAAAAATTCACATTTTTGAACAAAGCCGTCTTTCCTGTCGCAGGTTTGGGCACGCGCTTTTTGCCTGCCACCAAAGCCCAGCCCAAAGAAATGCTGCCGGTGGTCGACAAACCGCTGATTCAATACGCGGTTGAAGAAGCCTACGCTGCCGGTATTCGCCACATGATCTTCGTGACTGGCCGCAATAAACGTGCCATTGAAGACCACTTTGACACCGCTTACGAGCTGGAAAATGAACTGGAAGTGGCAGGCAAGCAAGAATTGCTCGCACTGGTGCGTTCGATTCAAGCCGCTGACATGGACTTTTCATATGTGCGCCAGCCCCGCTCGCTGGGTTTGGGGCATGCGGTGCTGTGCGCAGAACACATGGTGGGCAACGAGCCGTTTGCGGTGCTGTTGGCCGATGACTTGATGACGGGCGTCCAGGGCGGCCAGAGCGTGCTGGCGCAAATGGCCGGGCAATTCAAAACACTGCAGCAATCCATTTTGGCGGTACAAGAAGTGCCACTGGATCAAACCCGCCGCTACGGCATTGTGGCGGGTGAAAAGACTGGTGAGCACCTGATGAAAGTCAGCGCGATGGTTGAAAAACCTGCGCCTGACGTTGCACCATCTCGCATGGCTGTGGCAGGTCGTTATATTTTGACGCCGACTGTTTTCAAGCACATTCGCAGCCAAAAGCCGGGCGTGGGCGGCGAGCTGCAACTGACCGACGGTATTGCCAGCTTGCTGTGTGAAGAAAGTGTTTACGCCTTTGAATACGCTGGCAAGCGCTACGATTGCGGGAGCAAAGAAGGCTTTCTGGAAGCCACGGTTGAACTGGCATTGCAGCACCCGGAAGTCGGTGCGCGGTTTAAAAACTACCTGAAAAACCTGAAGCTTGATTAACGACGTTTCATGACGTGAATAAAGTCGCTGCCGACGGTTTGCTGCTCAATCAGGTCATTGCCAGTTTGCCTTGCAAAGGCCTGAAAGTCGCGTACCGAGCCTGCGTCGGTTGACACCACCTTCAAATGCTGGCCACTGATCATCTCAGCCAGCGCTTTTTTGGCCTTCAAAATGGGCAGCGGGCAGTTCAGGCCGCGTGTGTCGAGTTCTTTGTCGATGTTCATGAAAATCCTTGATAAGTCTTGATTTTAAGCACGACATCATGGGAGATGATTCAGTCGCTCTTTTGCCATTCAACAAACTGCGGGTTGTAGCCGCGAGATTTCAGCCAGTCCGCCAGCGCGTAACCTGTGCCTGCGGGCCAGCACTTGATGGCGTCATAGTCGTAAAGCTTGTACTCCACCAGTTCGGGCGACAGCACCACGTCGCCCGTACACACCGCATGGTAGGCAATGATGATCTGGTTCATACGCTGAAAGTCATACACGCCAATCAGGTCAAGCGAGGTGGTGGCCAGATTGGTTTCTTCCTTGATTTCGCGCGCAATACCGCCCTCGGGCGTTTCGCCCGCCTCCATAAACCCGGTGATCAGCGCAAACATGCGGCCAGCCCAAGCCGCGTTGCGGGCCAGCAGAATCTGGCCGTTGTACTCAACCACAGCGGCCAGCACCGGTGTCGGGTTGTTCCAGTGGGTGTAGCCGCAGCTAAGGCAACGCAACCGGGCTTTTTCGCCGCCATCTTCGAGTTGCGTGACCATTTCAAGCGGTGTGGCGCACTGGGGGCAAAATTTGAAGGGGTTTGACATCGTTTTGCTTACTATTATTTCAGGAGCTGCTTGCGCCCGTATTTATTGGTTTTCAGGCCTATTTGATATTGAAAAGTTTGAGTTTTGAAGTTAACAGATAAGTTTCCAACGCAAAGACGCAAAAGCGTAAAGAACGCGAAGGAATGCAGTCAGTTGAATTGCTTTGCGACCTTTGCATCTTTGCGCCTTTGCGCCTTTGCGTTGGAAGCTGTATCTCACGGCTGAATATCAAGCCGGAAACACACCCGTCGATAGATACCTGTCACCCCGGTCGCAAACGATGAACACGATCACCGCATCGCGTGTGGTTTTGGCAATCTGCTGCGTCACCCAGCAAGCACCCGCTGCGGAGATACCCGCAAAAATGCCTTCTTCGCGCGCCATGCGGCGGCACATGTCTTCGGCATCACTTTGGCTGACTTCTACCAGTTGGTCCACATGGCTGGCGTCGTAAATTTTCGGCAGATACGCCTCTGGCCACTTGCGGATACCGGGAATGCGTGAGCCCTCGCTCGGCTGCGCGCCAATGATCTGGATGGCCGGGTTTTTCTCTTTCAAGTAGCGCGACACACCGGTAATCGTGCCCGTCGTGCCCATGGCGCTGACAAAATGTGTCACTTTGCCTGACGTATCTGTCCATATCTCTGGCCCGGTGGTCTCGTAATGGGCGCGCGGGTTGTCCATGTTCGCAAACTGATCCAGCACCCTGCCCTTGCCTTCAGTTTGCATCCGCTCGGCCAGGTCACGGGCGTGTTCCATGCCGCCGCTTTTGGGGGTCAGCAACAGCTCTGCGCCAAAGGCTTTCATGGTTTGGGCCCGCTCAATCGACAGGTCTTCGGGCATGATCAAAATCATGCGGTAGCCCTTGATCGCTGCAGCCATTGCCAGCGCAATGCCGGTGTTGCCCGATGTCGCCTCAATCAGCGTGTCGCCGGGCTGGATGTCACCGCGCTCCTCAGCACGTTTGATCATGGCCATGGCCGGGCGGTCTTTGACCGAACCTGCGGGGTTGTTGCCTTCCAGCTTGCCGAGGATCACGTTGCCGCGCGCTGCGTTGTCTGGTGCGCCTATGCGCTGCAATCGCACGAGAGGGGTTTTGCCGATGGCGTCTTCTAGGGTTGGGTAGTTCATACCGCTACTGTGCCATAATCTGAGGCTGTATGCAGCGTCGCCCGGGTGGTGGAATTGGTAGACGCACGGGACTCAAAATCCCGCGCCGCAAGGCGTGCCGGTTCGATTCCGGCCCCGGGCACCACTCACTAGTGGTCACAACACTTTTTCTGCATCCCGAACCACACGCCTTTGGCGATACTGACAAAGCGCATGAATGCGCGGGTTCGATTCCGACTTCGGGCATCAAAGGTTAACCACTCGCCTTTGGCAAAACTAATAAATCTCCTGTCAGTCGTAAATTGAATCGCGCCTGTCGATCTTGATGACTGTCACGGTGACGATGCCGCGGTCAATGCTGACGATGATGCGTAACTGTCCCAAACGATAACGGTGTAATCCAGCCCATGGCCCGGACAGTCCGTGACCTCGAACGGTCGGGTCGGTCAACCCACAGACTTCATCCAGGTAAGCTTTGATTTTCTTTTGAATCGGTTTATCGAGCTTGCCAAGTTCCTTGTCGGCGGCCGGGTCGTACGCAAGCCGCCAAGCCATCAGATGCCGAGCTTCTTGTAGACCTCAGCAGCAGGAATTGCCTGCGTCTTGCCGGACTGGAGATCGCGCAAGCGACGCTGTGCAATGCGGGCATCAGCAGCATCTTCGGCCCACTGCTCAAGTATCTTGGCTGCGCGCCGGGCGGGGTTAGTTGACTTGCCGAGTTCTTTAGCCACGATAGGTGGCAGCTCACCTAATTTCAGGGTGACGCCATTGGATGTGGTCTGAAGATTTTGCATGCTGATATTTTAGGACAACGGCTTGGGACTGTCCTTGTCGAACGGGCACGCGGTGCGCCCCCTTGGGGGTCATATGCGTAGTTGACAGGGTTATAACAATCGTTTCGATGCTTAATTAGCGATAGTCTGATCCATATCAGTCGGACAGCTTTTCTCGTTTGTATGGACAAGAAGCAATTGCAGCGACAAAATAGAAAAAACCTGACAGGTTGCCCCGCCAGGTTTTCGGATACGGACTCAGCTTTTAAGGGCTGATCCTTATTGCAGCAACGGCTCTCACCCCGGATAACTACAAGGTGTGGAGTTTAAGGGAGATAAAGATGAATGACAAGAAAGTTTTTCAATCTGGCCTTGGGCCGTTGACGTTTGGTCTGGACATCGGCATTGCCTCTGTCGGCTGGGCTGTGTTGTCGGACGCTAGGATCGTTGCTTTGGGTGTCCGTGCATTTGACAAAGCGGAAACCTCCGATAAAGGCGAATCTTTGAATCTGGCCAGGCGGTCAGCACGCTTGATGCGCCGGCGTCTGCGCCGCAGGGCTTGGCGGCTCACCAAACTGGGGCGCGTACTCAAGCGAGAATGCTTGATTACCGATGCAGCCCTGTTAAAGACGCAACCGTCCTTCACGAACTCCACCTGGGCGTTGCGCGTTGCCGGACTTGACCGACTTTTAACAGGCGAAGAATGGGCCAGAGTGCTTTACCACGTCTGCAAACATCGCGGTTTTCACTGGGTGAGCAGAGCCGAGGAAAAAAAGGCTGAAGAAGACACCAAGGGTGAAGGCGGCAAAGTCAAACAAGGTTTGGCAGGGACGGCCAAACTGATGAAGGAAAAAGACTATCGAACTGCCGCCGAGATGGTTCTTAACGAATTCCCTGATGCCCAGCGAAATAAACGCGGTGCTTATGGCAAAGCGTTGTCCCGCATACTGATTGGGCAAGAGCTAGCCAAACTATTTGAGCACCAGCGCCAACTCGGCAATCCCTATGCCAGCGAAGCACTTGAACAAACAGTTCTGGGCACTGGCGACTTCCGTTCAGGTTTGTTCTGGTCACAAAAGCCAGCACTCGCAGGTAAAGATTTGCTCAAGATGCTGGGGCATTGCACATTTGAGAAAGCAGAATACCGTGCGCCCAAAGCCAGCTTCACGGCTGAGCGGCATGTGTGGTTAACACGTCTGAACAATCTGCGCGTCATTGTTGATGGTCGTACGCGCTCATTGACTGAGTCTGAGCGCGACATAGCATTGCCTCTGCCCTATCAGTCAGGTGAAAAGTTTAGCTACAGGCATTTGCGAACTGCATTGGTAAAAGCAGGACTACCAGAGGGTTTCCGCTTTGCTGGTCTAGCCTATCCAAGCGAAAGGCAAAAGGAAGAGCAAAAGGCTAAAGAACCTGAAAACGACAATCTGGTCAGGCTATCCGCATGGCATGAATTACGACTCACTTTGAAAAACAAAGGGCTGGAAACCGAGTGGCAAAGCATGGCTGGGGCTGCGCAAGCGGGCCATCCTGAAGCACTGGACAAACTAGCCTGGGTACTCAGCGTCTTCAAGGATGATGATGAAGTTGCCATTGAACTGGGTAAGCTGACACTTCCAGGCGGCCAGGCCATGATTGATGCGCTGCTGGGCATTCGCTTTGACAAGTTTCACGCCTTGTCACTCAAAGCGCTTCGCAAAATCGTGCCCCCCATGGAAACCGGTCTGCGCTATGACGAGGCGTGCGAAATGGCTGGCTATCACCATAGCCAGTTGCACATAACAGGCACAGGGCAAAAAAAATTGCTGCCGCCACTTTATGCAAATCGCGAAAAAGATGGGCGCATGAAATTCACCGAAGAATTTGATGTGCCGCGCAATCCTGTGGTTTTGCGGTCAATCAATCAATCGCGCAAAGTGCTGAATGCGCTGGTTAAAACTTATGGTTCGCCGCAATCGGTTCACATTGAATTAGCGCGTGATTTGTCACGTCCCTTCGACGAACGCAAGGATATTAAAAAAGAGCAAGACGAGTTCCGTGAACGCAATGACAAAGACAAGTCAGACTTTGCTGGGCATTTTGGTATTGTTGGCGCGCCGCGCGGGGGCGACTTTGAAAAATGGCGACTTTACAAGGAGCAGCAAGGCAAATGCGCTTACTCACTTGAGGGGATAGACCTCAACAGGTTGCTAGAAGCAGGTTATGTAGAAGTTGATCACGCCCTGCCCTACTCACGCAGCTTTGATGACAGCAAAAACAACAAGGTGCTGGTGTTGGCCAAAGAGAACAGGGACAAAGGAAACCAGACACCATACGAATATTTGGACGGCTCAAATGACAGCACGCGTTGGCGGCATTTTGTGGGATTCGTTGAGTCCAACAAAGCCTGGCGACAAGCCAAGCGCAGCCGATTACTGCGAAAAGACTTTTCGCCGCGAGAAGCAGAAGAGTTTAAAGACCGCAACCTGAATGACACGCGCTACATCTGCCGCTTCTTTAAAAATTATGTCGAGCAATTTTTAAAACTTGCCGATGGAAGTGAGGCCAAGCGCTGTGTGGTCGTTAGCGGGCAGCTCACATCGTTTTTGCGGATGCGTTGGGGATTGATAAAAATCAGGCAAGAAAGCGACCGTCATCACGCATTGGATGCGGCGGTGGTTGCAGCATGCAGTCATAGCATGGTCAAGCGTTTGTCTGACTACTCGCGCACGCGCGAGCTGGATCAGGTGCGTGAAGGGTTTGTGGACGCTGAAACGGGTGAGATTGTTAACCCTCAAGTGCACCAACAATTACAGGAACACTTTCCTGATCCCTGGCCTTTTTTCAGAAAGGAGTTGGAAGCGCGATTGAAGATTGATGACCTAGCAGTGTTGCGCATCGAAATGGAAAGAATGGGAAGTTATCCGCCTGAAGCGTTAAACGCATTGCGTCCACTATTTGTGTCGCGCGCGCCGCAAAGACGAAATAGCGGAGCAGCTCATAAAGACACCATTTATGGGCAAGCGCAAAGCATGCAAAAACAGGGCAGCGTTGTGCAAAAAGTAGCCTTGACCAGTTTGACACTCAAGGACTTGGACAAGCTGGTTGACCCGCATCGTAACCACGCGCTTTACGCTGCAATTCGCGAGCGACTGCAAGCTTTCGGAGGAAAAGCGGATAAAGCGTTTACTGCTGAAAATCCCATGCGCAAACCGGCAAAGGATGGTCAACTAACTGGGCCAATCGTTCGCGGGGTAACTCTGCTGATTGACAAACTGTCTGGCATACCTATACGGGGTGGTATCGCCAAGAATGACAGCATGTTGCGGGTGGATGTTTTTTCTAAAGCCGGGAAGTTTCATCTTGTGCCTGTGTATGTGCATCACAAGGTCACGGGACTACCAAACAGGGCAATCGTCGCGTTTAAAGATGAAAAGGAGTGGACAGAAATCGACGAAAGCTTTGCTTGGTGCTTTTCACTTTACTCTAATGATCTTGTTAGCGTCACCCTTAAAAAAGAAAAGTTACGAGGCTATTTTTCAGGTTGTGATCGATCTACAGGCGCAATCAGTTTGTGGGCACATGATCGCAATCAAGCAGTCGGTAAAGATGGACTAATTAGAAGCATAGGCGTGAAATCAGCATTAGCACTAGAAAAATTTCATGTTGATGTTTTGGCGAATGTATATCCCGCGCCAACGGAGACCCGCCGTGGTCTGGCGTAGCGTCGTCATCAGCCAGCCTGCCAAACTCAAGAGAGAGCATTTCGCGCTCTTGGTAGAACAGGAGCAATCCGCTCGGGTGCCATTTGAAGACATCGCCGTCATCGTATTGAACAACCGCGAAATTACGCTCACGCACCCTGTGCTGTCTGCCTGCGCAGAATATGGCATTGGGCTTTACGCCACGGGTGACAACCACCAACCTAGCGGCGTATTTCTACCTTTTCAAAGTCACAGCCGTGCCACACGCATGTTGCGTTTGCAACTTAGCTTGGACAAGCCCACCGGCAAGCGCGCCTGGGCCACTATCGTGCAAGTCAAAATCAACAACCAGGCGTTTTGTATGAAGACGCTTAGTGCTGGCGACTATGAACGGCTGGAGTCGTATGCGCGGCGTGTGCGGTCTGGTGATACAGGCAATATGGAAGCACAGGCCAGCGCCTATTACTTTCCGCAAATATTGGGCCGCAGTTTTCACCGCAGTCAAGAGGGCTGGGCCAATGCAGCACTTGACTATGGCTATTCAGTCATGCGCGGCGCTTGCGCACGAGCACTGGTGGCGCACGGGATGCTGCCTTCCATTGGCCTGTTTCACAGCAGCGAACAAAACGCTTTCAATCTTGCCGACGATCTGATCGAGCCTTACCGTGCCATCGTTGACTTGCATGTGGCAACCAATCGCAAAACTGACAACTCTGTAGCGCTGAGCCCGGCAGACAAGGTGGCTTTGGTTGGTTTGCTGAATATTGACGTTGCCATGCCGCGCGGTGTGATGAGCGTACTGGCGTCCGTCGAGCAAGCCGCTGAATCCCTGGCCCGGCTTTATGACGGCGGTAGCGAACTGGTACTGGAAATGCCACGGTTGATTGGCCTCAACCAGCATCGCTACGAGATGTAGCGCATCTGTAGACCATGAGCCAGACCACGAGACGATTCATGCGAATGATGGTTTTCTTTGATTTGCCCATGGTGACCAAAACCGAAAAGCGCGCGTACACGCTGTTTCGTCGCTTTTTACTGAATGACGGCTACGACATGATTCAGTTTTCAATCTATGGCCGTATTCTGAATGGCAGCGATGCGGAAGAAAAGCATATGAAACGCCTGCTGGTCAACCTGCCGCCTGAAGGTTCAATCCGTGTGCTGACCGTTACTGAAAAGCAGTATGCAGGCATGAAACTGCTTGTAGGAATGCCTCTTTTTCAGGAAAAACAAGTCAATTCCAATCAAATCGTCTTGTTTTGAGGCCGTTTTTAAAAACGAAATCCCGCTCCAGGCCAAGCCTGGAGCGGGTTTCAGAGGGGTTGGAGTGTAGCTATCCGGGGTGAGAGAGGGAGCTACAACCTCCGCATGATTGGCATAGTCTTTGTGCCAGAGTGTAGCTATCCGGGGTGAGAGAGGGAGCTACAACCCGAGCAGTGACCAAAGTCCGGATATCAACGAGTGTAGCTATCCGGGGTGAGAGAGGGAGCTACAACAAGTACAACTACACAAGCCGCCGCCGAATCGAGTGTAGCTATCCGGGGTGAGAGAGGGAGCTACAACCAAAACCTGTGTCCGTTGGATGCGTTTGTTGAGTGTAGCTATCCGGGGTGAGAGAGGGAGCTACAACCTCGTTTG
>JBASFP010000102.1:0-47664 GCA_049653085.1 Polaromonas sp.
TGTTCCTCGCTTTGATAGCCGATTTCGTTGACGTCAGTGCTGAGAAATACCGTCACCAAGGGAAATTTATTAGATGCCCTCGGTTGACTTTATGGGAAGTCCCTGTAATTGGCCTAGAGCCCTAAAACATAGGTAAAAAAGGATATTTTCAGGTGTTTTAAGCATTTACTAAGAGCCTATGAGATTCTGAGCATCCTTGTTCCAAGGAGTCCTTAGATTTCAGTTGGGCAAATGTTGATTGCATGCTGTAGCGTGCGTTTGAAGGCTTGTTGAGAAGAGTGAGTAGCGTCAGCGATGATTTGAAGTCTGCCTCTAAAAGCTGTCAGATTGGCTTGAGGATCACCGCTTCTAACGATGCGAAAGTGTTCAACTGCCCTCGCTATCACCGTTTCTACTACGGCAGGAATATCTTCGCCTAGTTCTGCGCGCACGCATAGCGCACGGATCTCATGTTCGTACTGATTAACAAGTCCTTCTTCGTGGTCGCTCATACGTTCCTCCAAAAAACTCACGTTACTTACACTGGATTAAATCATTTGTACGAAGCTTCAGCTGCAGCAATTTTTCGTTTGGCTTCTTCAACACTCTTCATGCGGAGAGCTTTTCCTTCGTTAAGTGACTTGCACGCATTGCTTTTGGGGTCTACGCATTGGGTGCGGTTCTCAACAAACATTGACAACATAAAAAGTTCCTCGTCATATTCCCGTTTGGCCATGGAAACACGTTTTTTCGGTAGATCGTTGCAGAAAACTGAAATATCGCCATCTTTGGGCTGCATATCAAGTTCTTTTGTATTTCTTCCGTTAAATATGAATGGAGAAAAGCCGACATAGCCGCCCATTGCATTTTTGGCGTTGAAAGAGCCGCAGATAACTCCTTCAGAGTACTTTTTTATGTCTCTGAATTGAACGCTTTGCGGATCTTTCAAATTTTTTGTCACTTCGTTTTTTATCGTCGCGATTTCTCTATCTCCGAAACCTGTCAGCGCTGCAACGAACGCGCAGAGTGGAATTATTTTTAAAGCAGATTGGAAGTTCATTCTCAAACCACCGCCGCAATACTCTTACAAACCCAATCAATATTCCCACTATTAAGAGCAGCCACACACATCCGCCCAGCATCCGTCCCATAAACCCCAAACTCACTACGCAACCTCTGCATCTGGTCTTTGGACAGGCCTGAATAGCTGAACATACCAATCTGGTCAGTGATGAAGCTCATGTCCTGCGTCACGCCGGCCGCCCTCAACCCATCCACCAGCTTTTGCCGCATGGCCTTGATGCGGACGCGCATTTCGGTCAGCTCGGTTTCCCACTGGGCGCGCAGCTCAGGGGTGTTCAGCACCGTGGCCACCACCGTGGCACCGTGGATTTGCGGGTTGCTGTAGTTGGTGCGAATGACCAGTTTCAGTTGGCTCAGCACGCGGTCTGCTTCTTCCTTGCTGGCGCAGACGACTGACAGGGCACCTACTCGCTCGCCGTACAAAGAGAAGCTTTTGCTGAATGACGTAGAGACGAAAAAATTGAGGCCAGCAGCTACAAACTTGGCGACTGCCGCACCGTCTTCAGCAATGCCGTAGCCAAAGCCCTGGTAGGCCATGTCGAGGAAAGGCGTGATGTTGCGCGCCTTGACGACGGCAATCACCTGGTCCCACTGGGCGGGGGTGATGTCGTAGCCTGTCGGGTTGTGGCAGCAGGCGTGCAGCACGGCAATGGTGCCGGGCGCTGCGGCGTTCAGCGCGGCCAGCATGCCGTCAAAGTCAATGCCGCGCTTGGCGGCGTCGTAGTAGGGATGGCTGACGACTTCAAAACCGGCCTGGGTGAACAGGGCTTTGTGGTTTTCCCAGCTGGGGTCAGAAATCATGACTTTGGCGTTGGGGCTGAGCTTTTTCAGAAAGTCAGCACCGATTTTCAAACCGCCGGTGCCGCCAATGCCCTGGGCGGTGGCGACGCGGCCGCTTTTGACGGGCTCGCTGTCGGCACCAAACACCAGGCTTTTCACGGCTGCGTCATAGGCGGCAATGCCGTCAATCGGCAGGTAGCCGCGCGGCTTGGGCGACGCCATCATCAGCTTTTCAGCGGCTTGTACGCACTGCAGCAGGGGCAGCTTGCCGTTGTCGTCGTAGTACACGCCCACGCCCAGGTTGACTTTGTTGGGGTTGCTGTCTGCCGCAAAGGCTTCGTTGATGCCCAAAATCGGGTCGCGTGGGGCCATTTCGACGGTGGTGAACAAAGACATGGGACTCCTGAAAGTTAAAAAAGACGTAAGCTAGAGAGTTACCCTGATTTTAACGGCGCTCTCAGGCCGTCTTTTGAGGTTTTTATGCCAGAAGTCTTAGAACTTATACCTGCCGTGGATAACGCTCAGCCCAAGGGCACGTTTGCCAGCTTTCCCAATTCGCCTTTTGAGTTGTTCCAGCCATACCTGCCGGCCGGTGATCAGCCGCAGGCGATCGAAAAGCTCGTTGAAGGGGTCAATGACGGCGAGGTGTTTCAAACCCTGCTTGGCGTGACGGGCTCAGGCAAAACCTACACCATGGCCAATGTCATTGCGCGGTTGGGGCGGCCTGCTATTGTTTTTGCACCTAACAAGACTTTGGCCGCGCAGCTGTACAGCGAATTCCGCGAGTTCTTCCCGAAAAATGCGGTGGAGTATTTCGTCAGTTACTACGACTACTACCAGCCTGAGGCCTATGTGCCGCAGCGCGATTTGTTCATTGAAAAAGACTCGGCCATCAACGAGCACATTGAGCAAATGCGCCTGTCTGCCACCAAGAGCGTGCTGGAGCGGCGCGACACCATCATCGTCGCTACCGTCAGCGCCATTTACGGCATTGGCGCACCGGAGGACTACACCCAGATGCGGTTCATTGCGCGCGTGGCCGACAAGATGGGCCAGCGCGATGTGATTGCGCGCCTCATTCGCATGCAGTACCAGCGCAACGATGTGGACTTTTCACGTGGTACGTTTCGTGTGCGTGGCGACGTGATTGACGTCTTTCCTGCGGAGCATTCAGAACTTGCTTTGCGCATTGAGCTGTTTGACGACGAGATTGAATCGCTGCAATTGTTTGACCCGCTAACGGGTCGCATCCGGCAAAAAGTGCCGCGCTTTGTGGTGTACCCGAAAAGCCATTACGTCACCCCACGAGACAAGGTGATGAGCTCGATTGAAACCATCAAGCTGGAGCTGGCTGAACGGATCGACTATTTTGTGAGTCAAGGCAAGCTGGTTGAAGCCCAGCGCATTGAGCAGCGCACAAGGTTTGACCTGGAAATGCTGAGCGAAATTGGCCATTGCAAAGGCATTGAAAACTACACCCGCCACCTGAGCGGCGCGCCACCGGGCTCGCCACCCTCAACGCTGTGCGACTACATGCCCAAAGACTCGGTGATGTTTTTGGACGAAAGCCACGTGATGATGGGGCAACTGAGCGCCATGTACAACGGCGACCGGGCCCGCAAAAACAACCTGGTGGACTACGGTTTCAGGCTGCCCAGTGCGCTGGACAACCGGCCACTGAAGCTGGAAGAATTTGAAACCAAAATGCACCAGGCTATTTTTGTATCGGCCACACCGGCCGCGTATGAAAAAGAACACGCTGGCCAGGTGGTTGAGCAGGTCGTGCGGCCTACCGGACTGGTTGACCCGCAAGTTGAAGTACGCCCGGCGGTGAACCAGGTGGACGATGTATTGGGTGAAATTCGCATTCGGGTAGATAAAAACGAGCGGGTGCTGATCACCACACTGACCAAGCGCATGGCCGAGCAACTGACCGATTACCTGAGCGAGAACGGTGTGAAAGTGCGCTACCTGCACAGCGATGTGGACACGGTGGAGCGGGTTGAGATTTTGCGAGACTTGCGCTTGGGTGCTTTCGATGTGCTGGTCGGTATTAATTTGCTGCGTGAGGGCTTGGACATTCCCGAGGTGTCACTCGTCGCCATTTTGGATGCAGACAAAGAAGGCTTTTTAAGGGCAGAGAGAAGTCTGATTCAAACTATTGGCCGCGCCGCGCGCAACCTGAATGGTCGCGCGATTTTGTATGCAGACAAGATCACGGACTCGATGGCCAAAGCCATGAGTGAGACCGAACGCCGCCGCAACAAGCAGATTGCCCACAACCTGGAGCACAACATCACGCCGATGAGTGTGGTCAAGCGCATCAAGGACCTGATTGACGGCGTGTACAGCGAAAAGTCAGGCAAAGAGGCCGACAAGCTGCTGATGCAAAAAGCGCTGGTTGAAGACATGAGCGAGAAAGACGTGTCGCGCGAAATCAAGCGGCTTGAAAAGCAGATGGTGGAACACGCCAAAAACCTGGAGTTTGAAAAAGCCGCCAAGGTGCGAGACCAGCTGCATATGCTGAAAGAACAGGCCTTTGGTGCGCCGGGGACGGACAACATCGTCCCGTTAGTCGTTTAATTACCAAATGGTATTTATTTTTACTGACGGGTTGTATTTCAATGAAAACCCTTGACTTCTGCTATACTTGACCAATCTAGTCAGGAACAGATCGAAAACAACAAATTCTCCGTGTGCAGGTTGGCTGTACCGGGCGACTGGAGGAGAAAACCTCTCTTGAAACATCATTTTCAAGAGTGACAACGATAGTCAAGCTAACTATAAGGAGCTTGTTATGCGCCTCACGACCAAAGGCCGCTTTGCGGTCACTGCCATGATTGACTTGGGCCTGCGCCAAAACAGCGGTCCCGTCACTCTCGCGGCCATTAGCCAGCGTCAGCAAATTTCGCTGTCGTACCTGGAACAGCTTTTTGGCAAACTGCGCCGCCATGAGTTGGTGGAATCAACCCGCGGCCCGGGCGGCGGCTATACCTTGGGCCGAAAGGCATCTGACATCACCGTGGCCGATATCATTGTGTCGGTCGACGAGCCGATTGACGCCACCCAATGCGGCGGTAAAGAAAACTGCATGGGTGAGGGTACACGCTGCATGACGCATGAGCTGTGGGCCTCATTGAACAGCCGCATGGTTGAGTTTTTAGACTCTGTCAGCTTGCAAAAGCTGGTCGATGAGCAATTGGCCAAAGGCCTGGTGGTAGAAAACTCGCCGATGGTGAAAAAAGCCATCTTCACGCAGCCCATGGTCAAGCCTATGCGTGTGAATGCGCCTAATTCGGTGTTTGCTTTGGGCAATGCTTTTTCAAAGTCTTGAGCCAAGCGAGTTAAACAGTTGTTCCCGGCCATCCAGCCAAGCTAATTGATCTTTGAGTAAACCAGCCAATGGAAACCCCGCACTTCCCCATCTACATGGACTACAGCGCTACCAACCCGTGCGACCCACGGGTGGTAGACGCGATGATTCCGTGGTTGCGTGAGCACTTCGGCAATCCGGCATCACGCAGCCATGCGTGGGGCTGGGAGGCAGAAGCCGCCGTTGAAAAAGCGCGCGAACAAATCTCTGATTTGATAGGTGCTGACCCACGTGAAATCGTCTGGACCAGCGGCGCGACCGAGTCCAACAATCTGGCCATCAAGGGTGCCGCGCAGTTTTACAAAACCAAGGGCAAGCACATCATCACGGTCAAGACCGAGCACAAAGCCGTGCTCGATACCTTCCGCGAACTGGAGCGCCAGGGTTTTGACGCGACTTACCTTGATGTGCAGGCTGATGGATTGCTGGACATTGAAGCGCTGAAAGCCGCGATTCGGCCAGACACGATTTTGGTCAGCGTCATGTTTGTCAACAACGAAATTGGCGTGATTCAAGACATCGCCGCCATTGGCGCGCTGTGCCGTGAAAAAGGCATCATCTTCCACGTTGATGCAGCGCAAGCTACGGGCAGGGTGGACATTGATTTGATGACGCTGCCGGTTGATTTGATGAGCCTGACATCGCACAAAACCTACGGCCCCAAGGGCATTGGCGCGCTATACGTACGCCGCAAGCCGCGCGTGCGCCTGGAAGCGCAAATGCATGGCGGTGGCCACGAGCGCGGCATGCGCTCCGGCACGCTACCCACGCACCAGTGTGTAGGCATGGGTGAGGCTTACCGCATCGCCAAGGCCGAAATGCACGAAGAAAACAAGCGCATTCGCGCCCTGCATGAGCGCATGCTTGCTGGCCTGAAAGACGTTGAAGAAGTCTTTCTGAACGGCCATGCCGACAAGCGCGTACCGCACAACCTGAACATGAGCTTTAACTATGTTGAAGGCGAGTCGTTGATCATGGGCATCAAGGGCTTGGCCGTGTCTAGCGGTTCGGCCTGCACATCCGCATCGTTAGAGCCAAGTTATGTGTTGCGCGCCCTGGGTCGCAGCGACGAGCTGGCACACAGCAGCCTGCGCATGACGATTGGCCGCTGGTCAACTGAAGAAGAAATTGACTACGCAGTCGGCACGATCAAAGAGAACGTGGCCAAACTGCGCGAACTGTCACCACTTTGGGATATGTTCAAAGAGGGCATTGATTTGTCCACGATTCAGTGGGCAGCGCATTAAACGTAGATTGCTTTCATGAAAACCATTTCTCTCATCAACTACAAAGGTGGTGTTGGTAAAACAACTATCACTGCTAATTTGGGTGCTCAACTAGCCAAAGATGGTCTGAGAGTATTGATGGTTGATCTTGATCCGCAAACTAGCCTGACGTTTTCGTTTGTGCCTCAAGATGAGTGGAAGCAGTTTGAAAAGACGAAAACCATTAAAAACTGGTTTGACGCGCATATTTCTCAAGACGGCGATTTTGATATGTCTTCTTTATTGATTGAGGACTTGAAAGTTAATCCGTATTTGGGTGAAAACGGTAAATTAGCCCTGATCTCCTCTCACCTGAATCTAATTAATGTTGATCTGGACCTTGCCCAGGATTTAGGTGGTGGCTCCGATAAAACTAGAAGCTTAAATTTCTTAAAAATTTACAGTCGACTCAAGGTTGGTCTTGAATCCCTTAAACACAAATTTGACGTAGTCCTGATTGACTGTCCTCCTAACTTCAACATCGTGACCAGAACAGCTATGGTGGCATCTGATTACATATTGGTTCCTACAAAGGCAGACTATTTGTCAACAATTGGTTTCGAGGGTTTGCAAGCCAACTTAAAGAATTTCAACGAAGACTACAACAAGCGATGCGTTGAATGGCCCTCACATGGAAGTTCTATAAGTCCTAAATGGTTAGGCATAGTCTTCACTATGGTTAATTTGAGATTAGGTGAACCGATTCGCAATCAAAAAGGTTATGTTGAGACGGTTATTGATGTTGCTAAGAAATTGGTAGGTAAAGATATCGTTTTCGACGAGTACATTCGTGAAAACAAAACTGAACATGCGGTAGCGCCTGAAGAAGGTATTCCTGTTGTCTTGGGTTCCCGTTCGGGCGCTACTTACCGAGAAGTTAGGCAAGAGTTAGTTGACCTTGCTAAATCTGTGCGGGAAAGGGCTGAGTTATGAGTAACTTTGAACTTGCAAATTTGATGCAACATCTCAGCGCAGCAATGCAAAAACTAAGTGCCAACGAGGTTGCTCTGTTACTGGCAAATAAGGCGTCGGTTGATATTTTGGTGACCCCAACGTCAAAAGGGCATCCGGTTTCTAAGTCTGGTACGACAGATACGCTAAATATTTCCCAGATTACAAACCAGTTAGATGCAGCCTTGTCGAGGGAAGAAGGCGCGACTGAGTTGAAAACGCTGAGCAAGACGGAACTACAGTTGCTTGCCAAGCACTTCTCTGTTTCGGTAGACAGCAGTGCGAATAAAGAAAAATTGATTGAAAAAATTGTTGAGAGAAAAGTTGGTCTTCGTTTGAGGCAAAACGCTTTCTCTCAGGTTATGAGTGCGGCTTAAAAGGAAAATATCATGGCTTATTCTGAAAAAGTAGTTGACCACTACGAAAACCCCCGCAATGTTGGCTCGTTTGAAAAGGGCGATGACACAGTGGGTACCGGCATGGTCGGCGCACCGGCTTGTGGCGACGTGATGAAGCTGCAAATCAAGGTCAACCCGGTGACGGGTGTGATCGAGGATGCACGCTTTAAAACCTATGGCTGCGGCTCGGCGATTGCTTCCAGCTCGCTCGTGACCGAGTGGGTCAAAGGCAAAACGCTGGACCAGGCGGCGAGTATCAAGAACAGCGAAATCGCGCAAGAATTGGCACTGCCGCCTGTCAAAATCCATTGTTCTATTTTGGCTGAAGACGCCATCAAAGCCGCTGTGAGCGACTACAAGCAAAAGCATGGGCAAGTTGCCGTTGCAGCGTAAACACTAGCTCTAGAGAAGTCCACATGCCCGTAACCCTGACCGACGCCGCCGCCCGCCACGTGACCCGCTACATGACCAAGCGCGGCAAGGGCGTGGGCGTGCGCCTGGGCGTCAAAACCACAGGCTGCTCGGGCCTGGCCTACAAGCTTGAATATGCCGATGACATCGCGCCCGAAGATGTGGTGTTTGAAGACAACGGCGTGAAGGTGCTGGTCGACCCGAAAAGCATGGCCTACATCGATGGCACACAGCTTGATTTCGTGCGCGAAGGTTTGAATGAGGGTTTCAAGTTCCTGAATCCGAATGAGCGCGACAGATGCGGGTGCGGTGAAAGCTTCCGTGTGTGAACCTGCAATCGAATGATTTCGAACTTTTCGGTTTAGCGCCAAAGTTCAGACAAGACCGCGCCGCGATTGATGCCCGCTGGAAAGAACTCCAGAAAGAAGCGCACCCTGACAAATTTGCTGCCCAAGGCGCGTCTGCCCAGCGCGTTGCGATGCAATGGTCAGTGCGCATCAATGAAGCCTATCAGCGGTTCAAAGACCCGCTCAAGCGCGCCAGTTACCTGTGTGAGCTGAACGGCGCACCTGTCAATGCCGAAAACAACACCGCCATGCCTGCTGCGTTCCTGATGCAGCAAATGGAATGGCGGGAGGCCTTGGACGAGGCTAAAACAGCTGAAAATATGCATCAAATAGCTCTTGAGGCCAATGAATACGGGCGCAAGCAGCTATTAAAAATAGAGCAATCTATTGATGATCAAAATAACTTCAAACTGGCGGTTGAGCAAGTGAGAAGCCTGATGTTTGTTGAGCGATTCACCTCTGAGGTCGACGCGCGTCTTGATCAACTGCAACAATAAACAAAGTAATAGATTTTTCAAGCGACATGGCACTTCTCCAAATCTCCGAACCCGGCCAAGCGCCTAACCCGCACGAAAGGCGTATCGCCATTGGCATTGACCTGGGCACCACCCATTCATTGGTGGCCAGCGTGCGCAATGGCGTGTCTGAATGCCTGCCCGACGACGAAGGCCGTGTGATTTTGCCCAGCGTGGTGCGCTACCTGACGGGTGACAGGCGTCAGATTGGTTACGCCGCTTTGGCCGCGCAGGTTGATGACCCGGCGAACACGATTTCGTCTGTCAAGCGGCTGATGGGGCGCGGCATTGACGACATTGGCAGCCGTGCGCAGTTGTCCTATCAGTTCATCGACAAGCCCGGCATGGTCACGCTGCAAACCGTGGCGGGTGAAAAAAGCCCGGTTGAAATCAGCGCTGAAATTTTGGCGACGCTGCGCTTTCGGGCTGAAGACACGTTTGATGATGACATTTTCGGTGCGGTCATTACCGTGCCGGCTTACTTTGATGATGCCCAGCGCCAGGCCACCAAAGATGCGGCGCAGCTCGCAGGCCTGAATGTGCTGCGCCTGATCAACGAGCCCACCGCAGCGGCAATTGCTTACGGTCTGGACAACGCCAGCCAGGGCGTGTTTGCCATCTATGACCTGGGCGGCGGCACGTTTGATATTTCCATCCTGCGCTTGACCGAAGGCGTGTTTGAAGTTGTGGCCACCGGCGGTGATTCCGCCTTGGGTGGCGACGACTATGACCGTGCGCTTGTCGACTGGGTGCTGGCCAAGGCGGGGCTGGCAGCGGATACGTTGAGCCCCACTGACAAAGCCGCATTACAACGCGCTGCCCGGGCTTGCAAAGAGGCGCTTTCTAGCAGCGCCACCGTCGCTTTCTCAGTGCAACTCGCCAGGACGGCAGTTAACTTTGACATGCAGGCAGAAGATTTTGAGACCGCTACAGCCCACCTGACCCAGCGCACACTGACTGCTGTGCGCAAAGCACTGCGTGACGCCAAGCTGGACAAGGCTGACATCGAAGGCGTCGTGCTGGTCGGCGGCTCTACCCGCATGCCGCAGGTACGAAAAGCGGTAGCCAGCTTTTTCGGACGCGAGGCACTCACCAACTTGAACCCTGACGAAGTCGTGGCGTTGGGCGCGGCCATTTCTGCCAATCAACTGGCTGGCAACAATGCGGGAAATGACCTGCTGCTGCTGGACGTGATTCCGCTGTCACTGGGCATTGAAACCATGGGCGGCCTGGTGGAGCGCATCGTGCCGCGCAACCAGACGATCCCCACGGCCATGGCGCAGGACTTTACGACGTACCAAGACGGCCAAACCGCGCTTGCTTTGCACGTGGTGCAAGGCGAGCGCGACCTGGTGGCCGACTGCCGCAGCCTGGCGCGCTTTGAGCTGCGCGGCATACCGCCGATGGTGGCTGGTGCGGCGCGCATTCGTGTCACGTTTACCGTCGATGCAGATGGCTTGCTGAGCGTGGATGCCAAAGAGCAGGTCAGCGGTGTTGAAGCCCGCATCGACGTGAAGCCGTCCTACGGCCTGTCTGACGACGAGATTGCCCGCATGTTGCAAGACAGTTTTTCAACCGCGCAACTTGACATGGCCTCGCGTGCGCTGGCTGAAGCGCGACTCGATGCCGACCGCATGGTGCTGGCCGTTAAAACCGCACTAGATGCGGATGCCGATTTATTAAGCCCTAACGAGCGTGCCCAAATCGACAGCTTGATGGTTGGCCTGATCGATACCCGCGAGAATGGCGATGCGGCGGCGATTGAAGCCGCTACCCAGGCGCTGGCCAAAGGTACAGAAGCCTTCGCTGCCGAACGCATGAACCGGGGCATTCAATATGCCCTGGCTGGAAAGAACATTGAAACGATTTAAGTCACTGAGAACACTGTGCCAATCATTAAAATCCTCCCCCACGCCGAATATTGCCCGCAAGGTGCTGAGATCACCGCGCCCGCTGGCACATCGATTTGTGAAGCGCTGCTGGACAACAAAATCAACATCGAGCACGCTTGCGACATGAGCGCGGCTTGCACGACTTGCCATGTCATCGTGCGCGAAGGTTTTGCATCGCTGAATGCGCCCGAAGAAGAAGAAGACGACCTGCTCGACCGCGCCTGGGGCTTGGAGCCCAATTCGCGCCTGAGCTGCCAGGCGATACTGGCGCAAGCCGATGTCACGATAGATATCCCCAAGTACACGATCAACCACGCCAAAGAGTTGCATTAGAGATAAGCCATGCGCCAAATTTTCTTGGACACCGAAACCACAGGCCTGTCGCCCGACAACGGCGACCGCATCATCGAGATTGGCTGCGTTGAGCTGGTCGCCCGCAAGCTGACCGGCAACAACAAACACTTCTACCTTAACCCCGAGCGTGACAGCCATGAAGATGCGCTCAAAGTTCACGGTATCAGCAATGAGTTTTTAAAAGACAAGCCCCGCTTTGGCGTGATTGCGGCTGAGCTGCTGGCGTATTTGAACGGTGCTGAAATCATCATTCACAACGCGCCGTTTGACGTGGGGTTTTTAAACAAAGAGCTGGAGATTTGCGGGCAGCATCCGTTTTCGGCCTACGTCAGCAAAGTCACCGACAGCCTGATGATGGCCAAAGAGCTGTACCCCGGCAAACGTAATTCGCTGGATGCCTTGTGCGACAGGCTGGAGGTTGACAACTCAGGCCGCACCTTGCACGGTGCGCTGCTGGACGCTGAGTTGCTGGCGGATGTGTACATCAACCTCACGCGCGGGCAAAACAGTTTGATGATGGACGCGGGCGGCACAACGCAAAGTGGTGACACCACGCCTGCGATTGACCTGAGCCAGTTTGTGCTGCCACTGCTGGCCGCGAATGATGACGAGCTGCAGGCGCATGAAAAAATGTTGGTGGACATCGACAAGGCCAGCAAAGGCAAGACGGTGTGGCGAGCCGCAGCTGCCTGAGACTCGGCATATAATCTGAGGCTTCGCCCAGCGGTAACGTCGGCGTCGACGGGAGATTAGCTCAGGGGTAGAGCACTGCATTCACACTGCAGGGGTCACAAGTTCGAAACTTGTATCTCCCACCAGACAAATAAAAAAGCCAGGTCCTTTGACCTGGCTTTTTTATCTGCCCTTCAACTCGACGTAGGTGCGTCTAGAAATTCAGATTTTCGGGATGAAGTGCAAGGCGCACGGAGCGCAGGACACCGGAATGCACTTGTGTGCATGAGGATTCCGAGCACCGCGCAACGCCGCAATTCGCCCGAAAAATGAATTTATAGATGCGCCTAAAGAACTTCACTCGCAAAATCCGCCAACCTTGAACGCTCACCCCGCGCCAAGGTAATGTGCCCGCCATGCGGCCAGCCTTTGAAGCGGTCAACCGCATAGGTCATGCCCGATGAGCCTTCGGTCAAATAAGGCGTGTCAATTTGCGCCAAATTGCCCATGCAGATGATCTTGGTGCCCGGGCCGGCTCGGGTGATCAGCGTTTTCATCTGTTTGGGCGTCAGGTTTTGTGCTTCGTCGATGATGACGTACTTGTTCAAAAACGTCCGGCCGCGCATGAAGTTCATGCTTTTGACCTTGATACGGGAGCGAATCAGCTCGTTGGTGGCGGCGCGGCCCCACTCGCCGGAGCCGTTTTCGGTCTTGCCCAGCACTTCCAGGTTGTCGTCCAGCGCGCCCATCCACGGGCCCATTTTTTCTTCTTCGGTGCCTGGCAAAAAGCCGATGTCTTCACCGACCGATACCGTGGCGCGGGTCATGATGATCTCGGTGTAGCGGCGGTCGTCCAGAACCTGGGTCAGGCCACTGGCCAGCGCCATCAGCGTCTTGCCGCTGCCTGCCGTGCCCGCCAGCGTGACAAAGTCAACTTCCGGATCCATCAGCAAATTCATGGCGAAATTTTGTTCGCGGTTGCGGGTGGTGACGCCCCACACCGCGTTTTTCAGGTGGTTGAAGTCCTTCAGTGTTTTCAGCACGGCGGTTTTGGCACGGATTTCGGTCACGCGCGCATACAGTGGCGGCTCGCCTGGCGCTTCAAAAAACACAAACTGGTTAATCAGCAGGCTGGTGACGATGGGCCCGGTGATGCGGTAAAAGTTGTAGCTGCCTTGCTGCCAGCTTTCAATGGTTTTGCTCTGCCGCGTCCAAAAATCATTGGGCAAGGCCAGCACGCCTGAATACAGCAGGTCGCCGTCTTCCAGTGTTTTGTCGTTCTGGTAATCGTCAGTGGCCAGGCCAAGCGCACGCGCCTTGACACGCATGTTGATGTCTTTGGACACCAGCACCACTTCACGCGGGGCGTACTCTTTGCGCAGTGCCTCCACCACACCCAGAATCTGGTTGTCGGCCTTGCCCTGCGGCAGGCTGGTGGGCAGGGTGTAGTCCAGTGGTTTGGTCTGGAAAAGCAGGCAACCCTTGGCCTCACGGTGGCCTGTGGTGTCGAGCTTCAGGCCTTTGGTGATTTCTGCGTCTTTGGCACCCGCCAGCGCGTCAAGCGAACGGCTGGTCTGGCGCGCATTGCGGGCCACCTCGGTCATGCCTTTTTTGTGGCCGTCCAGCTCTTCCAGCACGATCATCGGCAAAAAAATGTCGTGCTCTTCAAACCTGAACAGGCACATCGGGTCGTGCATCAGCACATTGGTGTCCAGCACAAACAGCTTGGCAGGCCCGGTATGTTTAGGTTTTTTGACAGGCTTGGGTGGTGTCATCGACTGGGTGTGTGCTTCTGTTGGCTCATCCAGTGTTTTGTCTATGACATGCGCGCTCTCTTTTTTATAGCTGCTTACGCCCGATTTTATTGGATTTGAAGCCTTTTTCGTCTCTAAAAAAGCCTCTGGATGGCTGTTTTTAGGGGAAAAAGCCGGTTTTATGGTGTTTTTTGGTGCTTTCGCACCCTGGCGCTCTGGTGCGTCCAGGCCATCCAGGGAGATCAAAGCAGCGCGTTTGGCAGGGGGGGGTGGCAATGGCATGTGCTGTGGGCTCGTGGGTTGGGATTAGAAACGACAAAGCCGCCAAGCGAGCCTGGCGGCTTTGGGTGGGGAAGCGTGGTTTGTACTCGACAAGGTGCTTTCATTATGCACAAGTCTGAAGACAGTTTTAAAACACCTCAGGCTGCTTTTTTCAGCGCTTTCACGGCTTTCAAAACATCGTCTACATGACCCGGTACTTTCAGGCCACGCCATTCTTCAGCCAGCGTGCCGTCAGCAGCGATCAAAAAAGTGCTGCGCTCGATGCCTTTGACTTTTTTGCCGTACATGATTTTGTTTTTGACCACGCCAAACATGTGGCACATTTTTTCTTCGGTATCGGCAATCAGCTCAAACGGCAACTCAAGTTTGGTTTTGAACTCGTCATGCGACTTCATGTTGTCGCGCGACACACCAAACACGGTAGCACCAGCTTTGACAAAGTCCTTGTAGCGGTCACGGAACTGCATCGCTTCGGTGGTGCAGCCGGGGGTGTTGTCTTTGGGGTAGAAGTAAAGAACGACAACTTTACCGTTGTGGGACTGGTTGGAAACCTTCACGCCGCTGGTGGCGTTTGCTTCAAATTCGGGGAGGAGTTTATTGACGACGACTGCCATGCTGGTAGGACCCTGACGAAGTTGATTGTGTTTACCGCTGTGCTGCCGGGGGCATAGGCCCAACCTGCGCAACCCTAGATTTTACCCTCAAAGCCAACCAGCTTAGCCTGTCGTCTCAATCAGCAGCGCTGCAATCACTTGCCTGCCTTCGCCCGCCAGGATGTTGTAAGTGCGGCAAGCCGCCAGGGTGTCCATGGTCTCGATGCCAATGCGTTTTTGCATCAGGCCGCGCATGAAGGCAGGCGGTGCAAATCGTAGGCGCGCGCCACTGCCAAAAATCACCAGCTCTGGCTGCGTGGCAGCCAACTGTGTGAAGTGTTCTTCGGTCAGGTCTTCAAAGCGTGTGCATCGCCAATCAAACTTTTCACCACCAGAGCCAATCACGATGCTGCGTTCAATCTTTTCGGCTACACCGTTATGCCCCAAGCCGACCCAACCAGGGCCGTAACCGAGTATGGATTGCACTTCTAAACGGTCGGGTTGGAGTTTCATTGAATGCCAGTTTATTGCGGGTGCTGCAAAGCAGCATTTATGTGGTCAAATTATAAGTTCCGCTCTCTGAAATCGTTTGAGGAATTCTCCAATGAAAAACATCACCAAATCTGCCAAGCTGGCCAATGTGCTTTACGACATTCGCGGCCCCATCATGGACGCGGCGCGGCAGATGGAGGACGAAGGCCAAAAAATCATCAAGCTCAACCTGGGCAACCTCGCGGTGTTTGGCTTTGATGCGCCTGAAGAAATCCAGCAGGACATGATTCGCAACCTGCCCAATTCAGCGGGCTACTCTGACAGCAAAGGCATTTTCGCGGCGCGCAAGGCCGTGATGCACGAGACCCAAAAGCAGGGCATCAAAGGCGTGACGCTGGACGACATTTACCTGGGCAATGGCGCGAGCGAATTGATCACCATGGCCACCAATGCGCTGCTGGACAACGGCGATGAGCTGTTGCTGCCCATGCCCGACTACCCACTATGGACGGCGGCCACGTCACTGTCTGGCGGCACACCCGTGCATTACCTGTGCGATGAGGCCGATGGCTGGATGCCGAATCTGGCGGACATACGCGCCAAGATCACGCCACGCACCAAGGCGATTGTGGTGATTAACCCGAATAACCCAACGGGCGTGCTCTATTCAGATGAGTTACTCAAAGGCATCGTGAGCATTGCACGCGAACACGGCCTGGTGATACTGGCTGACGAGGTGTATGACAAGGTGTTGTACGACGACGTGCGCCACACGGCCGTTGCCAGTTTGTCATCAGACGTGTTGACACTGACTTTCAATTCCCTGAGCAAAAGTTACCGCAGTTGCGGCTATCGTGCGGGCTGGCTGGTGGTGTCGGGTGACAAGCGGGCGGCCAGCGACTACATCGAAGGCCTGAACATGCTCAGCAACATGAAGCTGTGCTCTAACGTGCCGGGCCAGTGGGCGATTCAAACCGCGCTCGGTGGTTATCAGAGCATCAACGACCTGACCTGCGAAGGCGGCAGGCTGCGCCGCCAGCGAGATTTGGCTTACGAGCTGATCACAGCCATCCCTGGCGTGAGTTGCGTCAAGCCAGTAGCCGCACTGTATATGTTTCCCAAGCTCGACCCCGTGATCTATCCGATCAAGGACGACCGTCAGTTTTTCCTTGAACTTTTGAAGGAAACCCGCGTGATGCTGGTACAGGGCACAGGCTTTAACTGGCCTGACCCGGATCACTTTCGCATTGTGTTTTTGCCACATGAAGACGACCTGCGCGAAGCGATTGGCCGCATCGCCAGGTTTTTGGATTCTTATCGCAACCGTGCAGGCAAGCCAGCACAACCAGTTTCTCCAGCTGCTATCAAGTTAGTAGCTGCTCGCACCTGATTTTATTGGTCTAAAGCCATTATTTATACATAAAATGCAAATGAAATCGATACAAGTGGGTCTTTTGGGCATCGGCACCGTCGGCAGCGGCGTATTTAATGTGTTGCAGCGCAACCAGAGCGAGATTGTTCGCCGTGCCGGGCGGGGCATTGAGATTGCGATGGTCGCCGACCTGGACACTGCCCGTGCGCAAGCCGCTGTCGGGCCAACCGTCAAGGTCGTCAGCGACGCACGTGCCGTGATTGCCAACCCCGACATCGACATCGTCATTGAACTGATCGGCGGCTACGGCATTGCCAAACAATTGATGCTGGAGGCCATTGAAGCGGGCAAGCATGTGGTGACGGCCAACAAGGCGCTGTTGGCCGTGTACGGCACCGAAATTTTTGCTGCCGCCAGCCGCAAAGGCGTGATGGTGATGTTTGAGGCCGCTGTTGCTGGCGGCATCCCCATCATCAAGTCACTGCGTGAAGGCCTGAGCGCCAACCGCATTCAATGGATCGCTGGCATCATCAACGGCACGACTAATTTCATCTTGAGCGAAATGCGCGACAAGGGCCTGGACTTTGATGTGGTGCTCAAGCAAGCCCAAGCCCTGGGCTACGCTGAAGCAGACCCAACCTTCGACATTGAAGGTGTTGACGCCGCGCACAAAGCCGCCCTGATGTCGGCCATGGCGTTTGGCGTGCCGGTGCAGTTTGACAAGGCCTATGTGGAGGGCATCACCAAACTGGGTGCGACGGACATCAAGTACGCCGAGCAACTGGGCTACCGCATCAAGCTGCTGGGCATCACGAAGAAAACCGACAAAGGCATTGAGCTGCGCGTTCACCCCACGCTGGTCCCCAACAAGCGTTTGATTGCCAATGTTGAAGGCGCGATGAATGCCGTCATGGTGCATGGCGATGCTGTGGGCACCACGCTGTACTACGGCAAAGGTGCGGGCAGCGAGCCCACGGCGAGTGCCGTGATTGCCGACCTGATCGACATCGCCCGCCTGCACACAGCAGACGCCGCCCAGCGCGTACCGCACCTGGCCTTTCAGCCCGATGCGATGAGCAACACACCTGTACTGGCGATGGGTGACGTGGTGACCAGCTACTACCTGCGCCTGAACGTGGCCGACGAAGCCGGCGTGCTGGCCAACGTCACCAGCATTTTGGCCAAAGCAGGTATCAGCATTGATGCGGTACTGCAGCGCGAAGCCGATGAAGTAGGCGGCGAGGGCGCAACGCAAACAGATCTGATTATCTTGACCCACGACTGCGTGGAAGCGAAGATGAATGAAGCCCTGGCGCAAATGCAGTCTTTGACCACGGTGCTGGCACCGATTGTGCGGATTCGCAAGGAAGAGCTGGCTTGATGCGCTACCTCTCAACCCGTGGTGACAAAACCCCACGCAAATTCTGCGACATCTTGCTTGAAGGACTTGCACCCGATGGTGGTTTGTACTTGCCTGATCACTACCCACAAGTCACACCTGCCATGCTGAATGCCTGGCGTCATTTGCCCTACGCTGACTTGGCATTTGAAGTGTTGTCGCTTTATATCGACGACATTCCCGCCGCTGATTTAAAAGCTATTTGCCGCAAGACCTACACGCAAGAAGTGTTTGGCACGGCTGCCATCGTGCCGCTTCGCCCGCTAGAAAAGGGTTTGTATCTTGAGGCTTTGTCGAATGGCCCGACGCTGGCGTTTAAAGACATGGCGATGCAGCTACTGGGCAATTTGTTTGAATACGAATTGGCGCGACGCGGTGAAGAGCTGAATATACTGGGTGCGACCAGTGGCGACACCGGCAGCGCGGCTGAATACGCGATGCGTGGCAAGCGCGGGGTGCGGGTGTTCATGACCTCGCCGCAGGGCCGGATGAGCCCGTTTCAGCAGGCACAGATGTTCAGTCTGCAGGACGCGAACATTCACAACATCGCGGTGGAGGGCGTGTTTGACGATTGCCAGGACATTGTCAAGGCGGTGTCGAATGACCTGGACTTCAAGCGGCAGTACAAGATTGGCACTGTCAATTCGATCAATTGGGCCAGGTTAATGGCGCAGGTGGTCTACTATTTTTCGGGCTATTTTCAAGCGACCCAAATCGGGGGCAGCCCCCACCCTGGCCCTCCCCCGGAAGGGGAGGGAATCAGAAAAGTCTCCTTCACTGTCCCCTCAGGCAACTTCGGCAATGTCTGCGCAGGCCATGTCGCGCGCATGATGGGTTTGCCGATAGACTCCCTGGTGGTGGCCACCAATGAAAACGATGTGCTCGACGAGTTTTTCCGCACCGGTGTTTACCGCGTTCGTACCAGTCAGGACACGCACGAGACCTCCAGCCCGTCGATGGACATTTCCAAAGCATCGAACTTTGAGCGCTTTGTATTCGACATGCTCGGCCGTGATGGTGTACAAACCAAAGCGCTGTTTCATGACCAGCTCCATGCCAAAGGCAACTTTGATTTGAGCGACAACGACGCCTTCAAATCGGCAGCAAAAACTTACGGCTTTCTCAGCGGTAAAAGCACCCACACCAACCGCCTGGCTACCATTCAAAACGTCCACGCCCAGTTCAATGACATCATCGACACCCACACCGCTGATGGCGTGAAGGTCGCACGCGAGCATATGCAGGCAGGTGTGCCGATGATCGTGCTGGAGACTGCATTACCGATCAAATTTGCCGAAACGATTGAAGAGGCACTGGGCAGGTTGCCGCCACGCCCGGCCAGGTTTGAAGGCATTGAGGCGCTGCCCAAGCGCGTCAAGATGATGCCTGCTGATGTGACTCAAATCAAGTCATATATTGCTCAAAATGTGTAACGACTCAACGCTTACTGAGCTGTCATCCCGGGCTCGACCCGGGATCCATGACTGCTGCGGTCTCAGCACAGATTCGGGTTCATGGATTGCGGATCAAGTCCGCAATGACATGCAAGACACTCAACTCAAAACATTGAAAGCCGCAACATGAACGTGGTTGGATTCGCCGGGTACTCCGGCTCGGGCAAAACCACACTGGTGGAGCAACTGATTCCGGTGCTCAAACTGCGCGGCTTGCGGGTCTCGGTCGTCAAACACGCCCACCACAGCTTTGACATTGACCGCCCCGGCAAAGACACCCATCGCCACCGAGAGGCAGGCGCGTTTGAAGTGGTGGTGGCGTCCAGCAACCGCTTTGCTTTGATGCGTGAGTTTGAGCAACCCTCCGCGATGACCGTTCACCAGATGATTGCCGAGCTGTATGACGGCGTGGATTGGGTGCTGGTCGAAGGTTTTAAAGACAGCGATTTGCTGAAAATTGAAGTCTGGCGCGCGCCCACGGCGGATTACGCTGGCAAACCCGCGCGCTACATGGACGATGATTTCATTGTGGCAATTGCCACTGATGCGCCTGACCAATTGCCCCACGCCACCCAGCGCCCGGTGCTTGACCTGAATGATGCTGGGGCGGTGGCTGACTATTTGGTCAATGCGCAAGAGCGTTTTACCTACACTTTTAATTGATGTCAGCCAGCGTACCCCGCCAACCTTTGAAGCCGCTTGACGAGGCGCTGGCTGAACTTTTAGGCCACGCTGCGCAGTTGGGCAAGACGGAAACAGTCTCAACTTTTGATGCCGATGGCCGGGTGCTGGCGCAAGACCTGGTGGCTGACCTGGACGTACCCGCGCATGACAACAGTTCGATGGACGGCTACGCGGTGCGCAGTTCGGATTGGGCGAATGCAATGACAGTATTGCAAGTCAATCAGCGCATTGCGGCTGGCAGCAGCGGCACTGCGCTGGCAGCCATGTCAGCAGCTCGCATTTTCACGGGTGCGCCGATTCCCGAAGGAGCGGACGCGGTGGTGATGCAGGAAGACTGCACGACAACTGAGCCTGGCCGCGTATGCATTGCCACCCAACCCAAAGCCGGGCAGTGGATTCGCAGGCGTGGTGAAGACGTGACTGCTGGCCGTGTTGTGCTACACAAAGGGGAGCTGCTTGCACCCGAATCCATTGGGCTGGCAGCCAGTATTGGTTATGAAAAGCTGGTTGTAGCCACCCCTGTACGGGTGGCACTTTTTTCAACCGGGGATGAGCTGGTCATGCCCGGCGATGTGCTGCCCAAAGACATGAAGCCAGGTGCGATTTACAACTCTAACCGCTTCTTTTTGCGGGCGCTCCTCATGCGCCTTGGCTGCACGGTGACAGACCTGGGCATCGTGCCCGACAAGCTGGATGCCACCCAAGCCGCTTTGGCCAGTGCCAGCGCAACGCATGACCTGGTGTTGACCAGCGGCGGAGTGTCGGTGGGTGAAGAAGACCACATCAAGCCAGCCGTGCAGGCGCTCGGCCAGCTCAACTTGTGGCAAATCGCCATCAAGCCCGGCAAACCCTTTGCGTACGGCAAGATTGGCCAGGCGCACTTTATCGGCCTGCCAGGCAACCCGGTGTCCAGCTATGTGACGTTCCTGTTGTTGGTCAGGCCGTTCATTCGCAAGCTGCAAGGTACAACTGATTTTGCTCCTGAATCAATAGCTGCTTGCGCGCATTTTGATTGGCCAAAAGCCGACAAACGCCGTGAATTCTTGCGTGTCAGACGCAATCTGGCGGGTGGTTTGGACTTGTTTGACAACCAAAGCTCGGGCGTGCTGACATCCGCCGTCTGGGCGGATGGCTTGGTTGACAACCCAGCGGGCAAAACCATTGCGCTGGGGGACACCGTGCAGTTCATCCCTTTTTCATCACTGATGTCGTGAGGGGTTGAACATGCAAGTCACCATCAAATATTTCGCCTCTATCCGTGAAGCGATTGGCCAGGCCAGCGAGCAGCGCGAAACCGCTGCCACCACCCTGGCAGGCCTGCGTGACGAGCTGCTGGCTGCTGGCTCGGCTTACGCCTGCCTCGGCCGGGGCAGGGCAGTGCGCATGGCGTTGAATCAGGTGATGAGTGATGAAGCTGCCTTGCTGTCGCCAGGCTGCGAAGTGGCGTTTTTCCCGCCTGTCACAGGGGGTTGACATGACCAGTCGTGTTTCCATTCAGACCGAAGACTTCAACCTGTCAGTTGAAGTGGACGCACTCAGAAAAACCGACAAGCGCATCGGCGCGATTTGCACATTCACAGGCACGGTGCGTGACCGCAATGACGGTTTGAATGTCAGCAACATGGAACTGGAGCACTACCCCGGCATGACTGAAAAATCCATTGAAGCCATGATTGACGAGGCGATGAAACGCTTTGATATTTTTGGCGCCCGTGTGGTGCATCGGGTGGGGCTGCTGCAACCTTTGGATCAGGTTGTGCTGGTAGCAGTCACGTCAGCGCACCGGGGCGAGAGCTTCAAAGCCTGCGAGTTCTTGATGGACTACCTGAAAACCCAAGCGCCATTCTGGAAGAAAGAGCAGACGCCTGACGGTGCGCGTTGGGTGGATGCGCGGGTGACGGACGATGCGGCGCTTGCCAAGTGGGGCATCCAGGCCAATAACGCTTGATGGTTTAAACCTGTTCTGGCGGCACAAAGGCGGCCCGTGCCCGGTCTTCCAGCCCCTGTGTCAACTCCATCAGCAACAACACCAGTTGTGCCTGCTGCTCGGCAGACAAAGTATTCATCAGCCGGTCATAGGCACGCTCTGCGGGCTTTTGTGATTGCTCAAGCAGCTTTTCACCTTCGTCAGTCAGCACCACCGACCAGCTGCGCTGATTGCCTGCGGCGCGTGAGCGTTCGACCAGCCCGCGCGCTTCCAGGCCGCGCAACACCCGCAGCACCGTCACCTTGTCAAAACCCAGGGCACGCGCCAAGCTGGTTTGATCAAGACCGGGCGACGCATGCAACACGGTGAGCACGCCAAACTGCGCGGGCGTCAGGCCAACGCTGCGGCATTCGTCCTCAAACACAGCGGCAGAAATCTGGTGCGCGCGCCGTAACAAAAAACCGGGTCGTGCGTATAGGCGGGCAAGGCTTTGATCTGACAAAATAGTTTGTAAGTAGTTGTGCGTTCTGGCAAACCCCGATTGTGCCTTGCTGCAAGACGCTTACATTGGTTAGCATGCCAACTTGATATTTCTGTACTGCACTGGAGCTGAAAATGCCTTACTTTCTGTCATGCCTGAAAAATTCTGACGCCGCAACTCTATGGCGGCGTGCTGCTTGTGCCGCGGGTTTTGCACTGGCAACGTCTGTCTGGGCGCAACCAGCAGCACCCATCAGCGCAACACCAGCGGCCAATGCGTTGCGGCTGATCGTGCCCTTTACCCCCGGCACAGGCATTGACCTGATTGCACGCACGGTAGGTCCGAAGCTTGCCGACAAGCTGGCGCGCCCGGTGCTGGTTGACAACCGGGTTGGCGCATCAGGCAACATTGGCACTGAGGCGGTGGTGCGCGCCGCACCCAATGGCGCTACGCTGCTGGTGTCGGTCAACACGCTGGTGATGAACCGCAGCCTGTACCCCAAGCTGCCGTTTGACCCGATAAAAGACCTGGTGCCCGTAGCGCTGACCAGCTGGGGCCAGCTGATTTTGGTCAGCCACCCCAAGACCACCTTTAAAACCGCTAACGATTGGGTTGCAGCCGCCAAAGCCGCGCCAGGCCGCATGAACTATGCGTCACCCGGCGTGGGCACGCCCCACCATTTGTCGATGGAGTTGCTGAAAAACACGGCGCGTGTTTTTCTCACGCACATCCCGTACCGCGGCACTGCGCCAGCTGTTACCGACTTGCTGGGCGGGCAAATTGAAACCATGTTTTTGCCGATTCATGTGGCGCTGCCGCACATCAAGTCCGGGCGAATCAATGCGCTGGCCATCGGCAGCGACAAGCGCCATCCCCTGTTGCCTGATGTGCCAACACTGGCAGAGTCGGGCGTGGGTAAAGTCAATGTGGACATGTGGTACGGCATATTTGCACCGCCCGGCACGTCCACTGCTGAAGTCGCGCGGCTGAACAAGGAGATCAAGGACATTCTGGCAACTGATGACGTCAAGCGCGCCTTTCAAACCCAAGGCATGGACCCGGCCAGCAGCTCACCTGAAGAGTTCAGGGCACTGGTTGAAAAAGACGCAGTGCGCTGGGCGCAATTGATTAAAAACCAAAACATCACCGCTGAATAACACCGCATGACGATTGCAATTATTGGCGGCGGTATCGGCGGGTTGAGCCTGGCTCTTAGTTTGCACCAGCGCGGCTTGACGTGCGACGTGTATGAAACTGTGCCTGACATCAAAGAAATTGGTGTCGGCATCACACTGCTACCGCATGCCGTGCGCGAGCTGGCTGAGCTGGGCTTGCAAGCCGAGCTGGAAACCGCTGGCATTGAAAACCTGGAGAGCGTGTTTTTTAACCGCTACGGTCAATACATTTACCGCGAGCCCCGTGGCCGCCATGCAGGCTACGCGCTGCCCGAACTGGGCATTCACCGTGGCAAGCTGCACCGTATTTTGTTTGACGCCGTGCTGCAGCGCCTGGGGGCAGACCATGTGCATACCAACCACCGCTGCATGCAGGTTTCGCAGACTGATTCTGGCGCAACGCTGCACTTTACCGAGACCAGCACAGGCCAGCAACTCGATGCAGTCCATGCTGATGTCGTGATCGCCTGCGATGGTGTCAACTCGATCCTGCGCAAGCAGTTTTACCCAGACGAGAAAGTCGCTTTTTCAGGCATCAACACCTGGCGCGGCGTGACCCGGCATCGCCCGATTTTGAGTGGTAAAACCTACATCCGCATTGGTTCGATCGAAACCGGCAAGATGGTGATTTACCCGATTGTTGACAACATTGACGCCAACGGCATGCAGCTCATCAACTGGGTGGCTGAAACCCAGCGCGAGGGTGACGCCATGAACGACTGGAACCGGGTCGGCAATGGCGCTGATTTTTTGGATATTTTTAAAGACTGGACGTTTGACTGGCTCGACGTGCCGGGTCTCATCAACGGTGCAGAAAGCATTCTTGAATACCCGATGGTCGACAAAGACCCGATAGCGCAGTGGACGTTTGGCCGCGTCACCCTGCTGGGCGATGCGGCGCACCCGATGTACCCGCGAGGCTCCAACGGCTCAGCCCAGGCCATCATTGACGGGCGCGTGCTGGCTGCCCAGTTGGCTTTAGCGCAACAAAGCGGCGGAGACATGCGCAGCGCACTGCTGGCTTACGAAGAATTGCGCCGACCGCCAACGTCAAAAATCGTGCTGACCAACCGATCAACACCGCCAGACTTCATCATCATGAAGGCTGATGAACTGAGCGGTGGCCAGCCATTTGGGCATATTGACGATTTGATCAGTCAGGCGGAATTGCGGGCGATTTCAGAAAATTACGCCCGGATTGCTGGCTTTTCACGTGATGTTGTAGTGGAAACCTTAAGCCCAGCTTGATACGGTTTCGTTTGACATGGCGCAAGGTTGGCGCTGATGGCAGACTTGAAAATGCGCGAATGCCCCCGAGTTAACTTCTAATTCGGACTTAACTCGACACCTTTCTGCGAGGACATTTTCATGCGCCAAGACAAACTCACCACCAAATTTCAAGAGGCTTTAAGTGACGCCCAGTCGCTGGCCCTGGCCAACGACAACGGCTATATCGAGCCTTCTCATTTGCTGCTGGCCATGCTCAAACAAGACGACGGCCCGCGTGCCCTGCTGGAAAAAGCAGGCGTTAACACTGCAGGCCTGGAAATATCGGCGCAAGCAGCTATCAAAAAGCTAGCTCAGGTAGAGGGGCAAGAGCAGATTTCTGTCTCCTCAGACTTGGCCAAATTGCTGCAAGCGACTGAAAAAGAAGCCATCAAGCGCAACGACCAATTTGTGGCGGGCGAGTTGTATCTGCTGGCCGTGGCTGACAGCAAAAGCGACATCGGCAAAATCGCCAAAGACAACGGTTTGACCCGCAAGTCGCTTGAAGCAGCCATAAACACCGTGCGCGGTGGTGAAAAAATGGACAGTGCTGAGGGCGAAGGCAACCGCGAAGCCTTGAAAAAATACTGCATGGACCTGACCGAGCGCGCCCGCATGGGCAAGCTGGATCCGGTGATTGGGCGCGACGATGAAATCCGCCGGGCCATTCAGGTGCTGCAGCGCCGCACCAAGAACAACCCGGTTCTGATCGGCGAGCCCGGCGTGGGCAAGACCGCGATTGTTGAAGGACTGGCGCAACGCATTGTGGCCGGCGAAGTGCCCGACTCATTGAAAAACAAGCGAGTGCTGAGTCTGGACATGGCCGCATTGCTGGCGGGCGCAAAGTTTCGCGGAGAGTTTGAAGAGCGGTTGAAAACCGTGCTTAAAGAACTCGCGCAAGACGAAGGCCAAACCATTGTTTTTATTGACGAGCTGCACACCATGGTGGGCGCAGGCAAGGCCGAAGGCGCGATGGACGCTGGCAACATGCTCAAGCCCGCGCTGGCGCGTGGTGAGCTGCACTGCGTGGGCGCGACCACGTTAGATGAATACCGCAAGTACATTGAAAAAGACGCCGCACTTGAGCGCCGCTTTCAAAAGATTCTGGTCGGCGAACCGACCGTTGAGGCCACCATTGCCATCCTGCGCGGCCTGAAAGAAAAGTACGAGCTGCACCACGGCGTACAAATCACCGACCCGGCGATTGTTGCTGCGGCTGAGTTGAGCCATCGCTACATCACTGATCGCTTTCTGCCTGACAAAGCGATTGACCTGATCGACGAAGCAGCCAGCAAAATCAGCATTGAGCGTGACAGCAAACCCGAGGTGATGGACAAACTTGACCGCCGCTTGATCCAGTTGCAAATCGAACGAGAAGCCGTGCGCCGCGAGAAAGACGAAGCCTCGCAAAAACGCTTTGGTTTGATTGAAGACGAAATCACCAAACTGCAAAAAGAAATTTCTGACCTCGACGAAATCTGGCAGGCCGAAAAAGCCCAGGCACTCGGCAGCAAAGACGTGATGGAAGAAATTGACCGCATCAAGTTCCAGATTGAAGAGCAAACCCGCAAAGGCGATTTCAACAAGGTCGCCGAGCTGCAATACGGCAAACTGCCTGACCTGGAAAAGCGCCTGAAAGCCGCACAAGCCAGCGAAGCCGCGCCCAACGCCAATGCCACACCCAAGCTGTTGCGCACACAGGTCGGTGCTGAAGAAATCGCTGAAGTCGTGGCACGCTCAACGGGTATCCCGGTCAGCAAACTGATGCAGGGCGAGCGCGACAAGCTGCTGCTGATGGAAGGCAAGTTGCACGACCGTGTGGTGGGACAAAACGAAGCGATTGGCGCGGTGGCCAACGCCATTCGCCGTTCACGTTCAGGCCTGTCTGACCCAAATCGCCCGACGGGATCGTTCCTGTTTCTCGGCCCCACAGGCGTCGGTAAAACTGAGCTGTGCAAAGCGCTCGCAGGCTTTTTGTTCGACAGTGAAGATCATCTCATTCGCGTCGACATGAGCGAGTTCATGGAAAAGCACAGCGTCGCTCGCCTGATTGGCGCGCCACCGGGTTATGTGGGCTACGAGGAGGGCGGCTATTTGACCGAAGCGGTGCGCCGCAAACCGTACAGCGTGCTGCTGCTGGACGAGGTTGAAAAGGCCCACCCAGATGTCTTCAACGTACTGCTACAAGTGCTGGACGATGGCCGCCTGACCGACGGGCAGGGCCGCACCGTAGACTTTAAAAACACAGTCATCGTGATGACCAGCAACATCGGCTCGCCCATCATCCAGGCCAAAGTCGGCAAACCGTATGAAGAGATCAAAGACGCGGTAACGGACGAGCTGAAAAACTACTTCCGCCCCGAGTTTTTGAACCGCATTGACGAGACCGTGGTGTTCCACGCACTCGACGCGAAAAACATCGAGTCGATTGCCCGCATCCAGCTCAAGGTGCTGATGGCGCGGCTGGAGAAGATGGAGCTGACGATGCAAGTGTCAGAAGCGGCCATTGCCGAGCTGGCCAAAGTCGGTTTTGATCCGGTGTTTGGTGCCAGGCCACTCAAACGCGCGATTCAGCAGCGGATTGAGAACCCGCTGAGCAAGCTGCTGCTGGAAGGCAAATTCCCGCCCAAGAGCATCATCCCAGTCGATGTCGATCCGATCCGGGATCCGGGGGTGTTCAGTTTTGGCAAGATGGGGAAGACTACAGCGTAAAGTAACGCTCCTGATTCAGGAGCTGCTCGCGCCCGTATTGATTGGGCTAGAGGAGTATTTAATGCTGAAAACGGTCAATACACAGCTCCCTCGTATGTCATTGCGGGCTTGACCCGCAATCCATGAACCCGCTCCCGTGCTAGCACCGCAGGGGACATGAATCCCGGCTCAAGGCCGGGGTGACAAGCGCTGAGTGGCTACCGAAAACGCCTCAAATACGTGCCAGTAGCCAACATCTACGCCAGCATGACCTCTGGTTTCAGTTCCAGTTTTCGACTCTGCTTCACAAATGCCTTGTCAAAAGTTATGAACTTTTCCTGACCTTCGCTCAACGCCAAATGCAACGCATCTGCAAAGCCTGTGCCGCTTGTGTAGCTGCGCAATGCCTGCCGCAATGCATCCACGCGCTCGGGTTTGAAGTTTGGCAGGTTTAGGAGTGCATTCAATCCAGCGGCAATTTCAGCCGCGCTGATATCTCTGGATTCAAGCACCCACACCAGCTCAAGCATCACAGTCACTGGCGCGGTGAAGATTTGGCGGGTTTCAAAAAGTGCTTTGACTTTTTTGTGCTGCGCTGTGTCGTCTTTTAAAAGCAGCCGCGCCAACTGGTTGGTGTCCAGTGCAATCATGATGTGCTCAAGCGGTTGATTTTTGAGACTTGACGGGGCGGTTCATGGTCGCTGCGTCTTCAGTGTTCAGCCGCGCCTTGATAGCTGCATGTACTTGGCTGTCAGAAAGTGGCTTGCGGGCTGATGTGCCCAGATGCGACAAACAGCCTGCTACCTCATCCAGCGTGGTGGCTCTGGCTGGCGCAACCGGTTTGAGCCTGATTTCACCATCCAGATACCGCACTTCAAAGGTGTCGCCCGCATGCAAGTGAGCTGTTGCGCGCACATGGCTCGGGATGACCAATTGGCCTTTGCTTGAAAGCGTGACTGTTTCCATGACGAGGGCTCCAAAAGTAAGTCATATAGTAAGACAAATACTGAACTCAAGTCAATATACTGTTTTGGGGAAAGTGGACGAGGTTTGAAGGCGGCCCTGAATCGCTATCATTTAAGGAGCTGCTTGCGCCCGTATTTATTGGGCTGGAGGCCTAAATTATGCTTAATTTGGACTAAAAAAGGCGTCAAAAAGCCTTTTCAGGCTAGGAAACTCAAGCCCAAATCGCTTGGGGTTCACGAAATACGCTTCAGATGCCACTGCGAAAAATTCTGCGGGTGATGTCGCCCCGTAGGCGTCCAGCCACGGCGACTCAGCGCCGAAGCGTTCGGCCATCACGACGCGCTCTTTGAATGCTTCGTAGGCTGTTTGCATGGTGGTTTGCCACTGTGCTTTGGCCTGGCGTGTGGGAAGGGGCGGGCAGCCGTTTGGCATACCGTCGCGCATGTCCAGCTTGTGAACGAACTCGTGGATCACCACGTTGTAGCCGCTCGCCAGGTGCTCGGTTGATACTGCAACGTCTTGCCAGCTCAAAGTCACAGGTCCACCTTCCATCGCTTCGCCAGCGATTTCTTCTTTGTAATAGTGGTTGACGCCCGCCGCATCGACCATGCTGCGTCTGGCCACCATCGCGCCGGGGTGAATCACGATACCTTTGAAGTCGTCGTACAGCTTCAAACCCAGGTTCAACACGGGCAGGCAGGCTTGGGCGGCAATCGCCACCGCCATTTCGTCAGTGACCACCAGGCTGTGCGCGCCGCTGAATTCTTTTTGCGCTAAAAACTGCGCTGTCAATTTGCGCAGGCGGTTTTGGTCTGCGGCTGGTCGGCCTGCTAGAAATGGGTAATCAGTCAGCGTGAGTTGCCACAGCGCATCGGGTATGGCTCGTGGTGGTGCGATGAGGTTTTGCAGCCAGCCGAGCACAACTAAACCCTCAAGTCAGCGCAATCCGCTGCAAGCCTTGAGCCGACAAGCGCAGCACCTCAGCGCGCGGCGGTGTAGCTGCCATGTCCCAGTCGCTGAGTACCACGCGCTGCAATCCCTGACCCAGGTCATGACTTGCAGGTTTGTGGGTGTGGCCGTGGATCAGGGTCGGGCTATTGGCCTGCTCAAGCCATAGACGGGCAGCCTGGGCATCGACATCAGCGTACGTTGCGCCTGAGTCTTTTCTGGCCTCACTTTGCTGTCGCAAGCCGCGCGCAATGGCCTGGCGCTCTGCCAGTGGTTTGGCCAGAAATGTCTGCTGCCAGTCTGTACTGCGTACTTGCTGGCGAAACTGCATGTAATCTGCATCGTCCAGGCACAGCGCGTCGCCGTGCGACAGCAGCCAGCGCTGCTGGTTAAAGCTTAAAACAGTGGGGTCTACAAGTAGCGTGGTATTACAGGCAGCCATCAAGCCAGGACCGATCAGAAAGTCGCGGTTGCCGTGCATGAAAAAAACAGGCATACGGGCCCCTGTTTGCTGGATGACGTGGGCGCATTGGTCGTCAAACCCGTGCTCATTCAAAACATCATCGCCCACCCATACTTCAAACAAATCACCGAGGATGAACACGGCATCCGCTGGGGTGGTTTGCATGTAGCGCTGCCACGCATTGAAGGTCTCCGGCTCGCTGGCCTGCAGGTGCAGGTCAGAAATGAAGTCGATGGATTGCCATAACGGCTCGGCGGTTAGCTCTTCATATGCACACATGTTTTTGTCATCCCGGGCTTGACCCGGGATCCAGGTGCCCTGGCTCTCTTTGTAGGGAGTCGGGTTCATGGATTGCGGGTCGAGCCCGCAATGACTCGTTCAAAAACCATTACAGTGCCACGGCCTTTTCAATCACAACATCGGTGACAGGCACGTCGCCATGGCCCATTTTGTTGCCGGTTTTAACGCCTTCAATCTTGTCAACGACGTCCATGCCACTGATGACTTTGCCAAACACGGCGTAGCCCCAGCCAGAGCCGCTGGGTGCGGTGTGGTTTAAAAAGCCGTTGTTTGATGCGTTGATGAAAAACTGTGAGCTGGCTGAATGCGGCTCGTTGGTGCGCGCCATGGCCACGGTGTACTTGTCGTTTTTCAAACCGTTGGTGGCTTCGTTTTCAATGTTGGCATCGGTGTCTTTTTGCTTCATGCCGACAGCAAAACCGCCGCCTTGCACCATGAAGCCCGGAATCACGCGGTGAAACACGGTGCCTGCATAGTGGCCTTTGGCGACATAGCTTAAAAAGTTGGCGACGGTTTTGGGCGCTTTGGCGGCGTCCAGTTCCAGCGTGATGACGCCGTGTCCTGTGATGTGGAGTTCGACTTGGGGATTGCTCATGAGAATGCCTTAGATGGTTTAGTTAAGAAGAGTTGCGGATTTGATCAGGACAGGCGTTTTGGGCACGTCTGTCGGAAAGGGGCCACCTGCACCTGTGGGTGTGGCCTTGATTTTATTGACCACGTCCATGCCGCTGGTGACTTTGCCAAACACGGTGTAGCCAAACAGCTGCGATGCACCCAGCAGTTGGGCGCGCGGCGTGTTTTCGTACACCCGGCCGCCGTATTCAAACCTGGGCACCGGGTCGCCTGGCGGGATGACGGTGGGGTCTAAAAATGCGTTGTCTTTGACGTTGATGAAAAACTGTGATGAGGCTGAGTTAGGGTCATTGGTACGCGCCATGGCCAGCGTGCCTTCCACATTGCGTGGGCCGCCTTTGCTGAGTGCGTCTTGTCCTTCATGCACGACGGGCGGGCGGGTGGGCTTTTGGGCATAGGCCGCATCAAAGCCGCCGCCCTGCACCATGAAGTTGCTGATCACGCGGTGAAAAATCGTGCCGTCGTAATGCTTGTCTTTGACGTACTGCAAAAAGTTGGCAACGGTTTTGGGTGCTTTGTCCGGGTAGACCTCAACGACAAAATCGCCTTCACTGGTGGCAAATTTGACCTTGGGTGCGGCTTGCGCATAGGCGTTGGTGATGCCGAAAGTTGTCGCTAAAAAAGCAGCTGCAACAACTGCGCGGCGTGACGATAAAAAGGGATTTGTCATCCGATGATTCCTTCAAAAAATATTTTCCACTGGCTGCCCTGGCGGATCCAGTATTGGCGTTTGGTCTGGCCTGTTTTGGCGCCCTGAGCCAACTCGCCAAAGGTTACCACCATCGTGTCGTTGGCGTCTGTCCAGCGCAGGTAAGACACGTCTTTGAGCTCCAGGTTTCGACCATCAAGTTTTTTGATTTCGGCTTGCAAGGCAGGTGTCCATTGCGCCAGTGTTTTGCCGTTGCTGGTGAAGTCTGGCGTGTACCAGCTCATCAGGCGCGCCATGTCACCGCTTGATTTGGCGTTTTGCCATGCCTTTAGTGCATCTTCAAAAGGCTTGTTGTCAGCTTTGATGGTTTGCGGTGCAACCCATTTCAGGCTTTGCGCAATCACCACCGGGGTTGTGCGTACCCGCACCGTGCGAATGATGCGCTCCAGATCCGGGTTGGCCAGCACCACACAGCCGTCGGTGGCCAGCGGCGCGCGTGAAAACTGTGTCGGTGGTGTGCCGTGCAGCCAGATGCCACTGCCGGTCTTGCCGCGTTTGAGGTCTAGCTGGTTCGGGTAGTTGATGGGCAACGCACCTGAGCCGTAAAAGTCTTTCAGCGACTTGGGATCCAGGTTGCTGGTGACAAAGTACACGCCCAGCGGCGTGCGCAAATCGCCCTCAACCGTTTTTTCAATGCCCGATTTGCCGACCGAAATGTAGTAGTCGCCCAGCAGTTTCAAGCCGGTGACGCCGTTTTCAAACAGGTACAGGCGCGAGCGGGAGGCATCAATGGCAATCGCGTGCTTGTTCTGTGCTGACAGGTTGATGAGTTGAGACGGGATCATGCCCGCAGCAGGCCTGTCACGCAGTGCTTGCAGGCGAAGCAGTGACTCTTTGCGCAGGTCTGCCAGGGGCAAGGCAGCGGCTTTGGCGGTGGTGTCTGGCACATTGCCCATGACCCGCACCGGCCCTAACTGAGCCGTCAACAAGTCACCGTAGACAAGCTGCGCCAATTGAAAGTTGGGGTGCTCACGCACCAGGCGTTCGGCCAGCGGTAGTGCCTGGCGAGTCTTGGCCTGGCCAATCAACTTGTAAATGTCAATCAGCCTGGCCTCGGCCTGGCCGTCGCGGTTTTCTCGCGTTGCTGAAACTGGTGCGGGTTGTGCTTTGACTTTGCGGGGTTTGGGCTTGCGCTTTTCTGTGGCGCTGGCGTCAACGGACTTTTTGCGCTTTTTGACTTCGGCGTGTGCGGGCAAGGCGTACAACATCATTGACAGCGCCATGCACGCAGCCGTCACCGCTATATTTTTCAAGTCCCACGTCATCGCGTCAAGCCAAAAAAACGTGCCTGGGTAGCGCGCTTACGAGCTTGAGCATCAACCCGTGGACTCACGGACGATGACCCAGCGCTCCCCGGCTTTGACCAGTTCCAGTGTTTTGCGGCTGGAGACATTCAAGGAGTCGGCGCTGTAGGCCTGTTTGAACTTGACCACCGCTTTGCTGCCATTGACAGAAACCGCCAGGTCATTGAGCTTGACGCTGATGCTGGATTTGCCCATGATGCGGCTGCGGCGGTCTTCTTCCCAGGCTTTGCGGCCCACGCTGCCGGGCGGGTCAAATTCTTTGCCATAGGCCCCAAGGTAGCCCGGCATGTCTTTGGCAGCCCAGGCAGAGGCCCAACTACGCACGGCGGCTTCAACTTCTTTTTCAGCGGCTGAACTGGCAACGGGTGCTGCGGGTGTGGCAATTGGTGCGGCTGGTGGCGGGGCTGCGACGGGTGCTTTGGCGACGGGAGCTGCAGTCACGGGGCCGGATGACTGTGGGTTGATGCCTGGCTTTTGCCCTTTGGCATCAGGCGCAAACAGTGTGCGAATCAGCGCCAGCTTGGGCTGCACACCCGTATTGCCGCCGTCAAGTTGCAAAGCCTTGCTGTAGGCCTGGCTGGCCAGCTTGGCATACACATCGCCCAGATTTTCATGCGCGGTGGCGTAGCTGGGGTTGGTTCTGATGGCCATCTCTAACGCGGCGCGTGCCTTGTCAAACTGGCTCTGGCCAGCGTACAAAACTGCCAGGTTGTTGTAGGGCTCTGGCAGCTCGGGGTAGTCTTGCGTGATTTGCGTGAACGTGGCAATCGCATCTGCGGGCTTGCCGGCTTCAGTTTGAATCACACCTTTGATAAAGCGCATTTGCGGGTCACGTGGCTTGCTGGCCAGGTATTGGTCGGCTTTGGCCAAGGCCTCACCCAGCTTGCCGGCACGCACCAGAATATTGACATCGGCGTAATCGTCGGCATGGGCGGTGATGGCGGTCAAGACAAAGGCCACACACAATGCGCGCAAGGCGGCAGTCGTGATGTTCTTAACGGATGCTGGCGTGACCATAAAACCTCTTGAATTTCTAATGCTTTTGAGCCAATTTTGCACCCGCAACCGGGCTGGCTATACTGGTGGATTGTAGCCGAGGGGTAAGGTTCAATCTGCACCGAACAGCCCCGTATCCAGCCCCGCAACCAGCCAATCCATGAGCCTTCGCATTTACAACACGCTGAGCCGCCGCGTGGAGCAATTTTCGCCATTAGTCCCCGGCCAGGTACGCATGTACGTGTGCGGGATGACGATTTACGACTACTGTCACATCGGCCATGCCCGCATGATGATGGCGTTTGATGTGGCCCAGCGCTGGCTGAAAACGTCTGGCCTGCAAGTGACCTACGTCCGCAACATCACCGACATTGACGACAAAATCATCAAGCGTGCGGTTGAGCGCGGTATCAGCATCCGGGCGTTGACCGACGAGATGGTGCTGGCCATGAACGAGGACATCGGCAAGCTGGGCATTGAGCCGCCGACGCTGGAACCCCGCGCAACAGATTACGTGCCGCAGATGTTGGGCATCATTGCCACGCTGGCTGCCAAAGGCATGGCGTACCAGGCCAGCAATGGCGACATGAACTACGCGGTACGCAAGTTTGCGGGCTACGGCAAGCTGTCAGGCAAGTCGCTCGATGAGTTGCGCTCTGGTGAGCGGGTGGCGGTTGACGACGGCAAACATGACCCGCTGGATTTTGTGCTCTGGAAGTCGGCCAAGGCCAGCGAGCCGATTGATGCCAAGTGGGACAGCGCTTATGGCAAAGGGCGTCCCGGCTGGCACATCGAATGCTCGGCCATGAGCTGCGCCACGCTGGGTGAGACATTTGACATCCATGGCGGCGGCGCAGACTTGCAATTCCCCCACCATGAAAACGAAATCGCCCAAAGCGAAGCGGCTTTTGGCAAGCCGATGGCGACGACCTGGATGCATAACGGATTTGTCAATATCGACAACGAAAAAATGTCCAAAAGCCTGGGCAATTTTTTCACCATTCGTGATGTGCTTGAAAAGTACGATGCCGAGACGGTTCGCTTTTTTCTGGTGCGGGCGCATTACCGGGGCGCGTTGAACTACAGCGATGTGCATCTGGACGACGCGCGGGGTGCTTTGAAGCGCTTGTACACGGCGTTGCACGCCGTTCAGCCCGTAGCGAGCGAAGTTGACTGGACTAACCCGTTTGCAGCCCGCTTCAAGGCCGCGATGGACGATGACTTTGGCACGCCTGAAGCGGTGGCTGTGCTGTTTGATCTGGCCAGTGAAGTGAATAAAACCAGATCAGCCGAACTGGCGGGTTTGCTCAAAGGGTTGGGGGCTTGTCTCGGGCTGCTGCAAGGCGACCCGTCGGCGTATCTGAAGGCCGGGTCGGCACTTGGTGAAGCCAGCATTCAATTACTCATTGATCAGCGGGCTGCGGCCAAGCTGGCTAAAAACTTTGCCGAGGCTGATCGAATTCGCCAGGACTTGCTGGCGCAGGGCATTGAGCTGAAAGATTCGCCAAATGGCACGATTTGGGTAACAAAAGCATGATTTTTATATGTGTTTTATGCCTTTTACCCAATGAATACGGGCGCAAGTAGCTATGAAAAAAGTAGCGACTACTGATGCTCCAGATGTGCCGCATGTGCCCGACTACTGGGTAGACGCCTGCAAGCATCTGATTAAAAAAGACCGGGTGATGAAGCGGCTGATTCCGCAGTTTCCCAACACCACCCTGCAAACCCGGGGCGATGCTTTCAGCACCTTGGCGCGCAGCATTGTGGGTCAGCAGATTTCGGTCAAGGCGGCGCAAACCGTGTGGCATCGGTTTGAGGCGCTGCCCAAAAAGATGAGTCCAGCGTATGTATTGAAGCTGAAAGTCGACGACATGCGCGCCGCAGGTTTGAGCGCCCGCAAGATTGAATACCTGGTGGATTTGTCGATCCACTTTGACGCAGGTACTGTGCATGTCAAGGACTGGCAGGCGATGGACGACGAAGCCATCATTGCCGAGCTGGTGGCCATTCGCGGCATTGGCCGCTGGACGGCCGAGATGTTTTTGATGTTTTACCTGAGCCGGCCCAATGTGTTGCCGCTCGACGATGTGGGGCTGATCAACGGCATCAGTAAAAATTATTTTTCAGGCGAATCGGTCAGCCGCAGCGACGCGCGTGAGGTCGCCGCCGCCTGGGCGCCGTATTGCAGTGTGGCAACTTGGTATATTTGGCGCTCGTTGGACACAATTCCGGTTTTGAAGGACTGATAAGGACATGCTAAATGGCTAAAAAAACCTTCCTTGATTTTGAGCAACCGATTGCTGACCTTGAGGGGAAAATCGAAGAGTTGCGCTACGTGCAAACCGAGTCAGCGGTTGATATTTCAGAAGAAATTGATCAGCTCGCCAAAAAAAGTCAGCAGCTCACCAAAGACATTTACAGCGATTTAACGCCGTGGCAAATCACCAAAATCGCCCGCCACGCCGAGCGTCCCTACACGCTGGACTACATCCGCGAAATTTTCACTGACTTTGTAGAGCTCCACGGCGACCGACATTTTTCTGACGACCTGTCGATCGTTGGCGGCCTGGCGCGTTTTAACGGTACGGCCTGCATGGTGCTAGGCCATCAAAAAGGTCGTGACACCAAAGAGCGCGGCTTGCGCAACTTTGGCATGAGCAAGCCCGAGGGCTACCGCAAGGCACTGCGGCTGATGAAAACGGCCGAAAAGTTTGGCCTGCCCGTTTTTACCTTTGTGGACACACCGGGCGCGTACCCCGGCATTGATGCCGAAGAACGCGGCCAGTCTGAAGCCATTGGCCGCAATATTTTTGAAATGGCGCAGCTCGAAGTCCCCATCATCACCACCATCATTGGCGAAGGCGGCTCCGGCGGGGCGCTGGCTATCTCGGTGGCCGACCAGGTGGTGATGCTGCAATATTCCATCTACTCGGTCATCAGTCCCGAAGGCTGCGCATCGATTTTGTGGAAGACATCTGACAAAGCCGAGGTTGCTGCTGAGGCACTGGGCATCACCGCGCACCGACTCAAAGCTATGGGCGTGATCGATAAAATCGTCAACGAGCCCGTAGGCGGCGCGCACCGCGACCATAAGCAGATGGCGGCGTTTTTAAAACGTGCCTTGAACGATGCGTTCAGGCAGGTCAGTGACTTGAAAGTCAAGGAACTGCTGGACAGGCGTTACGAGCGTCTGCAAAGTTATGGGCGTTTTACGGATACCAAAGCTGACAACAAATAGCTTGATACGTCTGGATATCGACGTTCGGACACCTGTGGCCGTTGCTTACAGCGGCGGCGCAGACTCCACCGCTTTGCTTTTGATGCTGGCCAATCAGCACCCCGGCCAGGTACAGGCGATTCATATTCACCACGGTTTGCAGGCGGCTGCTGATGACTTTGTGGCGCATTGTGCGGCGTTTTGCGCGGCGCTTGGTGTGCCGCTGCATGTGGTGCATGTGGATGCCAAAGCGTCTAGTGGTCAAAGCCCTGAAGACGCGGCACGCAAAGCACGTTATGCCGCACTCTCTGGCAAAATTAGAGAGCTAAATGATGCTAAAGCCCAACAAAATCGGGCGCAAGAAGCTATTAAATCAATAGCGATTGCGCAGCATGCAGATGACCAGATTGAAACGCTGTTGCTGGCGCTCAGTCGTGGGGCCGGGCTCCCGGGCTTGTCCGCCATGCCTGCTTTCTGGCAGCGCGACGGCGTTGAGTTTGTGCGCCCGCTGCTGGGCATGACATCGCTTGAGATTCGTTCGTACTTGGCCGAGAAAGGTTTAGAAGCGCGACATCCCGGCAGCCTCAACATCGGCCAGGGCTGGGTTGAAGACCCAACCAATACCAACACGCAATTCACTCGCAACCGCATTCGCCACGACTTGATTCCAGCGCTTGAAAAAACCTTTCCGCAGTTCAGACAAACCTTTGCCCGTTCCGCAGCGCATGCGGCTGAGGCTCAATCAATACTGGTGCAGGTAGCTATTGAAGACATAGCAAAGACAGGCAACCCACCTCTCATTACGGCATTGCAAGGTTTGAGCCCAGAGCGCCAAGGCAATGCTTTGCGCCACTGGCTAAAGTCAAATCACCATGTCAGCCCCAGCACAGCCCAGTTGGCCGAACTTCAAAGCCAGATTGCCCATTGCACAGACCGTGGCAAGCAACTCCACATCAAAGTAGCCAGCGGCTTCGTCGAAAGGCATGGCGACGTGATTGCGTACTTACCCTAGTTGCCACTTGTCCGCTGGCTATAATTTGCGGCTTTGCTATCGTTAGCAACGTCTTCAAATTCAAACAAAAAATGGCTTTAATCGTTCATAAATACGGCGGCACGTCGATGGGTTCAACCGAGCGCATCAAAAACGTCGCCAAGCGCGTGGCCAAGTGGGCACGTGCTGGCCACCAGATGGTGGTGGTGCCCAGCGCCATGTCTGGCGAAACCAACCGCTTGCTCGGCCTGGCCAAAGAGCTGTCATTGGCATCGCCCGGTGACACGCACAGCCGCGAGCTTGACGCGCTGGCCGCTACGGGCGAGCAGGCATCCAGCGCGCTGCTGGCCATCGCGCTCCAAGCCGAAGGTATGCCATCTGTCAGCTATGCGGGCTGGCAAGTCGCCATCAAGACCAACACGGCCTACACCAAGGCGCGTATCGAGTCGATAGACGACAAGAAAGTGCGCGCTGATTTAGATGCTGGCAAGGTCGTCATCATCACGGGCTTTCAAGGTGTTGACGACGGCGGCAACATCACCACGCTGGGGCGTGGCGGTTCTGACACATCAGCCGTGGCAATTGCCGCAGCACTCAAAGCGCACGAATGCCTGATTTACACCGACGTGGACGGCGTGTACACCACCGACCCGCGCGTGGTGCCCGAAGCTCGCCGTTTGCAAACTGTGAGCTTTGAAGAGATGCTGGAAATGGCGTCGATGGGCTCCAAAGTGTTGCAGATCCGTTCGGTGGAATTTGCAGGCAAATACAAGGTGCCGCTGCGGGTACTGTCCAGCTTTACCGACTGGGACATTGACATCAACATCGAGGCCAAATCTGGCACGCTCATCAGCTTTGAGGAAGACGAAAACATGGAACAAGCCATCGTATCGGGCATCGCATTTAACCGCGACGAAGCCAAAATTTCTGTTCTCGGCGTGCCAGACACCCCTGGCATTGCGTACCAGATTTTGGGCGCAGTGGCCGACGCGAACATTGAAGTCGATGTGATCATCCAGAACATCAGCAAAGACGGCAAAACCGACTTCAGCTTCACCGTCCACCGCAACGACTACGCCAAGGCAATGGACTTGCTCAAAGACAAAGTGTTGCCTGAGTTGAAAGCCACTGAAGTCATCGGCGACGCCAAAATCTGCAAGGTCAGCATCGTCGGTATCGGCATGCGCAGCCATGTCGGCATTGCCAGCAAAATGTTCAAAGTGCTGGCTGAAGAGGGCATCAACATCCAGATGATTTCGACCAGCGAGATCAAAACATCGGTCGTGATCGACGAAAAATACATGGAGCTGGCCGTGCGCGCGCTGCACAAGGCGTTTGACCTGGATCAGGCTGCTTCCTGATGGTGTTGTGAGATAATAGATTTTCTGGAATCGTGACCGAGTGGCCGAAGGTGCTCCCCTGCTAAGGGAGTATGGGGTGTAGAGCCTCATCGAGAGTTCGAATCTCTCCGATTCCGCCAGATGCAAAAAGCCCCGAAATGACAAGTTTCGGGGCTTTTTTACGCCTTTTTAAGGGTTAAATATGGCTGTAGCCCAATAAATACGGGTGCAAGCAGCTACTAAAAACATAGCATGTCACGCGCCCGTGTTCAATGCGTCGTCGTCAACACCACGCGCCGCCAGGTGTTGTCGGCCAGCAAAACGCATGCTGCACCTGATGCGCCTGGCGTCAGGGTGAGGCGCTGCACGCGCGCAGGCAGCGTCATCACGTCGGCCAGTTCCTTGAACCTGCCATTTGCGCCGCTGCCTTCCCAGCGCAGGGCGTGCAGGGCTTTCAGACTCATGTCGGGCACCAGGATGGTGGGGCGTTGGCCAGGCTGCTGGATGACCGCGCTCAGTTGCTGCTCGGGCGACCCCATCAGGTGGTTGGAGGTGTCCATCGCGCTGGCGTAGGGCACGAGCTGTGGCGGGCGGTAGTGGTACAGCGTCAGCACGCCACCAATGTGTGGGGTGATGACGGCGGCCACGTCCAGCTTGCCGTCTCCATCAAAGTCTGCCACACCCACAGGATTAAGCCAGCGAAAGGTCGAGCCCGCTGGCGGGCTGCGAGCCAGTTCCTTCAGGCTTTTGCCTTGTGGTGAGTCTGACAAGCCCAGCACCACCACACTGGCCCCACGCAGCGCGTCCGCTTCGACAACGATGATCTCGTCCCGACCGTCCTGGTCAATATCGACCAGGCGTAGCGTCAAGTCTTCAAAGACGCGGTGCAGGGGCAAGCGGTAAACGATTTCTTGCTGACCGCCCGCAGACGCCGTGGTCAGCACATGCACGCTGCCCGCGTGGGTACGAGAACCCAGCGCCGTGTGGGGGTAGCGGTCAGTCGGTGTGCCCAGCCAGGCCCAGGCGATGTCGCGTTGGCCTTGCGCAACATGGCTGCCCGCCAGGCGTTGCGCTGTTGCTGGGGGCGCGGCTAGCGCGACAGGCTCGGCCTTGCCGCAGTGCGCCGGGGCAGGATCCAGCATCAGCCCCATCGCGGCGCTGATACCGTGTACGGTGATTGCAGGTAATACGCAGCATAGCTTGCTGAGAATGGCGCGTGTTGTTGCGTTCAATAGTTGCATGACACTGAGTCGCGCTGGCTGCCAGATTCTTACAGCCGATTCAATAAAACGGAATCTACGTCGCTTAATCAACACCTAAAAACGCTGCCAGAGCAGGCGTCTGCAGTGCGCCGGAATGGGTCACGACAGCACCGCTGCGCGCATTTTTAGCCACGATGTAAGGCACTGACGTAGCGCCCAGGCTGTTAAAGAGCTGGGTGTTGGATTTGATCGCCGCTTGCGCTTCTGGTGATGGGTTGGGGTCAGCGATCATGCCGCCTGTGCCTGCCAACAAGGCGCCTTCATGCGACGACATCATCTCAACCGGGTTCGGGGCGGTCAGCAACGCAGCGCCTTGCAACGTGCTTTTGGGGTTCATCAGCGACACCGGAATCCAGACAAACTTCACTTTTTTCTGCAACGGCTGCGATGCGTTCCACAGCATGCCGCAGTGCGGGCATTGCGCGTCAAACAGAACGTAAACGGTTTGCGCGCTCATCATCGCGCCAGCGGTAAAGCCTTTGCCGTCTTTGGCGACAGCGTCGTACGACTGGGCTGGGGCAATGGCTGCTGGTGCGGCCGTCGTGTCCTGCTTTGAGCAACTGGCCAGGCCCATGCAAAGCGCCAGGGCAAAGGTTAAATAACGAAAGCGGCTGAGTAAATTTGTTGAAGTCATTGTCAATGCGCGGGTTAAACCAGTCATCTTAATGTCAGACTCAACTGCGCGTAAATATTGCCTTGAAGAAGCACTTTTCAGCTATCTATTTTGTAGCAATTTGTGCATTATTTTTGCGGTAAGCTTGTCTGCACGACCAAATTGAAAACACCATGACAACTGAACTACCGCCTCCCGTGCTGCACACCCGCGACGACCGGGGTGTCCACACCCTGATGCTGAACCGCGCCGGCACTTTCAACGCCTTGAGCCATGACATGCTGGCCGCGATGCAAGCTGCGCTTGACTTTGTCGCGCTCGATGCCACGGCGCGCCTGGTGGTGATTGCCGCCACAGGCAAGGCTTTTTGCGCTGGGCATAACCTCAAAGACATGCGTGCCAACCCTGAATTGGCTTACTACCAAAAGCTGTTTGCACAATGCACCCGCATGATGCTGACGATTCAAAATTTGCCCGTACCTGTGATTGCCAAAGTGCATGGCTTGGCCACCGCTGCGGGTTGCCAGCTGGTGGCGCAATGTGATTTGGCCGTGGCCGCTACCACCGCCACCTTTGGGGTGAACGGCATTGACGTTGGCCTGTTTTGCGCTACGCCCAGCGTGCCGCTGGTGCGCAATATGCCCGCCAAGCAGGCCATGGAAATGTTGCTGACAGGTGAGTTCATCTCGGCTGACGAGGCGCGGGTTCGTGGACTGGTCAATCGTGTAGCGCCTCTTGATGGGTTGGATGCCGAGACTGACAAACTCGTGGCATCCATCTTGGCCAAACCACGCGAAGCCATTGCCATGGGCAAAGCGCTGTTCTACAAACAGCGTGAAACCAATATCGAAGCCGCCTACCAGTTGGCCGGCCAAACCATGGCCTGCAACATGAGTCACCCGGTAGCCCAAGAAGGTGTCCAGGCTTTCATCGACAAAAGAAAGCCACAATGGTCAGCATGAGTTTGAACACGCTTTTCCCGCCAGGTCTGTTTTCAGGTTCGGCGGCTTACCCCAAGCGCCGCATTGACAGCCTGGACGAATGGCTGATGTCGCTCACGCAGCCATCCGCGCTGGTTGAAATTGGCGTTGTCATGGCCTGCGCGCTGCTGGCTTGGGGCATCGTGCGGCTGGTTCGCCGAATCAGCGCGAACGTGGATGACAACTCCATCCTGTTTGGCAAACGGATCATTGACGGTGTGCTTTTCCCGCTGATGCTGCTCAGTCTGGCCTATGTTGCCAGCATGTTTTTGTCGCGGGTGTTTCCGCTGGCGGTGTTCAAGGTGGCGATTCCGGTTTTGGTGTCGCTGGCGGTGATCCGCCTGGGCGTGAAGGTGCTGCAGGTCGCGTTTAAAAATGCGCCATGGGTGCGGGCGCTGGAGCGCTCGATTTCCTGGCTGGCCTGGCTTGCCATGCTGCTGTGGGTGAGTGGTTTGCTGCCGGTGATATTGGAAGAGCTGGACGACATCAAATGGAAGATGGGCGCCACCACGCTGTCCGTGCGCAACATCATTGAGGGTACGCTGACCGCAGGCGTGGTGATTTTGATCACGCTCTGGATATCGTCTGCCATTGAGGCGCGTTTGCTGCGCACGGCAACCGGTAGCGAGTTGTCATTGCGCAAGGCAGTGAGCAACGCCACGCGGGTAACGCTGGTTTTTATTGGCTTGCTGCTGGCGCTTTCAGCGGTGGGTATCGACCTGACGGCGCTGTCAGTGCTGGGTGGCGCGATTGGTGTCGGCGTGGGCTTTGGCCTGCAAAAACTGGCCGCCAACTATGTGAGTGGCTTTGTCATGCTGGCCGAGCGTAGCGTGCGGATTGGCGACAACGTTCGGGTCGACACTTTTGAGGGCATGGTCACGGACATTCGGGCGCGTTACACGGTTGTACGCGCTTTGTCGGGGCGTGAGTCCATCGTTCCCAATGAAATGTTTATCAGTAACCGGATTGAAAACTTATCGCTGGCTGATTTGCGGGTGTTGCAGTCAACCGTGGTGTCGGTCGGCTACGACAGCGATGTTGAACTGGTCATGCGCTTGCTGACAGATGCTGCGGCAGCCCAGGAGCGTGTGCTCAAAGACCCCGGCCCGGTGGTGAACCTGACCAACTTTGGTGCAAGTGGTCTGGAATTCACGCTTAACTACTGGATGACTGACCCTGAAAATGGCCAGCAAAATCTGCGTTCTCAGGTTAATTTGGCCGTGCTTGACGCGCTGCGCCAAAACGGCATTGAGATACCGTTTCCCCAGCAGGTGGTGCATACCAAGACAGATCCCAAAGTGGGTGAATCCCCCTAAAGTAGTGTAAAAATAGAACGACCGTTCTTTTTTCTGTAAACTCGACTGCACAGTGATCCAAAAGTCAAAGGTTTGGGTCAAAAGCATAGAATCAGTGGTTTACCTTTACGTTAACGTCAACTAACTCATCCAGTAACTTTGGAGCCCGTCAAATGAAGGTTTTAGTCCCTGTCAAACGTGTCGTCGATTACAACGTCAAAGTCCGCGTCAAATCTGATGGCACGGGCGTTGACATCGCCAACGTCAAAATGAGCATGAACCCTTTTGACGAAATCGCGATTGAAGAAGCCACACGCCTGAAAGAAAAGGGCGCTGTCACCGAAGTCATTGCCGTCAGCTGCGGCCTGTTGCAGTGCCAGGAAACCTTGCGCACCGCGATGGCCATTGGTGCCGACCGCGCGATTCTGGTTGAAACCGCTGAAGAGCTGCAGCCGCTGGCCGTGGCCAAGCTGCTCAAGGCACTCGTCGAAAAAGAGCAACCGCAACTCGTCATTCTGGGCAAGCAAGCGATTGACGATGACTGCAACCAGACGGGCCAAATGCTGGCCGCGCTGCTCGGCTGGCCTCAAGCCACGTTTGCCTCCAAGGTTGAAGTCGCTGATGGTGTTGCCAAAGTCACCCGTGAAGTTGATGGTGGTCTGGAGACTTTGTCACTCACATTGCCAGCCATCATCACGACAGATTTGCGTCTGAATGAGCCGCGTTACGTCACGCTGCCCAACATCATGAAGGCCAAGAAAAAGCAACTGGACAACTTCAAGCCTGAAGACCTGGGTGTCGACGTCAAGCCTCGCATCAAAACCCTCAAAGTCAGCGAGCCGCCCAAGCGCAGCGCTGGTATCAAAGTGGCCGATGTGGCCGCGCTGGTTGACAAACTCAAGAACGAAGCAAAGGTCATCTAAACATGTCTACTCTAGTTATTGCCGAACACGACAACGCCAGCATCAAGCCAGCCACCCTGAACACCGTGACAGCAGCCGCCCAATGCGGCGGTGATGTTCACATTTTGGTAGCAGGCAAGGGTGCTGATGGCGCTGCAAAAGCCGCTGCAACGATTGCCGGTGTTGCCAAGGTCATTCACGTTGACGGCGATCATTTCGCCCATGGCCTGGCTGAAAACATGGCGGCGCAAATCCTGTCCATTGCAGCCAACTATTCGCATATTCTTTTCCCCGCCACGGCCTCTGGCAAAAACATCGCGCCGCGCGTGGCGGCATCGCTGGATGTCGGTCAGATTTCCGATATCACCAAGGTCGATGCACCTGACACTTTTGAGCGCCCGATTTACGCTGGCAACGCGATTGCCACGGTGCAAAGTCTGGACGCCACTAAAGTCATCACCGTGCGTACCACGGGTTTTGATCCTGCGCCAGCGTCTGGCGGCAGTGCCGCCATCGAAGTATTGACTGGCGTGGCCGACAGCGGAAAAACCACTTTCCTCGGCTCAGAAATTGCCAAGAACGATCGCCCAGAGTTGACCGCCGCCAAGATCATTGTTTCCGGTGGCCGGGCATTGGGCTCTGGTGAAAAATTCACCGAAGTGATGACGCCGCTGGCTGACAAGTTGGGCGCGGCTTTGGGCGCATCGCGCGCTGCGGTGGATGCAGGCTACGCACCGAACGACTGGCAAGTGGGCCAAACCGGCAAGATTGTGGCGCCGCAACTGTATATCGCTGCTGGCATTTCAGGCGCTATTCAGCACCTGGCTGGCATGAAGGACAGCAAGGTGATTGTTGCCATCAACAAAGACGAAGAAGCACCGATCTTCAGCGTGGCGGATTATGGTTTGGTGGCTGATTTGTTCACCGCTGTGCCTGAGCTGACGGCTGCGCTTTAAAACATAAATAAGTTTCCAACGCAAAGTCGCAAAGAACGCCAAGAACGCAAAGGTTCTATGTTTTCTTCGCGACCTTTGCATCTTTGCGCCTTAGCGTTGGAAACTTGAACCCGAATTCACGAGACAAAACATGACCTACAAAGCCCCCCTCAAAGACATGCTGTTCAACATTCAGCACATAGCTGACATTGAACAGGTCGCCAAAATCCCCGGCTTTGAAGATGCGGGCTTTGACACGGCGCAGGCGGTGCTTGAAGAATGCGCCAAATTCAACGAAGGCGTGCTCGCACCACTGAACTGGGCGGGCGACATCAACCCGTCGAGCTTTAAAAACGGTGTTGTCACCACCACACCAGGTTTTAAAGAAGCCTTCAAGCAATACGCTGAAGGCGGCTGGCAGGCGCTGCAGCATCCGGCTGAATATGGCGGTCAGGGCTTGCCCAAAACCATTGGCGCGGCCTGCGGTGAAATGCTGAACTCGGCCAACATGAGCTTTGCGCTGTGCCCATTGCTGAGCGACGGCGCGATTGAAGCGCTGCTGACAGCGGGCAGTGATGAATTGAAAGCAACCTATCTGGAAAAACTGGTCAGCGGCGAATGGACAGGCACCATGAACCTGACCGAGCCGCAGGCGGGCTCAGACTTGGCCGCCGTGCGTTCACGGGCCGAGCCGCAGGCCGACGGTACGTACAAGGTGTTTGGGACCAAGATTTACATCACCTACGGTGAGCACGACATGGCCGACAACATCGTCCATCTGGTGTTGGCTCGCGTCACGGGCGCGCCCGAAGGCGTCAAGGGCATCAGCCTGTTTGTCGTCCCCAAATTCATGGTCGGTAAAGACGGCGCTTTGGGCGCTCGCAACGACGTGCATTGCGTCAGCATTGAGCACAAGATGGGCATCAAGGCATCGCCCACCGCCGTGCTGCAGTATGGTGACAACGGTGGTGCTGTGGGCTACATCGTCGGGCAAGAAAATCGCGGCCTGGAGTACATGTTCATCATGATGAACTCGGCTCGCTACGCCGTTGGCATGCAAGGCATTGCGGTGGCCGAGCGGGCGTACCAAAAAGCCGTCAGTTTTGCCAAAGACCGCGTGCAAAGCCGCCCGGTCGATGGCTCGATCAAAGCCAGCGCGCCCATCATTCACCACCCGGATGTCAAGCGCATGCTGATGACCATGCGCGCTTACACCGAAGGCTGCCGCGCCATGGCCAGCGGCGCTGCGGCGGCTTATGACGCGAGCCACCACCACCCCGATGCTGATGTGCGCAAACAAAACCTGGCGTTTTATGAATTCATGGTGCCGCTGGTCAAAGGCTACAGCACCGAAATGAGCCTGGAAGTCACGTCAACCGGCGTACAAGTCCACGGCGGCATGGGTTTTATTGAAGAAACCGGTGCAGCGCAGTACTACCGCGACGCCAAAATCTTGACGATTTATGAAGGCACCACGGCCATTCAGGCCAACGATCTGATCGGCCGCAAAACCATGCGCGATGGCGGCCAGACGGCCAAAGGGATTGCCTTGCAAATTGAAGCGACGGAAGCTGAGTTGCTCAAAAATGGCAGTGCCGATGCGCTGGCTGTGGTCAAGCGCCTGAAAGCCGCTCGCCTGGCGCTGGTTGACGTGATTGAGTTTGTCGTTGATTTTGGCAAAAACAGCCCCAATGCGGTGTTTGCAGGCAGCGTGCCGTACCTGATGCTGGCAGGCAATGTGGTGGCGGGCTGGCAGATGGCGCGTTCACTGCTGGTGGCTCAAACAGAGCTGGCCAAGGGCCTAGACGTTAAGTTCATGAAAGCCAAAATCACCACCGCCCGCTTCTACGCCGACCACTTGCTGACCAAAGCCCCCGGCATGCGCGACAGCATCGTTGAAGGTGCTGATTGTGTCACGGCGCTGGCGCTTGAGGCTTTCTAATTACTATTAATTCAGTAGCTGCTTGCGCCCGTATTTATTGGGCTAGAGGCCTAAAAGGCACCTAAAAATAGCTTAAAAAGGTGTTTTTTGGGTGTTTTAGAGCATTTCTTCGGGCGCAAACGGCCCGATGATCTTGACCAGCAGCTTCAAGCCCATGCTGGCATCTGGCTCACTGCTTGCATCGGCAAGGCCGGAGCCTTGTGGGGCGCGCCAGACCAGCTGGCCGTCTTTCAGCTCAACCTTGTAAGCCCCGGTGGTGATGCCGGGTTCAATCA